>NZ_JBIPDG010000014.1:0-109005 GCF_044006275.1 Providencia sp. 2024EL-00732 | reverse complement strand
CTTGCCGCCTTCTTGCAACTCGAATTATTTAGAGTAATTCGAGTAAGTTAAAAATTATGCTTTAAGGTGATTGCAGCGAGGCAAGGCGCACTAAAGCAAGGAGTACAACAAGCTGCAAGTGTGTTGGCCGCGCTTCGCCACCCAAGTCACATACTGGTGTATGCTCCTTGGGATAGCTCAGCTTGCCGCCTTCTTGCAACTCGAATTATTTAGAGTAATTCGAGTAAGTTAAAAATTATGCTTTAAGGTGATTGCAGCGAGGCAAGGCGCACTAAAGCAAGGAGTACAACAAGCTGCAAGTGTGTTGGTCGCGCTTCGCTACCCAAGTCACATACTGGTGTATGCTCCTTGGGATAGCTCAGCTTGCCGCCCGAATTATTTAAAGTAATACAGCGCTAAGTTGGCGCGTTGGCAAATTACCCTTTAGAATAATTACGGTGTATTTTACAGCAAGCGGCAGTGTGTTGAGTTTGTGTATAGTTGTAATGAATATAATTAATTAGGCATAAATAATATTTACGGATAAGGAATACTTTTGGACAGCCAGCTTGAAGTGACTGCAAAGAACTCGAAGATCGTGAGAATTTTACAAGTTACGGATACGCATCTTTTTGCTAACACTGAGAACACCCTTTTAGGTGTAAATACTTATGATAGCTATCAAGCAGTGCTTAGCGCTATTGCAAAAGAAAATCTCCCAATTGATTTGATTGTTGCGACAGGGGATCTGGTTCAAGACCAATCGCCACAAGCTTATCAACATTTTGCAGATGGTATTGAGCGTATTCCTGCGCCTTGTGTTTGGCTTCCTGGAAACCATGATTATCCGCCAGCCATGGTTGAAACCCTCAGGGTGGCTGGTATCTCAAGCGCTAAACAAATTTTAATTGGCGATGAATGGCAAATTCTAATGTTAGATAGCCAATTGCAAGACGTCCCCCATGGTGAACTTTCTGAGCAACAATTAGAATGGATGAAGCAGAGCTTAGATGCGCAACCTGACCGTACAACGTTAGTAATGCTACACCATCATCCATTGCCTTCGGGCTGTACATGGCTAGATCAACACAGCTTAAGAAATTCGCACATATTAGCGGATTACCTAAAAAGCTATCCAAATGTTAAAACCATGCTGTGTGGGCATATTCATCAAGAAATGGATGTGCTTTGGCATGGAATACGTTTGTTAGCCACGCCTTCAACTTGCGTGCAATTCAAACCACATTGTACTAACTTTGCGCTAGATACCGTAGCACCCGGTTGGCGCTATTTGGAACTCAGTGTGGATGAACAAGGGCATAGGCATATCAAAACGAGTGTGCATCGTTTAGAGACGAGAGAATTCAGCCCTGATTTAGACTCCGACGGTTATTAATCACCTTATGTCTACTTTACTTTATATTCACGGTTTTAATAGCTCACCTTTATCAGCTAAAGCAAATAGCTTAAAGAAATGGGTTGATGCAAACTACCCACATATCAATATGGTTGTGCCGCAATTACCGAATTTTCCTCGGCAAGCTCAAGCCATGTTAGAAGATATTGTCTTACAACATAAACAGGGGAAGATTGGCCTAGTAGGTTCCTCCCTTGGAGGGTATTTTTCTCTTTGGCTCAGTGAGCGTTATCAACTTCCTGCAGTGGTGGTCAACCCTGCTGTAAGACCCTTTGACTTACTACAAGACTATTTAGGGGAGAATACAAACCCCTATACTTACGAAAAATATGTGTTGGAAAACAAACATATTCATGAGCTAAAATCCTTATACATTGAAAAGTTAACATCTCCTCATCTTATTTGGTTACTACAGCAAATGGGGGATGAGGTACTTGATTATCGTGAAGCTGTTACCTATCTTTCTAAGTGTAAACAGACTGTAGAACCTGACGGTAATCATGCATTTGTTGGTTTTGAAGCATACTTTCCTCAAATTGTTCATTTTTTACAATTGGCAGAGAAATAGTGTCAAAACACATGAACACTGTTATTATCAACAGTAACTCACTGATTGAATAGTTCAATTAGCCACCTATTTACCGCAGAATGACAACATGACTCAATCTAGTTATAACGCAGAGGCCATTGAAGTCCTCAGTGGTTTGGAGCCTGTTCGCCGTCGTCCGGGGATGTATACTGATACCAGCCGACCGAACCATTTGGCTCAAGAAGTAATTGATAATAGTGTCGACGAAGCCCTTGCTGGGCATGCGGGGCACATCGAAGTTATTTTACATGCCGATCAATCCCTTGAGGTGATCGATGATGGGCGTGGTATGCCTGTTGATATCCACCCTGAAATGAAAGTGCCAGCCGTAGAGTTAATTTTAGGGCAGCTGCACGCGGGGGGGAAATTCTCCAATAAAAGTTACCAGTTTTCCGGGGGCCTACACGGGGTAGGTATTTCCGTAGTCAATGCGTTATCAAAACGTATTGAAGTTACAGTGCGTCGCGATAGCCAAGTGTATCAAATTGCCTTTGAAAACGGCGATAAAGTAGAAGATTTGCATGTAATCGGTACCTGTGGCAAGCGTAACACAGGGACTAGCGTGCATTTTTGGCCAGATGAAAGCTATTTTGATAGCCCAAAATTTTCAGTTTCGCGTTTAACTCATAATTTAAAAGCCAAAGCCGTTTTATGTCCTGGCGTGAAAATCACGTTTAAGGACAAGCTCAATAATACAGAGCAAAGCTGGTGTTACAGTGATGGGTTAACTGATTACTTAATGGAATCCATAGACGGGCTAGAAGCATTACCCGCAAAACCTTTCACTGGGGAGTTCTCAGGGGAAACTGAAGGTGCTCAGTGGGCGCTGTTATGGTTACCTGAAGGCGGTGAATTGTTAACTGAAAGCTATGTAAACCTTATTCCAACCGCGCAAGGTGGAACCCACGTTAATGGTTTACGCCAAGGGTTATTGGACGCGATGCGTGAATTTTGTGAATTCCGCAATATTTTACCTCGTGGTGTTAAGCTTTCGGCGGATGATATCTGGGAACGCTGTACGTATGTACTTTCCGTAAAAATGCAAGACCCTCAATTTGCAGGGCAAACGAAAGAACGCCTTTCATCGCGTCAATGTTCTGCATTTGTTTCCGGTGTTGTTAAAGATGCCTTTAGCCTGTGGTTAAACCAAAATGTGCAAGTGGCTGAGCAACTGGCGGAAATGGCAATATCGAGCGCACAACGCCGGATGCGTGCGGCGAAAAAAGTAGTGCGTAAGAAGCTAACCAGTGGCCCTGCATTGCCGGGTAAACTGGCAGATTGCAGCTCGCAAGACCTTAGCATGACAGAACTCTTCCTTGTCGAAGGGGATTCGGCGGGTGGGTCAGCAAAACAAGCCCGCGACCGTGAATACCAAGCTATCATGCCATTACGTGGTAAAATCCTAAACACATGGGAAGTGTCTTCTGACGAAGTTTTAGCTTCCCAAGAGGTACATGATATCTCCGTGGCAATTGGTATTGACCCTGATAGCGAAGACCTCAGCCAACTACGTTACGGTAAAATTTGTATTCTTGCGGATGCGGATTCCGATGGTTTACATATCGCAACGTTATTGTGTGCTTTATTTGTGCGCCATTTCCCGACTTTAGTCAAAGCGGGGCATGTATATATGGCAATGCCGCCGTTGTACCGTATCGATTTAGGCAAAGAAACTTTCTATGCCCTTGATGAAAGCGAAAAAAATGCGGTGCTAGAGCGTCTTAGCCGTAAGCGTGGTAAACCGAATGTTCAACGGTTTAAAGGGTTGGGTGAAATGAACCCACCACAATTACGCGAAACCACATTAGATCCAAATACTCGTCGCCTTGTTCAGTTAACCATCGATGATGAAAACTACCAAGAAACGCTTGCCGTTATGGATATGCTTCTAGCGAAGAAACGCTCTGAAGACCGCCGTAATTGGTTACAAGAAAAAGGCGATATGGCTGAAATTGATGTCTAACATCCGAATTGCGATGAGAAAGCGTAAGGAATTAATTAAATGAGTGAAATTACTCATGATGGTGTGGAGCGCCTACCGCTTCATGCCTTTACTGAAAATGCCTATCTAAACTATTCGATGTACGTCATCATGGATAGGGCATTACCTTTTATTGGCGATGGGCTTAAACCTGTTCAGCGCCGCATTGTGTATGCCATGTCAGAACTTGGTTTGAGCAACACAGCAAAATATAAGAAATCAGCAAGAACTGTCGGTGACGTACTAGGTAAATACCATCCACATGGTGACAGTGCGTGTTATGAAGCGATGGTATTAATGGCTCAACCGTTTTCTTACCGTTACCCACTAGTGGACGGGCAAGGGAACTGGGGGGCACCGGATGACCCTAAATCGTTTGCAGCAATGCGTTATACCGAATCGCGCTTATCAAAGTATGCGGAAGTTTTGCTGAGCGAGTTAGCTCATGGCACGGTTGATTGGGTACCTAACTTTGATGGTACGTTAAACGAACCTAAAATGTTACCGGCGCGTCTGCCAAATATTTTATTAAATGGCACAACGGGCATTGCAGTTGGGATGGCGACAGACATTCCGCCTCATAACGCCCGAGAAGTGGCAAATGCGCTAGTGGCATTGTTGGAGAAACCAACACTGGGTCTTGACGATATCATGGCGTTCGTTCCTGGTCCTGATTACCCGACCGAAGCTGAAATTATTTCTTCACAAAGTGATATCCGTAAAATTTACCAAAACGGCCGTGGTTCTGTTCGTATGCGTGCTGTGTGGGAAAAAGAAGACGGCAATGCAGTGATAACAGCGTTGCCTCATCAAGTTTCTGGCGCGAAAGTATTAGAGCAAATTGCTAGCCAAATGCGCGCGAAAAAGCTACCCATGGTTGAAGATTTACGTGATGAATCTGACCACGAAAACCCAACTCGTTTGGTTATTGTTCCGCGTAGTAATCGTGTTGATATTGACCAAGTGATGACGCATTTATTTGCGACTACCGACTTAGAAAGAAGTTATCGTGTTAACCTGAATATGATTGGCTTAGACAATCGTCCTTCAGTTAAAGGGTTAGTTGAAATTTTAACTGAGTGGATTACTTATCGTCGCCAAACAGTTCGTAATCGATTAAATCACCGTTTAGACAAAGTGTTAAGGCGTTTACATATTTTAGATGGTTTATTAATCGCTTACCTTAACATTGATGAAGTTATTGAAATTATTCGTACAGAGGACGAGCCAAAGGCTGTCCTAATGTCTCGCTTTAATATTACGGATACACAAGCAGAAGCTATTTTAGAGTTAAAACTACGTCATTTAGCGAAGCTTGAAGAAATGAAGATCCGTGGTGAGCAAGATGAATTAGCAAAAGAACGTGATGAGTTACAAGGTATCTTAGGGTCAGAGCGTAAATTAAATACCTTAATTAAAAAAGAAATTCAGGCTGATGCTAAAGCTTATGGCGATGATCGCCGCTCACCATTACATGAGCGTGAAGAAGCTAAGGCCATGAGTGAGCATGAAATTCTCCCTTCAGAGCCTATTACCGTTGTGCTTTCTGATATGGGCTGGGTACGTAGTGCTAAGGGCCATGATATAGAGCCGACGAACCTCAATTACAAAGCTGGCGATGGTTTTAAAGGCGCAGCTCGAGGCAAATCGAACCAAGCCGCAGTATTCCTTGATTCAACAGGGCGTAGTTATTCTGTTGACCCGCTTGAACTACCATCAGCGCGTAGTCAAGGCGAGCCATTAACAGGAAAACTGTCATTGCCACCAGGTGCAACCATTGAACATGTGTTAATGGCACCTGAAGAGCAAAAATATTTGATGGCGTCTGATGCTGGTTACGGCTTTATTTGTACTTTCAATGACCTAGTAACCAAAAACAAAGCAGGTAAGGCTTTAATTTCGTTACCAGATAACGCAAAAGTGTTAGCCCCCATTGAGCTACATAATGAACAAGAAGATTTGCTGTTGGCAATAACCAAAGCAGGGCGTATGTTAATATTCCCTGTTTCAGATTTACCACAGCTGTCGAAAGGTAAAGGGAATAAAATTATCAACATAGCTGGCGCTCAAGCTGCAAGTGGTGATGATTTGTTGACTTGGCTTATGATTTTACCTACAGGTGCATCAATGACTTTGCATTTTGGTAAGCGAAAATTGAAATTTAAAGCTGAAGATCTGCAAAAATATCGTTCAGAGCGCGGCCGCAAAGGGACCTCCTTGCCGCGAGGAATGCACAATATTGAACGTATTGATATTGAGCCTTTAGGTGCTGAATAATTAGTTAAGTAATAAATTCCTATTTATTCACTGCTCAGTCAGATTTGATTGGTGAATAAGTGGGTGATATTAATAGATTGGGGCTGTATGGCCCCGTTGAATTTGGGGTTAGTATGTTAGCGCTGATTAGAGCGATTATAGTTATTATCTACACGCTTGCTGTTTGTATCGGGGGCGGTATTTACTGTCTATTTAGCCCACGCAATCCAAAACATGTGATGACGTTTGGCCATATGTTTGGTCGGTTATCTGTAGTTTTTGGGATTAACGTGATCAACCGTGTCCCTGAAAAAGCCAAAGGCTATGGCCCAAGCATTTATATTGGTAATCATCAAAACAATTACGATATGGTGACCATGTCAAATGGTGTGCAGCCAAGAACGGTAACAGTGGGCAAAAAAAGTTTAGTTTATATTCCATTTTTCGGTTTTTTATATTGGATCACTGGCAATATTCTAATTGACCGCGCTAATCGTTCTAAAGCACATAATACGATTACTCAAGTGGCGGATCAGATAAAAAAACGTAAAATTTCAGTGTGGATGTTTCCAGAAGGGACGCGCAGCCGTGGGCGCGGTCTATTGCCTTTTAAAACGGGGGCATTTCATGCTGCTATCGCTGCTGGGGTACCTATCGTGCCAGTCTGTGTTTCTAGTACGCAAGGCAAGATTAAACTAAACCGTTGGAATAACGGCAATGTGATCATTGAGATGCTAGACCCTATCGATACGTCAGTGTATAGCCGTGAACAGGTTCGCGAACTGTCAGAACTCTGCCATTCCTTAATGGAAGCTAAAATAAAAGAGTTAGATTTAGAAGTCGCTGAAATGGCGAAGCAATCCCAAAAATAGTGCGTTATTAAGCCTAATATTCAATAATGCGGTCAGTAAAAATTATTGCCCGCATTATTATCCAAAACCGAGTTTGCTCATCAAACTTGAATCGCATTTCGTATAATTTTTTCCTTTTTAATTAATTAACCCTACTACTTGTAAAGCTATTAATTATATTTTTATATATTAGAAGATATTTTTAGAATTTCCCCTTTTTTCGCGATATCATGGCTGACATAATATTACGGTACTATATTGTTGTATCTAAGTAGTTATTTTACTAGCGCCAATCCAAAATTAGCCGCGTTATTGGCTGAGAGTTTCTAATATTAAATAATAAAATGCGCTGGAATTTTTGTTTAGCGGAGAATTTATGTCATTCAATCGATGCCAAACCCTTGTAGCGGCAGGGTTGGCTCTATGTATGTCCTATGTGCCAATGAATGTAAGCGCAGAGGGGGCGATAGCTTTACCTGTGCCACCGTTATTAGAATCTCGGTCTGGTCAGCCACTCTTTTTGACATTACAAAAAATCCATTGGTCTTTTGATGGGAAATACTCAGCCGATATTTGGGGAATCAATGGTTCTTCACCAGGACCAACGGTAAGAGTCAAAAATGGTGATGATTTAAAGCTAATTTATAGCAATAGATTACCTGAAGCTGTTTCAATGACCATCAGTGGGTTACAAATCCCGGGGACTCAGATCGGTGGGGCTGCAAGGCTGATTTCACCAAATGCAGATTGGTCCCCCGTGATCCCTATTCGTCAAAATGCAGCGACACTTTGGTATCATGCAAATACCCAAGGAAAAATGGGTGAACAAGTCCACAATGGGTTATTAGGCATGTGGATCATAGAAGATGATGTGACTAAAAATTTGCGTTTGCCTAAGCACTATGGTGTCGATGATTTTCCTATTATTATTCAAGACAAGCGGCTAGATAACTTTGGTGTGCCTGAATATAAAGCGAGCGAAGACGGTTTTCTTGGCGATACCTTATTAGTTAATGGTGTTCAGGACCCGTATGTCGAAGTTTCTCGCGGATGGGTGCGTTTACGGTTGTTAAATGCATCGAATTCACGTCATTATGTAATGAAAATTAGTGATGGTCGCCCATTTTCGATGATCGCATCAGACCAAGGCTTACTCACTGTGCCTGTTAATGTTCAAGCATTACCACTCGCCCCAGGTGAAAGGCGAGAAGTGCTGATTGACATGGCGAAAACTCAAGAGTTGACCATCACAGCAGGCGAGTCTGCAACATTTATGGACCGAGTAAAAGGGTTATTTGAGCCGTCAAATAGCCTAATCTCTACTAATGTGTTGACGATTAAAGCCACAGGCTTAATGTCGTTAGTGACTGATGGCTTACCAACGCAATTAGCTGAAGACAAAACGCAAGTTACATCCAGTATAATGCAACGTGAAATCCACCTTAATGACGGCTTTGGTATTAATAATGCGGTTCTTGATACTAATAGAGTCGATATGACAAGCCGTCAAGGAAATTGGGAACGTTGGGTTATTACAACAAATGTTCCGCAAGCGTTTCATATTGAAGGTGTGAGGTTTAAAGTGCTGAACCGCAATGGTCAACCGACTCCGCCTGAAGATTATGGTTGGAAAGACACCGTATGGGTAGATGGTCGTACCGAGTTGTTAGTTCAAATGATGCAACCTTCGTATAACCATTTTCCATTCTTATTCTATAGCCAAAATTTGGAAAAAGCGGATTTAGGTTCAGCGGGTCAGTTGGTGGTTTCACCACAAGAGTAGTTAAATGAAATAGCAATGTTATCAATAAGAACTATTAAGGAGGTTATTATGCCAAACACAAGAGCTAGAGCGTTAAATTGTATAATAATCATTAGTTAGAGAGGTATTTGCTTCTCTAACACTAGGAGAAGTTAATGGTAACATTGGTTGTTTTAACCCCTGAAAATTGGGAAGAGTGCGCAGATTTACAGGTTTCACCAGCGCAATCCGCATTTATTGCGTCGAACCTTTATTCTATTGCTGAAGTGCAATTTCTAACGGGGTTTGTCGTGAAAGGGATATGCCATCGTGATGAGATGATTGGGATGTTAATGTATGGTATTGACCACGATGATGGTAATTACTGGATTTATCGTTTTATGATTGATGAAAAACATCAAGGTAAGGGCTATGCAAAGCAGGCAATGGCTTTGTTGATAGCGGATATTCAGCAGGAAAATACAGCGAATATTCCCTTTTTGATGGTTGGTTATCATTCAGAAAATAATACTGCGCACTATTTTTATCAAAGCACAGGGTTTGTTTCCCAAGGCTTAGCAGATTGGGGGGAGAATTTAGCTCAATATTGCTTAGTTTAAAAATCAGCGAGCCGCATGGAAATTGCGGCTCTTTTTTATCTTGAACTATCAAAGAATAATTTATTCGGTAACACAAAGTTATGCCGTTTTAATAGTACGAAGGGTCTCCCACTCTATTAAATAGAGTGGAAGTCATCAGAAATTGAATTTGTGTTCCTTTGAAAAAGGAAAGGAATTTATAAGCTATCGTTAATCAATAAACAGTATAGACAGATAAATTAGGCTATTGTTTTTTGCATTTTATCTTAATGAACTAACTAAGCGCTACGCGGACTCCAAAAGCAATTAAAATAACCCCCAGCACTTTATCAACATATTTTTGCACTTTCGCTAACCCTTTTCTAACTGGGGCACTTTGAATTAAAAAGACTAAAATTGGCCAATAAATAACGGCGAGCCCCCAAATAATAAAAGCAAACCATAGTTTTTCGCCAACAGTTGAATTGATGTCCAATACTTGAGTAAACACAGCAAGGAAGAAAAGGGTTGCTTTCGGGTTCAGGACATTACAGAGAAAGCCTTGCATAAAGGCTTTTTTGAACGAGACAATCTCATGTTTACGAGTATTTAAATCAACTAAATGACTTGAATGTGGCAGTAGGCTTTTAATACCAATCCAAATTAAGTACGCTGCACCTGCATACTTTAAAATGTTAAATAACCAAGGGGTGGTGGTAATGAGCACTGCAAGGCCTGCGACACAGTAAGTCATATGTAATGCAATTGCAGCAATAACACCAAAGGCTGTCATGAGAGCCGCTGAACGTTGGTATCGTGCGGCATTTTTAACAATTAAAAAGAAGTCAGGACCTGGCGATAGCATCCCTAGGGTTGCTATGGTGGCAATCATAATACTAGTTTCGTACATGGGATATTCTCTTTTCTATAGCCCCTTACTAACCCAATTTTTAGAATTTGCAATACCTTGCTAAATACCCGTAAATTGAGGCAGGATGAGGTATCTCTTTTGTTTTTAAATGTTATTTTTAGTCCTAAATTTATCAATTCGAGTATAAGTGATTCAAACCTGTTTAAGGAAGCTTAAATTTAGTCGACGAAGCAATTCTCTTTCCGTATAGTGTGCTCAATTTTTATATTAGTTTCTAAGGTGAGTAGATGAATATTAGCTTAATCGCAGCAATGGCGATCGATCAGGTTATCGGCATGGAAAAAGCGATGCCTTGGAATTTGCCCGGTGATCTTGCGTGGTTCAAACGAAATACGTTAAATAGGCCCGTTATTATGGGGCGTGTCACCTATGAATCAATCGGGCGTCCATTACCACAACGCGTCAACATCGTATTAACTAGCCAGCCAGGGGCAGACTCTAACGTTGTTTGGGTGACCTCTATGGAAGAAGCGCTAGCTGCTGCACAAGCGGTAGAGAATGTTGAGGAAATCATGGTGATTGGTGGCGGTAAGGTTTACCAGCAGTTTTTACCTCTAGCGAATAAATTATACCTGACTCATGTTGATGCAGAAGTCATTGGGGATACTCATTTCCCAGTTTATGAGCCAGATGAATGGGATTCGATTTTTACCGAATATCACGAAGCGGATGAAAACAATACGCACGGCTATTGTTTTGAGATACTAACCAAAAGAGTTTAAATTTTCATTTCACAAAAATGGCGCTTAATGCGCCATTTTGTTTTTAATAGAGCCAAAACTATTCTTTACGGCTTTTTTGGTGTGATTTTTGGCGATAAAATTGTTTTGTTTCCCAGTGGTATAAGGTTAGGTCACCACCCCAGCAACAGCCAGTATCTAAAGCATAAACGTTATCTGGTGTGCATTTACCTTCAAGGGATGCCCAATGGCCAAAGAACACCGAATAATCCTCAGGAATTTGACTTGGTAAATCAAACCAAGGTTTTAATGGTGCGGGCGCTTTTTTAGGGTTTTCTTTGCAAATCATATCAAGCTGCCCATTCGGGAAGCAGTAGCGTAAACGTGTGAGAGCATTGGTACTAAAACGTAAGCGTGCTAACCCCATTAAACTACTCGACCAATTATTTGGCATATCGCCATACATTGAATCGATAAATAGCGGGTAAGCATCACTGGAAAGGACGGCTTCGACTTCCCTAGCGCACATCCGTGCGGTTTCAATATCCCACTGTGGCGTTATACCTGCATGCGTCATCACTATTTTTCTTTCTTCATCAATTTGCAATAAAGGTTGACGACGTAGCCAATTGATTAGTTCGTCTAGATCAGGGGCATGCAATAATTCATCAAGGTGATCTTTAGGTTTATTACGACTGATTTTACAGTAGATCCCGAGAAGATGGAGATCATGGTTACCGAGAACCAAACGCACCGCGGGACCTAAACTTTTAACATAACGTAAAACTTGCAGTGACCCAGAACCTCGGGCAACCAAGTCACCAGTAAGCCATAATGTGTCTTGGTTTGGATCAAAATTGACCCTGTCCATTAGTTCACGAAGTTCACGATAGCAACCGTGGATATCACCTACTAAATATGTCGACATAATTAATTAATCAATGTTGGAATTGCAAGACGAAAAGCGGGGATATCAACGTGAAAATGGTCCCCTTGAGTGCTTAGCATCACGTAATAACCTTCCATCGTTCCCATTGGTGTTTCAAGAATTGCACCACTGGTGTAACGATATTCTTTTCCAGGAGGAATGACGGGTTGTTCACCCACCACGCCTTCACCTTGAACTTCAGTTTTATGGCCATCACTGTTAGTAATGAGCCAATAGCGGCTCATTAATTGGATGGGTTCTCGCCCTAAATTGCGAATACAGATGGTATAAGCGAACACATACCTTGCAATATCGGGTTGAGATTGGCTTTCGATGTAGACACTCTGAACTTGGATGCTTACATTTGGTTCATTAAGCATAGTGCCTCCTTCAACAGACTATTCTGACCGGGTAGAAAGATAGTTTGCCATTTTGCAATATTGTTCAACAGAAATATTTTCTGCACGGGTACCTAAGTCAACACCCAAATTGGTTAACTCTTCAACACTAAATAAATCCCCTAAGCTATTGCGGATCGTTTTACGGCGTTGGTTAAAAGCTTGGGTAGTAATACGACTTAAGAATTTAATATCTTTTACTGGATAAGGGTTTTCACGATGAGGGATTAACCTCACAATCGCAGAATCTACTTTTGGTGCTGGAGTAAATGCTGTTGGCGGCACTTCGAGTACTGGAACCACATGGCAATAATATTGCGCCATGACACTTAAACGACCATAAGCCTTACTCCCAGGGCCTGCTACCAGCCGATTAACCACTTCTTTTTGCAGCATGAAATTCATATCTGCAATCGAGTTAGTAAAGGTAAATAGGTGGAACATCAATGGGGTAGAAATATTGTAGGGTAAGTTACCAAATACCCGCAGGGGTTGACCTGCTTGTTTTGCTAGCTCGCCGAAATCCACAGTCATCGCATCTTGCTGAATGATAGTGAGTTTATCTTTTAGTTGCGGATGGACGTGTAACCGTGCCGCGAGGTCACGGTCGAGTTCAACGACGGTCATTTTGTCGATTCGGCTACCAACCGGTTCTGTTAAGGCACCTAAGCCAGGGCCAATTTCGACAATGGATTGGCCCGGTTTCGGGTTCATTGCATCTACGATGCTGTCAATAATAAACTGGTCAGTTAAAAAGTTCTGCCCGAAACGTTTGCGGGCAAAGTGCCCCTGATGGACTCGATTATTCATGTATTTTTAGATGTCATTTGGATAGCTAACTTTAATGCGGTGATAAAACTCCCCGCATCAGCATGACCCGTCCCCGCGAGTTCAAGCGCAGTGCCATGATCGACAGAGGTACGGATAAAAGGCAGACCGAGGGTAATATTCACCGCTCTGCCGAAACCTTGGTATTTTAACACAGGAAGACCCTGATCATGATACATTGCTAAAACTGCATCTGCGTGATCTAAATACTTAGGTTGGAAAAGGGTATCCGCGGGTAATGGCCCAACGAGATGAACCCCCTCTACACGTAAGCTTTCAAGTGCGGGTTCGATGGTGTCAATTTCTTCGGTACCCATATGGCCACCTTCACCTGCATGTGGGTTTAAGCCACAAACATAGATTGTAGGTTTTTCAATACCGAATTTTGTTTGTAAATCATGATGTAAGATGGTGATCACTTCACGTAGACTTTGTTGCGTGATGGCACCTGAAACATCTTTAAGTGGTAGGTGTGTGGTGGCTAAGGCAACACGAAGCTCTTCGGTTGCTAGCATCATAACGACCCGCTCACAACCACTACGTTCTGCAAAAAACTCGGTGTGACCACTAAAGGGAACACCGGCATCATTAATAATGCCCTTATGCACTGGCCCCGTTACAATCGCTGAAAATTCACCCTTTAAACAGCCATCACAGGCTTGTGCTAATGTGTTAACCACATAGCTACCATTGGCCACATTGAGTACGCCTGCTTTCGCCGGGGTATTTAAGTCAACGGGTATAATGGATAGATGACCTGGAGTATGGGCTTTTACTGCCTTACTTGATTCATATTCGGTCAGAGTGAGTGGTAAGTTTAACGTTTTAGCGCGTTCAAGAAGTAAGTTTGGATCAGCGCATGCAACTAACTCAACAGGCCATGCCTGCTGAGCGAGTTGGATTAGCAAATCTGGACCAACCCCGGCAGGTTCACCGGGGGTGATAACAATAGGCTTAATTAGATTTTTCATCATTAGATTGGTTGTCACGACCATCGATGACTTTTACGTAAGCAGAAGCCCGCTGCTCTTGCATCCAGCTTTGCGCTTCTTCATTAAATTTACGGTTAAACAGTAGGCGGTACGCTTGGTCTTTTTGTGCCGCATCTGTTTTATCTACCTTACGTGTATCTTCTAATTGAATTAAGTGCCAGCCAAAACTTGAAGGAACAGGTTGGCTTAATTCACCTTTGTTTAATTTCATCAGAGCATCACGGAATGCTGGGTCATAGATATCCGGCATGTTCCAACCCAATTCACCGCCTTTTAAGGCGCTACCTGGGTCTTCTGAATTCTCTTTTGCCGCATCTTCAAATGTGATTGCGCCAGAACGGATATCTTGGGCTATTTTCACTAGTTTCTGTCTAGCTTGAGTATCATCCATAATTGGAGATGATTTAATCAAAATATGGCGTGCTTTTACTTCTGTTACAGAAATCGGTTGGCTACCACCACTGACATCATTTACGCGCAAAATATGGAAACCAACACCAGAGCGAATTGGGCCGACAATATTGCCTTTTTTCGCATTTTTTAATTGTTCAGCAAAGACAACTGGCAATTCTTGTAAACGTGACCAACCCATATTGCCGCCTTTCAGCGCTTGCGGGTCTGCTGAGTAGGCAATCGCTAATTTACCAAAATCCCCACCTTTTTTCAGTTCAGTTAAGATTTTGTCTACTAACGCTTCCGCTGTTTTTAACTGTTCTTGAGTTGGGTTCTCGGATAATGGGATTAAGATATGGCTGAGATTAACCCCCATTTCGTAGTTTGCTTGTGAGCTCATTTGTTCAGCAAGAGAATCAACTTCTTGCGGTAAAATTGTCACACGGCGGCGTACTTCATTATTACGCACTTCAGCGATCAGCATCTCTTTACGAATTTCACTGCGATATTGAGCCATATTGATGCCATCAGCAGTTAAACGCTTTTGCATTTGCTCCAGAGTTAAACCGTTCTGGCGAGCAATATCAGCGATGGTCGCATTCACGGCTTCTTCTGGAATGTTTATCTGCATCTGGTTAGCCATCTGCAAGATGATGTTATCCATAACTAGACGCTCAAGGATCTGATGACGCAGGGTTTGATCATCAGGCACCTGTTGGCGTGCGTTCTGAGCGTTCACTTTTACCGTATTGATCATATTCTGGACGTCACTTTCCAGCACAACTCCGTTGTTGACGACCGCAGCCACTTTATCCATTTGCTGCGGCGCAGCCAAGGCAGCAGAGCTTGCGAACATCAGTCCCAGAATAAGCGTTCTCCAATTCTTCATAATGGTCCTATAATATTGACTTTGATTCCGCAAAATGCGGGCTAATACGTGTTTACTCGCCATACTTCGAGTTGCAGTGTTGTTGACTGCACCTCGAAGTATTTAGAGTAAATGCATCTCAAATTATTCAGAATAAACGATGCTATTTGTTATCAGAAAGCACGTTGATAAGGCATAATACCTCGGCTCAACATTTCCTGACTACCTAAACTATGATTGTTATTTAGGCCTCTAAGTTCCACATTGATTGACCATTTATTATCATATTCGCTGCTGAACTTTTCTTTTTGCCAACCGACAATCTTACGTTCATAGCCAAGGTTGACTGCCCAACAACAGGTATTATATTGCAACCCAACCAGTTGGCTCGCGGATTGTTTTTGTTTTGTATCATAATAATATGAGCCGACAAAACCCCAGCGATCATTCAATGGCCAACTAACAACCGTACCTACCTGTGAAATACCTTGTTGATATTCAGGTAGGGTATAGGTGTAGCCACCATTTGCCACATCATCACGACGGAAGGTTGCTTGAATATAATCGCGGTCAACAAAACGGTAGTTCAACTGAACTAATCTATCTGCATCTAAACGATATTCTGCAACAGCGTTCCCCATAGTGACATTGCCTAGACGACGGTCATACTGTAAACCACCGCGCATTCCCCAATTATCATTGATGCGCCACATGGTATCAGTGGCCCATAATAAGGAACCGGTATTACTTTTATCATCAATTGGGCGGTTAGAGTCACCCGCACGAGGGCGTTCGAAATAATAAATTTGCCCAACGGAGAAATTAAAGCGCTCAGCTAAACTATCATCATAGAGGCGAGTTGTAACACCCGTAGTGAGCTGATTTGCTGAGGCTATACGGTCAAGACCACTGTATATTCTGTCACGGAACAAACCGCTGTAATCCGATTGTAATAATGAGGAATCGAAGTTATTGATATTGTCCTGATCTTTATACGGAATATACAGGTACTGTACGCGTGGCTCTAATGTTTGTATAAAATCGCTTCCTTGGTAGAGGTCGCGCTCAAAAACGACTTTTGCGTCACTTTTGAACATTGGGAGAACACGGCTTACATTTTTCTCTAAATTTTTATCAGTATTAGAGCGGGGTATGTCTTGGTCGTAATGGGTAGCATACAATTTAATGCTATTGTTCATATTTGCCCAGCCATTTGATAATGGCAGGTTCACCTCAGGTTCGAAGTGTAAACGTGTTGCATCAGGGTTGTTTTTACCCACACTAGTAAAACGAGCCGCTTGCGCATAGGTATGAAAATCGAAAGCGCCTAAATTATTTTTATAATAATTAAAGTCAACTTGCGGCTCCGCTTTATATGCGCGTTTGTTTGGGTTATCAGCAAAGATCTGGAACTGCTTATGGGTAACTTTAGCATTCCAGTTAGTATCTGAATAACCGGCACTGAATTTTTGGGTGGCATAACCATCAGTGGTACTACCGTATTGGGAACTAAAATCTGTAAAGTAGCTTGGGTCGCTTACTTTGGTATAGTCTGAGCTAAAATTCCAATGCCCTGCATAGGTACCTGAATGGCGCCAGTAGAATAACCAGCGGTCATCGCTGTCACGCTTTTCACGTTTACCACGTTCTTTATCTTTACTGTAGGCTCTGTCATGCTTCAGAAAGTCAAATGCAACGGTACCTGTTCCTGGTGTTATTAGATAACGGAATTCATTATTTAACTTAACACCACGGTGTGTCATAAACTGTGGGGTGATAGTTGCATCGTAGTTCGGTGCAATATTCCAATAATAAGGTAAAGAAAACTCTAAACCGTCATTAGTTGAATAGCTACCTGTTGGAATTAAGAAACCGGAACGACGCTTGTTACCAATAGGCAACTGCATATATGGGCTATAAAAAATTGGCACATCACCAACTTTAAAGCGCGCATGCCAAATTTCAGCGACTTCTTCTTCTCGGTCGATAATTACTTCTGAACCAGCAACGC
Source organism: Providencia sp. 2024EL-00732 (assembly GCF_044006275.1). Classification (NCBI taxonomy): domain Bacteria; kingdom Pseudomonadati; phylum Pseudomonadota; class Gammaproteobacteria; order Enterobacterales; family Morganellaceae; genus Providencia; species Providencia sp. 2024EL-00732. The sequence goes on along the minus strand of NZ_JBIPDG010000014.1, from coordinate 91,584 downwards.
TCCAGCTATTATTGCCGGGTAAGCAGGTGGTGAAAGTCCCATTTTCCATAATGGAATAACGGTTTTCATCACGCATCTTCATTTTTGTTGCGTCACCACGTCCCTGACGGCCTACCATCATGTAGTTACCATCATTTACATCGGTATTTTTGTTATCTAAATTCGACCATGCTGAAGGGCCTTTTAAGATAATTTGCGGATCATCGTAATGAACATTACCGGTTGCGGTCACTTCACGTACAGGAGGCTCACCCGCCGTTTCTGTTTGGGTGAGTTTGACGTTATCAGCGGTTAATGTCTGGTTCCCTTGTTGAATATCGACATTACCGTCATATTCAACAAAATTAGGGTATTCGCCACGGACATCTTCAGCAGTTATGTGAATAGGCAGGTTGTTGGGGTCACCCTTTACAATAGGTTTTGTATATACAGGGACACCCAGCATACACTGCTGTGCAAGGTCAGCATGTGCTTGCTGACTATAAATTGCCGCCCATACCATGGTGGCAAGTAGTGTTGGATAGCTTTTTTTCATCATTAAATATGCGGTTCCGTCATAATTGGCACAGCCAGCAAACGCTCAAAGACTAACTTAGCCAACCACTTTGCGCCAGTATAATGTAAAAAACTTTACGCGCGGGTAGTTATGCATAGAGCAGAATGAATAGTATGATAATGCAAAATTGCATTCTGAGCATTGAAGAATTGAGGGATATATGCACTATTGGGGTAAAATTATTGGCGTTGTACTCGCAATCGTCTCTGGATTGGGCTTTTGGGGGGCGCTAGTAGGGCTAATTATTGGGCACGGTTTTGATAAAGCATCGATACAACGTAAGTTCGCTGGGGCGATGAACAAACGTGATCGGCAAATCATTTTCTTTGCGAGTACCTTCCAAATTTTAGGTCATTTAACGAAGTCGAAAGGCCGTGTAACTGAGACAGATATTCAGCTTGCATCAAATTTGATGGATAGAATGCAATTGCATGGAGAGACCCGAAAAGCTGCCCAACAGGCATTTAGAGAAGGTAAATCTCCTGACTTCCCATTACGTGATGTATTAAAGCAATTACGTATGGCCTGCTATGGTCGTTTTGACTTAATTCAGATGTTTCTGGAAATTCAATTACAAGCCGCTTTTGCGGATGGACAGTTGCATCCGAATGAAAGAAAAGTGTTGTTTATTATCGCGGAAGAGTTAGGGATTTCAAAAGCCCAATTTGAGCAGTTCTTAGATATGATTCAAAGTGGTCGCCAATTTGGCCAAGGGTACTCTCAGCAGCAATCTGGGGGCTATTATCAACAATCAAATGGCCCAACCTTAGAAGATGCCTGTAAAGTGCTTGGTGTGTCTCCTAGCGATGACCCTACAAAAATTAAACGTGCTTACCGTAAATTAATGAGTGAACATCACCCAGATAAGCTGGTGGCGAAAGGTTTACCCCCTGAAATGATGGAAATTGCTAAACAAAAAGCCCAATCAATTCAAGCGGCTTATGATCTAGTCAAGAAGGAGCTGGGCTTCAAATAAATTTCCCTGTCATATTTCGCGCCGCAGCGTTGTTGGCTGCGCTCGCGCACCCTAGTCACATACTTTTGTATGCTCCTAGGGATTTGCTCTCTTGCCGCCTAGCTGCAACACGAACTATGTAAGGGAAATCAGGTTAACGAAGAAAAACCAAAAAACCTCGTTTTGTTGTCTTCATCCACGAACTCCTCGTCACGTAGTTATCCACGCTCTAGGGATTTCTCTCTTGCCGTCTAGCTGCAACACGAACTATTTAGAGAAAGTCAGGTTAACGAAGAAAAGCCAAAAAACCTCGCTTTGTTGTCTTCATCCATGAACCCCTAGTCACGTAGTTATCTACGCTCTAGGGATTTCTCTCTTGCCACCTAGCTGTAACACGAACTATTTAAGGGAAATTAGGTTAACGAAGAAAAACCAAAAAACCTCGCTTTGTTGTCTTTATCCACGACCCCCTAGTTACGTAGTATCTACGCTCTAGGGATTTGCTCTCTTGCCGACTAGCTGCAACACGAACTATGTAAGGGAAATCAGGTTAACGAAGAAAAACCAAAAAACCTCGCTTTGTTGTCTTCATCCACGAACTCCTCGTCACGTAGTTATCTACGCTCTAGGGATTTGCTCTCTTGCCGCCTAGCTGTAACACGAACTATGTAAGGGAAATCAGGTTAACGAAGAAAAGCCAAAAAACCTCGCTTTGTTGTCTTCATCCACGAACCCCTAGTTACGTAGTTATCTACGCTCTAGGGATTTGCTCTCTTGCCGCCTAGCTGCAACACGAACTATTTAAGGGAAATCAGGTTAACGAAGAAAAACCAAAAAACCTCGCTTTGTTGTCTTCATCCACGAACTCCTCGTCACGTAGTTATCTACGCTCTAGGGATTTGCTCTCTTGCCACCTAGCTGTAACACGAACTATTTAAGGGAAATTAGGTTAACGAAGAAAAACCAAAAAACCTCGCTTTGTTGTCTTCATCCACGACCCCCTAGTTACGTAGTATCTACGCTCTAGGGATTTGCTCTCTTGCCGACTAGCTGCAACACGAACTATGTAAGGGAAATCAGGTTAACGAAGAAAAACCAAAAAACCTCGTTTTGTTGTCTTCATCCATGAACCCCTAGTCACGTAGTTATCTACGCTCTAGGGATTTCTCTCTTGCCACCTAGCTGTAACATGAACTATTTAGGGTATGGCAGAGGGGGGATTAATCAAACGATCAAATAAATTTAGCGTTAAAAATCGGGTTGGCAGGTAAAATGCATTGGTGTGCCATATTCAGGATGAGTGATATATAACTCCTGAGCATGTAACTGTAAGCGTGGTGCTAGGGATTTTGCCTCATCGTGAGCATAGAAGCGATCACCAAGGATAGGGTGCCCTAAAGCCAACATATGTACCCGTAATTGATGGGAGCGGCCTGTAATTGGTGAAAGCTTAACGCGAGTTGCTTGCTCTTCATATTGCAAAACTTGGTATTGCGTTTGAGCTGATTTCCCCGTTTCAAAACACACCTTTTGCTTAGGGCGGTTTGGCCAATCACAAATTAGTGGTAAATCAATTAAGCCTTCTTCTTTTTCTAAATGGCCCCATACTCGAGCAATATAGACTTTTTTCGGCTCCCGTTCCCTAAATTGGCGTTTAAGCTCCCGTTCTGCGGCTTTATGCAGGGCAACAACCATTACGCCACTCGTCGCCATATCCAGACGGTGGACAGATTCTGCCGTAGGAAAATCACGCTGAATACGACTCATAATGCTGTCATGGTGCTCTGGCGCTTTTCCCGGCACAGAGAGTAGCCCGCTTGGCTTATTCACCACAATAATGTGGTCATCTTGGTATAACACAAATAGCCAAGGTTCAATGGCGGGATGATAGGGTTCCATCATAAAATATGTAGCTCCCAAAGCTCTTAAAAAATTCTCCCTCAGATGAGGGAGAAGTCAGTCATGATTTTAAATTAGGTTAGCTATAATTCAAACCGTTAATAATAATCGATATGAATGGGCTGCCGTGTATACATCTTACTGATGCGTCACCACAACTAAGCGAATAGCATCTAAACGCCATGTTGCTTGGTCAATATTAGTGATCAGTTGTTGGCGCTCTTCCTCGATAATATCCAGTTCTTCATCACGAATATTAGGGTTAACCGCTTTAAGGGCTTCTAAACGAGAAAACTCCAACGTTAGTGCTTTGTCGGCGGCTTCTTTAGCGCTCTCTATCAAGGCTTTGGCTTCTGTTTCCACCATAGGTTCAGATAAACGCAGTACAGAATGCACTTCATTTTGCACCGCATTGACCAATTTGCTCGCCATATGGCGGTTAATCGCATTTAATTGACGGTTAAAACTTTCAAACTCAACTTGAGACGATAAGTTATTGCCTTTTAGGTCAATTAATAAACGCACAGGCGTAGCGGGTAAGAAACGGCTAATTTGCAGGTGCTTAGGCGCTTGAGCTTCCACAACGTAAATTAACTCTGTCAGCAAAGTACCTACGGGGAGAGCTTTATTTTTTAATAAAGAAACCGCGCAGCTACCTGTATCGCTGGATAACACTAAATCCAAGCCGTTACGGATAATTGGGTGCTCCCAACTGATAAATTGCGTATCTTCGCGTGAAAGTGCCTGTTCCCTATCAAAAGTAATGGTACAGCCATCTTGAGGAAGGCCAGGGAAATCAGGGACTAACATATGGTCAGAAGGCGTCAGAATAATTAAGTTATCACTCTTATCTTCTTGGTTAATTCCAACGATATCAAATAAGTTTAGTGAGAAATTGACTAATTCAGTGTCATTATCACCTTCACCAATTTCTTGAGCCAATAGGTTACCAGACTCCCCGCCGTTAGAATGCATTTCCAGTAAACGGTCGCGCCCTTGTTCCAATTGTAGTTTTAAGCTGTCATGTTCTTCACGACAGGTTTTGATAAACTCATCGAAACCGTCGGTTACCGTTGGGTCGGCCATAAATTGTAATAATGGCTGATAGTACTTATCGTAAATTGCTCGACCCGTTGGGCAGGTATGCTCAAAGGCATCTAAACCCTCGTGATACCAGCGCAGTAGAACGGATTGTGCCGTATTTTCTAAATACGGGACGTTGATGGTGATATCACGGTTTTGGCCAATCCTATCTAAGCGGCCGATACGCTGTTCTAATAGGTCCGGGTTGAAGGGTAAATCAAACATCACTAATTGGTTTGCAAATTGGAAATTGCGGCCTTCAGAACCAATTTCAGAGCAGAGTAACACTTGTGCGCCTTCTTCTTCGGAAGCAAAGTAAGCTGCCGCACGGTCGCGCTCTAATAGTGATAACCCTTCATGGAATACGGCTGCACGGATACCTTCGCGTTCGCGTAAGACTTGTTCTAATTGAAGTGCGGTTGCAGCTTTCGCGCAGATTACTAATACTTTTTCATGGCGGTTAGCGGTTAAAAAGCCCATCAACCATTCAACGCGTGGATCGAAGTTCCACCAAGTTGCATTTTCACCTTCAAATTCTTGGTAGATTTGCTCTGGATAAAGCATTTCTTTGGCGCGTGTTTCGGTGTCTTTTTTTGCTCCCATAATACCTGCAACTTTAATCGCTGTTTGGTATTGGGTTGGCAATGGCATTTTTAAAGAATGCAATTCGCGGCGAGGAAAGCCTTTTACTCCGTTACGCGTATTGCGAAATAGCAGCCGGCTAGTCCCATGACGGTCCATTAACATGTTAATTAGCTCTTGGCGCGCAGCCGTACCATCTTCACTCTCAACATTTGCTGCTTTTAATAGCGGTTCGATGTCTTGCTCTTTAATTAATTCATTGAGCAAGTTTTGCTGGTCGTTTGTCAGTTTTTCACCAGAGAGCAGTAATGAAACGGCATCGGCAACAGGGCGATAATTTTCTTGTTCTGCAATAAATTCTTGATAGTCATGGAAACGGCTAGGGTCCAGCAAACGTAAACGCGCAAAGTGGCTTTCTTGGCCTAGTTGTTCAGGTGTGGCGGTAAGTAGCAGAATAGAAGGAACATTTTCAGCTAATGTTTCAATAACCTGATATTCACGACTAGGGGCTGATTCACTCCACTGTAAGTGGTGTGCTTCATCAACAACCATCATATCCCAGCCAGCTTCAACGAGTTGGTCAAAGCGTTGCTTACTGCGACGCACGAAATCGAGTGAACAAAGCACCAGTTGTTCAGTTTCAAATGGGTTATCACTATCGTGTTGTGCTTCGCTATAACGGCTATCATCAAATAAAGAAAAACGTAGGTTAAAGCGGCGTAGCATTTCGACTAACCATTGGTGCTGTAAGCTATCTGGTACAATAATTAATACACGCTCAGCACGCCCAGCGATTAATTGCTGGTGGATAATCATCCCTGCTTCGATGGTTTTTCCTAAGCCAACTTCATCGGCTAATAACACACGAGGGTGGTGGCGTTTACCCACTTCATTTGCGATATGTAATTGGTGTGGGATCAAACTGGCTCGAATGCCACGTAACCCTGTCGCTTGGTGTTTAACTTGCTCACTTTGGAATTTACGCGCACGATAACGCAAGGCAAAGCGATCCATACGGTCAATTTGACCAGCGAATAAGCGGTCTTGCGGTTTATTAAACGTGAGCTTACTGTCAAGAAACACTTCCCTAAGACTTACATCTTTTTCTTGTGTATCTAAGCGAGTGCCGATGTAAGTTAATAATCCCTTGTCTTCTTCAATGCTTTCAACTTGAAGCTGCCAGCCTTCATGGCTAGTTATGGTATCACCTTCATTAAACATTACTCGGGTAATAGGGGCATCGCTGCGTGAGTAGAGGCGGTTTTCTCCACTTGCAGGGAAAAGTAACGTGACCATACGGGCATCAATCGCCACAACGGCACCTAATCCAAGTTCGCTTTCTGTATCGCTGATCCAGCGTTGACCAAGAGTAAATGGCATAGATTTAATTTAATTCCATAAAATTGAGAGTTTATTTTTAGATTTTTTAAGACAATTTTTATCGGTATCTTCGCTCATTATTGGTATAACCCGTTATGAGTCACACAAGGAAGAGTTCGAGTTATTTTTAAAAAAAGTCAGTACCTGATGATTAATTATACACATTTAATAATTCAAATTGCAGCAATGTGAGTGAATAGACCCATATCGTTAAGTGGAAAGGCTGTTGTGGGTTTATCACAAGGCATACCATTTGAATTATAACGAGTATCGTTGATTATCGCGCATTATTTGTGCAGTCAGATGTGCGATACATCAAAGGGGCGATATATTAATTCAACCAGAGCTTATCGTCACCTGTTAAAAAAACACCAAAGCGATATTAAATTTTAAAACAAAAGTGTAATTTGCCCAGTGAGTAAGGCATCAAAGTCATCTTGTAAGAAGGGGAGAATGGCATCAGCTATTGGCTTAATTTGTTTCAAAATATAGTGTTCGTAATCTGGCTTTGCAGTGATTTTTTCAAGGGGTTCTGGCCCTGCTTGGGTAATAATATAGCTGATCCAGCCACCATTTTGGTACTGTAAAGGGCGTTGCAATTTTAAATTATAGTCATCCGCAGCGCGGGCTGCTCGAACATGGGGGGGCACATTTTTTTGGTAATCGGTTAGTTTGCGCCGTAGGCGTTTACGGTAAATTAACCGCTCGTCATACTTCCCTGTTCGAATGTTTTTTATATATTCGCGAATATACTCATGGTATGGCTGACGATGGAAAATGAGGGTGTACAGCTCTTTTTGGAATATCTGGGCTAATGGCGTCCAGTCAGAGCGGATAGTTTCCAGCCCCCTAAATACCATAGTGTCTTTACTCAACCCCGCATAGCGTTTTTTACTGCCCATTTCCGCACCACGTACAGTTGGCATTAAGAATCGGCGATAGTGGGTTTCATATTCCAGTTCTAAAACACCATTTAATTGCAACTCATCCCTTAAATGGTTTTTCCACCAGTTATTCACGTAATCACGTAAGGCAAACCCTATTTTTTGCGCTTGTTCTTCATTGTGAGCCTCACGTAGCCAGACAAATGTGGAGTCGGTATCACCATAAATAACTTGATAACCTTGGGACTCAATCAGGCGTTTTGTGGTACGCATAATTTCATGCCCACGCATGGTAATCGACGCTGTTAGCCTTGGGTCGAAGAAACGGCAACCTTCTGCGCCCAATACCCCAGCAAAGGCATTCATAATAATTTTAAGCGCTTGAGATAACGGAGCGTTATGTTCTTGTTTGGCTTTATCGCGTTCTTGCCAAATATGGCTAACAATATCAGGCAAACAATGTGTTTTACGGGAAAACCATGCTTGGCGGAAACCCGGAACCGAATGTTGTGGGTCTGGGTGTGCTAACCCTTCGATCATCCCTGCGGGGTCAATTAAAAAAGTCCTAATAATTGAAGGGTATAGGCTTTTAAAATCCAAAACTAATACGGAGTCATATAACCCAGGTTGGGAATCCATGACAAAGCCCCCGGGGTTTAGCTGGGATTTTTGTTCCATCAAATTTGGAGCAACAAAACCAAGGCGGTGTAAACGTGGAATATACAGGTGAGAGAATGCAGCCACTGAACCGCCCATTTTATCCACGGCAAGGCCTGTTACAGTTGAGCGTTCTTGCAAGAATGCCATTAAATCTGTTTTTGCAAAGATGCGATGCACTAAAATGCAGTCTTGAATATTGTAGTGAGCCAAAGCGGGTTTATCATGGGCGAAGCGGCGGTTAATTTCATCCATTCTGTCGTATGGAGTATCAATCGCTTTACCTTCACCAAGCAATTCTTGGGCAACAAATTCTAAGCTAAATGACGAAAAGCTCCAAGTGGCTGCTTTTAAGGCATCAATGCCATCAATAATTAACCGGCCTTCAGCGGAAGCGAAAAATACCCCTTGTTTAAAACCATGTTCCCGCCATTCGAGTTTTTTACCTTGCCGGCCAAGTAATAGTGGAATGCCATAACGCTCAGCATGTTTTTGTAAAACTTGTAGGTCGAATTGGATTAAGTTCCAACCGATGATGGCATCAGGGTCGTATTGTTTCAGCCATTCATTAAGTTTCTCAATTAATTGAGGCCGGCTATTCACATAGACTAGGCGGTAATCCCCCCCTCGCGCTGGCCCTTGAACTGGGCCTAACATAAACACGACGTTGTCATTGCACCCTGATAAGCCGATTGAATATAGCTCACCATGTTGGCTCGTTTCTATATCAAGAGATACTGCTTTGATAGCGGGACGATAACCTTCACAGGGTTTAAGTTGATACTCACCTTGTTGAGTCTGAGAAAACCAGACTGGCGCAGTAATAAAGCGCTCCATTAAGTAGCGTTCACAAGGGCGAATGTCTGTTTCTAATAATTCGACGCCTAATTCACTGCAATTTTTGCTGAGATTTTGTAATTGGCGGTATTGATGACAATAAATGGCATACACTTTTTCCCGTTGAAAATCGGCCAATTCAACCCGCCGATAGGTGACATTAGGTTGGCTATCTAGCAAAGGCTTTACAATAGAAAGTTTAGATTCGGGTAAAAAACCAATCGCTTTTTGATAAGGAATAGTAATTTTTTGAGGGCGTGTGTCGGTAAGCAACCAATAAGTGACCTCGACACCTTGACGGGTGTCTCGCCAGTGGCGGCTAAGAATAAAGCCTTTTTCTGCGGAGGTCATAAGTTGAGACATTTAGCTACTCGCGTGACAAAATATCCTATAAATATACGCGAATAGTGTGAATTTATACAGTATTAATTGTGAGTTCGTGTCGAGATGTTAAGTAAGGTTGAGGCAGGACTTTTACCCTGCAATAACTGTTGAGTCGTACCATCGTAGGCAATCACACCATCAGCAATGACCAATGAGCGTGGTGCTATTTGTAGCGCATCATCAATATTATGTGAAACCATTAATAAGGTGATTGATTTTTCTTCACAAACTGATTTAAGCAACAAGAGCATTTCACTGCGTAGGGCAGGGTCTAAAGCAGAAAAGGGCTCATCAAGCAGTAAGATTGGTTGATTGCGGATAAGGCAACGGGCAAGGGCAGCACGCTGACGCTGCCCTCCGGAAAGCTGTGCTGGTAATCTATCTAAACAATCGCGCAGGCTAACATGATCAGCCATCAGCTCTACTTGTTGCATTTGTGCTTGAGTAAGCCGCAAGCTAGGGTGTAGCCCCAAACCAATATTTTGCCTAACGGTTAAATGTGCAAATAAATTATTTTCTTGAAATAACATGGAAACAGGGCGTTTTGCAGGGGGGGTAAAGGTATGGTTTTCGCCATTTAATTCAATTGCCCCAGTTTTAGCAAATTGAAACCCACTGATTAAACTTAATAACGTACTTTTTCCTGCGCCACTGGGCCCCATAATAGCGACGCATTCCCCTGATTTTACTGAAAAATCAAATAACATAGTTAGGTTATCGTATTGGTAGTTCAGTTGGGTCAGTTTAATCATAATGTTTTCCTGAAATGCGTTCTAGCAAGCTAAATAAGCAAAAACAGAGCAATAATAGTAACATCGCAGTGACTGCACCATCATTTGTTCGATAAGCACCAATTTGTTGATACAGGTAATAAGGCAGGGTAAGGAAGTTTTCATTACCAAATAAGGCGACAACACCGAAATCACCGATGGAAATAACACAAGCGAATGCGAGAGCTTGTGCAATAGGTTTGCGTAATGCTTTTAATTCAATGATTTTAAAGCGGTTGATGCCTGAAATACCCAATGACTGGCATAAAGGATTATAACGTTCTGCCATATCCCGCATAGGGTTTTCGAGAACCTTTAATGCGTAAGGAATAGCGAGTAAGGCATTTGTCATAATAACTAAAGGGTAGGGTGTTTCTGGTAACCCAATCGTTTCATTGAAAAAAATGAAGAAGCCTGTTGCTAATACGATCCCTGGCATAGCCAGAATAATTAGCCCACTCAGTTCGATAGCTTGACCAAGGCGTAAGGCTTGACGTAAACGCAATTCACGGCTGCTCCATAGCAGCATTAAGGTCAATATAACACAAACAAAGCCGGCACATAGTGCGATGAATAAGGAAGTGCTGGTGGCTTGCCAAAGCGCTGATTGTTGTAAAACAGACCAAAGTTGCCCATTTAAGCCATCTAAAATAACGGCTAAAAGCGGGGGGAGTAGCAATAACATGGCCGCAATGATAAACAATGCATCACGAATACGGCGAAACCAATTATCTGTTGGGTCAACCCATTGAGCTTGTTGACTAAAACCAACTGAAAATAAACCATTAATTTTTTGGCAAATAAACATCAGGCCGACACAGAAAAAAAGCTGGATAAGCGCTAAAATAGCGGCTCTTCCTAAGTCAAAATCGTAGTTGAGTGCTTGGTAAATCGCGAGTTCAATGGTTGTGGCAGCGGGGCCACCGCCGAGGGCAAGAACTGTAGCAAAACTTGCAAAGCACAACATAAAAATTAAGGCTGCAGTAGGCAGAATTTGCCGACGCAAATAAGGCCATTCTAAAATCGTAAATTGCTGCCATTCATTAAACCTAAGTTGTGCAGCAATTTGCCGCTGCTCAATAGCTATATTTTCTAATGATTGTAATAGCATACGAGTAGCTAGGGGCATATTAAAGAATATGTGAGCCAACAGGATGCCTTTTAAGCCATAAGGGGAGAATTGGTAGTTGATACCGAATAATTGGGCTAATTTTCCTAACCAACCAGTTTGCCCATAGACCGATAAAATACCAAATACTGCAACTAAAACTGGTAATACTAAAGTCATCGCACACAAACGTAGGAATAAAGTTCTTCCTACAAAGCGGCGGCGATAAAGGGCTCTAGCCAAAAAAATAGCGGGGATCACCGAAAGAACGGCAGATAAAAAAGCCTGCCAGAAGGTGAAGCCAATCACATGCCATAAATAGCTATCGCTAATAATTTCATTAATCGATACTTCAGGCGCGAAAAACCAAAGTGCACCAAGACTAAGAAGTGCAACAGTGATTAATAAGCCGGAGGCGAGTGCCCCCGGCAGTAAGGACCGATTCATTAACGACTGACGGCGGCTTGCCATAAACGAGTCCATGTCTGACGTTGTTTGGCAACTTCTTGTGAACTAAATTGCAGCGCCTTATTAGGGAGTGGTAATTGGTTATACACTTCAGGTAATGGGGTATCAATAACCGGATACATCCAGTTTGTGGTTGGTAATGTATCTTGGAATTCAGGTGTTAAAATAAACTGTAAGAATTGCTTAGCTAGTTCAGGTTGAGGGCTGTTTTTAAGCCTTGCTGCCACCTCAACTTGCATATAGTGGCCTTCGCTAAATAATGCCGCTGCATAATTGTCTTTTTTATCATTTAGCATTTGATAACCGGGAGATGAAGTATAACTTAGGACAAAGTCACCTTCCCCTTTTAAAAACAAACCGTAAGCTTCACTCCAGCCTTTAGTGACCGTTAACGTTTTAGCCGCCATTTTTTGCCATGCATCGGCAGATTTATCACCATATAATTTTTCTATCCATAGCATTAACCCAAGCCCTGGCGTACTGGTTCGTGGGTCTTGGTAAATAATTTTCCAATTATTATCGCTAGTTAGCAGATCATCCATACTGGTTGGTGGTTGTTTTATTTTATTTGTGTCGTATATGAATGCGAAATAGCCATAATCATAAGGAATAAAGGTTGAGCTATCCCATTCAATAGGCAGTTTTAAGGCGTTGGTATTGATGTCAGCGGATGCGAATAAACCTGTTTTTTCCGCAGAATCTAACAAGTTGTTATCTAAGCCTAAAATGACATCAGCTTTACTTTTTTTGCCTTCCATTCTTAGGCGATTGAGTAAAGCAACACCATCACCTAATGCGACTATTTTTAAATCACAGTCACACTGTGCTTCAAAATTCTTCTTAATCTGTGGGCCCGGCCCCCACTGCGCAGCAAAGGAATCATAGGTATAGACAGTGAGTGTGGGTTTTTCGGCCCAAGCGAGTTGGCTAAAACTAAGTGCACTAAGCGTAAAAACTGATGCTATAATTTTGTTTTTTAACATGCTTTTTCCTGCGCTAAAAAGATAGTGACACAGGATTTGAGGGGAAACCGATGCATATCGGTAGCTCAAATCCCTACGCCGGTATTAACCGGATCAGGTTCTACGGGTTATTTCTCAGCCTAAACATATTTGGCACCCCGTTGAGACGTTCACTATTGTAGAGACTTCAGACATATCTGCAAACTGTATTGATATAGGTTTACCAGTTTGGGTATGTGTGAAACAATTAGGCATCTTTCAAATTTGGTTATTGAGGTAGTCTGTGATTGATGATGATGGCTACCGCCCGAATGTAGGAATTGTAATTTGTAATCGGCAAGGGCAGGTTCTATGGGCCCGCCGCTATGGTCAGCATTCCTGGCAGTTTCCTCAAGGAGGCATCAATCCAGGGGAATCGCCAGAACAGGCGATGTATCGTGAGTTATACGAAGAAGTCGGGCTACAGCGTAAAGATGTCAGGTTATTGGCATCTACCCGTAATTGGTTACGTTACAAATTACCCAAGCGTTTGGTGCGTTGGGATACAAAACCTGTTTGTATCGGGCAGAAACAGCGTTGGTTTTTACTTCAACTTCAATGCAATGATGCAGATATAAACGTGCAGCGCAGTAAATCGCCAGAATTTGATGGCTGGCGATGGGTCAGTTATTGGTATCCTGTCAGGCAGGTAGTTTCTTTCAAGCGGGAAGTTTATCGCCGTGTGATGAAAGAGTTTGCGCCAGTTGTTATGCCTCTACAGGAACAAAAATTACCGCAACGGCCTGTTTTTAATAATCGTAGGCGTGGGGCAAAGTAGCCGATGTTGATGCGTTTACGTGACATTGTCGAAAAAGTTGCTATGGCAACTAGTTTGGCAGATGCACTAGAAATATTGGTGAATGAAACTTGCAAAGCGATGCGGACGGATGTTTGTTCAATTTACTTAGCTGATCACCCTCGCCAATGTTATTACTTAATGGCAACCCGCGGGTTAAAAAAACCTAGCGGGATTGCTATACGCCTTGGTTTTGGTGAAGGCGTGGTTGGCGCTGTCGGGCGTCAATCTGAAATGCTCAATTTGGCTGATATCCGTGAGCACCCCCAATATAAATTCCTTCCTCAACTCAAAGAAGAACAGCTCAAAGCTTTTTTAGGTGTACCTGTGGTCTATCGGCGTCAACTATTAGGCGTTCTCGTCGTGCAACAGAGAGAGAAAAGGCTATTTAACGAAACTGAAGAATCTTTCATGGTGACGTTGTCGATGCAACTCGCGGTGATCCTATCGCAAGCTCAAACAAAAGGTGTTTTTGGGCAATATCGACAAAATAGAATTAAAGCCATACCCGTCTCACAGGGGATTTCAATGGCTTATGGTTGGCAAGATAACTCTCAGCCATCTTTTGAAAGTATCAGTCAAGCTAGTGCTATTGATATTGAAGGGGAAAAACAGCGCCTTATTACTGCCTTAGAAAGTGCAACTGCGGAATGCCGTCGTATTAGTAAACGTTTTATGGCTAGCTCTGCAAAAGAAAGCGCTGCAATATTTGATCTTTATAATCACTTGTTAAGTGATCCTCAACTTAAAAAACATCTCTTTGCAGCTATTGAAGATAAAGCAACCGCAGAATGGGCCGTAAAAACAGTCATTGAAAATTATGTCGAGCAATTTTCTCGCTTACGTGATCTGTACTTAAGAGAGCGAGGCGCAGACCTGAAAGCGTTAGGCCAGCGTTTATTATTCCACCTTGATGACTCATTAACACTGAACGAACAGTGGCCAGAACGTTTTATTTTAGTTGCGGATGAACTCAGTGCTAGCGTACTTGCTGAATTACCGATTGAGCAACTAATGGGGGTAATAGTGCGTGATGGGGCAACACACTCACACTCTGCTATTTTGATCCGCGCAATGGGGATACCTGCGATTATGGGGGCAGATATTGAGCCTTCGTTATTGCACAATCGCCATTTAATTTTAGATGGTTATCGTGGTGAAGTCTTCATTGAGCCGGAAAACCTGATTATTCAGGAATATCAGCAAATCATTGAGGAAGAAAATGTTATTAGCCGATTGGCGGAAGGCACCCTTGAGCAAGATGCAACACTGAAAGATGGTGAACAGGTCTGTATTTATCTCAATGCAGGTTTAAGCCCCCGTTATGAGCAACAAATTAATACTGGTGTTGATGGTATTGGCTTATATCGTACTGAACTTCCTTTTATGCTACATAATGGGTTTCCTTCAGAAGATGAACAAAAACAGCTGTATAAGGAAGTACTACAACTGTTTCCCTCAAAGCCTGTGGTACTAAGAACTTTGGATATTGGTGCAGATAAACAGTTACCTTATATGCCAATTAGTGAAGAGAACCCGAGCTTAGGTTGGCGAGGGATCCGGATCATGCTAGACCAGCCAGAAATATTTTTGATCCAATTAAGGGCGATGCTGCGAGCTAACGCGCTTTCAGGCAATTTGCGTATTTTATTGCCGATGGTAACCAGTATAAATGAAATTGATGAAGCTATTGTCTTGATCAAAAGAGCAAAAGAAGAAGTGAGCCTGTTGCTAGGAACACCTATCAATATGCCGCAAATAGGGGTAATGCTGGAAGTTCCCTCCCTATTATTTTTACTACCAGAAATAAAAAAGCGGGTTGATTTTATTTCGATTGGTACCAATGACTTTACACAATATTTACTTGCTGTTGACCGCAACAACACACATGTGGCGGCACTATATGATAATCTTCATCCCGCGGTCGTGCGTTTTTTAGCGAAAGTGAGTGAAGAATGTCAACGTATTCAGCTGCCTGTAAGTGTTTGCGGTGAAATGGCGGGGCAGCCACTTAGTGCCATGATATTGATTGCGCTGGGGTATCGTTCTTTAAGTATGAGCGGGCGTAGCGTTCCTCGTATGAAATACTTAATCCGTCAGCTAGACCCAGCCTTGATGTCTGAGCTAGTGCCAAAACTATTGGCCGCAGAAACCTGTGATAGCATCAGACAGGAGGCAAGTGAGTTTATGGAGAAACATCGTTTAGGTGGCTTTGTACGTGGTGGAATTTAATTCAGTCATCATGTCTGGACTAACGTCAATGATGAGTGCCTCTCTGCTATTGGCGCTTATGAAGCCAAGGGAGCGCTATTTTAATTAAGTGTTTAAATTAGGTGGGAGCAAATAATTTTGAGTATAAATTACTATACTTTTTATTGTATGCTTTCGTGTGCTTCGAATAAATTGAAGTCTATTGAATATTTTATAGCCGATGACTGATTGGCTTAATTATTAAAAGTGGGGAACGATGAGTAACAGCTACTTAGCATTTCCGGAAATTGATCCTGTTATGTTCTCAATTGGGCCAGTATCGCTGCACTGGTATGGTTTTATGTACCTTGTGGGTTTTGTTTTTGCACTATGGTTGGCTGGGCGACGTGCCGCAAAGCCTAATAGTGGATGGACAAAAAATGAGGTTGAAAATTTACTCTATGTTGGGTTCGTAGGTGTATTCGTCGGTGGCCGACTTGGTTACGTTTTCTTTTATAATCTTCCTGTTTTTCTTGATGATCCCCTTTATCTGTTTAAAGTTTGGGATGGCGGGATGTCATTCCATGGCGGTTTAATTGGTGTAATATGCGCCATGATGTGGTTTGCCCACCGTACACGCCGCCGTTTTTTACAAGTTTCAGACTTTGTTGCTCCATTGATCCCATTTGGTTTAGGTATGGGTCGTATAGGTAACTTTATTAATGGGGAGCTATGGGGACGAGTGACACTGGATACGCCATGGGCATTTTTATTCCCTCATTCGCGCAGTGAAGATATTCAACTTGCAGCCCAAGACCCGTCATTATTACCTATTCTTGAACAGTATGGTGTGCTACCAAGGCACCCGTCTCAGCTCTATGAGATGTTCTTAGAAGGTATTGTCCTATTCCTTATTCTTAATTTATTTGTTCGTAAACCTCGCCCAATGGGGAGTGTTTCCGGGCTATTTTTAATTGGTTATGGTGCATTTAGGATCATAGTTGAGTTCTTTAGGCAACCAGATGCCCAATTAGGGTTATTTAGTGGGATCAGTATGGGGCAAATTCTATCAGTTCCAATGATTATTGTTGGTATTTTGATGATTGTATGGGCTTATAAATATGGTAAAAACATCCCAGCACACAAGCCATTAAAAGAGCCTAAAAATAGTTAATTAACCCGATTGTAAGGGCTAGCTGTACACCTTAAAACGACTCTTTTATTAAAGGAAAAGGGTAGGGTGCTAGCTAGCCACTTAAGTTATTTTGAATAAGAGAGTGACTATGAAGCCGTATCTTGAGTTATGCCAACGTATTATTGATAAAGGACAGTGGGTTGAAAACGAGCGGACAGGTGTTCGCTGCTTAACGGTTATCAATGCTGACCTTGAATACGATGTTGGCAATAACCAGTTTCCTTTGATTACGACTCGTAAAAGCTTTTATAAGGCTGCAATTGCTGAGCTCCTTGGGTATCTACGCGGTTATGATAATGCAGCTCAATTCCGCGAAATTGGTTGCAATACTTGGAATGCTAATGCCAATGAAAACCAAGCATGGTTAAATAACCCCCATCGTAAAGGGGAAGATGACATGGGGCGAGTATATGGTGTTCAAGGTCGCTCATGGCAACGTCCCGATGGTACGTATTTAGACCAACTGAAAAAAGTCGTTAATAATTTAAAAAATGGCATTGATGACCGCGCGGAAATCATCACTTTTTATAACCCCGGCGAATTTGAAATGGGTTGCCTGCGTCCTTGTATGCACACTCATACGTTTTCACTGCTAGGTGACACCCTTTATTTGACATCCTATCAACGTAGTTGTGATGTTCCGCTTGGTCTTAATTTTAATCAAGTTCAATGCTTTGTTTTACTTGCATTAATGGCTCGTATTACTGGTCATAAAGCAGGTAAGGCTTACCATAAAATTGTAAACGCACATATTTACGAAAATCAGTTGCCTTTAATGCGAGATGTTCAGCTAAAACGTGAACCTTTTGCGTCTCCTTCATTGGTTATTAACCCTCAAATTAAGTCATTGGATGATATTGAAACTTGGGTAACCACAAATGATTTTACTTTGGAAGGGTACCAATGCCATGAAGCAATTAAATACCCTTTCACTGTGTAATAAATAAATTGTTTGATAGCTAAGGTGGCCTGAAAGTAAAAGTCACCTTAGTGTTTTTATTCGTGCATACCACATTTCCCTCCTTTGGTTGTTTCTATCCTTTCGTTGAATCCAATCTTGTCTGGCTATCAAAATTTTTTCTTGTGTTTATTTCTACATGACTACTTTTTTGCGAAAAGCTTCGCAAACATGGCTAAACATTGTGTGAATTCCATATGAGGTTGCGAAGCTCTACGCAAGATGGATCAACCTAACTCGCTATATAGTTTTTTTTCGCCAATATCCACTTTGTGTATAAAACATGGAAGAAAAGGCGATGAAACAGAAGCAAAGTCATACCCAACATGGGTTCACTTTAATTGAAATCCTCTCAGTGTTATTTATTTGTTCTTTAACAACTTTATCTGGTATGCATCAGTGGAAACAGCATCTAGAAAAGCAACGGTTAATTGATGCTGCAAGGCAACTATCTGAGTTTATTTATAGTCATATGATGGAAGGTGTTTACTTAAATAGGCATCAGTTGTTATCAATCAAGATTGGTAAGGAGGGCTGGGGGATATCTGTAAAGGATGCTAATACCCGCCAAGAAATAGGGAAAATAACAGCGGATAAGTATCAAGGAATTGAACTTATTAGGGCTAGTCGTCACTCAGTCGATTTATATGGCAAGCAAGGTACAAGCCGCGCGTTTAGCTTCGAATTAAGAAATAAAGATACTGATATTTCTATTTATATTTCGGCCTTAGGGCGGATTAGGGCTTGCAGTAAGAAAAATATTGTTGGGTTACCCAAATGTTAAACAGGGCTAGCATTGATGGAAATAAAACACCAGATAAAAACCAAGGTGGTTTTACATTAATTGAAATGTTAATAGCAATAGTAATAAGTAGCTTTGTATGTGTTGCTGCTATGAATAGTATCCCCGCCATTTTTAAGCAAACTTATCGCGCTTATTTCCAATATCAACTTGATAGAGAAGTTAGGCAGGTCTTGCTGAATATGGAAAAAGACTTCAGGCGTATTGGTTACTGTAGCAGTGCTCATTGTACTGGTGAGCCAATAAAAATTAGTGCTAAGTTCCTGAGTAAAATTAATAACTCGTGCATAATTTTTGCTTATGACCAAGACCTGTCTGGGCAGTGGGAAAATATTAAATCAAAAAAGACAGAGACTGATTATTTTAGCTATCGTTTTAATGGTGAGAAATTAGAATCTAACCGAAACGTTAGAAACTGTGATGGAACTCGTTGGCAATCATTGTTCGACCCTAATGTTGTTAAGGTCAAACGGCTATCGTTCAATTTGTTGAAAAACAAGCGAATATTAGAAGTGTTTTTAGCAGTAGAAACTCGGTTGTTACCTAATCAAGTATTTAATTACCAGTTTGCTGTATTTCTTAGGAATCTATAATGGGGCTAATAAAGCAGCAAAATGGGAGTGTCGCTTTAGTGATGGTGGTTGTGCTAATGACCATGGGGTTGATACTCATTAAATCACTGCATTTTTACCAAGAGCGGGCTTTCGAAGAATGGCGCAAAGAAGTTCGGTATTTTAGCGGGTTTAATCGAGCAGAATCGGCACTTGCTTGGGGGGCTACACTATTGTGGGATATCCATTCACGTAACTATAAAACTTGGTTTTGCCAGCAAAATACAAACCGGAAATGGAAAAGTTGCCTAAAACATTACAAAGGTTCAAATTTTATTTTATCGGGGCAAAGTGATTATCAGTTTGGTTTAGAAATAAAAGTTTATCGTTGGGTTATATTGGATGTTAATAAGCAGCAAGTTATACCGCGTTCGAAGGGCTGGTTAGACTATTGCCCTGTGACAAAAAAAGGGTTTTGCCAGTGAAAATAGAACAGCAAGGCTTTGCATTAATACAATCAATCATTGCAACCGCAGTTTTTGCTATCTTATTAATAGCTTTGCTAAACTATACGCAATATATCGTATTGAATTTTAATCAATTGTATAAAGATTCAACGGCGGTAAGGGTCTTGCATAGTCGATTAGAAAAGCAGGGGGCAGTCGGTGATGAAACCTATTCTGAGGAAATCTCTTCCATTGGGGCGGTTTTACGTTACCCTGAATGGAAAATAGAGCAAACTCTTACGCACCCTGTTAAATATTGTACAGAGTCGATGGCTTCACTACTAATTTCAAGGCAGCGATTTTCGTTAAGCCGCTGGTACTGCTCAATAGGAGAGCATCATGTTTCAGGTTTATCATTCTAATCAATTAGATTTATTAAAAGAGTTAATTGCTCATTTAATGAAAAATGAACCACTTCCTCACCCTTTTGAGCAAGAAATTATTTTGGTGCAAAGCCCTGGTATGTCTCAGTGGCTACAAATCGAGTTAGCAAAGCAATTTGGCATTGCTGCAAATATTAATTATCCATTGCCAGCAACATTTATTTGGGACATGTTTAGGCGGGTACTCCCTGATATTCCTAAAGAAAGTGCATATACGAAACAAGCAATGACATGGAAATTGATGACAATATTGCCAACCGTGATTGATGAAGAAGAGTTTGAACCTTTAAGGCATTATCTTCAGCAAGATACAGACAAACGCAAGCTGCATCAGCTTGCAGGGAGAATTGCTGATTTATTTGACCAGTATTTAGTTTATCGTCCTCAATGGATTGAAAAATGGCAGCAAAATGAAGAGATTGAAGGGTTAAGCTCGAATCAATTATGGCAAAAGCGCTTGTGGCAATGCCTTGTTGATTATTCAAACGAATTAAAACAACCGCCTTGGCACAGGGCAAATTTATACCAAAGCTTCATTAATAAGCTGTTAGAAGTGCCTGATTTAGGAAAAATGCTACCAAAACGTATTTTTATTTGTGGCATTTCATCACTTCCACCTACGTATTTGCAGGCTCTTAATGCTATTGCAGAACATACGGACGTTCATTTAATGTTTAATAACCCCTGCCGCTATTATTGGGGGGATATTCAAAGTGCATCATTTTTAGCTAAGTTACAGCAGCGTAAGCTACGCCATTATCTTGATAAACATGAAATTTCTCGGTTTAAGGCCGAAGAACATAGCCCGACCTTATTTAATGAAAATGGTGAGCAAAATATTGCTAACCCATTGTTAGCGTCGTGGGGGAAACTTGGTAGAGACAATTTATATTTTATTGCCCAACTTGATAACGCCAATGAAATTTCTGCGTATGTAGATACAAAGCGTGCAAATTTATTAGAAAATATACAGCAAGATATCTTAGATCTGGAAAATCATGCACAGCTAGGAACGACATTAGAAAGTTATGAAACGAGTTCAGGCAAACGTCCAATAAGTGAGCTGGATGAATCTATAACATTTCATTCGTGCCATAGTGCGCAGCGGGAAGTTGAAGTATTACAAGACCGGTTATTAGCACTTTTTGAGCAAGACCCGACATTAACTCCGCGTGATATTATTGTGATGGTTGCGGATATCGATAGCTACGCACCTTATATTCAGGCTGTTTTTGGTAATACGGCATCTTCTCGCTATATTCCATTTTCAATTTCAGATAGAAAAGCACTACAAGCTCACCCAATCTTACAAGCATTTATTACGCTACTCGATTTACCTCAAAGCCGTTTTTCGACGGAACAGGTGCTTTCTTTGCTTGAAGTCTCCTCTTTTTCCCGCCGATTTGGGATCGATGAAAGCGAGTTAAGTTTATTGCGTCGATGGGTTAATGAATCGGGGATCCGCTGGGGGCTTGATGATGATAATGTACGCTCTTTTGCTCTCCCTGTTATTGGCCAGAATACTTGGGAATTTGGCTTAAGCAGGATGTTGCTTGGTTATGCAATGGATAGCCGAAATGGTCCTTGGAATGGTATTTTACCATATGATGAATGTAGTGGGTTAGCCGCGCAACTTGCTGGCAAACTCGCATTATTAATAAATACATTAAGGGAATGGCGAACCTTATTAGAGCAAGAACGTTCACTGAGTGAATGGAAGGAGCTTTGTCAGCCATTACTGGATAGCTGTTTTATGGTTGATAGCGAAACTGAGTTGGTATTAACGTTATTAACAGAACAATGGCATCAAATTATTGATAATGCGATAACATCAGGATACGACAAGCTCATTCCACTTCGTTTAATCCGTGATGAGCTCTCAGTGCGTTTTGATGACGAGAAGATAAGCCAGCGTTTTTTAGCAGGTTCGGTTAACTTTTGTACTTTGATGCCAATGCGCTCAGTCCCATTTAAAGTTGTTTGCTTATTAGGCATGAATGATGGTGCTTATCCTAGAAATATTCCACCGCTAGGCTTTGATTTAATGGCTGAAAAATCAGTCCGAGGGGATAGAAAACGGAGGGACGATGACCGTTATCTATTTTTAGAGGCATTGAACTCAGCAGCTAAACAACTCTATATTAGTTATATAGGGCTATCTATTCGTGATAATCAACCTTGTAATCCATCAGTATTAGTGACGGAATTGCTTGATTATATTTGCCAAAGTTTTTGTTTGGTAGGCGATGAGTCGCTTACCATCGATGAAAGTGCTAAGCGTTTAAATCAAAGGTTAGTTATTCAACATAATAGAGTACCATTCGCAAAAGAAAATTTCCTCCCTAAAACACCTTACCAAAGCTTTGCTAGTGAGTGGTTACTCGCAGCAAAAACAGCCAATAGAGTTGATGAACCATTTTGTTCTGTACTTGAAACTCGAGAACCTATTACGGATATTTCTCTCGAACAATTATTACGATTTTATCGTCACCCAATTCGGGCGTTTTTCCAACAACGGTTAAAAGTGCATTTTTCAATTGAAGAAACAGAGTTGCCAGAAGAAGAGCCATTTACCCTTGGTCGGTTACAACGTTATAAAATTAATGATCAAATTTTAGATTTGCTTGTCAAAGATGAAAGCCCTGATCCATTTTATTTCGCTTTGAAAGCTTCAGGTCAGTTACCGGCTAAGCAATTTGGCCAGCTTTTTTGGGAGCAGCAGTTAACTGAGATTTTACCATTAGCTGAAAAAGTTAAAGAATATGACAGGCAACTTTTTGACTATCCTATTGATTTTGAAATAAATAGGGTAAAAATTACTGGGGTACTTAAAAATGTTCACGAGACAGGTTTATTACGCTATCGACCAGCTTACTTAACCGCTAATGATGGGGTCCAGTTATGGATTGAGCATTTATTATTTAATTCGCAAATTGGTGAAGGGGACAGCCTATCACTAGGTAGGGATAATAGTATTTGGCAATTTTCATCTATTAGCAAAGAAGATGCTTTGGGGTATCTACAAGACTTAATAACAGGGTACTGTGAGGGTTTTGATTCACCCCTCATCCTTCTAAATCAAAGTGGTTGGAATTGGATAACGGCTTGTTTTGATAAAAAGACAAAGCAGTATGATTTTTCAAATGAAGAAACACAACAAAAAGCACTGTCGGCTTTGCTTCAAAGTTTGCAAGGAAGCCAAATGAAAAAAGGTGAGATGGAAGATGATTATGTGTTGCGAGCATGCAGAAATATTGATAGCGCTATGATCCAATCGCTTTTATTAAACACTCAGCGGTTCTTATTGCCGATGACAAAATACTTGAAATAACGGGAGAGCACCATAGGATGCAATATTTATCCAAAAAAATCGCTCATTTGTTCTTATTATTCACCATCTTGGTGTGTGGTAGTGCATTAGCAGCGCAACCACTCTGGGAATTACTACCAGAAACGATTAATAAGAGTGAAAGTGATCCTAGGGAATATAAAGCAATAAAATTAAGCAATGACATGACTGTCTTGTTGGTTTCAGATGCCAAAGCAACGAAATCGCTAGCTGCTGTATCGATACCTGTTGGTAGTATTGAAAACCCAGATAGCCAGTTAGGGCTAGCTCATTATTTAGAGCACATGGTCTTAATGGGGTCTAAAAAATATCCAGAGCCAAGTAGTTTCTCGGAATTTTTACAAAAGCATGGTGGCAGCCACAATGCGAGTACTGCACCTCACCGTACTGCGTATTATTTTGAAGTTGAAAATGGGGCATTGCAGGAAGCGACAGATAGACTAGCTGATGCTTTAGCAGAACCACTTTTAGACCCTATAAATGCCGATAGAGAACGTAATGCGGTCAATGCAGAGCTTACAATGGCGCGTTCTCGTGATGGCATGCGTCTATGGCAAGTGCGCTCGGAAACATTAAATCCCCAACACCCAAATTCACGCTTTTCTGGGGGGAATCTTGATACATTAAAAGATAAAGCGAATAGTAAATTACAAGACGAATTAGTGGGCTTTTATAAGCACTATTATTCTGCAAATTTAATGAATGGTGTTCTTTACGGTGATCAATCTATTGAATCATTAGCTAAAATTGCCCAAGACACATTTGGTCGTATCCCTAATTTTAATGCGAGCGTACCGGTTCTTGATATTCCAGCAGTAACAGATAAAGAAAAGGGCATCATTATTCATTATGTCCCCGCACAACCACAAAAAGCGCTACAAATTGAATTTAGCATCAAAAATAATATGGCAGACTTTCGTAGCAAAAGTGATAGCTATATTAGTTACTTGATCGGGAATAGAAGCCCTGGGACATTAGCGGACTGGTTGATATCACAAGGCTTTGCTGAGGGTATTAGTGCATCAGCCTCACCAAATGCAGATAGAAATTATGGTTCTTTTTCCATATATGTCACATTGACTGATAAAGGCTTAGAGAACAGAGACGAAATTATTGCCGCTATTTTTGCCTATCTTGATCTGATCAAGAAAGAGGGGGTCAATAAAAATTACTTTGACGAAATAGCAAACGTGCTCAATTTGTCATTTAAGTATGGGTCGATTGTAAGGGATATGAATTATATTGAATGGCTCTCTGACCAGATGATTGATGTTCCAGTTAAACATGTTCTTGATTCAGACTATATTGCAGACAAATATGATCCAGAAGCGATTAAACAACGCTTATCGGGGTTAACTGCACAAAATGCACGAGTTTGGTTTATTGGCCCGGATGAGCCTAGTAACAAAAAGGCTTACTTTGTTGATGCGCCTTATCAAGTTGATAAAATCACACAAAAACAATTTAATCATTGGTCTAATTTAGAATCTAAAATGGGTTTTAAATTACCGGTTTTAAACCCATATATTGCGGATAAATTGACGCTAATAAAAACAGATAAAGCCTATAAACACCCTGAGTTTATTTATCAGGATGGGAATACGCGTGTTTTATATATGCCAAGTCAATATTTTGCAGATGAACCCAAAGCGAGCATTACCTTATCATTACGCTCAAACCAAGGTGACAAGGATGCTAAAGAACAAGTTACAGGGGCCTTGTTGCAATATATTTCATCATTAAAAATGGATGAACTGCAATATCAGGCGTCTGTTGCAGGTATGTCTGTCTCTGTTTCTCAGGGCGTTGGATTGCAGTTAAATGCGAGTGGCTATACGCAACACTTACCTGAGCTCTTTTTGTCAATGACTAAGCTGTATCTTAGCTTTGAACCGACTGAGCAGGAATTAGCTCAAGCAAAATCTTGGTACAAAGAGCAAATTGCGGTTGCTAACAATGCTAAAGCTTATGAACTGGCAATGCAGCCCCTGCAGCGCATCAATAGCGTACCATATTTTGAGCAAGAACAGCGTCTTGCTGAATTAGATAAAATTACGCTTAAAGAAATTACTGATTATCGTGAGATGCTGGTTAAGAGTGCTGCATTACAAGCACTTGTTTTCGGTAATATCACGGAAGAAAAAAGTATTGAGACCATTAAAGATGCTAAACAGCTACTCAAAAGCGAAGGAACAAATTGGTGGCGTGGGGATATCGTTGTTATTGATAAAAGCTATTTAGCTGATTTTCATAAACAAGGGAATAGCTCCGATAATGCATTAGCGGAGATCTTTATTCCAGATGGTTATAATCGCATTGATGGCGCTGTTTTTGGTGGCATTCTCGCGAAGGTGATCCAACCTTGGTTTTATGACCAACTGAGGACAAACGAACAGCTTGGTTATGCCGTGTTTGCTTTTAAAGCGGGCCTGGGCGATCAGTGGGGAATTGGCTTTTTATTGCAAAGTAATGCTAAAACGCCGAACTACCTGAATACTCGTTATCAGGAATTTTATACCAATGCCTTGGAAAGGTTGAAAAAATTACCAACAGATGAGTTTAATCAGTATAAACAATCGATGATTACTGAAATGAAACAACCACCACAAACGTTCTATGAGGAGGTTGGTCGCTATTCTTCCGATTTCTCACGTAATATTTTCAGCTTTGATACTCGAGAAAAAGTAATAGCTACGCTTGGTTCTGCGACTAAACAACAGGTAATCAAATACTATGAAGATGCAGTTATCAAACACAAAGGGTTAGCACTTAGCTCTCAGGTTATAGGGCATGGTGTTGATGGAAAAGCAGGGTACGCTAAATTGAAAAATTGGCGGCTGTACCCAACAGCTTCAGAATTACAAAAGAGTTTACCAATAAAGGAAGATGCTGAGTGAATAACGCGCAGATAGGGTCCCAATTACTGAATGTTTTTTCATTACCGTTGCAAGGGCAGCGTTTAATTGAAGCATCGGCAGGAACCGGTAAAACATACACAATAGGTATACTTTATCTGCGTCTTTTATTAGGTTTAGGGGGGGCGAATGCTTTCTCTAGGCCTTTGAGTGTTGAGGAAATTTTAGTTGTAACCTTTACTGAAGCAGCAACGAATGAGCTACGCGGTCGTATTCGTCAGCGGATACATGAAATGCGCTTAGTGTGTTTAAGAAATGGCGTTGGTTTTGAATCACAGCCAGAATATCTTGAGCTATTAAGTGAACTTCCCGAGGGTTTACAAAGGGAATTTGCCCAAGAATGGCTATTGGCGGCAGAAAGGCAAATGGATGAAGCTGCTATCTACACTATTCATGGTTTTTGCCAAAGAATGTTGGTTCATAATGCATTTGAATCAGGTGTGTTATTTGAGCAAACAATGGTTCAAGACGAATTTCCGATTCAAAAGCAAGCTTGTGCAGATTTCTGGCGTCGTCATTTTTATCCGTTAAATTATTCGATGACGAAAGTCATTCAGTCATTGTGGAACAGCCCTGAGTCATTGTTAACAGAGATAAAACCTTTTTTGCAAGGTGATATTCCAGTTATTATTAATCAGCCTCAACAAATAGAAACACTAGAGGAACGACACCAGCGGTTAATCTCATTAATTGATTCAGTTAAAGCATCTTGGCTAGAACATTCCGCTGATTTCGAAAAGCTGATTACAGATTCTGATGTTGATAAACGAAGTTATAGTTCCCGTTTCTTACCTTCTTGGTTGATAAAAATAGCTCAGTGGGCGCAAGAGCCTACTGAGGATTATCAGTTACCAAAGGATCTCGTTCGTTTTTCACAAACTACATTGCATGAAAAATCTAAAAGCGGTTCTGGGCCAGAACATATTGTTTTTCAACATATAGACAACCTACTTTCTCAATCATTAACACTTAAAGACCTTATTATTCCACTCGCGATTTCTGAAGTTAGGCAAACTATTACTCGAGAAAAACACAATCGGGGAGAAATGGGGTTTGATGACCTATTAACTCGTTTAGATAGTGCTCTTAGCCAAGAGAGTGGGAAATTTTTAGCTCATGCTATTAGCCAGCGTTTTCCTGTGGCAATGATTGATGAGTTTCAAGATACAGATGCACAACAATACCGTATTTTTCAACGGATTTACCAAGGTGTTGAAAACAGCGCCTTACTTTTTATCGGTGACCCTAAACAGGCTATTTATGCCTTTCGTGGTGCAGATATTTTTACTTATATTGAAGCCAAAAAAGAAGTTAGTGCTCACTACACATTAGAGACTAATTACCGTTCATCTCAAAGTATGGTTGAGGCCGTTAACCATATCTTTAGTCATTGCGAATCTCCGTTCATATTTGATCAAATACCTTTTCAACCAGTTAACTTTGCCCCACAAAATAGTGGGAAAAAATTGGTCCATAATGGTGATGAAGTTAACGCTCTCACTTTTTGGCAATTGGGTGCTGAGGGGGGTTCTGTCGCGGAATATGAGCAAGCAATAGCGTCACAATGTGCGGCACAAATAGCTCAGTATTTACTAGGTGGGCTGCGAGGGGATACTTATTTTGATAATAAAGGTAAGTGTACTCCTGTTGCAGCTTCAGATATTACCGTCTTGGTACGTAGCCGGCGAGAGGCCGTATTAATTCGCGATGCTTTAAATCAACTGAATATAGCTTCTGTTTTTCAATCCAATAGGGAAAGCGTATTTTCCACCCCCGAAGCTAGGGATCTGTTGTGGTTATTGCAGGCGGTATTATCCCCTGAAAAAGAACGTGTTTTGCGTAGTGCATTAGCCACAGGGATATTAGGTTTATCAGCAAAGCAAATAGATGACCTTAATCACGATGAGAAAGCGTGGGAACAATTAGTAGATGAATTCGCTCGTTATGCACAAGTGTGGCAAAAACGTGGTGTACTCCCAATGCTTCGCATGGTGATGGCTCAGAGGCATATCGCTGAAACATTATTATCTGGAATTGATGGCGAACGCCGATTGATGGATGTAATGCATATTGGTGAACTGTTGCAAGAAATGTCACTACAACTTGAAGGTGAGCACACACTTACTCGATGGTTAGCGCAGCAGATTGCACACCCAGACCATCAATCAGATGCGCAACAAATGCGCCTTGAAAGTGATAAACATCTGGTTCAAATTAGTACAATTCATAAATCTAAAGGTCTTGAATACAAAATTGTTTGGTTACCTTTTGCCAGTAATTTTTTACCTCAGTCCAAAGGGTTATATCACGACAGAACAGATTTCGGTACAAGGCTAGACTTGTCTGATGGTGAAGATACCGTGGCCTTGGCTGATGAAGAGCGATTAGCTGAAGATTTGCGTTTATTATACGTAGCCTTAACTCGGGCTATCTATCACTGTAGTGTGGGGGTTGCGCCGCTGATCAAAGGGAATAGAAAGAAAAGTGGTGAAACGGACTTACATTTATCTGCGCTTGGATACGTCATACAAAAAGGGCAGGCAGGAGATAGCCAACTGTTAAATGAGATGCTCGATGAACTCAGTAACGATGTAATTAATGTTACTGTCATTGATGTACCTGAATTTGAACGTTTAACTCTTGAGTCAAATCATGATGAAAACTTAGCGGCAAGGGAAGTCACTCGCTATTTTGATGACCACTGGCGTGTTACCAGCTATTCGGGGCTAAGTTATGGTTCTAGCCATTCAGAAGACGGGCAAGCGGTATCCGCTCTACAATTTGCAAATTCACTAGCACCAAATATGGATACTGAAGTCAGCGTTGATGTTGAGCAACAAGAAGGTGAAAATTCGGCTGAATTTTTAACGCCCCATCAATTCCCTAGAGGGGCATTGCCGGGGACCTTTTTACATACTCTGATGGAAGAGATTGATTTCTCTGAAGCAATTTCGGTTGAATGGTTAACTGAAAAATTAGAAGCGGCAGGGTTTGGTATTCAATGGGCACCTATGTTGCAAGAGTGGTTAAATGCGATTGTTCAGGCTCCGTTAGCAGATGATGGCTTATGTTTATCTGCATTACAGCCACAAGATCAGTTAGATGAAATGCAATTTTATATCCCTATAGAATCGGAACTCACGGCTAATCATTTAGATAAAATTGCCCATCAATATGACCCGCTATCTCAGCGTTGCCCTCCGTTGAATTTTGAAAAGGTACAAGGGATTTTAAAAGGGTTTATTGATTTGACTTTTTTTTGGGGTGGCAAATTTTATCTTCTTGATTATAAATCAAATTACCTGGGTGAGGATGCTAGCTTTTATACTCAAGAAGCAATGGCCGAAGCCATGATCGATCACCGATATGATTTACAATATCAATTATATTCCTTGGCACTACACCGCTATTTAAAACAAAGGTTACCTAATTATGATTACGAAACGCATTTCGGTGGTGTGTATTACTTATTCCTAAGAGGGATTGATAAGGTAAATTCGCATAATGGAGTCTTTTTTTATCGGCCTTTAGAAGCTTTTATTGGGGAATTGGATCTCCTTTTTCAAGGTAGGCAACAAGGGGAGGTGCTGAATGAAAGCACTATTTAATCGGGGAATTGAAGAACGTATTTTTACTCCACTTGATGTGCAATTTGCCTATAGCCTATCAGAGGATGAAAACCCAATACTACTGATGGTTACTGCTATTCTTAGTGCGGAAACGATGGCAGGGCATGTTTGCTTAGCGTTATCTGACATCATGCCTGAAAAGTTATTTGCAGGTCGGCATCCTGAACTGGCCGCGGAGTTTTGGCACAAAATGGGGCAGCCAGATGAGCAAACGGTTTATCAAACTTTGCTGCAAGCAAATGCAGTTTCGTTAGGAAATGAAAATAAAACTTCACCGTTGGTTCTGTCGGGAGATTACTTATATTTTCAACGAATGTGGCAATATGAGCAGTATGTTGCGCATTATTTTTCTAACACCCCAATAGATGATAAACATAACCAACAAATCAAGGTGGTTTTAGATAATTTATTTCCGATCTCAGATGAGATTGATTGGCAGAAAATTGCAGCTGCTGTTGCCGTGACGAGTAAAGTCTCCATAATTTCTGGGGGGCCGGGAACAGGGAAAACAACAACGGTCGCGCGTATCCTCGCTGCATTAATTAAACTGGAAACTAAGCATGAGTATAGGGTCAGAATTGAGCTTGCGGCGCCTACAGGTAAAGCGGCTGCAAGGTTAACCGAATCTTTAGGAGAGGCAATGAAACATATGCCTTTAACCGATGATGAGAGGGCGTTATTACCACATCAAGCGAAAACACTTCATCGTTTACTTGGTGCTCAGCCTGAAAGCCAAAAATTTCGCTATAACCGAGATAACCGATTATCGCTAGACATTTTAATTGTTGATGAAGCATCAATGGTCGATTTACCGATGATGGGTAAATTACTTGAGTCGCTGCCTGAAAATGCAAAACTTATTTTTCTTGGTGATAAGGACCAACTTGCATCTGTTGAAGCAGGGGCTGTACTCGGGGATATTTGCCAGTTTGCAGATAATGGCTACAGCCTTGAACGAGCGGCTCAGCTTTCTGAAATATCGGGTTATTCTATCGAACAATACTCTTCGACAACAGGTCCGATAATTCGCGATAGTTTGTGTTTATTGCGCAAAAGCTACCGTTTTTCTGCTGATTCAGGAATTGGGAAACTTGCTTTTGCTGTAAATGCGGGAAATGTACTTGGTGTTCAAAAGTTATTAAAGCAAGGCTGTTTTGATGTGCATAATTATGTGCAAGAAACGGCAGATGATTATGCACAAATTTTATTAAATGCCTCTGAAAATTATAAAGATTATTTATTGGCTGTAAAATCAAAGGAAACGCCGGCTCAGGTTTTAAAAAAGTTTAATCAATATCGTTTATTAACCGCTTTACGGGAAGGCCCTTTTGGGGTAGTAGGCCTGAATGATAAATTAGAAAAATTATTACATCGGCAAGGGTTAATAAACCGTCCCTATAATTTATTAAATAAACACTATGCTGGCCGGCCAATCATGATTAGCCGCAACGATAGTCCACTAGGGTTATTCAATGGGGA
Organism: Providencia sp. 2024EL-00732; assembly: GCF_044006275.1. Lineage (NCBI taxonomy): Bacteria > Pseudomonadati > Pseudomonadota > Gammaproteobacteria > Enterobacterales > Morganellaceae > Providencia > Providencia sp. 2024EL-00732. Next base: position 60,267 of record NZ_JBIPDG010000014.1, on the reverse strand, counting down.
TATTGGGGTCATATTACCTGATGAAAATAATAGCCTGAGAGCTTACTTTCAATTTCCAGATGGCACTATTCGTGGAATACAACCGAACCGCCTACCACAGCATGAAACCGCTTATGTGATGACGGTTCATAAATCACAAGGTTCGGAGTTTGCTCATACCGCATTAGTGTTACCGCAGGTATATTCACCTGTTATTACACGTGAACTCGTCTATACCGCAATAACCCGAGCAAAAAAAGAATTGTCCCTTTATGGGAGCCCAAAAGTATTACGTCGAGCAATTGAAACGCCGACAAAACGGCGCAGTGGTTTGGCGATACAATTAATGTGACTAAGATATACTTAAGTGACAGTTATATTTAAATAATTTATAACCATAGATTAAAGGTAATAAGATGGATAACCAGCAAGAAATGACCACAATAACCCTAACATTAAATGCAAGGCTTGAGCCGATTAGGCGTGCAGATTTAGAAGATGCATTTGATGAAGTCATGAAAAGCATGGGGAAAGATATCCATGTTACTGGTGGTGGTACGTCACTTGATGATAATGGTGAGGCACAAGAATGCGATATAGAAATCGCTATTGCGGATGCTAGTGACGAAAATATCAGCTTAATTATCCAGCTATTTACTTCAATGTTAGCGCCGAAGGGCTCTCGTTTATTTATTCATGGTGAAGATGTCCGGATTGATTTTGGTACAGATGAAGGGCTGGCAATTTATTTTAATGGAACAGAATTAGCCGATGAGGTTTATGAAAACGGAGATATCAATGAGGTCTTTGACATACTTGATGAAGCAGTTGAAGATATTGGTAGTATCCATGGTGTTTGGGATGGGCCAACAGAAACAGCATTTTACTTTTACGGCACTTCTTTTGCTGAAATGGAAGCTGCATTAAAACCCCATTTAGATACAATCCCATTATGCCAAAAGGCAAGGGTTGTACAAATAGCTTAACTGTGTAATTTATTCCTAGCTAGAGTTAAAGTTGTAAAAGTGCCCACCCAAATTATACATCCATATGATTTGGGTGGGCGAGGATAATTAACCAGCTATGGTTTCAAATAGTGTCGAAATAGTTATTTATCTGATTGGGTTTTTAAATCTAATATTAAAATCTTAGAACGCCGCTGGTAGTTATATAATGCTTGTTTCTTCAATGGTAGCATTTCAATTTCAGCAGGGGTAAAGCCACGTTCTTGGAACCAATGAATGCTGCGTGTTGTTAATACAAACAATCTGTCTAAGCCAAATTGTTTTGCTTGAGCTGCCACTCGATTAAGTAGTTCTTCCCCTCTGGCAGAGCTGCGGTAGTCAGGGTGAACTGCAACACATGCCATTTCTCCAAGTTTTTCTTCTGGGTATGGATAGAGAGCCGCACAAGCAATCACCAAGCTATCACGTTCAATAATGGTAAATTTGTCGATTTCCATTTCAAGCTGCTCACGTGAACGCCGTACTAAAATGCCTTGCTGCTCGAGTGGGCGAATAAGTTCTAAAATGCCCCCAATATCGTTAATATTTGCGCGGCGGATTTGCTCTGCACTTTCCATTACTATTTGGGTACCAATACCATCGCGGGAGAACAGCTCTTGGATTAAAGACCCATTTTCTTGGTAGCTCAATAAGTGGCTACGGCGAACACCACGACGGCAAGCTTTTGCTGCACCGCGTAAAAAGCGTACAGTTCCTGAGTAATAATCCCCTTCAGATTCTAGCTGTTGAATGAGGTTTTCCGCTTCATTTGGGAATAACTCAGACAGGATATTACCGTTCTTATCAGCAACCCCTTGCGAAGAGCAAAAACCGATAAGTTTCTCAGCCTTCATTTTTACAGCGAGTTGGGTGGCTATCTCTTCTGAGGTGAGATTAAAGCTTTCCCCAGTAACAGAAACGGCAACAGGGCCAATGAGTACAATGGAACCGTTATCGAGTTGGTTATTAATCGCTTCTTCATTAATACGGCGTATCCTACCACTATGGCAATAATCAATACCGTCATCGACACCTAATGGTTGAGCAATAACAAAATTACCACTAACTACATTAATATGCGCGCCTTGTAACGGAGTGTTACCTAAGCTCATGGATAACCGAGCTGTAATATCTAATTGTAAAGCACCTGAGGCTTGTTTGACATATTCAAGTGTATTGGCATCAGTTACGCGAGTATGTTTGTGATAAACAGCGTCATAGTTATGCTCTGCTAGGATATCTTCGATTTGAGGCCGAGCGCCATAAACGACGATAATCCTTATGCCTAAACTATGTAATAACCCTATATCATTGACAATACTAGGGAAATTTTCATGGGCAATTGCTTCACCACCAAGCATAATAATAAAAGTTTTGCCGCGGTGGGCGTTTATATAAGGGACCGAATGGCGAAACTCATCAACCAATTCGGTACTGCGCTCTTTCATAACGACCCTCTTAAATGAATTTTTATTCGCTAATAATGTATTTTTATTCTTTTTGGCGCAGAATATCAAGTAAAAGATGGTATAAAAAAAGTAACAATTTTATTTTTGACGTTTACATATCTCTAAATTTAACTATATATACTCTACGGAAATTAAATTGCTTAAAATTGACACAGAAAGTCACTCAAAAACATTTTCTCTAGGTATGATTAAGTTATGCTTATAGTGGTAAGTCTATAGATGTCTTGTATATTCTTAATGACAGAGCACAAATGATTAGTTAGAGTGCTTATTTCTGGTCAAGCTATTGGCAGTTATTCTTAAATCACTTTATTTCTCAGTTCTAGGTTCGGAATTATTGATGAGTCATCAAGATCACAGCCCATCGAAGCGCCGTTTTATACAGGGCGCAGCTGCAGTTATGTTACTGAGCGTCAGCCCATTCGGTTTTTCTGCAAATAGCAGCGTCATCGCTGTGCGTATTTGGCCTGCATCAAGCTATACCCGAGTTACGCTAGAATCCAGCGTCCCGTTAAAGTATCGCCAGTTTGTGCTTAATAACCCTGAGCGCATTGTTGTCGATCTTGAAGGGGTGCAGTTAAATAATGTGCTTAAACAGATGGGGACTCAGATCCAAACTCGTGACCCGTATTTGAAGTTGGTTCGGGTAGGGCAGTTTGATCCTCAAACGGTTCGTTTAGTTTTTGAAGTAAAAAATAGAGTTAGCCCTCAGTTCTTTACGATAACGCCTGTTGGTGAATTTAAACATCGTTTAGTGCTTGATTTTTATCCGGGCAAAGGTGTCGATACCAATGATGACCCACTGTTGGCACTACTTGAGGATTACAATAAAGGTGATCTCGAAGAAAATATGCCAGCTCAAGCTAAAAAACCAGGGAAGGCGGGAAGGGATCGCCCGATTATTATTATGATAGACCCAGGACACGGTGGTGAAGACCCAGGTGCGATAGGGAAATATAAAACGCGAGAAAAAGATGTCGTCCTGCAAATCGCACGTCGTTTAAAAGCGTTAATTGATAAAGACCCTAAAATGCGGGCTTATATGACACGAAATGAAGACGTTTTTATTCCGTTGAAGGTTCGTGTTGCGAAAGCAAGAAAGATGCAAGCAGATTTATTTGTTTCTATTCATGCTGATGCATTTACTAATCGTTCAGCACGCGGTTCCTCTGTCTTTGCTTTATCAACGAAAGGGGCTACCAGTAATACGGCTCGCTATCTTGCGCAAACTCAGAATGAAGCTGACTTAATTGGTGGGGTAAGTAAGAGTGGAGATGTATATCTTGACCATACAATGCTTGACTTGGTCCAAACGGCAACGATCAATGATAGTTTGAAGTTTGGTGATGAAGTATTAAAACTCATGGGTAAAGTCAATAAATTGCATAAGAACAAAGTTGACCAAGCCGGGTTTGCGGTACTTAAAGCGCCTGAAATACCATCAATTCTAGTTGAAACCGCATTCATTAGTAATTTAGAAGAAGAGCGAAAGCTTAAAACAGCTAAGTTCCAGCAACAAATGGCTGAATCTATTTTTGAAGGGGTTAAAGCCTATTTCCGCAATGGTGGAGAGCTAGCTATTCGTAACTAATCGAGTGAGCTATTAGGTATATGTTGATATAAAGGTGATGAACTAATTTGTGAGTCGCCTTTTTTATTTGCATAAATAAAAAAATAAGGGTTTATACAGGATAAAGACTAAAGGTGATTTGCTATTCAAGGAAGGAAATTAAGAAAGAATTGGTTGCGGGGGCTGGATTTGAACCAACGACCTTCGGGTTATGAGCCCGACGAGCTACCATGCTGCTCCACCCCGCGACTGAAGAAGTAAAAAATTGGTTGCGGGAGCTGGATTTGAACCAACGACCTTCGGGTTATGAGCCCGACGAGCTACCATGCTGCTCCATCCCGCGACTGAATTTTTACATCTTTATACTGCTGACTACTTTTAATACTTTACTGATAAAATCAGTAATTGGTTGCGGGGGCTGGATTTGAACCAACGACCTTCGGGTTATGAGCCCGACGAGCTACCAAGCTGCTCCACCCCGCGTCCGATTCGGGCACTATACTCGGGATGAGATCTGATGCAAGTTTTTTCGTGTTTTTTTTTCAAATTTCAGCATCTACAGAACAAAATCCGCACTGAATGTCTATTTTTTAATCTTTAGTGGGAGTGTTGAGAAAAATAACTGAACTAAATATGTTTACTCGTTTCATTCCCAATTTGGGTTTGCTATTGTGCGTTTCATATTGGATTGTTGGATGCGCTTGGGTGGTGGAGAATGAATTTAGGACTGACAAAAATTGTAAATAAGCGAGCAGTAAAAAATGGGTTGGTAATCAGTGTGTTTTTTTCTTTATTGGCAGGATGCCAAACTCATCCAACGGATAAAGGCCAACAATATAAAGATGGGCGTTTAGTACAAGACCTGCAAAAAGTTAACCAAGTGAATGTTCAAGGTCGGCCTATTAATGCACCTGATTTTAATCAACAAGTTGTTGAGATCAAAAATGCATCACCCCGTTTATTTCAAAATAACAGCGATACCTACCATGCTATCGAGAATTGGTTAATGGCGGGGGGAGAACCTGCGAAATTAGCTAATTTCAATTTAACAGCTTTTCAAATGGAAGGAGCTGATAATTATGGGAATGTGCAATTTACTGGTTATTACACGCCTGTTATCGAGGCTAGACGTGTCCCACAAGGTGAATTTCGTTACCCTCTATATGGTATGCCACCGAAAAGAAAATCCCGCTTACCTAGCCGAGCAGCTATTTACAATGGTGCATTGAGTGATAATTTAATTTTAGCTTATAGTAACTCTGTCGTTGATAATTTTATGATGGAGGTACAAGGAAGTGGTTATGTTGACTTTGGTGATGGCAGCCCACTGAATTTCTTTGGTTACGCAGGTAAAAACGGTCATGCATACAAAAGTATCGGTAAAGTGCTTGTTGATCGTGGAGAAGTACCATTAAACCAAATGTCTTTGCAAGCTATCCATGATTGGACAAATAACCACAGTGAGCAAGAAGTTCGCCAATTATTAGAAGAAAACCCATCGTTTGTTTTCTTTAAGCCTCAATCATTTGTCCCTGTTAGGGGGGCGAGTGCAGTACCTTTAATTGCTAAAGCTTCAGTGGCATCAGATAAAACATTAATTCCGCCTGGGACCGCATTACTTGCAGAAATCCCCGTATTAGACGGTAATGGTAAATTTACGGGGCAGTATGAAATGCGTATGATGGTTGCCTTAGATGTCGGAGGGGCAATTAAAGGACATCATTTTGATATTTACCATGGAACGGGCCATGAAGCTGGGAAAATGGCAGGTTTTTATAATCATTATGGGCGAGTTTGGGTGTTGAAAAAAAGCCAACCGCTTTTTGGTACAATGTAGTTAACGTTTTAACTAAGGTTGTTTGTTATTATGCAAGCTAAGCTTTCAGATGCTTGGATGCAGCGTTTTGCTGGGATCGGGCGTTTATATGGGCAACAAGCCCTTCATCTTTTTGCACGATCTCACATTTGTGTTATTGGTGTCGGTGGGGTTGGTGTATGGGCAGCTGAGGCGCTAGCTCGTTCAGGTATTGGTTATATTACTTTGATTGATATGGATGATATTTGTGTAACCAATACAAACCGCCAATTACATGCAATAAAATCGACAGTGGGCTTACCCAAAGTTGAAGTCATGAAAAATCGCATTTTGGAAATAAACCCTGAATGTGTAGTGAATGTGATTGATGATTTCATCACTGTTGATAATGCTGCTCAATACCTTAGTACGGGGTTTGACTATGTTATTGATGCGATTGATAGTGTTAGGCCAAAAGCTGCACTGCTAGCGTATTGCAGGCGCTTTAAAGTCCCTGTGGTAACGACCGGGGGAGCCGGGGGGCAGATTGACCCCACGCAAATCCAAGTTTCAGATCTCGCAAAAACTATACAGGACCCATTAGCTGCCAAACTACGTGAACGTTTGAAATCTGATTTTAATGTCGTGAAAAATGGCAAAGGCAAGCTTGGTATTGATTGCGTTTTCTCAACTGAGCAATTAGTTTACCCGCAAAGTGATGGGACGGTGTGTGCCGCTAAAAGCACCGCCGAGGGTTCTAAGCGTATGGATTGCGCAGCAGGTTTTGGCGCAGTAACCATGGTAACTGCGAGCTTTGGCTTTATCGCAGTTTCTCATGCACTCAAAAAAATGGTTGCAAAAGCGCAAAGGCAGGCAAGTCAAAGTGAGTAAGAATAGGAAGAGGCCATAAAATAGCCTCTTTCTAGCATTGATTATGCTGGCGTCATTTCACTGGCAATATTTTGAATTGCACTAATGAGTGATTGAATGCCATTTTGGCGGGATTCACTTAGCTGTGCCGGTAAGCCAGTTTGGGTGAGTAAATCATTAAAATTAATATCTATGATTTCCTGCGCTGTTTTTTGTTCTACCGCCGCGAGTAAAATGGTAAATAAACCTTTTACTACACGCCCCTCACTATCACCATAAAAGTGGAACGTATTATTATCATTGAGCAGTGCACCTATCCAGACGCGGTTTTCACAGCCTTTAACCTCTTGAGTTTGTTGCTTTTCATCGTCAGTTAATGGTGGTAACTTTTTAGCAAGCTGGATGAGCAAACGATACTTATCTTCCCATGCTTTGTACGTTGAAAATTGTTCAACTATTTCTTGAATTCCAATCTCTGTACCAAAAGGGTGCGGAGCAAAATCATGTTTAGTCGAAGTCATTAGGCTTCCTTCTGTATCTTTAGTCTTCATTTAATCATTTAGTATAGAAAGTGAGAGTGTGACTGCATCGATAAACTTATTGATATCTTGCTGGTTGTTATAAGGCATTACTGAAATGCGCAAACACCCACTAATATTCAATGCATCCATTAAGGGTTGGGCACAATGCTGACCATAGCGTAATGCAATATTTTGCTCGGTCAAGAGGGTACCTAAATCGCTATGATGAATATCTTTAAAATTAAATGATAATAAAGGGGAGTGAGAAGGGTGATAACTCATAAAGTTGGGGAGTAATGACAGCTTCTCGTAGGCGTATTCCACCAAGGAACATGCATAAGCTTCAGCAGAAGTTAAATCGACACCTTCTAGCCACTTAAGGACAGCAGAAAAGGCAATGACGCCAGCAATATTTGGTGTTCCAGCCTCAAAACGCTGTGGGATAGGCGCAGGGGTAAAATGGTCAAATGTGACATCAGTCAGCATTTTACCTCCTCCGTGCCAAGGGCTCATTTGTTCTAATAGCTCAGTTTTCGCATAACAAACCCCAAGCCCTGTAGGGCCATACAATTTGTGGGCTGAAAATGCGTAAAAATCAATATTCAGCTTTTTTACATTTATTGGGCTATGTACTACACCTTGTGCTCCATCAACCAGAACAAGTGCCCCAACTTGGTGAGCCAACTGAGTTATAGCATGTAAATCAGTTTGATATCCCGTTACATTGGACATTTGTGTGATAGCAACAAGTTTGCTTTTTGTGGAGAGCTTTGATTTGAGCACATCAAGGCTTAATGTTAAGTCTTTTTCAACAGGCCATTTAATTATTTTAGCGCCAGTTTGTTGAGCTAGCATAATCCAAGGTAATAAATTTGAGTGATGTTCGATTTCACTTACAATAATTTCATCACCGGGTTGTAATCTTGAGCGAAAATAACACTGAGCAATTAAATTGATTGATTCAGTAGTTCCACGCGTCCAGATAATATTTTTTTCGCTGGGGGCATTAATCAATTTGGCAGTGCGGACACGCCCTTGTTCATAGTCACGAGTTAATTTTAAGGCGTCAGGGGATTGGCCCCGATAAACAGAACTACCTGATAAACGGTAATAATTATTTGAAGCATCGATCATGGCTATGGGTTTTAATGCGGTAGCTGCACTATCAAAAAATAGAGTCGATGAGTCTAAAGCAGGAAATGCGAGACGAAATGAAGCGGCGCTAAAATGGTCCATGAGTTCTTTCTTTTAGTCAAAATTTATCTGTTATTGGCTATTGCTGAGTGTGGTGTAATTTGATTGTACATTTATTAGTACATTTATAGTTATTTTTTTGATTAATTTAAACATATCATTTTCAACCTAAGCATTGAAATATTTTGTTACGTTTGGTATTAATTGTTATCAATTATCTAGAATGTGTTTTTTAAAATGATTTAGCGTTTTGCATTACAATGCAATCCTTTTTATTCAGAAATTATTTTATTGATATCCTTTACGAACATATTTCAAGAATTATCTTAAATATCTAACTGAAAGTTTTTTCGGTACACTAGTAGTTATCTATAGATTATTGTATTTATTACGTTAAATTGCTTAGGTATTTATTGTTAGTGGTTTAAATAAATAGCAAAAAAAAGCACCGCGCGTTGGCGGTGCACTATAAAAATCACTATGGACAGACAGGGTAAATGTACAGGAAGTGAAAAAAACAGTAGCAAAGCTACAAAGTCTGGCTGAACCAGACAACTTGCAAACACAACATCACAACCACAAAGCCAAAAGTTCCAAAGTAACTAAACTCTGTAACTTTTCGTTCCGGCTTAGGAAGTGTGCATACTATAGGTATTTACTGGCGTATCCTCAAGGGACAAATTATAATGCTTCGGATGAAAAAAACTAATGAATAACAATATGCCAAGTAGAAGTGATTATGTCTAAAAGATTACCGCCCCTGAATGCACTGAGAGTCTTTGATGCAGCAGCTCGTCATTTAAGTTTTACTAAGGCTGCAGAAGAATTATTTGTAACGCAAGCTGCTGTTAGTCACCAAATGAAAAGTTTGGAGGATTTTCTTGGGCTCAAGCTGTTTCGCCGACGTAATCGTTCATTATTATTAACGGAAGAAGGGCAGAGCTATTATCTTGATATTAAAGAAATTTTCTCTTCTTTAAATGAGGCGACACGCAAGCTTCAAGCGCGAAGCGCGAAAGGAGCTCTAACAGTAAGTTTGTCACCAAGCTTTGCTATCCAATGGCTTGTACCAAGGCTTTCAGGCTTTAACCAAGCTTATCCTGGTATTGATGTAAGAATACAGGCTGTGGATAGAGAAGAAGATAAATTGGCAGATGATGTTGATGTCGCTATTTTCTACGGTAGAGGAAATTGGTCAGGGTTAAGAACGGATCGGCTGTATGCTGAATATCTAATGCCAGTATGTTCACCATCGTTATTAACAGGTGATAACCAACTTAAAAATCCCGAAGATTTAGCAAAACATACGTTACTTCACGATTCTTCTCGAAGAGACTGGCAAGCGTATGTTAAACAACTAGAGTTACAGAATGTGGTCAATGTACAGCAAGGGCCTATTTTTAGTCATAGTGCTATGGTTATCCAAGCTGCTGTACATGGGCAAGGTATTGCATTAACAAATAATGTGATGGCCAAAAATGAAATTGATGCAGGGCGTTTAGTTTGCCCCTTCAGTGAAGTATTGGTGAGTAAAAATGCATTTTATTTAGTCTGCCAAGAAAGCCAAGCAGATTTGGGCAAAATAGCGGCATTTCGCCAGTGGATCTTAGGGCAAGCAGCGAGTGAACAAGAAAAATTAGGCTTTATTACGGGTGACCAAGATGTGGCGCTTATTCAGTAATCAAGTAGTTAAATAAAAAGGTGTTACTGTGAATAGTCGTTTGATGTTAATTTTTGCTGGGATTAGTGGCTTCTTTACTGTTGCTTTTGGGGCTATAGGCTCTCATGCGTTGTCGTCAATCATGAGTGTCCACCAAATGGACTGGATTGAAACAGGCTTACGTTATCAGATGTTACATACTGTTGCGCTTATGGTGTTAGGTGCAGTTTTATTGCGTAAAGTGGTTCTATGGTTTTACTGGTCAGGGGTATTTTTTTCAGTTGGCATACTTCTTTTTAGCGGTAGTCTTTATTGTATGGCCCTATTGCAGGTAAAATACTTTTCTTATTTTACGCCAATAGGGGGAGTATGTTTCCTGATTGGCTGGCTGTTAGTAGTAATTGGCGCTATGCGTCTAAGGAAATCGGCGTCACGTAATGAGTAATAAAATTGCACTATATTGCCGTCCAGGCTTTGAGAAAGAGTGTGCAGCAGAGATTACAGACAAAGCCGGGCAAAAAGAAATTTATGGTTTTGCTCGGGTAAAAGAAAATAGTGGTTATGTTATTTTTGAGTGTTACCAAGCAGAAGATGCAGATACACTCGCGCGGACGTTGCCTTTTCGAGAGTTAATTTTTGCTCGTCAAATGATTGTGGTGGGGGATTTACTAAAAGATCTGCCGCCAGAGGATCGTATTACCCCGATTATAAACGCGCTGAGCCAGCAAGTTGCTCGAGCGGGTGATATTCGTGTTGAAGTGGCAGACACGAATGAATCTAAAGAGTTAATGAAGTTCTGCCGTAAGTTTACGGTGCCTTTACGTAATGCATTACGTAAAGAGAAAATTTTACTTCCTCTTGAAAATTTTAAGCGCCCAGTGATCCATGTATTTTTTATTGCTCCGGGTTGCTGTTATACAGGGTATTCCTATACCAATAACAGTTCGAATTTTTATATGGGTATCCCGCGATTAAAATTTCCATCAGATGCGCCAAGTCGCTCAACATTAAAACTCGAAGAAGCTTTTCATGTATTTATTCCGTATGAAGAGTGGGAAGAGCGGTTAGCAAGCGGTATGAACGCAGTTGATTTAGGGGCATGTCCGGGAGGTTGGACATACCAATTAGTGAAGCGCAGTATGATGGTTCATGCCGTAGATAATGGCCCAATGGCAGAAAGCTTAATGGATACTGGGCAAGTTAAACACCACCGAGCTGATGGTTTTAAGTTTCAGCCAAGTTCACAAAACATTACTTGGTTAGTATGTGATATGGTTGAAAAACCGGCGAAGGTGGCTGCACTGATGACTGATTGGCTAGCACAAGGTTGGTGTCGGGAAGCTATTTTCAATCTCAAGTTGCCAATGAAAAAGCGTTATGAAGAAGTTTCACATATTCTGGAAAAGATGAAAACACAGCTAAAAGAGCAAGGTGTGAATGTGTTAATTCAAGCTAAGCAACTTTATCATGACCGAGAAGAAGTCACTGTACATGTGATGAGAATTTGGTCTGCCAACCCAATGGCGCGTGAATATTACTAGTTAGTGTACTGCCATTCTAAAGGCCGCCAAGTGTGGCCTTTTTTGTGTGTTTATTTAGTGTAGTAACGTAGTTGATTTAAATTACCTTGCAAAGCTATATCTGTTTTTAATGTTGCAATATCACGGCAAATCAATGCAATTTGCTGCTGATCGACTAACTTTTTTTGCCATTTTTCTTCTAGTTTCGATAAATGAGCAAATAAATTTTCAATTGAATGATATTGTTGTAAAAGCTGCGTTGCACTTTTAGGGCCAATCCCTGCAACCCCAGGCACTTTACTACTGCTAATACCGGCAAGCCCCCAGTAATCAGGGAGTTGCTCAGGTGTAACGCCAAATTCCTTCTCAATAAACGGAACATCGAGCCAGCGTTTTTGAAAATAATCACGAATTCGAATATTCGGAGATAATAATTGGCAATAACCTTTGTCTGTGGATACGATGGTAACTGTATGCCCCGACCCAGCAATGCGTGTTGCTAAGGTCGCCGCTAAATCATCTGCTTCATCTCCTTCAGATTGCCAGCAATGTATCCCCTTTTCTTGGAAAAGAGCAATGAGAGTTGGCAGTTCAGCTTGTAAATCCTCAGGCATAGGCTGTCGACCCGCTTTGTAATCGGGTAGTTTTTCATGACGCCAACTTTGATGCCGCCCTTCCTCATCAAATACCGCCACAATATGAGTTGCAGCGGTATGATTTAATAATTGGGATATGGCAGATAAGCAGGTTTCACCACACGGGCTTCCTTGCACCGCATGGATGCGGCGTATTAAGTTTAGTGCATCAATAATTAATAAATGGATCATAAATACGCCATACCTAAAATGTTTATCCTTACTTGTAGACCATACTTATTTTACAATTTCGTAGCAAGGCTCATAAGCTGTACCACCTGGTAGCTTCATGCGGTGCTGTTCTACGAAGCCTTGCAGTAAAATATCCATCCGTTTCATGAGTTCGGTATCACCGTGGATTTTAAATGGCCCGTGCTTTTCTATTGCCTTCATACCAAACTCTTTTACGTTACCAGCAACAATCCCAGAGAAAGCGCGGCGTAAATCAGAGGCCAGTTTTTCAGGTTCTTGACCAGGATGAAGGTTCAATGAAGCCATATTTTCATGCGTTGGTTCGAATGGGTGTTGTAAATCTTGAGCAATTTTAATTGACCAGTTGAAGCTATAGGCATCACCGGTGCTACGGCGGTTCTCTTTAACTTTTGGCATGCTTTGCTTCATTACTCGGGCGACTTCTTGGGCATCGTCAATAATGATTTGGTAATGCTTACTGGCATCTTCACCTAAGGTATGACGGATAAAGTCATCTAAAACGGTAAAATATTCAGCACTTTCTTTTGGACCCGTTAAGATAAGCGGCAGAACTTGTTCGCTGTTGGCTGGGTCCATTAAGATACCCAGTAAGTAAAGTAGCTCTTCAGCAGTTCCTACCCCCCCAGGGAAAATAATAATGCCGTGGCCTAATCGAACAAACGCTTCTAAGCGTTTTTCAATGTCAGGCATAATAATCAGCTCATTTACCAGTGGGTTAGGTGGCTCTGCGGCAATAATTGATGGCTCTGTTAAACCAATAAAACGGCTATTTTTATACTGTTGTTGAGCATGCCCTACAGCAGCACCTTTCATTGGTGCTTCCATTGCTCCTGGCCCACAGCCAGTACAAATATTGAGCTCACGTAAGCCAAGTTCGTTACCAACTTTACGACCATACTGGTATTCGATTTCATTAATGGAGTGACCGCCCCAGCACACAATCATGCTTGGGTCTTCATCAATATGTAATGCGCGGGCATTACGCAAAATGGAGAAAATCATATTAGTAATATGAGCTCCATTTTCAAGGTCTAAATGGAATTGTTCTTTTGCGTAGGTAATTTGTGCATGAACGAACAGGATATCACGTAATACTGAGAATAGGTTTGCTTGCAATGTACGGATGATTTTACCGTCAACAAAGGCTTTTTCTGGCGGGTCTATAAGTTCTAGTTTAACACCGCGCTCACGACGTAATACATTGATATCAAAATCTTTGCTTTTTTCTAATAGCTCTTTACTGCTATCAGTAAGGCTGCCTGAGTGTAGAACGGCTAAAGAGCAATTTCTAAATAATTGGTACAAATCGCTACTGGCCGTACGTTTTAGCATATCAACTTCAAGTTGAGATAGTAGATCCATAGATCCTAATGGACTGATATGAGTAATCAAGTAGTACTCCTTTACCCAGTGGGTTCTTGATATGTGAATTGTACTGTAAATGCATGGGTAACATTTACTTTCAATTGTTTTTCAACTACATGGATACTTATTGCCGTGCTAAACGACCTAATTCAGGCGTAAAATCCTCATTACTTCGCCATGGGTTAATATCAAGCCCTCCACGGCGAGTATAACGTGCATAAACACTTAATTTATCGGGTTTACACAGTTGTGTAATATCATTAAATATACGTTCAACACATTGTTCATGAAACTCATTATGATGGCGAAATGAAATTAAATAACGTAATAGGGCTTCACGATTAATTTTCGCACCGCAATAGTGAATTTGTACTGAACCCCAATCAGGTTGATTAGTAATTAAACAATTTGATTTTAACAAATGGCTAACTAAGGTTTCTTCGACGATATCTTCTTGCGTACTATTTGTTAAGTAGTCACGGTTAAATTCATAATTATTGATATCAATTTCCTGATCATCAATACATATCCCTTGCAATGGTTGGATAGGTTGATGGGAAAAATCATCTAATTTATAAAGTGTAACGCTAACCTTACCATTAGCACAGCGGCTTAAATCATTTTGCAAAACGCTTCGCACATTTTCCCAAGTTTCAAAGCATGTTTGGTTAAAGCTGTTGAGATATAGCTTAAAACTTTTGGATTCAATAAGGTTTTCACTATGGGCATCAACACTGATTGAACCAATCGCAACTTGAGGGACACCACGTTGATTTAGCCAAGAAAGCTCGTACATTGTCCAGATATCTGCACCATGAAAGGGAAGAGCATCGGCGTAGATCGCTAAAGGAGAGCGATTTAGGCTGCGAGGAACGGCTTGGAGTAATGTTGCATCATATTGGTCATGATAAGCCGTTTTTTTCCCTAACGTTAAATTATCAAGTGCGGGATTATTCTGGTAGTGTGACATATTGGTCCTTGTACTTCATAAACGAGAATGAGGTTAAAAGGCAGAAACTGGTACATTTTATTCGCCCGTAAACTTCTGCCATAATACCATTTATCCACCTTGTTGACGTCTTTCAATTTAACGCAGCTATAAAACCATATAAATATGAATACAACACTTTCTGTCGCATTGCATAACTTTACTGAGAAATATGTTTCTCAATGGCAACAACAAACTGGTTTACCGCCCGCTTCAACGGATTTATATGGTATTCCATCCCCTTGTATTGTTCGCACTGGCGAAAACTGGGTGTATTGGGAGCCTCAAACATTTCCAATTAAGGGTGCAACCTTGGATAAAGTCGCTACTGCATTAGATATCAATTTGCAAAGTGATATCCACACTTTTTATACCACTCAGTTAGCTGGTGATATGAAAGCGACATTTCGTGATATTACCCTTAATTTAGTGCAAGTTTGGAATGAGGATGACTTTATTCGCTTACAGGAAAATTTAATTGGCCATTTGGTCACTCAAAAGCGTTTAAAGCTGCCGCCAACGTTGTTTATTGCAACCTTAGATTCTGAACTTGAAATGATATCAATGTGTAATCTTAGTGGTGAAATAATCCTAGAAAAATTTGGTAGTAAAGAAAGACGAGTACTTTCTTCGAATTTAACCTGTTTTCTTGAAGAGCTGACTGTCATTGTGGAGCCAAAGGGGTAAGCACTTTATTACAACTTGGTGTAGGTAAAAGCTTACAATTAAGTTAAGCAATATCTTAAAGTTTTTTTCTTTTATAAGAATGATAATTATTTAACTTTTTATTTCATGGCGTTACTACCGTACGTGATATTTCATTTAATATTATTGAATTATTGCAAGCCATACTAGGTTGTTTTAGTAAGCGGTTTCATACATTCTTATCTCGCTGGACAGGGTAAGTCAGTTTAGCTTTTTATACCTAATTATAGGGTGTAAAAATTTTTAAAAGTAAGGCGAGGGATTGCTAAATAGGTTAAAACACCTATTAACATGCTTTTATTCAACAGGATGTTGAGTGACAGGATGTCATTTTGCAGGATGCATAAGTCCTAAAGCGTAAGCCAGTCAACCAAGGTTGACTGGCTTTTTTCCTGATAAATATTATAGAGTTAATAATAGGCTTTATTGGTTATGGTTCTTCAAGGCATTTTTATTAACGGCTAGTTATCATTTACATTCTTGCTAACGCAAGGCCTGCGAACGAAATATTAATGGCTGTTATGCTGGGAGTTTTTAGTTAATGACATAATAATTTCTTGGGTCATTGCATCGCGCAGCGCTTCGCGACGGCGAAACTCAGCTCGGCGTTGGCTTTTGACTGATTCTATATCGCGTACAGGCTCTTGAATTGGCAATTGGAACCAGCCGTCTGCGGTTTGCGTCCCATTGCACTCTAACCAAAAAGTATCATAACTTGATTTTAAATGTTGGCTCTTAATATGGCATTGGTTAGAAACGCCTAATATTGATTTTACATGGAAAAAAGTAGCGACAGCATAAACTGCGGACATTAATAAATTCTTAGGTCTCATGCCGTGCATTTGTTTAGTAATTAACCTAACTTGGTCAACACTTTGCTCGGTTGAAGGCCCTTGTAAGGAGCATACATAAAGTTGGCCTTCAGGGCCGAAAGAAAAACTCATTAAATAGATCTCATCACCTGTTTCATTTTTCAGGTGTAGAGTGAGGTCACCTTCTCTTGGGTATTGTGAATATATTAAGGTTAATTGAGCAAAATCCCCTGATTTTAACTCAATATTAGCCACAACAAGCCCTTCACGTTTATCACAAAACATGGCTTCGATAGCTTCAGGTTTAAATGTTGTTTCAACTAAATTAAGTGTATAGCTAGCCGTAAGCAACTTTTGCTTTCCAGTCCAAGCCTTATGAAGGTATTTATTAATCGGTCGTTCAATGAAATGAGGAACACCTTCAATTGCCGCCGAAAATTGAGCACAACGGTAGTTTTGGCACATTACCTGATAGTGTTTATATTGCTCAGTAGGAAGTTTAGTAATACGAATTTTTCTTTTTAATTCAACATATTTTGAGTTAAAAGCTCGCCAAACTTTATTTTCCTTACGCCACTGCTTTAGTAATCCCATAGATAAACCATTTTATTGTTAATTATTTTGTTTGCATTAAATTGAAAAACATTTGATTTTACTTTTATCAATCGAAACAAATCATCAACGAAACTTATCAAGTTAAGTCGAGCAGATAATTAAGCAGAAAATAATGGTATAGAGATATCAATAAACTTGTATTTCCTCGTTTTTAACCCCATTTATCCGACAGAATTGTGATGAAAAATAAAGTATATTTGCTTTGTGATAATTAAATAGGTTTAAGCATGAATATTGAACAACGCATTATTGAAAAACTTTGTCATCTAGAAGAGGAAATGAAATTAAAATCCCTTTGGAATGAACAGCCACCAAGTCCTGAAGCTTTTAAAAGTGTTGAACCCTTTTGTATTGATACAATGGAAGCTTCGGAATGGTTACAATGGGTTTTGATCCCTCGCTTGCAGATACTGATTGAGCAAAAAGCGGTATTGCCGACAAGCTTTGCAGTTGCCCCTTATTTTGAAGAGGCTTATAAGCATGACGAAGAAGAGCGTTATACATTGGTTATTCATCACTTGCGTGAGCTAGACGGCCTTTTTTCAGCGAAAACGAGCGGGTGAATAATTAATGCTGGAAATCATTTATCACGATGAGTATATGGTTGCGGTGAATAAACCGGCAGGTATGCTAGTGCATCGCAGTTGGTTAGATAGCAAAGAAACGGTGTTTGTCATGCAAACGCTGCGAGATCAAATTGGGCAATATGTGTATCCCATTCATCGGCTTGATAGGCCTACATCAGGTATATTGCTTTTTGCGTTGTCGAGTGAGGTTGCAAGGCTGTTAGCTGCACAGTTTGAAAGCCACCAGTTAGAAAAAGTATATCATGCTATCGTTCGTGGCTATTTAACCGAAGAGCAAACCATCGATTATCCACTCTTAGAAGAGTTAGATAAAATTGCGGATAAACACGCGTCTCGTGAGCCCGTTTTACAGGAATGTATTACTCATTGTAAGCCAATCGCCACCGTTGAATGCCCTATTGCTATCGGGCGCTACGACACATCTAGGTTCAGCTTGGTTGAATTAAGGCCGGAAACAGGCCGTAAGCATCAACTAAGAAGGCACATGTCTCACCTTCGTCATCCTATTATTGGCGATAGTAAACATGGTGATTTGCGGCAGAACCGGGGAGTTAATGCGAATTTTTCAGTATCACGACTGATGTTGCATGCCAGTTTATTAAATTTAAATCACCCGATAACAAAAGAAAATATATCACTAGTTGCGCCGTGGGACACACAATGGTTGTCATTAATTGAACAATTTGGGTGGTCAGATAAGGTTGTAAAGTTAGGAATAAACGTTATTAATTCGTCAAATGAATAAGAAATAGAGGGGGTGTTATGTCAAAAATAGGCATTTTTGTTGGAACTGTCTATGGTAACTCTTTGGCTGTTGCAGAAACGGCACAAGAAATTTTAGAACAGCAAGGGCATGAAGTGGTTGTCTTTGACGAACCTACCTTGAATGATTGGCAACACTACAATTCAGGTGAAGAAATTGCCTTAATTGTGACTTCATCTACAGGCCAAGGGGATTTGCCCGATACTATAGCGCCGTTGTTTAGTGAAATTAACGATGTTGTTGGTTATCAACCTGATTTACGTTACGGCCTAATTGCTTTAGGTGATAGCAGTTATGAAAGTTTTTGCGGGGCTGGGGTCCGTTTTGATGAGCTATTAGCCGAACAATCAGCTACACGTATTGGTGATATTTTATTTATTGATGCAATTGAAGTGGACACGCCAGAAGAATATGCGAAGAGTTGGATTGAAGCTTGGGCTGAGCTACTTTAAATGCCTGCACCGTGGGATTACCCATATTTATAATAAATAGCGGTAATGCTACGGCGCAGTATATAATCACTTCGCCTGTAAATTATTTACGGGTAAGTTTTTCGAGGTCAGCTTCAATTTCTGCAATTTTATTTGAAACAACATGTTCTAAATGGCGTAAGTCATCAAGAATTTTGTGTTTTAAATCAATATCAGTTTGCTCTGTTTGGCAAATTTGGTCTAGTTCTTCAATCGCATAACGTAGGTTAGTATTGATCTCGTTAATTTCTTTGAAATTATTACCGCCATCGGCAATCGTTTTACGTTGGCGTGGGTATTTGAATTTTACGCTTTTAGCGAAAAACTCCCCTTTATCTTTGCGAAAATAGATTTTTAAAATGTCATTATTCGCTTCTTGACGCAAGGAATAGCGGTCAATGTCTTGGGGGTTACTGATGCCTAAACTTTTCAAATTATCGTACATGTTAGCTCGCTTTACTGTAGGAACAGAGTCGGTAAACAAAGTGATAGTGTGAGCAAGGCCGTAACAATATCGGTCTATTTCCCTTTATGGTACTACTGGTTTAAAGACGTAGGTTGGAAATACCCTATTACGTCATTTTGCAATAGCATCATTATAATGAAAAATAAAATAATACAGTTTTATTGATGGTAAACGGCAAAAGTCACGGACATATTATGCGCGATTTCTTGAAATTGACAAACTTCTCTTTGCAATTAATGCGCTCAGATGAACCACAAAATGAAATATTAACGAAAGTGTATTGAATATGGCCACCCGATTTGCATACAAGGTATGCGCTTCGGGATAGCTTCATGTTTAACCTAATTACTATGAAATGATTACAAAAACTGAGTAATAGGTTTTTAGATGGTAAGTAGTGGCTGATAGGAATTATTCATCAATACTTCTTAATAATTCATTGATCCCTACTTTACTCCGTGTTTTCTCGTCGACCTTTTTAACAATAACAGCACAGTAAAGGCTATAGCTACCGTCTTTGGAAGGCAAGTTACCGGAAACAACGACAGACCCCGCAGGTACACGACCGTAAAAGATTTCGCCAGTTTCGCGATCATAAATTTTTGTGCTTTGTCCCAGATAAACCCCCATTGAAATAACGGAGCCTTCTTCAACAATCACACCCTCAACCACTTCTGAGCGAGCACCAATAAAGCAGTTATCTTCAATTATTGTCGGGTTTGCTTGTAATGGTTCTAAAACACCACCAATGCCAACGCCGCCAGATAAGTGAACATTTTTACCAATTTGCGCACAAGAGCCGACTGTCGCCCATGTATCAACCATGGTGCCTTCATCAACATAAGCCCCTATGTTGACGTATGATGGCATTAAGACGCTATTTTTAGCAATGTAAGCCCCTTTACGTACAGCGGCTGGTGGAACAACGCGAAAACCTTCTTTTTCGAAGCGAGCTTGGTCGTAGTCGGCAAATTTCATTGGGACTTTATCGAAATAACGGCTTTCAGCGCCATCAATGACTTGGTTATCTTGAATACGAAATGATAACAATACGGCTTTTTTGAGCCATTGATGTGTAACCCAAACACCAGCAATTTTTTCTGCGACACGTAATTTACCGCTATCAAGTAATGCAATAGTCTCTAAAACGGCTTGTTTTACTGGGATAGAGACGGTATTTGGTGTAATACTGCTTCTATCTTCGAATGCTTGTTCAATGATCGCCTGTAAATGCTGCATTGATTGTATTTCCCTCTTGAATGACATGAAAGTAAGCGTTGACCGCAATAATGCGATGAGCGCTATATTTTATCCTTCGATTTTAGGGCTTCTGTCAACCTTTCTGATAACTCTTGTTGCATATTTTTACTTAAGGCTTGGTGCTCTTTATCTGCTAACACAAAGAAATCTTCAACTTTTTCGCCAATAGTGGTGATCCGTGCGCCATATAGCGAAATTTCCATTTGAGCAAAAACATGCCCAATTCGCGCTAATAACCCTGGTTGATCTAAGGCAAATAATTCCATATAGGTACGGCGATCATTCGTTGAATGTAAAAAATTGACTTTTGTTGGAACCGTAAAATGACGTAATTTAGATGGAATAGTGCGTGGTTTTGGTAGCGAAATTTCAGGTTGTTGCACCGCTAGCAACAACATTTTACGGATATGTTCATATCTATCTTTCGACAATGCATTCCCGTTAGGCTCTAACACCACAAAAGTATCCATTGCCATATTATCTTTATTAGTAAAGATCTGCGCACTGTGAATACTTAAATTACGCCTATCAAGTTCACTAGCAACAGCTGCAAATAAATGGGGTTTATCATGGCACCAAATAAAAATTTCAGTGCCACCATGTTTAGGTTGGGTGCTTATCAGGACAAGCGGTTGGCTTAAATCATGCGCTAGCAAATGTTTGGCGTGCCAAGCCAGTTGTGATGGGGTGTGACGCAAAAAATAGTCGGCGTGACAACGGGACCAAAGCGCTTGCAATTTTTCTTCGTTAATAGGGGACTGCCGTAATAATGATAAAGCTTGATAACGGTGATGGCGGATACGTTGGCGCAAATCAGGCGTGCTTTGCATCCCTTGATTTAACTGGTGCTCAGTGGATAAAAATAACTCGCGGATTAAACTTTGTTTCCAGCTATTCCATAATGTGCTGTTGGTCGCGCAAATATCAGCGACGGTCAAGCACATTAAATAATTAAGACGCGAAACTGTTTTTACTTCAGCTGCAAACTGCTTAATGATATCGGGGTCTTGAATGTCCCGCCTTTGAGCGGTTACTGACATCAGTAAGTGGTTTTTTACTAACCAAGCGGCAAGACCTGCTTCTTTGCTCGAAAAACCATGTAATAAGGCGAAGTCATACACAAATTCGGCTCCAAGATCAGAATGATCTCCTGAACGCCCTTTAGCAATATCATGGAAAATAGCGGCTAGCCGTAAAATCTCAGGTTGAAGTAATTTAGGGTAAACACTGACACAAAGCGGGTGATCGCGGCGATTTTCTTCTAGGGTAAAACTATCAATTTTTTGCAAGACGCGAATTGTGTGTTCATCGACGGTATAAGCATGGAATAGGTCGAATTGCATTTGGCCAACAATATTGCTCCAAAGAGGCGTATAAGCGCTTAGGACACTGTGAAGGTGCATAGGGACAAACGCACCTTTGATTGCTCTTGGATGGCATAATATTTTAAGGAATAGTTTTCGTGCTTCTGGCAGTTCACAGAGCGGCTTCACAAGATTTCGTCGCGCAAAACGTAATTGCCGTAAAGTGGTTGAGTAAATCCCTGTAATATTGGGATAGCGGGCCATTTGGTAGAACATTTTTAAGATAGTGGCAGGCTGGTTAATGAATAGGTCATCATCAATCATATCAATTAACGAGCCACGAAGCTGGAATTGAGAATCAATAGGACGAGGCTTTTCATCGGGGTTGAGGGTCAAAATGGCTTCATCAAATAGTTGTAATAACATTTGATTTAGTTCTCTAACGCGCCGAGTGACACGATAAAAATCTTTCATCATTCGCTCAACAGGTTGGTTTTTATCACCTTGATAACCCAATAGATTGGCTACACTAAACTGGCGGTCAAATAACAGTCTATTATCATGGCGTTTAACCACTAAGTGTAAGGCGAAGCGAATTTTCCATAAAAAGACTAAACATTCTTTGAGTTCTTGGTGTTCCTCTTCGGTTAAAAAACCAAAACCCACCATTTCATCGACGGTTGTTGCCCCAAAGTGACGCCTACCTACCCATAGTAAGGTATGTATATCCCGCAAGCCACCAGGGCTGCTTTTAATATCAGGTTCTAAGTTGTAGCTAGTGCTATGGTAGCGTTGATGGCGTTCTTGTTGTTCTTCAATTTTAGCGGCAAAAAAGACAGCGGAAGGCCAAAATTCATCACTGAAAATCGTTTTTTGTAACTGTAAAAAGAGGGCAATGTCACCACAAATTAGCCTTGATTCAATTAAATTTGTTGCGGTTGTGAGGTCTGCATTGCCGGCTTCTATACATTCAGATAAAGAACGAACGCTATGACCAATATCAAAGCGAAGATCCCACAATAAAGTAATAAATTGCCCAATTTGAGCTGCTAATGTCTCAGGTAGTGGCTCTTTACTTAACACTAAGATATCAATATCAGAAAGTGGGTGCAGCTCATGACGGCCATAGCCACCAACCGCAATCAGTGACATCCCTGACTGTTTTTCAAATTTAAATGATTGCCAGAGACGAGTCAGTAAAGCATCGAGGTAGTCACTGCGAATATGAACTAGGTCAACGACATCTTTACCTTGGTTGAATGCTTCCTCTAGCCAATGGTCAAAATCATCGACATGTTGCCTTAAGGCACTGAGTTCAAGGTCGTGGGGACCAAATTGGTTTGGTGAGAGATAGGGAGTAGGAAGTGCCGTCATCTTTATCTTTCCGTAGTGATATCGATAGAAAAACTTATATCAGCTTACGGTTTTTTAGTAAAAATGAACAGAAAAAGAACCCCCTAATGTGAGGGGGTCTTCTTGGAATTAGGCGTTAACCAGAACCGCTGAGATAAATGGCTCTTCTTCTTTACGTAATGTTAAGATTTCACAACCGTTATCAGTAACGACTAAAGTGTGTTCATACTGTGCTGACCAACCTCGGTCTTTGGTTTTGACTGTCCAACCATCTTTCATGGTACGGATGCGGTGATCGCCAGTATTAACCATAGGTTCGATGGTAAATGCCATGCCTTTTTGTAGCACCACTCCACTATCATCAGCATCATAATGTAGAACTTGTGGTTCTTCATGGAACCCTTCGCCAATACCATGGCCACAATATTCACGTACAACTGAAAAGTCTTGTTTTTCAACAAACTCTTGGATGGCCTTTCCTAGGGTGCGTAAGCGAATACCCGGTTTAACCAGACGTAGGGCTAAGTACAGGCTATCTAATGTGACTTGGCAAAGACGCTCGCCTTGGATAGTCGGTTTCCCAACAATGAACATTTTAGACGTATCACCGTGGAAACCATTTTTGATCACCGTAACATCGATATTAACGATATCACCATCTTTTAAAATTTTATCTTCACTAGGAATTCCATGACAAATGACATCATTGACGGAAATACAAACGGATTTAGGGAAACCGTGATAGTTAAGACAGGCAGGGATAGCTTGCTGCGTTTCAACGATGTGTTGATGACAGAGGCGGTCCAATTCACCAGTGCTGACGCCCGGCACAACATGTGGCGCAATCATTTCTAACACTTCCGCTGCTAGCCTACCCGCAACACGCATTTTCTGAATATCTTCTTCAGTTTTGATAATAATAGCCATGAGTTTAATCCATTCATGCCACATATATTAATGGCATGTTTAATAAAGGGGGGTGAAAATAGGTTTGGTACCTTTTTTACATCAATAACACTTATGGTAACAGCCACCGCATTTCCTGCCAACTAGCTATCGATAGGAACCGATAGATTAAGTGTTTTTTAGATAGGTGAGTAGGGCGCTGAGGCTATACGAACCTAAGTGTTTTATAGCACAAAATGCACAGTAATGATGAAGATATCTTGAACGGAGAAATAACTCCGATAGAAAATAAGATTTTTACTCTACCAGCGTTTTTACCCTGCCCAAAGAGCGTCTATAATTGATTAATGGGAATATCATATTTCCCGAGTGAACCGCTTTTTAATCAATCTGCTTTTTTGTCATTTTTGTTAGCGAAAAAAACAACAAAAGTTGGCTTCTAAGTTGGATTTATGGTATAAAGCGCGCCGGCAATCCATATTATTTCTTCTCACTTTTTTGTGCATCAATGAATGCTGCTCAAATGTTGTTAGTCGGATAGAAAATTGGATATGCGATAAACTTAAACTCAATTGTGTAATAACACACACAAATCGACACGTGCTCCGGGGTGCTCTTATGCGTTTAAACGCAGCCATAGAGTCGGTAGCATGGGATTTGTGGAGGCATAACCCCAATTACTTATATACAGAGGTATTAAATGGCAACTGTTTCCATGCGCGATATGTTACAAGCGGGCGTACACTTTGGTCACCAGACTCGTTACTGGAACCCAAAAATGAAACCTTTCATTTTCGGCGCTCGTAACAAAGTTCATATCATCAACCTGGAAAAGACTGTTCCAATGTTCAACGAAGCTTTGGCTGAGTTAACTAAAATTGCTTCTCGTAAAGGCAAAATTCTGTTTGTCGGTACTAAACGTGCTGCAAGCGAAGCCGTTCAAGAAGCTGCTAACAGCTGTGATCAGTATTTCGTTAACCACCGTTGGTTAGGTGGGATGCTGACTAACTGGAAAACTGTTCGTCAGTCAATCAAACGTCTGAAAGATTTAGAAGTTCAGTCGCAAGACGGTACTTTCGATAAACTGACCAAGAAAGAAGCGCTGATGCGTACTCGTGAACTTGGTAAGTTAGAAAACAGCTTAGGCGGTATCAAAGATATGGGCGGTTTACCTGACGCTCTGTTCGTTATCGATGCAGACCACGAACACATTGCTATCAAAGAAGCAAACAATCTGGGTATCCCAGTATTTGCTATCGTAGATACTAACTCTGATCCAGATGGTATCGATTTCGTTATCCCTGGTAACGATGATGCAATCCGTGCAATCAAACTGTATCTGGGCGCTGTAGCAAGCACCGTTCGTGAAGGCCGTTCACAAGATCTGGCTGTTCAAGCAGAAGAAAGCTTAGTAGAAGCTGAATAATAAGGCTTAAGTCCTTATTTATAGGTATTGCTATACAGGTACTGCTATATGTTAGAAGGGGCCTGATAAAGGCCCCTTTTATATATGAATCAGAACTATCCACGTGAGGAAGACTCTCACGGGGAATATCGAGGAATAAATCACATGTCTGGAATTACCGCTGCATTGGTAAAAGAACTGCGTGAACGTACTGGCGCAGGTATGATGGAATGTAAAAAAGCACTTGTTGAAGCTAATGGCGACATCGAATTAGCGATCGATAACATGCGTAAATCAGGTCAAGCAAAAGCGGCTAAAAAAGCAGGTCGTGTTGCAGCTGAAGGTGTTATCCTGACCGAAGTTTTCAACGATGGCAAAACAGGCGCTCTGATCGAGCTGAACTGTGAAACTGACTTCGTTGCTAAAGATGCTGGTTTCTTAGCATTTGGTAAAGAAGTTTTAGCATCTGTTGTTGCGGACAAAAATGCAGATATCGAAGCGCTGAAAGCAAAATTCGAAGAAGCTCGTACAACTTTAGTTGCTAAAATCGGTGAAAATATCAATATCCGTCGTGTTGATATTCTGGAAGGCGCACAAGTAGGTAGCTACCTGCACGGTGCTCGTATTGGTGTTTTAGTCGCTGGCGAAGGCGCAGACGAAGAATTACTAAAACACATTGCTATGCACATCGCTGCAAGCAAACCTGAATATGTGACTCCAGATGATGTACCTGCGGATGTTGTTGCTCATGAGCATCAAATCCAGTTAGACATCGCAATGCAATCTGGTAAACCACGCGAAATCGCTGAAAAAATGGTTACTGGTCGCATGAACAAATTCACTGGCGAAATCTCTTTGACTGGCCAGCCTTTCGTAATGGACCCAAGCAAATCTGTTGGTGACTTACTGAAAGAAAAAGGTGCTACTGTTTCTAACTTCATCCGTTATGAAGTTGGTGAAGGTATCGAAAAAGTTGAAACTGACTTTGCAGCAGAAGTTGCTGCAATGAGCAAGTAAGCAACTTAAGGGCCGCCGATTGGCGGCTCTGTTTTATACACGTTATATTTCAAGCTGTATTAGCCTTGTTTTACGACTGCAAACGGAGAATAACTCCGCCCTCGGAGCCGTTGACATAACAGCAACATGTAGCTCGAACTATTTAGTGTATAACTGTCGTATTCTAATTTTAAATTTAGGTACGTAGAAAACCATTATTCTACGTGTGTTACCCCAATAAATAATCTGTTAGGACAGAACACCATGGCAACCAATGCAAAACCCGTTTATCAACGTATTCTGCTTAAATTAAGTGGCGAAGCCTTACAAGGTGCAGAAGGTTTTGGTATCGATGCTAGCGTTTTAGATCGTATGGCTCAGGAAATTAAAGAACTCATAGAACTGGGTATACAGGTCGGTGTGGTTATTGGCGGTGGTAACCTGTTTCGTGGTGCTGGTTTGGCACAAGCTGGCATGAACCGTGTTGTCGGCGACCACATGGGGATGCTAGCGACAGTGATGAACGGGCTCGCTATGCGTGATGCGTTACACCGTGCATATGTGAATGCAAGGTTAATGTCTGCGATTCCACTAAACGGTGTCTGTGATAATTATAGCTGGGCTGAAGCAATCAGCTTATTACGCCACGGCCGTGTTGTTATTTTTTCTGCCGGAACAGGGAATCCATTTTTTACAACGGACTCAGCGGCATGTCTACGTGGGATTGAAATTGAAGCGGATGTGGTATTAAAAGCCACTAAAGTTGATGGTGTATATTCAGCAGATCCAGCTAAAGACCCTGAAGCAGTTCTTTATGAAACCCTGAGCTATCAAGATGTTCTGGAACGTGAACTTAAAGTGATGGACTTAGCTGCCTTCACTCTGGCGCGCGATCATAACTTACCTATTCGTGTTTTTAACATGAATAAGCCGGGCGCTTTACGCCGTGCCGTAATGGGTGAAAATGAAGGTACCCTGATTTCTCACAATTAATACTCAGAGACATAACCTGAGTTTAAATGTATTATCTAACATAAATTCAGACTATTTAAGCGAGGTCGCATCGCGGCCTTTAATAACCAGTTCTTAAGGGTTGAAAACGTGATTAATGAAATCCAAAAAGATGCTCAAGACCGTATGGAAAAGAGCCTAGAAGCATTTAAAAACCAAATTAGCAAAGTCCGTACAGGCCGTGCATCTCCAAGCCTCTTAGATGGCATCACTGTTGAATATTACGGTTCAGCAACACCTCTACGTCAGTTAGCTAACGTGACGGTTGAGGACTCCCGTACATTAGCAATTTCTGTTTTTGACCGTAGCATGTCACCGGCTATTGAAAAAGCGATTATGGCTTCTGATTTAGGTTTGAACCCTTCATCGGCAGGTACAGTTATCCGTGTTCCACTTCCTCCATTAACGGAAGAACGCCGTAAAGACTTAATCAAAGTGGTTCGTGGTGAAGCAGAACAAGGCCGTATCGCAGTTCGCAACGTTCGCCGTGATGCTAACGATAAAGTCAAAGCTTTACTGAAAGATAAAGAAATTAGTGAAGATGACGAGCGCCGTTCACAGGATGAAATCCAAAAGCTGACTGATAGCTACATCAAGAAAGTTGATGAGTCATTAGCGCAAAAAGAAACGGAATTGATGGAGTTTTAATCCATCTTGATATAAAGCCACCAAAGCATACCGTAAAAAGTATGTGTTAGTGTGGCTTTATTGTTTTCATATCTATTAAAAAATCCTTTCTAACCTCTAAGCTGATATAATCTCAGTATTGATTTAATACAGAGTAACCAATCACTATGAAACGTCTGACAATCCTAGGTTCCACAGGCTCAATTGGTACAAATACACTTTCTGTTGTTCGCCAAAACCCCGAAAAATTTCAAATTCTTGCTTTAGTCGCAGGGCAAAACGTTGCTGAAATGGCTAAACAATGCCTTGAGTTTAATCCGAAATATGTATCAATGGCGGATGAGTCTTCAGCCAAAGCATTACGGGCTATTTTGACTGAAAATAACAATAAAACGGAAGTGTTGTCAGGAAACCAAGCTGCAATTGAGCTCGCAGGGCTTGACGATGCTGACCAAGTTATGTCAGCGATTACTGGTGTGGCGGGCTTACTTCCTACTTTAGCCGCGATCAGAAAAGGCAAAAGAATATTATTAGCGAATAAAGAGTCTCTGATTACGAGTGGCCGTTTATTCTTTAATGAGATTCGTCAACACAATGCGACAGTTTTTCCTATTGATAGTGAGCATAACGCTATTTTTCAAAGCTTACCTGAAGTTATTCAGCTTAATTTAGGGTTTGCTGATCTATCTGCTTCTGGTATATCAAGTATTGTTTTAACTGGCTCAGGCGGCCCTTTTAGAGATACCCCATTATCTCATTTTGATAACGTGACACCTGATGAAGCCTGCAATCACCCGAATTGGTCGATGGGAAGAAAAATTTCAGTAGATTCGGCGACAATGATGAATAAAGGGCTAGAATATATTGAAGCTTGTTATTTCTTCAATGCGAGTGCTGAGCAGATGGAGGTCATTATTCACCCTCAGTCAGTTATCCATTCAATGGTACGGTATAAAGATGGCAGTGTGATTGCTCAATTGGGTACGCCTGATATGCGCACACCAATTTCATATAGTATGGCTTATCCTCAACGTATAATGTCTGGTGCAGAACCTCTCGATTTTGCCACTCTTTCATCATTAACGTTTGTTCAGCCAGACTATCAACGTTATCCTTGTTTGAAGTTAGCTATAGATGCTTGCCATGAAGGCCAAGCGGCAACAACTGCATTAAATGCAGCAAATGAAGTGGCCGTTGCCGCTTTCCTTAACGGTAAAATTCGTTTTACAGATATAGCAAAAATTAACCACAAAGTACTAGATGCACAAGTTTTTTCTGAACCAGTTTCTATTGATGAGGTCTTAGAAATCGATGAGCAAGCCCGCAAAAATGCGGTAAAAATAATCGCTCAGGCAGTTTAACCTCAGTATGTGATTTATTTAGTTGCTGATAGCCACATTATATCTTTAATATGTGATGTGTTTAAAAAAAGAAAGATAACATAGTATTTTGTAGCGAATTAAGGATGTGTCTTATCAGCAAACTTAATAATAGTGGTTATTATTGGGCTGTATTTTTAAAGCAGTACTCACAAGGATTAACATTTAATGAACTCTAGTGGTGAAAATCTCTCTGATTCGATGATACCTAAGCATGTCGCTATCATTATGGATGGTAATGGGCGATGGGCTAAACAGAGAGGAAAACTCAGAATTACAGGTCATAAGGCAGGTGTTGAATCTGTTCGTAATTCAGTGCGTTTTGCGGTAAAAAATAAAATTAGCTCCCTTACACTGTATGCATTTAGTAGTGAAAACTGGAGACGGCCAGAAAAAGAAGTGAGTTCTTTGATGGAATTATTTGTTTTTGCTCTCGACAATGAAGTTAAAAACCTGCATAAAAACAATGTAAAATTAAAGGTTATCGGTGATGTAAGTCGTTTTAGTGATCGTCTCAAAAAAAGAATCGATAAGGCAGAGGCACTCACGCAAAACAATACAGGTTTGAAACTGAATATTGCCGCAAATTACGGTGGCCGTTGGGATATAACCAACAGTGTGAAACAGGTATTTTCGAAAGTACAAAATGGTGAACTCTCTATTGATGATATCAATGAAGAAACCATTAATAGTGAAATTTGTATGCATGACCAAGAAAATGTCGATTTGGTTATAAGAACAGGAGGGGAGCATCGCATCAGCAACTTCCTGTTATGGCAAGTCGCTTATGCGGAATTTTATTTCACCAACGTTTTGTGGCCAGATTTTGATGAAATGGTGTTTCAGGATGCAGTTGATGCTTTTAGTAAGCGCGAGCGTCGTTATGGTGGAGCTGAATCAGATGATGAACTCGTCAAATAATAGGGGAAAGATGTGCTGAAATACCGTTTACTTACTGCAATAGTATTAATACCAATCGTTATTGCAGCTTTGTTTTTGCTTTCTCCAGCAAATTTTGGTTTTGTCGTGATTGCAGTTTGTGCATTAGGTGCTTGGGAATGGGCGCAGTTCGCAGGCTGGCATTCGCAAGTTAAACGTATAGGGCTAGCTATTGTTTTTGCAATAATATTGCTTGCGGTTCAATTAGCTGTTCCTGATATAACATCATTTTCCTCTGAGCCGATGATCCTCTACGGCTTGTGGGCCGGTCTGGCATGGTGGGTTGTCGCAATTCTTTTAGTCGTGACTTATCCTGCATCGGCATCGTGGGGTAAATCGGTCATTGTCCGCTTGCTGTTCGGTGCATTAACTATTATTCCATTTTATTGCGGCATGATGGTACTTAGAACTATTGGTTATCAAAGTGATACATCCTTTGGTGCATGGTGGTTATTGTACGTTATGTTACTTGTTTGGGGGGCTGATTCAGGTGCTTATGCATTTGGCCGCACCATTGGGCGGAATAAAATGGCGCCGAAAGTTTCTCCTGGGAAAACATGGGAAGGTTTAATTGGGGGCTTGATTACCGCAGGGGTGATATCGTGGTTGTTTAGCACATTTGCACCAATCCCTGTGATGCCTGATTATTTGCTAGTGACTTCGATTATTGTTGTTGTAGTATCTGTGTTTGGTGACCTAACAGAAAGTATGTTTAAACGTCAATCAGGTATTAAAGACAGTAGCCACTTAATTCCGGGGCATGGCGGTATTCTTGACCGAATTGATAGCCTGACAGCAGCGATTCCAGTTTTTGCTGGGCTAAATTTGTTAGTTTTTAACGGTTTTGGTCTTTAGGAAGATAAATGGGATTTATTTGGAGCTTAGCGGCGTTTATTATTGCGATTGGTGTGCTGATTACAGTACATGAATTAGGGCACTTTTGGGTTGCTCGCCGTTGTGGTGTTTATGTTGAGCGTTTCTCCATTGGTTTTGGGAAAACGTTATGGCGTAAGGTAG
Source organism: Providencia sp. 2024EL-00732 (assembly GCF_044006275.1). Taxonomy (NCBI): domain Bacteria; kingdom Pseudomonadati; phylum Pseudomonadota; class Gammaproteobacteria; order Enterobacterales; family Morganellaceae; genus Providencia; species Providencia sp. 2024EL-00732. The sequence goes on along the minus strand of NZ_JBIPDG010000014.1, from coordinate 28,869 downwards.
ATAAACAGGGTACTGAGTTTGTATTAGCAATGATCCCGCTAGGGGGCTATGTCAAAATGCTTGATGAGCGAGTTGGCGAAGTTTCTCCTGAGCGTCGGCACCAAGCATTTAACAATAAAACGGTTGGGCAGCGGGCTGCCATTGTTAGTGCAGGGCCAATTGCGAACTTTTTACTTGCTATTGTTGTCTACTGGGTAGTATTTATGATTGGTGTTCCTTCGGTGAAACCAATTATTGAGGATGTAAAAAGCGGTTCTATCGCCGCCATAGCAAATTTTGAACCAAAAATGGAACTAAAAGCCATTGATGGTATCGAAACACCTGATTGGAATTCAGTGCGTTTGGCATTGGTCGGTAAAATTGGTGACCGTGAATTAACGGCTCAAGTATTGCCACAGGGCTACAGTGAGCCGATTACAAAAACGGTTGATTTAACCAATTGGCAATTTGATCCAGAAAAACAAGACCCGATACTGTCTATTGGCATTATGCCAGTATCTGTGAGAATTGACCCTGTTATTCAAAAAGTCACTGAAGGTTTGGCTGGTGAACGTGCGGGTTTACAGCCGGGTGATAGAATTGTTAGTGTTAACGGGGAAGCATTGGGTCTTTGGAATCCAGTGACGCGTATTATTCGTAATAACCCTGGAATACCATTGAAACTTGAGGTAGAGCGGTCACAACATTTGATCCCTCTCACTCTAACCCCTGACAGCCAAAATGGTCAGCGTGGTGAAAAAATTGGGTTTGCGGGCGTTGAACTTTCAGTGTTACCGTTAGCGGATGAATATAAAATGGTACAGCAGTATGGGCCATTTTCTGCGTTTTACCAAGCCAGTGATAAAACGTGGCAGTTAATGAAATTAACGGTCAACATGATGGGTAAACTGGTTGTTGGGGATGTCAAACTCAATAACTTAAGCGGTCCGATATCTATCGCAAAAGGTGCGGGGGTATCAGCCGAATCAGGCTTGGTGTATTATTTGATGTTTATTGCGCTTATTAGCGTCAATTTAGGTATCATCAATCTGTTTCCACTGCCTGTTTTAGATGGGGGGCACTTGCTCTTCTTGTTAATTGAAAAAATTAAAGGAAGTCCAGTGTCTGAGCGAGTACAAGACTTTAGTTTTCGGATAGGTGCAATGGCATTGATTCTGTTAATGGGACTTGCACTTTTTAATGATTTCTCTCGCTTCTAATTTTTATAAGCTGGGGACCAGTAAGGAATACGCATAACAACGATGGCGATGAAAAAGTTGCTCATAGCGTCGCTGCTTTTCAGCAGCGCCACTGCATACAGTTCAGACGGATTCGTAGTTAAAGACATTCGTTTCGAAGGTCTACAACGCGTCGCCGTTGGTGCAGCATTATTGAACATGCCAGTTAGGGTCGGTGATTCGGTTGATAACGAAGATATCAGTCGTTCGATTCGTTCCCTATTTTCAACCGGTAACTTCGAAGATGTTAGGGTCCTGCGTGATGGAAACACGCTGATCGTTCAAGTTAAAGAGCGCCCAACTATCGCAAGTATCACTTTTACAGGTAATAAATCTGTCAAAGATGACATGCTTAAGCAGAACTTGGAAGCTTCAAATATCCGTGTTGGTGAGGCGCTTGACCGCACAACAATTGCGAATATTGAAAAAGGCTTAGAAGACTTTTACTACAGTGTAGGTAAATATAACGCGACAGTAAAAGCGGTTGTAACGCCTTTACCACGTAATCGTGTTGACCTAAAATTTGTTTTCTCTGAAGGTGTTTCTGCGCAAATTCAGCAAATTAACATTGTTGGTAATAAAAATTACACGACTGCAGAATTAGTCAATAAACTGCAATTGCGTGATGATGTACCATGGTGGAACCTTGCTGCTGACCAAAAATATCAGAAACAAAAATTGGCGGGTGACTTAGAAACACTTCGCAGTTTTTACCTTGATCGCGGTTACGCTCGTTTCAATATAGATTCAACCCAAGTTAGTCTGACACCAGACAAAAAAGGAATTTATATTACGATTAACATTACCGAAGGCGACCAGTATAAAATTTCTGGTGTTGAGGTTAATGGTAATACAGCAGAACACTTAGCTGAAATCCAAGAGCTAATCACTATCACTCCGGGTGAGCTGTATAACGGTGCGCAAGTGACACGCATGGAAAACCAAATTAAAGAAATGTTTGGTCGCTATGGCTATGCTTATCCTCGGGTTATGACTCAACCTGAAATTAATGATGAAGATAAAACAGTTAAGTTGCATCTCAACATTGATGCTGGTAACCGTTTCTATGTACGTGAAATTCGTTTCCAAGGGAATGATACCAGTAAAGATACTGTTCTGCGCCGTGAAATGCGTCAGATGGAAGGCGCTTGGCTTGGTAATGACCTTGTCGAATTAGGTAAAGAACGCCTCAATCGTACTGGTTTCTTTGAAACTGTTGATGTTGAAACTCAACGTGTACCAGGAAGCCCTGACCAAGTTGACGTTATCTACAAAGTTAAAGAACGTAATACGGGTTCTATGAACTTTGGTATCGGTTTTGGTACTGAGAGTGGTGTAAGTTTCCAAGTCGGTGTAACACAAGATAACTGGTTAGGAACGGGGAATGCGGTTGGTATTAACGCAAGTAAGAATGACTATTCAACAAACGTTGAATTCTCATTTACTGATCCTTACTTCACCGTTAACGGTGTGAGTTTAGGTGGGCGCATTTTCTATAATGATTTTAGTGCGAAAGATGCAGATCTATCAGGCTATAACAACAAAACGTATGGTTTAGATAGTTTCTTAAGTTTCCCATTCAATGAGAATAACTCTTTCCGTGTTGGTGCCGGTTATGTACATAACCGACTTTCTGATATGCGTGCACAAGCTGCGATGTGGGATTACCTTGATTCTATGGGTAAAAATCCACCAGTCACAGAAAATGGGCGTAATAAAGAAAGTTTTGATGCAGATGACTTCACGCTTAACTTAGGTTGGACTTACAACTCGTTAAACCGCGGTTTCTTCCCGACATCAGGTAATAAAACTAACTTGTCTGCTAAAGTGACTATTCCTGGTTCTGATAACGAATACTATAAACTGCGTTTTGATACAGCACAGTATTACCCATTGGATGAAGACGAATCGTGGGTGGTTCTTGGCCGTGCACAAGCGGGTTATGGGGATGGTATCGGTAGTAAGCAAATGCCATTCTATGAAAACTTCTATGCGGGTGGTTCTAGCACCATTCGTGGTTTCCGCTCGAACAATATCGGTCCGAAAGCGGTTTACCTGAAGAAAATTAATGGTAAAGATCAACCTGAACCTGGAAGTCCATCAAGTGATGCGGTCGGTGGTAATGCTATGTACGCAGCATCATTTGAGTTAATTACCCCTACACCATTTATTGACGAGAAATATTCGAATTCTGTTCGTACTTCTTTGTTTGTCGATGCTGGTACGGTATGGGACACAAATTGGAACAGTATTCCCGCTGCTTGGCGTGCAGGTATGCCTGACTATGGTAAAGCAAGTAATGTCCGTGCTTCTGCGGGTATTGCTTTACAATGGATGTCTCCTCTTGGGCCATTGGTATTCTCTTATGCGCAGCCAATTAAGGACTACGAAGGGGATAAATCAGAACAGTTCCAATTTAATATTGGTAGAACGTGGTAATCTACTCTAGTTTCTATCTATGAAGGCTCCCATAATTTTGTGGGAGCAACCAAAATTTCCAGCCATACATATGGGTTAAGGAGTTTAGTGTGAAAAAATTGTTGTGTGCAGCGGGTGTTAGTATTGCTTTAGCAATGTCTGCGGGTGCTTATGCTGAGAAAATCGCTATTGTAAATGTTGGTGAAATTTTCCAAAAAATGCCTGCACGTGAAGCCGTTGCTAAACAGCTTGAGAGTGAGTTCAAAAGTCGCGCAACTGAGTTACAAAATCTAGAGAAAGATTTACAAGCTCGAGTTGATAAATTGCGCCGTGATGGTGCAACTATGAAGAAAACTGAACGTGAAAAACTTGAAGCAGAACTCATGACTAAACGTGACCAGTTCGCTGAAAAAGCTCAAAAATTTGAAGAAGACAACCGTCGTCGTCAAGGTGAAGAGCGTACTAAAATTTTAACACGTATTCAGGATTCTATTAAATCTGTAGCTGCTAAAGAAGGCTATGATGTTGTTATCGATGCAAATGCAGTTGCTTATGCAAAAGATAGCGTAGACATCACCAGTCAGGTTCAAAAACAGGTTAAATAATAGATGTCTTCAATTCGATTGGCTGACCTTGCTCAGCAGTTGAATGCGCAACTACATGGTGATGGCGATATTGTCATCACCAGTATTGCTCCAATGCATTCAGCGAATAATCAACAGATTACTTTTCTATCTGATAGCCGTTATAGTGATAAATTGGCTGATTGCCAAGCTGCAGCGGTTGTTCTCACAGCAAAAGATCTTGCAGCCTGTAAAGTCGCAGCATTGGTTGTGGATAACCCATACCTTGCTTATGCGCACATGGCTCAAATTATGGATACAACTCCGAGCCCAGCTGAAAATATCCATCCCTCCGCAGTGATTGCAGAAGACGCAAAACTCGGTGAGAATGTGGCAATAGGTGCAAATGCCGTTATCGAAAGTGGTGTAATCCTAGGCGATAACGTGGTGATTGGCGCAGGTTGCTTTGTGGGTAAAAACACACGTATAGGTGCAGAGACCCGTTTGTGGGCAAATGTGAGTGTGTACCACAATATTGAAATTGGCGAGCAATGCTTGGTTCAATCCGGAACAGTGATTGGTTCCGATGGGTTCGGCTATGCAAATGATCGTGGTAATTGGGTCAAAATCCCCCAATTAGGCACCGTAATTATTGGTTCACGAGTAGAAATCGGCGCAAATACAACGATTGATCGTGGTGCATTGGATAACACAATAATTGGCAATGGGGTTATCATCGATAATCAGTGTCAAATTGCACACAATGTCATTATTGGTGATAATACAGCAGTTGCTGGTGGTGTCATCATGGCGGGCAGTTTAAAAATTGGCCGTTATTGTATGATTGGTGGTGCCAGTGTAATCAATGGCCATATGGAAATTTGCGATAAGGTAACGGTAACGGGAATGGGTATGGTCATGAGACCAATCACTGAGCCGGGAGTTTACTCTTCAGGTATTCCTTTACAGCCTAATAAAGCTTGGCGTAAAACAGCTGCTTTAGTCTTAAATATCAATGAGATGAATAAGCGGCTGAAACATGTTGAGCGTGAATTAGATAGCCAAAATCAAAAAAATCAGTAATCATTTTGTAATTCAGGCTAAAATAGTCATCTGAGTTACGTTTTCCGGCCTGCCAGTTAACCTAATTTATGGTTAAAGCGGGCCGATTCATTAATTAAACCGTATTAATAGACAGGAAGAGTATTTCGATGAGTGATAATCATACTCTGAATATAGAAGAAATTTTAGAACTGCTTCCGCACCGTTATCCATTTCTTTTGGTTGACCGTGTATTAGATTTCGAAGAAGGCAAATCTTTGCGCGCAGTAAAAAATGTCTCATTTAATGAGCCATTTTTCCAAGGTCATTTTCCAGGCAAACCTATATTTCCTGGCGTGTTAATTTTAGAAGCAATGGCTCAAGCCACAGGTATTCTTGCGTTTAAAAGCGCCGGTAAATTAGAACCTGGTGAACTGTACTATTTTGCTGCGATTGATAATGCACGTTTTAAACGTCCGGTTCTACCTGGAGACCAAATGGTCTTAGAGGTTGAATTCATTAAAGAACGTCGTGGTGTAGCACGTTTTAAAGGTGTTGCAAAAGTTGATGGAGAAGTGGCCTGCGAAGCAGAAATGATGTGCGCCCGTCGTCGTGAGGTCTGATATGATTGACAAAACAGCCTATGTCCATCCCTCATCTATCGTAGAAGATGGGGCTAGTATTGGAGCCAATGTTAGAATTGGCCCTTTTTGTTATATTGGCGCGAATGTTGAAATTGGCGAAGGTACAGAGCTGAAATCCCACGTTGTGGTCAATGGCCATACAAAGATCGGCTGTGATAATGTCATTTTTCAATTCGCATCAATTGGCGAAATAAACCAAGACCTTAAATACCAAGGTGAACCAACACGTGTTGAAATTGGTGATAGAAACCGTATTAGAGAAAGCGTAACTATTCACCGAGGCACTGTCCAAGACGTAGGGCTGACCAAGATCGGTGATGATAACCTGTTAATGGTTAACGTCCATGTTGCTCATGATTGCCTGATTGGCAATCGATGCATCATTGCCAATAATGGGACATTAGGTGGTCATGTTACATTAGGTGATTACGCCATAATTGGTGGGATGACAGCTGTACATCAGTTTTGTAAAATTGGTGCACATGTTATGGTCGGTGGCTGCTCTGGTGTTGCACAAGATGTTCCTCCTTATGTTATTGCGCAAGGGAATCATGCGACCCCATTTGGTTTAAACCTTGAGGGTTTAAAACGTCGCGGTTTTGAAAAAGACTCGTTGCATGCAATTCGTAATGCATACAAAACGTTATATCGTTCAGGGAAATCGTTAGAGGAAGCTCGTGAAGAAATCGCGGAAGCTGCAAAGCTTAATGAGTACGTTAAAGTATTCAGCGATTTCTTGGAAGATTCTGCGCAATCCAAACGTGGTATTATCCGTTAATCCCTACTTTGGGGTTAACGAGCTTAGGCCTTTATTAAGGAGCGAATTTCGGTGAATAGCAACCGTCCACTTACTATTGGCCTTGTTGCCGGAGAAACTTCTGGTGATATTCTTGGCGCTGGCCTTATACGAGCGCTTAAAGAGCAAGTCCCTAATGCACGTTTTGTCGGTGTTGCAGGGCCGCTTATGCAAGCTGAAGGTTGTGAAGCTTGGTATGAAATGGAAGAGCTTGCTGTGATGGGCGTGGTTGAAGTCCTTGGTCGTTTACCTCGCTTATTATCCATTCGTAAAGATTTAACTCAGCGTTTTACTCAGTTGCAACCTGACGTTTTTGTTGGTATTGATGCGCCTGATTTTAATATCACCTTAGAAGGTCGTTTAAAGTCAAAAGGGATCAAAACGATCCATTACGTAAGCCCGTCGGTTTGGGCATGGCGCCAAAAACGGGTATTTAAAATCGGTCGTTCCACTGATTTAGTATTAGCATTTTTACCATTTGAAAAAGCGTTTTACGATCGTTTCAATGTCCCTTGTCGCTTTATCGGTCATACAATGGCAGATGCAATCCCATTACATCCAGATAAGCACGCAGCTAGAGTTCGTCTAAATATCCCTGAAAGTGTAAAATGTTTAGCATTATTGCCGGGGAGTCGCCATTCAGAAGTGGAAATGCTCAGCGCAGACTTTCTCAATACAGCTAAAATTTTACAGCAGCGGTTTCCTGACTTGCATGTGGTCGTTCCGTTGGTGAATGAAAAACGCCGTCAGCAATTTGATGCTATCAAGCAAAGTACTGCGCCTGAATTACAGGTTCATATTCTTGATGGTCAAGCACGCGATGCAATGATAGCTGCAGATGCAACTTTATTAGCCTCTGGCACTGCTGCGCTTGAATGTATGCTGACAAAATGCCCAATGGTTGTGGGTTATCGTATGAAACCTTTTACTTTTTGGTTAGCAAAACGCTTAGTAAAAACACCCTATGTTTCTTTGCCTAACTTACTGGCCGAAAAAGAGATAGTAAAAGAATTACTACAAGAAGAGTGTCAACCTGAACAATTAGCACAACAGCTTATTCCATTATTAGATGGCGGAGAGCAGGTTGATAGCTTGAAACAAACCTTTTTGCAATTGCATCAACGTATTCGTTGTGATGCAGATAAACAAGCTGCTGAGGCAGTACTAGATTTGGTTAAAAATTAATGGAATTTATCTATCCAAAAGCCAATTTGATTGCTGGTGTGGATGAAGTAGGTCGTGGTCCATTAGTCGGGGCTGTGGTAACTGCTGCCGTGATCCTCGATCCTAACAATCCAATTATTGGTCTCGCTGATTCAAAAAAGCTCACGGAAAGAAAACGTGAAAAACTATTTGATGAAATCCAGGAAAAAGCGTTGTGTTGGTGCATTGGTCGTGCAGAACCTGAAGAAATTGATAAAATAAATATTCTGCATGCAACTATGTTAGCCATGCAACGTGCAGTCGCAGGGTTAGCAATTGTTCCTGAGTTTGTTTTGATCGATGGCAATCGTTGCCCTGAATTACCGATGCCAGCACAGGCGGTTGTCAAAGGGGATAGCCTTGTACAGGAAATTAGTGCCGCCTCTATATTGGCGAAGGTTATTAGAGATCGCGAAATGGTTGAACTAGATAAAACCTTCCCTGAATATGGCTTTGCTAAGCACAAAGGTTATCCTACGGCTTACCATTTAGAAAAATTAGCGCAATATGGCGCAACCGAATTCCATCGCAAAAGCTTTGCTCCAGTGAGACGAGCTTTAGATATAACACAGTAGGTAGAAATTCGATGGCATCTCCTCGTTTTATTCATTTGCGTGTCCATAGTGACTATTCCATGATTGATGGGTTAGCTAAAACGGGTCCATTAGTTAAAAAAGTGGCCGCTATGGGAATGCCCGCATTTGCAATCACAGACTTTACTAACCTTTGTGGGTTAGTTAGGTTCTATGGGGCTGCCCATAGTGCAGGGATTAAGCCAATTATTGGTGCAGATTTTTATGTTGAAAGTGAATTATTAGGCGATGAAATTTCACATTTAACTATTTTAGCGCGTAATAATGAAGGCTATCAGAACCTAACCTTGCTGATTTCTGAAGCCTATCAAAAAGGTTATGGGGCAATAGGCCCAACAATCCACCGTGATTGGTTAGCAAAACATAAAGAAGGCCTGATTTTACTTTCAGGTGGGCGCAAAGGAGATGTCGGTCAATTTCTTTTAAGAGGTAATCAGGCGCTTGTCGATGAATGTCTTGAATTTTATGAAACCCATTTCCCAGACAGTTATTATTTAGAGTTAATAAGAACTGGTCGACCGGATGAAGAAAGCTACTTACACGCAGCCGTTGAGCTAGCCACTAAAAAAGGCTTACCTGTTGTTGCTACCAATGACGTTTGTTTTATTGAAAGTAGTGATTTCGATGCTCACGAGATCCGAGTTGCCATCCATGATGGGTTTACACTTGTCGACCCTAAAAGGCCTAAAAATTATAGCCCTCAGCAATATTTACGTTCTGAAGAAGAGATGTGTGAGCTATTTGCTGACATCCCTGAAGCGTTAGAAAACAGTGTAGAGATTGCTAAGCGTTGTAACGTGACCATCCGTCTTGGTGAATATTTCTTACCACAATTCCCTACTGGGGATATGAAAACGGAAGATTTTCTGGTTTTACGCTCAAAAGAAGGGCTTGAAGAGCGCTTAGAATTTCTCTTTCCAGATGAAAAAGTTAGGGCAGAAAAGAGGCCCGAGTATGATGAGCGTTTAGATATTGAGCTAAACGTTATTAACCAAATGGGGTTTCCCGGTTACTTCTTGATCGTAATGGAATTTATCCAGTGGTCAAAAGATAATGGTGTCCCTGTAGGGCCGGGCAGGGGGTCAGGCGCGGGCTCACTTGTCGCTTATGCTTTAAAAATTACTGATCTTGACCCTTTGGAATTTGACTTACTGTTTGAGCGGTTTCTTAACCCTGAACGTGTTTCGATGCCAGACTTTGACGTCGATTTCTGTATGGAAAAACGTGACCAAGTGATTGAACACGTTGCTCATATGTATGGGCGCGATGCTGTTTCGCAAATCATCACTTTCGGTACGATGGCTGCAAAAGCGGTTATCCGAGATGTAGGGCGCGTGCTTGGTCACCCTTATGGTTTTGTTGACAGAATTTCGAAATTAGTGCCACCTGATCCAGGTATGACATTGGAAAAAGCTTTTGAAGCTGAACCCCAATTGCCAGAAATATACGAAGCTGATGAAGAAGTTAAAGCGCTTATTGATATGGCGCGTAAGCTTGAAGGTGTGACCCGAAACGCAGGGAAACATGCGGGTGGTGTCGTTATTGCCCCCACGAAAATTACTGATTTTGCGCCGCTGTATTGTGATGCAGAAGGAAATAACCCTGTTACTCAATTCGATAAAAACGATGTTGAATACGCAGGGTTAGTGAAGTTTGACTTCCTTGGTTTACGCACACTGACAATCATCAACTGGGCGTTGGAAATGATCAACGCACGTCGAGCCAAGAAAAATTTAGATCCGATTGATATCGCAGCGATCCCATTGCATGATCAAAAAAGCTTCGATATGTTACAACGCTCAGAAACCACGGCGGTATTCCAGTTAGAATCCCGTGGAATGAAAGATTTGATCAAGCGGTTACGTCCAGACTGTTTTGAGGATATGATCGCCTTAGTTGCTCTTTTTCGTCCCGGCCCTTTGCAATCAGGGATGGTAGATAACTTTATTGACCGTAAGCATGGTCGCGAAGAAATTTCTTACCCTGATGTACAGTGGCAACATGAGTCATTAAAACCTGTTCTAGAACCAACTTATGGCATTATTCTGTACCAAGAACAGGTTATGCAGATTGCGCAAGTTTTGGCTGGTTACACACTTGGCGGTGCAGATATGCTGCGTCGAGCTATGGGGAAAAAGAAACCAGAAGAGATGGCCAAGCAACGGTCCATTTTTGAAGAAGGCGCAATCAAAAATGGTGTTGACGGCGAGCTATCAATGAAAATCTTTGACTTGGTAGAGAAATTTGCCGGTTATGGGTTTAATAAATCTCACTCGGCTGCATATGCATTAGTTTCATATCAAACTTTATGGTTAAAAGCCCATTATCCAGCCGAATTTATGGCCGCAGTAATGACTGCTGATATGGATAATACAGAAAAAGTGGTTGGTTTAGTTGACGAATGTTGGCGAATGGGATTAAAAGTATTGCCACCGGATATCAATAGTGGGCTTTATCATTTCCATGTCAATGACGATGGTGAGATAGTTTACGGTATTGGCGCGATTAAAGGGGTTGGTGAAGGCCCGATTGAGGCGATTGTTGAAGCTCGTCAACAAGGTGGCTTCTTTAAAGAAATTTTTGATCTCTGTGCCCGTGTTGATATCAAAAAAATTAACCGACGGGTGATGGAAAAACTGATTATGGCGGGGGCCTTTGACCGATTAGGCCCTCATCGTGCGGCATTAATGTCTTCATTAGAAGATGCATTAAAAGCCGCCGATCAACATGCGAAAGCAGAAGCTATTGGCCAAGCTGATATGTTTGGCGTATTAGCGGACGCACCAGAGCAGGTGGAAAGTTCTTACGCTAGCGTACCGAAATGGCCCGAGCAAGTGGTTTTGGATGGTGAAAGGGAAACGCTTGGTTTATATTTAACAGGGCATCCAATAACACGATACTTGAGCGAAATAGAACGCTATACTAACGGTCTTAGATTAAAAGATGTGAACCCAACCCCTCGTGGTCAAGTGACAACTGTGGTAGGTTTAGTACTTTCAGCTAAAGTGATTACAACCAAGCGTGGTAATAGAATAGGTATTTGTACGCTTGATGATCGTTCCGGTCGTCTGGATATTATGCTATTTTCAGATGCACTCGATAAGTACCAGCACCTGCTGGAAAAAGACAATATCCTGATAGCCACCGGTCAGGTCAGCTTTGATGATTTCAATGGTGGTAATAAAATGACAGTGCGTGAGTTAATGGATATTGGTGAAGCAAGGGAAAAATATGCACGAGGGCTTGCAATTTCACTGTCAGACAAACAAATTAACGATCAATTACTGAATCGGCTTCGTAGTACTCTTGAACCTCACCGTTCAGGAACGATCCCGGTTCATTTGTATTACCAGAAGGATGATGCCAGAGCTAAGCTTAAATTTGGCGTTGTTTGGCGTGTGACACCCGTAGATCCCCTTCTGAACGATCTTCGAACTCTGCTGGGTAGTGAGCAGGTAGAATTAGAATTTGACTAAAATAGGAATATTATGAGTCTGGATTTTCTTGATTTTGAACAGCCAATTGCGGAATTAGAGGCGAAAATTGATTCTCTAACAGCGGTTAGCCGTCAAGATAACAACTTAGAAGTCAACCTAGATGAAGAGGTTGCTCGTTTACGTGAAAAGAGTGTTGAACTGACACGTAAAATTTTCTCTGATCTGGGTGCTTGGCAAATTGCTAAACTTGCTCGTCATCCACGTCGTCCTTATACTTTGGATTATATCCCGCGCATTTTTACCGATTTCCAAGAATTAGCGGGCGACCGTGCCTATGCGGATGATAAAGCTATTGTGGGCGGAATGGCACGTTTAGATGGTCGTCCAGTGATGATTATTGGTCACCAAAAAGGGCGTGAAACAAAAGAAAAAATCCGTCGTAATTTTGGTATGCCAGCTCCTGAGGGGTATCGCAAGGCTTTGCGTTTGATGGAATTGGCTGAACGCTTTAATCTACCGATTATTACATTCATTGATACTCCAGGCGCATACCCTGGTGTTGGTGCTGAAGAGCGCGGTCAATCAGAAGCTATTGCTCGTAACTTACGTGAGATGTCACGCCTCTCCGTTCCGGTTATTTGTACCGTTATTGGTGAAGGTGGTTCAGGTGGGGCACTGGCAATCGGTGTTGGCGATAAAGTCAACATGTTGCAATACAGTACTTATTCTGTTATTTCGCCGGAAGGCTGCGCATCCATTCTGTGGAAAAGCGCTGATAAAGCCCCATTAGCGGCTGAGGCGATGGGGATCACCGCACCTCGTCTGAAAGAATTGAAACTAATTGATAATGTTGTGGCTGAACCTTTAGGTGGTGCTCATCGTAATTATGATGAGATTGCAGAGCATTTAAAAGCTCGCCTCACTGAAGACCTTAACGAATTAGAGTTATTAGACGCGGAAGCGTTGAAAAACCGTCGTTACCAACGTTTAATGGAATACGGTTACTGCTAATTGCGAGTCGTTAATTAGTTAAAAAAACGGGAGTTTGCTTTTGCTTGCTCCCGTTTTTTATTTTCTAATATAACCGATAAGTTAAGGTCTAAATTGCCATTCGGTTATCTGCTAAGAAGAACAATAGATAGGAACTAAAGTGAGACAATATAATTACCTAATGTACGCTTTGGCTTGTGTATTGATATGGAGCTTTATTCCTATTGTTTCCCGTTTAGGGCAAGCTGGAATGGATAGTTTTCAGTTTCTATTTTGGTCTAATTTGATATCAGCAATATCTGTCGTGATTGTTGCTTTAGGTTCTGGCTATAAAGTGAGTAAGCTGTTTATTTTACCTAGAAACACGATAAAAAAAGTGTTTATTCTTGGTTTTTTGGATTGTTTGTTCTACTTACTATTGTATTACGGTTATTCCATCGAAAATGGAATTGCAGTCTTAGTTATTCAGTACAGTTGGCCATTAATTATTATTTTGCTGTCAGTGGTATTATTAAAGGATAAGTTAGCGGGTAGGCAAATAGTTGGCATTATTATTGGGTTTATTGCCGTGATAATTACCTTTACCAAGGGGCAAATTACTCAGCTGCATGTAGAAAACCCAACGGCGCTATTATTAGTCTTTAGTGGTGCTTTTTGTTTTGCGCTAATGTCCGTTTTTTCTCGGCAATATTCGATCGACCCTTATATCAGTACAGTATGGCTATTTATCTTCTCCACACTGACCTCGCTTGTGCTACTGCTACTGTTTAGCGAAGTACAGTTACCCTCAAAAGCTGCTTTTTGGCCAACACTGATTAATGGTATTTTAATCAACGGCGTTTCGTATATTCTATGGTTTAAAGCAATGAATACGGGCCATTCGGCAAAAATCGCCTCTGTCGTGTTTTTGTCCCCTGTACTATCGGTGCTGTGGTTGGTATTAATTTTAAGTGATCCGTTTGAAATCGCCTATATCATAGGGGTGTTGCTTGTGATCATTTCAGGTGTTTTATGTGTTGGTATAAAAGGGAAAGTCAGAAATCGTGAATAAGGGTAGGCTAATAGTGCAGCAATCAAATATCATCATTGAGCGTATTTTAAATAAAATACAGGGTTTTGAGCAGCTATTGGTGGGCTTTAGTGGCGGCATTGACTCAACGGTGTTATTGCATGCCCTTTTTCAAATTCGGCAAACTCACCTTCCTACATTGAGTATCCGCGCAATACATATTCATCATGGGCTAAACCATAAAGCGGATGCGTGGGAACAACATTGTGCTCAGTTATGCTCACAGTGGGATATCCCTTTTATTTGCCGACATGTGACGGTTGACTCCAGCCAAAAAGGGGTTGAAGCAGCCGCACGCGATGCGCGGTATCAAGCTTACCGTGAAGAGTTAATGGCAAATGAAATCCTAGTGACGGCACAGCATCTTGATGACCAAGCAGAAACATTTATGTTGGCGCTTAAGAGAGGCAGTGGCCCCGCAGGGTTATCATCTATGCCTGAATCGTTACCATTTCTTGCTTTGAGTGGGGCTACGTGGCTATTGCGCCCGTTACTTTCAACGCCACGTGTTGAGTTAGAAACTTACATGCAGGAAAACCAACTTGCGTGGGTTGAGGACGATAGTAACCAAGATGATCGCTATGATAGGAATTTTCTTCGTCTACATATCATGCCTGCATTAACAGAACGTTGGCCGCACTTTCCGCATGCTGTTGCTCGCAGCGCAGCTTTATGTGCTGAACAAGAAACGTTACTTGATGAATTATTGAAGGAAACGCTAGAAGGCATGATGGATTATCGAGGTGGGCTATTTATTGATGACCTACAAGATTGTTCATTATCAAAGCGTAATGCATTAATCCGCCGTTGGATAGGTTTGCATCAACTCCCGATGCCACCTTTTAACCAATTAGAACGGATTTGGCAAGAAGTTGCTTTAGCTCGACAAGATGCCGACCCAATTTGCCGATTAGGCCAATTTGAAGTTCGTCGGTACCAAGGGGCATTATGGGTTATTAAGCGTATTAATAGTTTAGCGAACAAGCAGTTTCAATGGCATTATCCAAAACCATTTGAATTGCCAGAATCTCTTGGTGTACTTCATGTTATGGCTGGGCAAGGGCAAATACGCCCTCCGTTGCCTCATGAAACAGCAACTATTCGCTTTGGGTTGCAAGGCACATTGAATATCGTGGGTCGCCATCGTTCAAGAAGTAGCAAAAAGCTATGGCAAGAACTGGGGGTTGCTCCGTGGATGCGTGAGCGAGTGCCTCTAGTTTATTATAATGACCAGCTTATCACGGCTGTAGGTTGTTTTATTACGCCTGAAGGGCTGGCTGATGAGACACAATTAGGGATAGCGATTGATTGGCAGCAAGGCAGTGTATTTAAGGCGCTGTTATAAAGAGAAACCCCTTATGACTGTGATTATCATAAGGGGGGATAGAAGGACTCAATAATGTGAGTATTAGTGAGAGTGGTCGACAACAATTGTGCCGATTTCTGGATGACTGAAGGAGTTTATGCAATCCAGTCGTAGTTCCTTGGTTCCTTCATGCGTTTCAACAATCAGGTACTCGACTTTTTTTCGCAGGAGCAAATCACTGGCCTGCCCTTCAATATTCTCGCCGTCATTAAGTTTTATCTGTAACTTTAATTGACGTTGGCATGCAATTTCTAGATATTCGTAATCATCACAATTGATAGGTTGATATTCAGTATCTGTAGACATATTCCCTCACCACTGTGTTAGTGGCGGTTATTGCCGCCTTGAACATGTTGTATCAAGCAAAAAAGCGCTTGCTACGATAATAGCACAGTAAATTTAATAACTATAATCGTAGCTAGAGGAAAAAGACAATTCTTATTCATTAAATTAATTCATAACGTATTTTATCAGTAATGTCCGAATTTTCTTATCCCTGCCGTTTTTTTAAGTTTTGAAATGTTATGATTGAGAAATCGGTTAACGAATAAAAATGTATGATTTTAAGGGTATTATAATGAAAAAATCACTAATGTTAGTATTAATGGCTGTTGGGGCTGTCACGTTAGCTGGCTGTCAGACAGTTGCAAAAAATACAGAATCATCACCAGTAGATAATGTTTACACAGGTGTACTACCTTGTGCAGACTGTTCTGGTATTGAAGCAACCTTATTAGTTAACCAAGATGGCAGCTATGTTGAGCAATTGATCTATTTAGGAACAAAGGATGGCGATAGTGCTTTCCATGATTCAGGTAAATGGGCTATTGAAGATAACAAATTACGTACAACTAACCCAAAAGGTGAGAATACTTATTTCTCTCAAGCTGCGGATGGGAAGTCGGTTACTTTACTTGATTTAGAAGGTAATCCGATTGAATCGCAAATGAATTATACGTTAGAGAAAGTTAAGCCAAGCAAAAAAATAGGTCAGTACCGTTATATGGCGGACGCTGCTGTGTTCACTGAATGTGAAAGTGGGCGCCAATATTCAGCATCAGGTATTGAATTAGAAAAAGCATATAGTGAAACAGGTGTTGATGGTGGAACACCGGTGTATGTTGAGTTAGAAGGTTATTATACTGTTCGTCCATCAATGGAAGATGGTCAATTTGATCCTGCATTAGTTCCTACAGGTAACATCAATTTCGATAAATCTGCTTCTTGTAACTAATCTTAGTACATCCATTTCTATTAAAGGCTCAATAGTTATATTGAGCCTTTTTCTTTTATTAACTATCTAAAATATCAGCCAAAATCCCTTCGATTTATCAATATATTCACCAGCCTTTGCTTTTTTGATATCAATATAACTTTTTTATTAACGCAAAATATTTGTATAAATGTGAGAGGGGTCATAACGATTAGTCAATGAGAGACAATTCTTGATGACATTGAAATATCGAAAACTAGGGGAAGTACGTATACTTCATTCAACTAGAAAGAATTTTTATTTTTAGTTTGTAGTGTTAGTAAATGCTGTAAGTCTGCAAAAAAACTTATAAATTACAGCGGTAATTAAAAGATAGAACGAATCTAAGGATAAGGAATGAAGAAAAAAAATATCTATTTATTTTGTTCTGCGGGGATGTCTACCTCACTGCTAGTTAACAAAATGAGGCAACAGGCAGAGAAATATGATGTACCAGTCAACATTGAAGCTTTCCCTGAAAGCTTAGCAGCAGAAAAAGGTGTCGATGCTGATTTGGTATTACTTGGGCCGCAAATTGCTTGGATGCAATCTGATATTCAAAAATTATTGCCGAACAAACCCGTTGAGGTGATTGACTCACTTTTGTACGGCAAGGTTGATGGATTAGGAGTGTTAAAAGCGGCCGTGGCAATTATTAAAAACCAAACAGCAGGTTAATATTAGAGCGCTACTAACTACCTCTATTACATAATAACTCCATCGATATTGGTGCTAATACGATCTTTAGCTAATTAAGAATGGAGCATACTCAAAAAATTGAGGGTATTTTTATGAGTCTTGTTATCACTTCGCTTGAAAAGGTACTCCTTCCATTCGCGGTTCGATTGGGAAAGCAGCCTCATGTTAATGCAATAAAGAATGGTTTTATTAGAATAATGCCTCTAACACTCGTTGGGGCTATGTTTGTACTAATTAATAATGTTTTTCTTAGTTTTGATACAGGGTCGTTTTTTTATTCTTTAGGTGTTCGATTAGAACCTTCAACAATCGAAACATTAAACGGTTTTAAAGTGATAGGGGGAAATGTTTATAATGGGACACTAGGTATTATGTCTCTAATGGCCCCTTTCTTTATTGCCATGGCATTAGCAGAAGAACGCAAAGTTGACCCGCTAGCCGCAGGGTTACTTGCTATAGCTTCTTTTATGACAGTAACACCTTATGATGTAAATGGTGCCTATGCCGTTGGGGCGAATTGGTTGGGTGGAGCAAATATCATTTCAGGGATTATTTTAGGGTTAGTCGTCGCTGAAATGTTCACTTTTATTGTCCGCCGTAATTGGGTCATCAAATTACCAGATAGCGTTCCGCCATCAGTTTCACGTTCGTTTTCTGCACTTATTCCTGGTTTTATTATCTTATCTATTATGGGAATAGTGTCATGGGCGCTAACGGGGATTAGCACTAATTTTCATCAAATTATCATGGATAGTGTTTCAACGCCTTTAGCATCGATGGGAAATGTGGTTGGATGGGCTTATGTGGTCTTTACGTCGCTGCTGTGGTTTTTTGGTATCCATGGTTCATTAGCATTAACGGCGCTAGATAGCGGTATTATGACGCCTTGGGCATTAGAAAACGTTTCTTTATATGCAGAGTATGGCTCAGTTGACGCAGCAATTGCAGCTGGTAAATCCTTCCATATGTGGGCGAAGCCTATGCTTGACTCCTATGTGTTTTTAGGTGGAACAGGGGCGACATTAGGTCTGATTATTGCAATTTTTATTGCTTCACGTCGTGCTGATCATCGCCAAGTTGCTAAGTTAGCTTTACCTGCAGGTATCTTCCAAATTAATGAGCCTATTATTTTTGGTTTACCGATCATTATGAATCCTGTGATGTTTATCCCCTTTATTTTGATTCAGCCATTATTGGCAGGAATAATGGTGGCAGCATATTCTTTAGGGATCATCCCACCGGTAACAAATATTGCTCCGTGGACGATGCCAACAGGTTTGGCTGCTTTCTTTAACACTAATGGAAGTATTGCTGCCTTATTACTTGCCTTATTCAACCTTGGTGTTGCTGTTCTTGTTTATCTACCGTTTGTGGTCATTTCGAATAAAGCCCAAAACACGATAGATGAAGAAGAAAGTGAAGAAGATATTGCGAATGCACTGAAGTTTTAAAATATGGAGGAGCTTGCTCCTCCCATTTAAGTCGAGATAAAAATATGTTTGAACTTGATGATATCCAAGAAGACGCAAGCAATGAACTAGAAGAAGTTGTCATGGGGTTAATTATTAATGCGGGGCAAGCTCGAAGTTTAGCCTACACCGCGCTGAAAAAAGCCAAAGCGGGTGATTTCGTGACAGCGAAAAATTTAATGGAGCAGTCTCATTCTTCATTAAATGAAGCTCATAAAGTACAAACTCAATTGATTGAAAGTGATATGGGAGAAGGGAGAATCAAAGTGAGTTTAGTTCTTGTTCATGCTCAAGATCACTTAATGAATGCTATGTTAGCCCGTGAATTAATTACAGAATTAATTGAGTTACATGAAAAAATAAATCATTAGAGAGAGGCTCATGATGCAGACACTGATGAATAGAACCGACACTAATGCTGAGATTAAACTGGTTCAAGAAAGTGAACTTTTTAATAATAAAACCTTTCATGTCTTTATTTATAATAAAGTTGAGAGTGCAAGTGGACTGCATCAACACGATTATTATGAATATATGATTGTTCTAACTGGTCGTTGTTATCAAATTATAAATGGAAAAAAAGTTTTATTAGAGCGTGGGGATTTTGTATTTCTACCAATTGGCTCCTACCATGAAAGTGCTTATGACTTTGGTCCTACACGGATATTAAATGTCGGAATTAGCAAAGCATTTTTCGATAAGCATTATCTGCCATTGTTACCAAATTGCTTTGTTGCATCACAAAGCTACCAATTAAAAAATGAATTTATGGCTTATATCGAATCGGTAATCGCATCATTGAACTTCCGCGATAGTGAATTTAATGAATTTATTGAATTAGTTACATTTAACGTAGTTAATCGGTTACGCCATTTTCGTGAGAAAAGTATGCGGGATGATGCCCCCCAATGGTTAAAAAGTACATTGGAAGAAATGCATGATATCGCGATGTTTAGTGAAAGTGCGTTGCAAAATATGATAACAATTACTGGCAAATCACAAGAGTATTTAACTCGCGCAACAAAACGATATTATGGCAAAACGCCGATGCAAATTATTAATGATATAAGAATTAATTTTGCTAAAAAACAGCTTGAAATAACTAATTATTCAATTACCGATATTGCATTTGAATCAGGGTATAGTAGCCCCAGTTTATTTGTGAAAAAATTTAAAGAGTTAACATCATTAACACCAAGTGATTATAGAAAAAATCTATTTAGTGTTGAGCAAAAAATGGTGGGTTAATTTTTTATTTAAGTTAATTTTTCTTTTAAGAAAACTCAAGCATAACCATCTTTTGATAAAGATGGTGTGCTTTTCTATATTCATTTTATAAGGTTCAATGAGGTTAATATGACTCAGAAATTAAAAGTTGTCACTATTGGCGGTGGTAGTAGCTATACACCTGAATTGTTGGAAGGTTTTATTAAGCGGTATCACGAATTACCTATTACGGAATTATGGTTAGTTGATGTTGAAGAAGGGAAAGAAAAGTTAGATATTATTTTTAACTTATGTGAGCGTATGGTTAAACATGCAGGAGTCCCTTTAAAATTATATAAAACATTAGATCGAAGAGAAGCATTAATAGATGCTGATTTTGTTACGACTCAATTAAGGGTTGGTCAATTAAAAGCGCGTGAGCTGGATGAGTCAATTCCGTTAAAACATGGTTATTTAGGGCAAGAAACTAACGGTGCTGGTGGGTTATTTAAAGGGTTACGTACCATTCCTGTTATTTTCGATATTATTAAAGATGTTGAAGAGATTTGCCCAAATGCATGGGTGATTAATTTTACCAACCCAGCAGGTATGGTGACAGAAGCAGTATATCGTCATACTGATTTTAAACGCTTCATTGGTGTCTGTAATATTCCAATCGGTATGAAAATGTTTATTACAGATGTTTTGCAACTATCTGAAAAAGATGAGTTATCAATAGATCTATTTGGTTTAAACCATATGGTTTTTATCAAAGATGTTATTGTAAATGGTGTATCACGCTTTGATGAACTATTAGAAGGAATTGCCGCAGGGACATTAAGCGCAAATTCAGTAAAAAACATTACTGACCTAGCCTTTGAAGAAGGGTTAATTAGAGGCTTAAATCTAATCCCTTGCTCGTATTTATTATACTATTTTAAACCTAAAGAAATGTTAGCAATAGAGCTTGGCGAGTATTATAAAGGTGGGGCTCGAGCACAAATTGTGCAAAAAGTTGAGCATCAACTTTTCGAACTTTATAAAAACCCATCCCTCGATGTTAAACCTAAGGAATTAGAGCTGCGGGGGGGAGCATATTATTCGGATGCTGCCTGTGAAGTGATAAATGCAATCTACAATGATAAAAAGACAGAGCACTATGTAAATATCCCACACCATGGCCATATTGATA
This sequence comes from Providencia sp. 2024EL-00732, assembly GCF_044006275.1. NCBI lineage: Bacteria > Pseudomonadati > Pseudomonadota > Gammaproteobacteria > Enterobacterales > Morganellaceae > Providencia > Providencia sp. 2024EL-00732. Next base: position 7,714 of record NZ_JBIPDG010000014.1, on the reverse strand, counting down.
ATATTCCAAGCGATTGGACTGTAGAAATGACCTGTATACTTGGACGTGATGGTGCTATGCCTCATCCAAGAATTACGCATTTCGATGATAAGGTACTAGGGTTAATTTATACATTGAAAAACTTTGAAATAGCAACAAGTAGAGCTGCAACCAATGGTGATTTTAATGATGTCTTATTGGCTATGAATCTAAATCCATTAATTCACTCTGATAAAGATGCTCGTTTAATTTCAAAAGAATTGTTAATTGCTCATAAAAAATACCTGCCTAACTTTGATGAAGTGATAAAAAAATTAGAGCAGGAAAGTAAATAGGGCGATTATATACAGGGTTAAGGGAAATACTATGTCTTCATTACTTATTGTTAATGCTGATGATTTTGGATTATGTCGCGCTGTAAACTATGGGATCATTGAATCCCATCGAAATGGAGTTGTTCATTCAACTACGGCTATGATGAATATGCCTGCGATATCGGATGCCGCAAAATTAAGTCATGATTACCCTAATTTAGCGGTAGGTATGCATTTTGTTTTGACCGCGGGCAAACCTTTTTCATCGATGCCATCTTTGTGTCGTGATGGTTTGCTTGGTAAATGGTTGTGGGATATAGACACAAATGAATTGCCATTAAATGAAATTGAAGAAGAGCTAAATCAGCAATACCAGAAATTTATTGAGGTTTTCGGTCGAAAGCCTAGTCACATAGATAGCCATCACCATGTGCATATGATAGAAGGGGTCTTTCCTATCATTGTTAACTTTGCACAGGAAAAAGGTATTGCATTGCGAGTTGATCGTCAATTAGAAAAAAATTGGCCGCCTTTGTCATATCAAGTTGCTAGCACTGATTCTTTTAGTAGTGAGTTTTATGGTGATAAAATTAGTGAGTCATTATTTTTGCAGATTTTAGACGAAGCGAAACTACATGGAAATCGCTCCATTGAGATAATGAGTCATCCTGCATTTATTGATAATGCTTTATTAAAAAGCAATTATGCCTATCCACGGTTGAATGAATTAGAAGTGCTGACCTCAGAGAATTTAAAGATGCGGATCTTAGAGCGTGGCTTTAAAATTGGTTCATATCGAGATATTTAAAAAAAGCCCCCTATAGTTGGAGAACCAATGGCTGGGGGCTTTTTATTGTTTTGGTTATTTAACTAAACGAGCTGCTAACTTTTCTTTTAAGAAGCTAACCACATTGTCTAGACCAACCAAGTCTTTGTCATCACTGCGACGAGATTTGTATTCAACTTGGTTATTGTCTAAATTACGATCACCAATAACAATGGTGTATGGCACACCAATTAATTCCATATCGGCAAACATCACACCAGGGCGCTCTTTACGGTCATCAAAAATAACATCAATACCGTTGGCTTTTAAATCAGCATACAGTTTTTCTGCAACTTCTTTAACGCGGTAAGATTTATGCATATTCATTGGCAAAATTGCAACTTGGAATGGTGCAATCGCATCCGGCCAAATGATCCCACGCTCATCGTGGCTTTGTTCAATAGCTGCTGCAACGATACGAGTTACACCAATACCATAACAACCCATTGTCACGATTTGATTATGGCCTTCTTCATTTTGGACAGAAGCTTTCATCGCTTCAGAGTATTTAGTCCCTAATTGGAAAATATGACCGACCTCGATACCACGTTTAATTTGTAGCACCCCTTTACCATCTGGGCTTGGGTCACCATTAACGACATTACGCAGATCAAAAGTGTCAGGAGTCGGTAGATCACGTTCCCAGTTAATACCAAAATAGTGTTTACCATCAATATTCGCACCCGCGCCAAAGTCGCTCATTATTGCAACACTACGGTCGATAACGATAGGTAATGGCATATTAACAGGGCCTAAAGAACCCGGACCTGCATTTACCGCATTTCTAATTTCTTCTTCAGAAGCAAACTCTAGTGGGCTCGCAACTAAAGGGTGTTTTTCCGCTTTAATTTCATTAAGCTCATGATCACCACGGATTAACAACGCGACCAATGTATGACCAGAATCTTTTTTGGCGTGAACAATTAATGTTTTAACTGTCTTTTCAATAGGTAAATGGAATTGTTCGACCAACTCAGCAATAGTTTTTGCATTTGGAGTATCGACTAAACGCATTTCTTCTGTTGCTGCTCCACGTGGTGCCGTAGGTGCAACTGCTTCAGCAAATTCAATGTTTGCAGCAAAATCAGATTCCGTTGAGAAAACAACGTCGTCTTCACCACTTTTCGCAAGTACTTGGAATTCGTGAGAAGCGCTACCACCAATTGAGCCGGTATCCGCTTGGACTGCACGGAAGTCAAAGCCAATGCGAGTGAAAATTTTGCTATACGCTTCGTACATCGCATCATAAGTTTCTTGTAACGATTCTTGATTGATGTGGAACGAATATGCATCTTTCATGATAAATTCACGTGAACGCATGACACCAAAGCGTGGGCGAACTTCGTCACGGAATTTAGTTTGAATTTGGAATAAATTCAAAGGCAGTTGTTTATAAGAGGTGATTTCATTACGTATTAAATCAGTAATGACTTCTTCATGAGTTGGGCCTAGAACGAAAGGCCGTTCACCACGGTCAACAAAACGTAGCAATTCAGGACCATACTGTTCCCAACGCCCACTTTCTTGCCATAAATCTGCCGGTTGAACTACGGGTAAAGATACCTCGATAGCACCTGCATTTTCCATTTCTTCACGAACAATGGTTTCTACTTTTCGTAGTACACGCACGCCAGTGGGTAACCAGTCATACAGACCAGAAGCAAGTTTACGGATCATTCCTGCACGCAGCATCAGCTGATGGCTGATAACTTCTGCATCCGCAGGGGTCTCTTTTAGAGTTGAGAGCAGATATTTGCTAGTACGCATTGTATAGGTTCCATTAGAACAACAAATTATGATAAGTCGTTTGCTTACCAAGGTATATAGAGAGCTAGTCTACCAGTGACTGACATTTGCCAAAAGGGGTTAACGCGTTTTTTCATACGGTTCAATAGCGAATACTTCAGTCACACCACGAATTACTCGCCAGCGAATATTAAAATCTAATAAATGGACAGCGTAGTCACGAATTTCAGTAGATTGTTTTTTATAAGCAGGACGAGGGTCTTGCATTAGTACTTGTTCAATAAATTGCTTCAATTTAGGGTATTGTCTTTGATAGAGATTTAATTCCTGTTGGGCTTGTACAGTAAATATAACCTGCATATCGTCTGTAGGCGCCTCTTGTGCGTATCCTGCAATGGCTTCTGGTAACGCTTCAGCGAAGGGCAAATAAGGCTTAATATCAATCACTGGCGTACCATCAAGTAAATCAAGGCTACCTAGGTCAAGGATAACTTGATTATCTTTTTCCGTTATCCCTTTTAATTCAACAAGTGACATACCGATAGGGTTTGGTCTAAAAGTTGAACGCGTCGCAAAAACCCCCATTTTCTGGTTGCCACCAAGGCGCGGCGGACGAACTAAAGGCTTCCAACCGCCTTCCATCGTTTGATGAAAAATAAATAAAACCCAAATATGGCTAAATTGCTTGAGCCCTCGAACAGTGTTTGGGTCATTATAAGGCGGGTGTAAATGTAGGCGTCCTACACCGCCTAGAACGAGTCCAGGCTGGCGCGGGATGGCAAACTTTTCTTTATAAGGTGATTCAATATGGCCAATAACATTAAATTGAAAAGATTGCATTGATTTATTATTCAACAATTTGTAATGCACTGCCTTCACAAATGGTTGCCTGATAACAGCCCGGTGAGGTCATTGTTTGGCATTGATGTAAAAGCACTGCATCGGCGGCAATATAAGCAGCTTGGGTTAACATGCTGTTTTTTGCTGTGTTTAGATTTGCCGGAGGGCTTTGAACACTTTCACGGCAAGATTCCCCAGAAACAACACCTAAGTCTTTGAAAGGCATGCCTAACAGCTCTTCAGGGCTATTCATTAATTTGACATTTGCGGTGTCTGGTTCTGTGACACGAGGTACAGGTTTAGACAATTTCATACTAGTGAAACCTTTGTTTTGCCCTGGACTTGTGTATTGGTTAATTCCACACCCGGCTAGCGTAAAAGCCACCAAGGTGAGCAATAACAGTCTCATAAGTTATACCTTTCTTATATGGTTACTAAAATTAAGTTGCTATGTTTTGTAGTCTATAAATTGCAAAAAATACTAGATGGCATTACGCCACCTAGTATTTTAATCGTTTTTTTAATAATAAAAAAGATTACCAGCCTTTAACTGCACCACCATCAAAGACTTCATTAGCTTTGTTAGATACTTCATCCGATTGATATGCTTGGATAAATTTCTTCACATTTTCGCTATCTTTATTATCTTCACGGGCAACAATAACATTCACATATGGAGAATCTTTGTCTTCAACGAATAAACCATCTTTTGCTGGTGTTAATTTTGGTGTTGCGCTACTTGCCCAAGTGGTATTGATAATGGCTAGAGCAATTTTTTGGTCATCCAAAGCTCGTGGTAATTGAGGTGCTTCTAATTCAACAAATTTCAGGTTTTTTGGGTTCTCAACCACATCCAGAACAGTAGGCATTAAACCTGTGCCCTCTTTTAATTTGATCAAACCTTGCTGTTGTAACAATAGTAGAGAGCGGCCTAAGTTAGTCGGGTCATTAGGTAGCGCAATTTGTGAACCATCGGCTAATTCATCAACTGATTTAATTTTTTTAGAATAAGCTGCAATTGGGTAAATAAAAGTATTGCCCACAGGAACTAATTTATAGTTACGATCTTTAATTTGTTGATCAAGGTACGGTTTGTGTTGAAATGCGTTAGCATCAATATCGCCTTTGCTTAATGCTTCATTAGGTAAAACGAAGTCATTAAATGAAACTAATTCAACATTTAAGCCATACTTTTCTTTAGCAACTTTTTGTGCAACCTCAGCAACTTCTAATTCTTTGCCCATGATCACACCAACTTTAATGCTGTTGGCATCTTTTTCTTTCTCACCACAACCTGTGAGAACTAGAGTGCCTAATAGCGCGCCGACAACTGCGATAGATTTTAATTTAATAGACATTGATATACCCCTTTAAAACGGACTTTATAAGCACCCTAACGGCGCAGCTATTTTACTTACTATCGATGTGATACTTTTTTCATTAAGTATTCACCAGTGTATTGAATGATGAAAACTAAAATGATTAACAAAACAAGTACGGTATTCATCACTAATGGATTGTAGGTGTAATACCCATATTGCATTGCAATTTGCCCTAAACCACCAGAACCCACAGCACCGCCCATTGCTGAGTAGCCGACTAACATAATTAATGTGATAGTTGCTGCGTTGATAATCCCCGGTAATGATTCAGGTAACAATATTTTACGAATAATCTGTAGCGGTGTTGCCCCCATAGCCCTTGAAGCTTCAATCAAACCACTTGGTACTTCTAATAATGTATTTTCAACCATACGAGCAATAAAGGGAATTGCGCCAACTGTCAATGGAACAATAGCGCCTTCAATACCAATGGCCGAACCAACCAAGAATTTAGTGAATGGGCTAATCCATACTAATAGAATGATAAACGGGATTGAACGAAATACGTTCACTACCGCTGAAATTACACTATAAAGAGCTGTATTTTCCATCACTTGCCCACGGCGAGTGACATAAAGTAAAACACCTGTCGGTACACCTAATAAAAAACCGAGGATCGCTGATACGAAAGTCATAATGATAGTATCAATCGTTCCTGTTATAAGTAGTGAAATCATTCCCTCAGACATAACCCAAAACCTCTACTTTGACATGGTGTTCTTTTAAAAATGTAATTGTGGACTCTACTCCACCATTGATGCCATGTAGTTCAGCTAACATTACACCAAACTTAACGCCGCCTGCGTAGTCGATTTGGGAGCTCAATATATTAATATCTATATCGAACTTGCGTACAGCCATGGAAATTAAAGGAGCATCAACAGATTGCCCTGTAAATTCTAATTTCACTAATGGCGATAAATCACTGCCTGATTCAGCTTTTAAACGAGCTTTATAGTCATCTGGAATATCAATCACTAATGTTGACTGAATAAATGCTTGGGCAACCGGTGTTTTCGGATGAGAAAACACTTCACTGACTTTATCTTTCTCGATTAACTGACCACCGCTGATGACTGCAACTTGGTCACAGATGCGTTTTACCACATCCATTTCATGGGTAATTAATAAGATAGTTAATCCTAAACGACGATTAATATCCTTTAATAACTCAAGGATAGAGCGTGTTGTCGCAGGGTCTAATGCACTGGTCGCTTCATCACACAATAGAACTTTGGGTGAGTTTGCTAAGGCTCGCGCAATAGCAACGCGTTGTTTTTGCCCTCCAGAAAGATTAGCAGGATAACTATCTTTCTTGTCGGTTAAACCAACCAGTTCGAGTAATTCATTAACGCGCTCATTAATTTTTTCCTTAGGCGTATTATCAAGCTCTAAAGGAAGCGCCACATTATCAAAAACAGTACGTGAAGATAATAAGTTAAAATGTTGGAAAATCATGCCGATGCCACGGCGTGCTCTCGTCAACGTTTTTTCTGTCATTGCTGTTAAATCTTGCCCATCAACGACGACTTGGCCTGAAGTAGGGCGTTCGAGCATGTTTACGCAACGTATAAGTGTACTTTTACCTGCACCTGATGCGCCTATTACGCCATATATCTGACCAGCAGGAACATGCAAGCTAATGTCAGTCAGCGCTTGAATGTTACGGTTTCCTTGCTGGAAAACCTTATTAATATTTGAGAGCTTTATCATTTATATTTTCTAACTTTTATCTGAATTGTTTTTTTAGATAGTGTATCTAATATTGTTGGATGTTAAGGCGTCTAGACGTCTAAGTCAATAAAGATTGTTCTATTTATTCTATTCTCATTTCTTTTCTTTTCATGAGATACTAAAAAGATATTAAATTTGAGGAGCAAATCGGTGAGTAACGGGACCCCCGCAGTCTTTTTAGACAGAGATGGAACAATCAATATCGATCATGGCTATGTTCATAAAATCGATGACTTTGAATTTATCGAAGGCTCGATTGAAGCGATGTTAGAATTAAAAAAAATGGGTTATGCATTAGTCATTGTAACTAATCAATCTGGCATAGGCCGTGGTATTTATACCGAGGACCAGTTTATGCAGCTAACAGAGTGGATGGATTGGTCGTTAGCCGACCGCGGTGTTGACTTAGATGGTATCTATTTTTGTCCTCATCATATCGAAGCGGAAATTGAAGAGTATCGCCAAGACTGCAACTGCCGCAAACCAAAGCCAGGGATGTTACAAGATGCGCAATCATTCTTAAATATAGATATGGCTGCTTCTATTATGGTTGGCGACAAACTCGCGGATATGCTAGCGGGAAAAGCGGCTAAAGTTGGTACCACTGTGTTAGTGAAAAGTGGTGAGCAGGTCACTGATGAGGCTATGGAGAATGCAGATATTGTCATTAATAGTATTGCTGAGTTACCAGAAGCCCTAAAAAGAATCAAAAAATAGTCGTTTTGAGTGATAAGTAAGCAGTCAGAAAAAAAATGCAAAAAAAGGGTTGCCAGATTTTTCTGACTCCCTATAATGCGCCACCACTGACCGGGAACAAGACAACGCAAAGCGCGATGAACACTGAAACGGCAGCGAGAGATTCTGAAAAGAAAAAGCAAAAAATTGCTTGACTC
>NZ_JBIPDG010000013.1:0-110090 GCF_044006275.1 Providencia sp. 2024EL-00732 | reverse complement strand
TACAAATAATACTCAAAACAATTTGTGTTGCAGCTAGGCGGCCAGAGAGGATATCTCGGGGAGCATACATAAGTATGTGACCCGAGTAGCCGAACGCAGCCAACAACGCTGCGGCGCAAAGTGTGAAGAGTATTTAGTCTTCTTTCTCTTTAAGGGGAAGCAAAGCCCTAATCGCAAACCCACCGCGCTCACTCTTATGGATTTCAATGCTCCCTTCATGGGCATCGACAATCCGGCGAATAATCGCCAAGCCTAAACCAGTCCCTTTATTACTACGTGCTTTTTCGCCTTGTACAAAGGGTTGGAATAACCGGTGAATATCTTCTTCTTTGATACCTACACCATCATCTTCCACTTGGAACCAAACAGAATCTTCCGTTTTACCACTACTTACTTTAATCCAGCCATTACCATAACGATATGCGTTGACAATCATATTCGTGATAGCGCGTTTGATAGCTAACGGGTTACCATTTACTATCATTGAGCCCGGCTCCAGCGCTGTTTCGATTTCACCGATCACATTGCTTTCTGAATTGACCGCTTCCATAAGGATTGAATTAAGGTCGCAGAATTCCATATCCATTTCTTGCCCTGTTTTCAGGTAGGACATAAATTGACCGATGATCGCATCACACTCTTCAATATCTTTATTGATAGACTCCGCAAGGTAGCTATCTTCTGGGCTCATCATTTCTGTTGCTAAACGAATACGAGTTAATGGCGTTCTTAAATCGTGGCTAACCCCTGCCATTAAAACAGTTCGGTCGTTTTCTAGCGTTTTGATTCCAGCGGCCATATGGTTAAAGGAACGAATTGCCGCCCTTACCTCAGTCGCGCCTTTTTCTTGGATGGGCGGTAAAATAACCCCTTTTCCAACCTCACCAGCATGGTATTCCAACTCAAGCAACGGCTTGTTCTGATAACGAATATACAGCCACACTCCGGCAAAAATTGTAAGGAAAATAGTCAGTGTATAACGGAAAACGAGGGAAAATTGATTTTGACCTATCTCAGTCAAGGGGACTCGCACCCAGATATCAGGCGCGAGGTAAGATGTCAGCCACAAAATCGGATATTCACGGCCTAATTCGAGGTGAACATTTGCCTTACCGCCTAAATAATCCGACATGTGTTCGCTTAAAAAATCATACTCTTTCGCCCAATTCAACCCTTCTTCCATTGCAGCTGAATGAGCGTAAAAGGTAATACCTAATTCATTATAGATTTTTTTACGTAACGCGGGGGATACCCGCACCGAGGTCCCATCCTGTAGAACCATTTTCTCTGTCATCAACGTCCTAACTTCATAAGCCAGTACTTTGTTAAACTGTTGTAAGCTAGGCATCACAACAAAATTCAACACGACCATATAGCTGGTCACTAGGCTTGCGAATAACAACGCAACGAACAAAAATAACGAGCGAGAAAATGTACTACGTCGTGAGAACCTCAGTCGCTTCATGCTTTACTTCCATCTGGAACAAACACATAACCCAAGCCCCAAACTGTTTGAATATAGCGTGGATGGGCAGGGTCTTCTTCAACCATACGGCGTAAACGTGAAATTTGAACATCGATAGAACGTTCCATCGCACTGTATTCACGGCCTCGCGCTAAGCTCATTAACTTGTCACGAGATAATGGTTCCCTTGGATAAGAAACCAACACTTTTAATACCGCAAATTCACCGCTAGTTAATGGCATATTTTCATCACCTTGGAACATTTCACGAGTTCCAAGATTTAACTTAAATTTACCAAATGTAATGACAGCATCATCTTGAGATGGCGCTCCCGGTAGTTCATTTGCTTGGCGACGAAGTACCGCACGGATACGAGCCAGTAATTCGCGTGGATTGAAAGGTTTTGGAATATAGTCATCAGCACCAATTTCTAAACCAACAATGCGGTCAACCTCTTCACCTTTCGCGGTAACCATAATAATAGGGATTGGGTTATTTTGACTGCGTAAACGACGACAAATTGATAACCCATCTTCACCCGGTAGCATTAAATCTAATACTATCAGATGAATTGATTCCCTCGTCAGGATTCTGTCCATTTGTTCAGCGTTTGCGGCACTTCTTACCTGAAAGCCTTGCTCTGTGAGGTAACGCTCTAGCAGTGCACGTAAACGCATATCATCATCGACGACAAGAACCTTATAACTTTCCTGCATTTTGTAGCCCTCAAGATGTGCATCTTTCAAATTATTTTTTTAATCAAAGTAAGCAAAAAAATATTAATGCCTACTAATTTACCACTAACATAGGATTTAATGAATCATTTTACACTTCAGATGCTTAGTGGACGATAACTTATTTCCAATATGAAATAGGTTACTTGCCCTCCTGGCGTATTTACTATTATCTCATCATCGACTCGTTTACCAATCAGGGCTCGCGCCACGGGAGAGTCGATTGAAATCCATTGTTTTGTAGGGTTAAACTCATCAGCCCCGACTATCCGGAATATTCTGATATTTTCATTTTCATCTTCAAGTTTAACCCAAGCACCAAAAAAGACACGGCCTTCTTGCCGAGGGTCAGGTTCGATTATCCTTAGTTGATCCAATCTTTTAGATAAAAACCGGATACGCCGATCAATTTCACGTAACCTTTTTTTACCGTATATGTACTCTGCGTTTTCTGAACGATCCCCTTGGGCTGCTGCTTCAGAAACAGATTGGGTTACTCTAGGCCGTTCTTCTTTCCACAGATACTTTAGCTCTTTGTCTAACGCATCCCAACCTTCGCGCGTAATTAAAAGACTTTTTGTCATAACCTTAAAATATTCGTCAATAGAGACAGTGATTATAATAATTTATAGAACATAATCTGAGACTTTCCTACCAATAGGCTTAAATTCAGTCTGGAAATTATGGCTATCACCAAGTATAACAGTGCAGTAAATTTTTTTAATTGTTCTTTCAGTAGGTATTTAAACACGACATGAATGAAACTCTAAGCCAAATCATCGCAGCAGAACTGCATGCCCAACCGAAACAGGTTTTTTCTGCCATCACCTTATTAGATGAAGGTAATACTGTCCCGTTTATCGCTCGTTACCGTAAAGAGGTTACCGGAGGGTTGGACGATACTCAGCTTCGCCAGCTAGAAAGCCGCTTAGGGTACTTACGCGAACTGAATGACCGTAAGCAAACCATCCTGAAATCGATTGAAGAGCAAGGGAAATTAACCCCAGAGCTTGCCTCTGCGATTGATACTACCCTCAATAAAACTGAACTTGAAGACCTGTATTTACCGTATAAACCGAAACGTCGTACCCGTGGGCAAATCGCCATTGAGGCAGGGCTTGAGCCATTAGCGGATACCTTGTGGACAGACCCAAGCCAGTCCCCTGAAGAACTAGCCCAAGCTTACATCGATGCAGATAAAGGCGTAGCGGATATAAAAGCAGCCTTAGATGGCGCACGTTATATTCTTATGGAGCGTTTTGCCGAAGATGCCGCCTTATTGGCCAAAGTTCGTGACTATATTTGGAAGAATGCCCACCTTGTTTCTGTTGTTGCAGAAGGTAAGCAAGAAGAAGGCGTTAAATTTAGTGACTACTTTGAGCACCAAGAGCCTGTAGCTCAAGTCCCCTCGCACCGTGCACTTGCTATGTTCCGTGGTCGTAATGAAGGTATTTTACAGCTGTCATTAAATTGTGACCCACAATTTGATGAGCCACCAAAAGAAAGTTACTGTGAAGAGATCATCACTCGCCACTTAGATGTACATTTGAATAACGCCCCAGCTGACCAATGGCGTAAAGCGGTGATCAGCTGGACATGGCGAGTCAAAGTGCTTCTGCACTTGGAAACGGAAGTAATGAGTTCTCTGCGCGAAAAAGCAGAAGAAGAGGCTATTAACGTTTTCGCCCGTAATCTCAGTGATTTGCTGATGGCCGCCCCCGCAGGCATGCGTGCAACTATGGGGCTCGATCCTGGCCTGCGTACAGGGGTAAAAGTCGCAGTAGTTGATGCAACAGGTAAACTGATTGCAACCGATACTATTTATCCACACACTGGCCAAGCGGCTAAAGCAGCAACGATTGTTGCCGCGCTGTGTCAAAAACATCATGTGGAACTCGTGGCAATCGGTAATGGGACTGCATCGCGAGAAACTGAACGCTTCTTTGCAGAAGTCCAAAAACAATACCCTGAAGTAACAGCCCAAAAAGTCATCGTCAGTGAAGCGGGGGCTTCGGTCTATTCCGCCTCTGAGCTTGCTGCGCTTGAATTCCCAACATTGGATGTATCTTTGCGTGGTGCCGTATCTATTGCACGCCGTCTACAAGATCCTCTCGCTGAACTGGTAAAAATTGACCCTAAATCTATCGGAGTTGGTCAATATCAACACGATGTTAGCCAAACTCAGTTGGCACGTAAACTCGATGCTGTGGTTGAAGATTGCGTAAACTCCGTTGGTGTCGACCTAAACACAGCTTCAGTTGCCTTACTGACTCGCGTTGCCGGTTTAAGCAAGATGATCGCCCAAAATGTGGTGGATTGGCGTGATGAAAATGGCCAATTTAATGATAGAAAGCAGTTACTGAAAGTCACGCGCCTTGGGCCAAAAGCATTTGAACAATGTGCAGGTTTCCTACGTATCACTAATGGTAAGAACCCATTGGATGCTTCGACCGTTCACCCTGAGTCTTACCCAATTGTTGAAAAAATCCTTGAGTCTGTCCGTCAACCACTAAAAGAAATTATGGGTAACTCACAAGTGCTTAATGCCTTAAGCCCACGTGATTTCACCACAGAACAATTTGGTGTCCCAACCGTCACGGATATCATTAAAGAATTAGAAAAACCGGGTCGTGACCCTCGCCCTGAGTTTAAAACGGCCACCTTTGCCGAAGGGGTTGAGACCATGAATGACCTTGTCTCTGGGATGGTCTTAGAGGGCGCAGTTACCAATGTAACCAACTTTGGCGCGTTTGTAGATATTGGTGTTCACCAAGATGGGCTCGTTCATATTTCTTCTCTATCAAATAGTTACGTTGAAGACCCTCACAAAGTGGTAAAAGCGGGTGATATCGTAAAAGTCAAAGTGCTAGATGTCGATATCGCGCGTAAACGTATTGCGCTAACGATGCGTCTGGATGAGCAAGCTGGTGATACGAATAGCGCACCTCGTCGAGCAGCTCCAACGCAAGACAAAAACCCACGCAAAGCAGCACAACCAAGGGGTAATGCACGCCAAAACTCATCATCTTCTGGTAACAGTGCGATGAGCGATGCACTGGCTGCCGCATTTGGCAAAAAACGTTAATTACGTTAAATAGGCATCGCTATAAAATAATTGCGATGCCTATTATTTTTAATTAATTCACTTCACACTCGTTAATACACTTCAAAATACTCTTATACCCCAGCGTTTCAACAGCCCCACCGATTAAGAAAACAGGGCTAACTCAATGCTTCGTTGATCCACATCAAGTCAAATTGACGAAAAAAGAGGCTAAATAGAACAAAAGTAGATGATTATAATTCTCATTGTTAATTAGATTAATTTTTGTTGGGTTACGCTATCAAGTTATTGATACCCATATTTCTAGCAATAAGTATTGATATCATTATAAATTGAATTAATAGGAAGACACTATGGCTCTACTTCCTCAATGCAGCTATAAAATAATTGGTTTTTCACCAGAGATAAGCCCCGCTTACCGACAAAAACTTCTTTCCCTTGGTTTGCTACCGGGTTCTGTATTTAAAGTCGTGCGCTTAGCGCCATTTGGTGACCCTGTGCAGATAGAAACGCATCGCGTGAGCTTAGTATTACGTAAAAAGGATCTCGCCCTGCTTAACCTTGATGAAGCGCCTACCGCTTAAGTATTCTTTTTATATTATTGGCAAACACTATGAAACGATTGACTATCGGCTTAATTGGCAACCCCAATGCAGGCAAAACGACCCTATTTAACCAGCTAACGGGCTCGAGACAACGCGTCGGTAACTGGGCAGGTGTCACGGTTGAACGCAAAGTTGGCCGCTTCCACACAGACGACCATAAGATTGAGCTTGTTGACCTTCCAGGGACTTATTCCCTCACCACAATTTCCGAGCAAACCTCACTAGATGAACAAATTGCCTGTTACTTTATCCTAAGTGGCGAAGCTGACATGCTAATCAATGTGGTGGATGCATCAAACCTAGAGCGCAACCTTTATCTTACATTACAGTTAGTTGAACTCGGTGTTCCTTGTATTGTTGCTCTTAATATGTTGGATATCGCACAAAGCCAACATATTGATATTGATATTGCTCAATTGGAGAAACAACTGGGTTGCCCTGTCATTCCAATGGTTTCAACACGTGCGACTGGTATTAATGAATTAAAGAAAACCATTGATACTCATCCACAAAATAGCCAAAAAGCCCTTGTCGAATATCCACCTCAATTATTACAAGCGGTAGACTCACTGTCAGATCAAATATCATCACAGCAATTTAGCCACCAACAACGCCGCTGGTTAGCATTACAAATCCTCGAAGGGGATATTTACAGCCGCCAACGTGCAGAAATAACAGAAGAGCAATTACTTTCGACACGCCAACAACTTAAAGAGAGTTTGAATGAAGAACCCGAGTTACTCATTGCAGACTCTCGCTATCAGTCTATTGCGACTATTTGCCATGCCGCTATTAATAATAGTGCTGCTGAACCCAACAAATTAACGCAATCACTGGATAGATTTATTCTCAGTCGCTGGCTTGGTGTCCCGATTTTCTTGTTTGTCATGTACCTGATGTTTGTATTAGCAATTAATATCGGAGGAGCACTACAACCTTTCTTCGAGGGGGCATCAGAAGCCATATTTATTCATGGTCTCCAGTGGCTGGGAGATTATTTGAGTTTCCCTGATTGGCTAACCATCTTCCTTGCCCAAGGTGTTGGTGGTGGTATTAATACCGTTTTACCACTCGTACCACAAATCGGGATGATGTACCTATTTCTTTCAATACTCGAAGACTCCGGCTATATGGCTCGTGCGGCATTTGTAATGGACAGGCTCATGCAAGCACTGGGCTTACCCGGCAAATCATTTGTGCCCTTAATTGTTGGCTTTGGCTGTAACGTTCCTTCCATTATGGGCGCACGTACTCTTGATGCACCGCGTGAAAGGCTGATTACTGTTCTAATGGCACCATTTATGTCTTGCGGCGCAAGGCTGGCAATTTTTGCAGTATTTGCCGCGGCCTTTTTCGGTAAAAACGGCGCTAGTGTTGTCTTTTCCCTGTATATTTTAGGGATTGTGGTCGCTATCCTGACAGGATTGCTACTCAAACACACTTTAATGCGCGGTGAAGCCTCCCCTTTCGTTATGGAATTACCGGTTTACCACGTTCCTCACGTCAAAACGTTACTGATCCAAACTTGGCAACGCTTGAAAGGCTTTGTGGTACGTGCTGGTAAGGTTATCGTCGTTGCCAGTATCTTTATCGGTGCATTAAACAGCTTCTCCTTCTCAGGTAAACCCGTTGATAATATTAATGATTCGGCACTGGCTTCGGTCAGTAAAGTTATCACGCCTGCATTACAGCCAATCGGCGTTCACGCGGACAACTGGCAAGCCACCGTCGGATTAATCACGGGAGCAATGGCCAAAGAAGTGGTCGTGGGTACATTAAATACCCTGTATACCGCCGAAGCGATCACCGCCGAACCATTTGATGCTGAATCTTTCAATTTGTGGGAAGAGTTAGAGGATGCGGTATCCGATACTTGGGATAGCTTAAAAGAAACCTTTACATTAAGTGCGCTATCGAACCCTATCGAAGCCAGTAAAGGGGACGGTGAGATGGAGTCAGGCTCTATGGGTACCATGGCGGCGAAATTTGGTTCTGGCATCGCGGCTTATAGTTATCTAATTTTTGTCTTGCTATATGTGCCTTGCGTATCTGTGATGGGGGCTATCGCTCGCGAAACCAATAAAAGCTGGATGAGTTTTTCCATTCTTTGGGGGCTCAATGTGGCCTATAGCCTTTCTGCACTGTTTTACCAAATAGCGACATTCAGTGAGCACCCACAAAGTAGCTTAATAACTATCATTGCGGTAGTTGCTTTCAATCTTGTTTTATTTATGTTCTTACGCCGTGTCCGTAGTCGGGTCACATTGAATATAAAAAGTAAAACTGCGGCGCAATGCTCTGGATGTTCAGGCAATGCCTGCCACTAAGGAATAACGTGATGGTCAGCTTGTTACAAGTTCGAGATTTAATCGCCTTATATGGGCAAGCTGACATCACTTTACTGAGTGAACGCCTCAATACCCCAATTCCGTTGGTTCAAGCCATGGCTGAAAAGCTAGTGAGTCTAGGCAAAATTGAAAAAGTCGATGTGAGTGCTTGTTTGACAGGTAGCAGTTGCAAGGGTTGCCCCGAAAGCACCGACTGTGCGCACTTTGTGTATAAGATAAAGTGAGGCACCTTGAAGGAATGTCATAAACCTGCAATTCTTTTTATCGCATAGTTGAATTCTTAAAAAACCAGACCTCTGCCGGAATATTGGGGTTTAGTTTGTGTCAATAAATCATTAACCATCATCGATTCCTTTTGAAGTAAGGGGATAGCATAAAGTGCTGTAATAAAAAGCCTGCTATGGAACTATAGTTAGCAGAATATACGCTTTAAAAACCCCCTTAATGACTGATGGTTCTATTTACTCTTCCAATCGGCTTTGAAAGTCACATAAATACTCACAAAACTCATCAGGATGTGAAATAAACGGGGCATGAGCGCTATTGCGCATAATCACAGACGGAGAGTGTGGATAAAGCTCGTCCAATACGGGCACCACTTTACGTGGGACAAGCCCGTCAAGATAACCATAAATGCGTAAGAATGGCACTGGCAGTTTTTTCAATTCCTCACGCAAATCTTCGGTACGTAATGACTCAAGCCCCGCATTTAGCGTTTCTACCGTCGGAATAGGCTGCTCGAGAACAACTGATTTTAGCAACTTTGCATCATTTCTTGCGCTTTCTGTCCCAAGCGTTTGCAGTGCTAGAAAACGTTCAACGGTGCGGTGGAAATCAGCGGCGAGCTGATGCTCAAAACCTAATAAAACCTCAGGTCTGATCCCCGCCCAGTCACTACCATCGGCTTTAAAACAAGGGGATGATGCTACTGTTATTAGCCCTGTCACTTCATAGGGATGGTCAAGAGCGATACGACTTGCCACCAGCCCCCCCAATGACCACCCTAACCAAATGGCATTTTTCGGAGCCTGTGCCCATAAAATATCCGCCATAGATTGAATACTCATTGGCGGAAAGCCTTGGCTACGACCGTAACCAGGTAAATCAACCAAGTGAATACGAAAATGCGAAGCGACCCGCGGAATAATGGTTTGCCAAACTTGCGCATTCAGCCCCCATCCGTGTAGTAACACAATATCTTGCTTTCCATCGCCAACGGTCTGCCAATATAACTTTGTCATGGTTACACTCTCTTCGTTCATTTCTTAGTCGAATATTTTTAACAGGACATTACCATGCTAACAATGGAAGGGGTCTGTTGGCTATGCCACCAATCACTAAAATTAAGTCATCAGGGCATTTGTTCATTTTGCCTCAAAGGGTTACCGAAAATGCCGGTGAGTTGCTCTCGTTGTGCTTTGCCCTGTGAGCTGCCTATTAATGAATGCGGTCGTTGCCTAAAGAGCCCCCCAGCTTGGCACCAGTTGATCACTGTAACACCGTATCAAGCCCCATTACGTAAACTCATTCATTGTTTTAAATTTAATAAACAGCCACAACTTGCCTTTTCCTTAGCCCGAATTTTTGTTTTATTTTGGCTCACTGGTTACCGCCATCATCAATGGCAAAAACCCGATTTAATCATGACTATTCCCTTACATCGCCGTCGGTTATGGTTTCGCGGCTTTGATCACATGGCCTTAATTGGTGAAATATTGTCCAGATGGTTAAATATTCCCTATTCACAAAATTCATTATTACGCAGTCATGATACACTGGCACAGATTACACTAAAAAGAGAGCATCGCCGAGCTAACCTTAAAGGTGCATTTACCTTAGAAACGTCAGTTTCAGGCCTACATGTCGCTATTATTGATGATGTTATTACCACAGGTTCTACAATGAACTCCGCAGCAAAATTGTTGATTTGTGCGGGTGCGCATACTGTTGATGCGTGGTCACTCTGTCGCACCTTGTAGGAAAGGGGTAAATGGGCGTATTATAACCAACTAAAGCAGTCAACTATTATTGAGCAAATGATTATGATTAATATTACTGAAGCAGCACAGGCTCATTTTGCCAAGTTGTTGGAAAATCAAGAGCCAGGAACCCAAATCCGTGTATTTGTCATCAACCCAGGTACACCAACAGCAGAATGCGGTGTGTCTTACTGCCCACCGGGTGCCGTTGAAGCAACAGATAAAGAACTGAAGTTCGAAAAGTTATCTGCTTATGTTGATGAAATTAGTGCCCCATTCTTGGACGATGCTGAAATTGATTTCGTCACTGACCAACTGGGTTCACAACTAACGTTAAAAGCACCAAACGCAAAAATGCGTAAAGTCTCTGATGATGCGCCATTAATTGAGCGTGTTGAGTATGTTTTACAATCACAAATAAACCCTCAATTAGCCAGCCATGGCGGCCGTGTTTCTCTGATGGAAATCACCGATGATGGTTTTGCTATCCTACAATTTGGTGGTGGTTGTAATGGTTGTTCTATGGTCGATGTCACCCTCAAAGAGGGTATCGAAAAAGAATTACTGAAAATGTTTGATGGTGAGTTAAAAGGCGTTAAAGACCTAACTGAGCACCAACGTGGCGAGCACTCTTTCTACTAATTGCCATTGATGTCTGGCACCTGTTTTTCTGCTTACAGGTGCCTAATTTTATCTTTTATGGGGGTTTCCCCACTATATTCGGTATTTTATGGACCATTTCGAGACACTAACACCCGAGCAAGCCTATCAACATTGGTTAGAAGGCACTGCTATACTTGTTGATGTACGTGATCCACAAAGCTTCCGTGCAGGCCATGCAAGTGGGGCTTATCACCTTACCAACGAGTCACTCAGTCAGTTTTTGGAACAAACGGATTATG
Organism: Providencia sp. 2024EL-00732; assembly: GCF_044006275.1. NCBI lineage: Bacteria > Pseudomonadati > Pseudomonadota > Gammaproteobacteria > Enterobacterales > Morganellaceae > Providencia > Providencia sp. 2024EL-00732. The sequence goes on along the minus strand of NZ_JBIPDG010000013.1, from coordinate 98,993 downwards.
AACAACCCGTCATGGTCATGTGTTACCACGGGCATAGCAGTCAAGGTGCTGCACAATATCTGATCAACATCGGCTATGAATCTGTTTACAGCATTAATGGCGGGTTTGAAGCTTGGTTAAGGGAATATCCACAAGCCGTCACGGCGCTCTAGATGAGAAAACGTATTCATGATCCACATCACTTCTTTTGCTAACCCGAGAATGGCGCAAGCATTTGTTGATTACATGGCAAGCCAAAATATTCATTTAAAAATGCAGCCATCGCAGGAGCAACCGCTATTTGAACTTTGGTTAGAAGATGACCAACATCTTTCTCAAGTACGCAAAGAACTCGATATCTTTTTACAAGACCCTAACCACCCCCGCTATCTAGAAGCTAGTTGGCATACCGGTAGTGCAGATACCCAATTTCAGTACCGAAATTACCTCACATGGAATTACCTAAAAGAGCAATCAGGCCCTTTAACTATCGCTGTTATTGTGTTGTCGATTATTGTATATCTTTGGGTAGAAATAACAGATGCGCGTGAAGTTTTACGTTACCTAGCTTGGCCAATTGGCGACCAACAATCTGAACTTTGGCGCTGGTTTAGCCCTGCATTGGTGCATTTTTCGTTATCGCACATTGGCTTCAACCTTGCATTATGGTGGTTCCTTGCTGGGCAAGTTGAACGAAAACTGGGAACAGGGAAACTCTTCACCATTCTATTGGTCTCAGCCTTATTCAGTAATTGGGGTCAATCACTATTTAGTGAAAATAATTTTGGCGGCTTATCTGGTGTGGTATATGCCTTGGTTAGCTACGTTTGGTTAACCGGCGAACGCCGGCCAGAAAGTGGTATCAGCATCCCACGGGGGCTAATGATATTTTCAATTATCTGGCTCTTTTTCGGTTACTTCGATATTTTAGGGATGCATATTGCCAATGCCGCACATACTTCAGGGTTAATTATCGGCTTATTGATGGGAGTATGGGATAATAGGCAAAGTTTCAAACACCAGAGCTCCAGATAAAACATTTTAATAATTAGAGGCCAACGCTGTGAAACAAACCCAGAGACATGATGCAATCGTTGAACTTGTGCGTCTTCAGGGATATGTCAGTACTGAAGAACTTGTCGAACATTTTGAGGTTAGCCCTCAAACCATCCGACGAGACCTCAATGACCTCGCTGAACAAAATAAAATTCAGCGGCACCATGGCGGCGCGGCACTACCTTCAAGTTCCGTAAATGCCGCTTATAACGACCGTAAAATTATGTGGTCAGATGAAAAAGCGCGTATTGCACAACATGTCGCTAGTCAAATCCCTGATGGCGCCACATTATTTATTGATATTGGTACGACGCCTGAAGCGGTCGCCCATGCGTTAGTGAATCATAAAAATTTGCGAGTAGTAACCAATAACTTGAACGTTGCTACTCTATTGATGCCAAAAGAAGACTTTCGCTTAATTTTAGCGGGAGGTGAAGTCCGTTCCCGTGATGGCGGAATTGTTGGTGAAGCCACGTTGGATTTTATCTCTCAATTTAGGTTGGATTATGGCATTCTTGGTATTAGTGGTATTGATATGGACGGCTCCTTGCTTGAGTTTGACTACCACGAAGTTCGTACCAAACGCGCAATTATTGAGAATTCACGCTGTGTCATGTTAGTCACCGACCACTCTAAGTTTGGCCGTAATGCGATGGTTAATCTCGGTAACATGAACTTAATCGATTACCTATTCACCGACAAACAACCACCTGATAGCATTCTCAAAGTGATTGAACAACATAACGTCCAGCTCGAACTTTGCTAATCAAATCATTATGTTCATGATGGCAGCGCACCAGCCTGCCATCATGCTTCTGAATATCTGCCCCTCGCTTTAATTTTTTATATCCTCCGTTCCTTGTTCTTTTTCGCTCGAAACTCAAATTTCCCTTTGTAAATAACATTATTTTAAATGTGGGTATTGAAAAAAGTTTGTTACCAATATCACGCACTTGTTATTTTTTCTTCATTATTAGTTGGCATACTAATGGAATTTGATTACAATCAAATGAGCGAAAACGAACATTATTGAAAGTGTTTCGAACATCTCAGGGGGATGCATGGAAACTAAAGACTTGATTGTCATCGGCGGCGGGATCAACGGCGCTGGTATTGCAGCAGACGCTGCGGGTCGTGGATTATCGGTATTACTGCTCGAAGCTCAAGACTTAGCGAGTGCAACTTCATCTGCGAGTTCAAAACTGATCCACGGTGGCTTACGCTACCTTGAACATTACGAATTTAGGTTGGTAAGTGAAGCATTAGCAGAGCGTGAAGTGCTGCTACGCTTGGCTCCGCATATTGCTTTTCCAATGCGTTTCCGTTTACCTCACCAACCCCATTTACGCCCAGCTTGGATGATCCGTATTGGTTTATTTCTATATGACCATTTGGGAAAACGCGTCAGTTTACCAAGCAGTAAAAGTTTAAAATTTAACCAAAACTCCGTATTAAAATCTGAATTAACCAAAGGTTTTGAATATTCGGACTGTTGGGTTGATGATGCGCGTTTAGTTGTGTTAAACGCTCAAGAAGTAGTACGTAAGAATGGTGAAGTTCGTACTCGCACAAAAGTAACTCGTGCTTATCGCGAAAATGGCCTATGGGTGGTTGAAGCTCAAGACTTACGTACTGGTGAGACCCACACATGGAAAGCTAAAGGGTTAGTAAACGCGACAGGACCTTGGGTAAAAGAGTTCTTCGATGATGGCTTGAAACTGAAATCACCCTACGGTATTCGTTTAATCAAGGGTAGCCACATTGTGGTTCCTCGTGCACACGACGAACCACAGGCATATATTTTACAAAACGAAGATAACCGTATTGTATTTGTGATCCCTTGGATGGATGAATTCTCAATCATTGGTACCACTGATGTGGAATACAAAGGTGATCCGAAAGATGTCAAAATCGATGAAAACGAAGTTAACTATTTACTGAAAGTATATAATGACCACTTCAAAAAACAGCTAACGGTTAGCGATATCGTTTGGGATTACTCAGGTGTTCGTCCACTATGTGATGACGAATCTGATTCACCACAAGCCATCACTCGTGACTACACATTAGATATTCACGATGAACAAGGTAAAGCCCCATTACTGTCTGTATTTGGTGGTAAATTAACGACTTATCGAAAATTAGCCGAAGCCGCTGTCAATAAGCTCGCCACCTACTACCCGAATGCAGGTAGCCCTTGGACTAAAAATGGTCAATTACCTGGCGGGGATATTGAAGGTTGCGACCGTGACGGCTATGCACGTGTACTGCGCCAACATTATCAATGGCTACCTGAAGGCTTAGCCCTGCGTTTTGCCAGAACTTACGGTAGCAACAGTAAATTAATCCTTGAAGGTGCGAATTCACTCAGTGATCTCGGTGAAGCCTTTGGTGCCAATGTTTACGAGGCTGAATTACGTTATTTAGTTAAACATGAATGGGTAACTGAATTAGATGATGCTATCTGGCGCCGTACTAAGCTCGGTATGTGGCTAAATGATGAAGAAAAACAACGTATTGCACAGTGGTTATCAGAGCATTCGCTATCTGAGCGTGCTTCTGTATAACGGCAAAATATCATGACTCGCTAAACAATGTTTCCCTAGATTAGGGGCTTTTAGTTAAGTGACTTGTAAGGCCTGATTTTACTGTTCAACAGGGGTCAGGCCTTTTAATTTGGCGCTATATCACTGATAAGGTAACTTTGATGATACCTTACTACCTTAGTTCCCTCTCATTTATGCCATGTCATCCGCTTTTTGAAACCTAATCCTAATAAAGTACATATCCCTATTGAATCAAAATACCCCTTAAATTTTACTCGTCACATCTGGGCCTAACGTCATCTTACGGGACGCGCACGCATGCTGTTAGTTTAATGCGTAAGCAACCGTGAGTTCACTTTGACCTCAACCCCATATCTGATAATCTGTGCTTATAAATATCTATTGATAGTTAAATATAATGATAAATAAGTTTAAAAACCTAAAGTTCTTTGAAAACGAACCACTAGTTCATCATTTAAACTACACACTGACAGAAACCGAGGTGAAGAACATACTGAATGGTTGGCTACCCTTATGTATGGAAGATAAATGGCTCTCTTATAATGAAGAGGGTTATGTTTATGTTCATCGAAGCTGGACTGGGCATTTGATGTATAAGTTTGCCATCCGTAATAATGTTATCAATAGTGTGGAAATTGCGATGGATGATTTTGTCGATATGACCAACGAAAGAAAAATAGAGGTTTTCTTATCACTCTTACCTCATTTATCAAAAGAGCATTCAAATGACTGGTCGTAGTATGAGGTTTCTGTAAAGGCGCTGCGGCTCTATCTTAACCCCTAGAAAGAGGGAGTGGTGAGAAATCAACGCGCCTAAAGTCGCCAACAAAATTGGACACTTTATCGCTAAACAGCTTATAATATCCATTCACCTTACCAAATTACTCAACTTAGTAGGTACGCCCCACGATGAATTAAGCACTGCCAGAAAATATTTTCCAATACCAATTTGGTATTCATTTTTCTGTTCCTGGCAGGCAACCACTTTCATCGACGCTTATTGATAAGTCAACAACGTTGTCTGTCCTCGCAATTTTGGAGGTGCATATGACTGTTGCTTGTCACTTTTCACAACTTAATATTGAATTTAACCAAACCGCCCTATTTCCCCCACTGAGCGGGACTTTATCTTGCCAAAAAAACGCCTTAATCGGGAATAATGGCACTGGTAAGTCGGTTTTAATGCGACTTCTTGCACAAACTCTTCCCCCAACACAAGGTAACGTGCACTGGAATATTCCCTTTCTCCACGTCGATCAGTTAACTCGATTAGCGGGTGATACATTGGTTGATGCTTTAGGCATCTCTGAGATTTATTATGCATTTGCCCGCATTGAATCAGGAAATGGCACCTTTGATGATTTCGAACAGGTTGAAGATAAATGGCATTTGCCATCTCAATGGGAAAATCTATTGGACTCAGCCAGACTACCCGTTTCCATGGAAACCCCTATTGCATCTTTAAGTGGTGGCGAACGCACACGTCTCGCCCTTTGCCGTGCTTTTTTGCAGAAAAATAGTTTTCTATTACTTGATGAACCCGATAATCACTTAGATGCGCAGAGTCGACAATGGCTAAGTGAAAAGTTATCTGAACATACCGCTGGGTGCTTAGTTATATCGCATAATCGGGCATTGCTCGGGGAGATGGACGCCACCTTTGAGCTAACCGCTAAAGGGTTGTATGAATATGGAGGGAATTATGACTTATACGACACTCAGAAAAACTTCGAAATAGCGGCAATTGATGCACAAGCCGAACGTTTAGAAAAACAAATTAATCAAGAGAAAAAACAACAACAGATCACATTGAAAAAAGCGGCTCAACGTAAAAAACAAGGAGAGAAGATTCGTTATGGTGGTTCTCAATCCTTGTTACTACTTGATATGCAGAAAAATCGTGCTGAAAAAAGACAGTCAAAAGTTGCCGACCGCCATCAGCGCGTCATGGATAACTTACAAAATCAGCAACAAGAAAACCATGAAAAAATTCGCCATATCAAACCGCAAAAAATGGCGATTAACTACCAAAGTGAGGGAAGAAAAGTAACCGTTTTCGCTTCTGAATTAATGTTACCTTATGGCCATTCATCACCACTTTCATTCACTATATACAGTGGAGAACACTGGCATATTCAGGGCAAAAATGGTTGCGGGAAATCCACGTTACTCAAAGTATTAATGGGGTATCTTCCGGCGGTCTCAGGAGAATATCGTTTAAGTGGCACAGTGTGTTATTTAGATCAGCATTTGAGTTTACTGGATAAATCCTTGCCGGTTGGGGAAGCACTTCATCAATACCAACCATTATTCTCCGTTGAACAATGGCGCACACAGCTTGGTATGCTACGCATTCGAGGGGAGAAATCATTACAGCCACTAACACAACTTAGTGGCGGTGAACAATTGAAAGCCACCTTGTTAGCGCTCACTCATAGCCCTAACCCGCCGGCTATTTTGTTACTTGATGAACCCGATAACCATCTGGACTTGGACTCAAAACAGTTACTTGAGGACTTACTCAACGATTATCAAGGTAGTTTATTACTGGTTTCTCATGATGAAGCATTCATTGAACGGTGCAATATCACCAACACGTTAACTCTCTCTGATGATTAACACTATTGGCCACCATAACCCACGGTGGCCAATTTTTAACGAATAAAGGTGTTTTTTACTCGGCTAGACACCAAAAAATAGGGGACCCATAAGGCGCAGTAGAAACTCCCATTAATCGCTGTAATCACATTCGAATAATTAACTTCAATACCGAATGTATAGGGGAAAACAAAGCGAGCCACAATAATCATCACGGTATACAGTAACATGGTAATGATAAATAACCATTTCGCGCTTTTTTTCCATTTTGCTGCAGCAATAAATGTCCACAGAAACAAGGCTATCAAAACCCCATAGCCTGTTTGTAACAGGTAAAACCCTGTCGAAAAACCAGCAACATAAAAGTCAGAATCAGCTTGTGTCGCTAATGGCCAAACGGTTTTTACTTGTGCAATATCTAGCAATAACATCATGACCGTTTTGTATAACATGTAAAATAACCCTATAACGGGTAAAATCAACCATCCACTGACCCCTTGTAGTGGTTTTTTCGCAACCGTCTGAGAAACACCTTGTACTATTGGCTGCCCTATTTGAGTGGTTGATTGGTGCGTATCCATTCCGATAACCTTTATGAGTTTTGCATTTTTTGTTCAATAAATGCTTTGAGTATAATAGCCTGATTATGTTGCGTGTCTTTTGCACTGTATAATAACGTTAAACTCCCCTGCTTTGCTTGTGAAACTAACGGCTGCCATGCCGTTGTATGGTTTAATTCTTGCAGGTAGTGCTCGGTAAATTGTACAAATTGATCAGTGTGTTGATGAAACCATTTTCGCAATTCATTTGTTGGTGCGACATCTTTATTCCATTCATCATGCTGTAAGTCGGTTTTTTTGATCCCCCTTGGCCATAGCCGGTCAACGAGTACCCGGTAACCATCGTCATCTGCAACAGGGTCATAGACTCTTTTACACTTAATCATCATGCCTCCTGCTTCATAAATTATCGTTGAAACAACACAAACTAGTTCACAAACGTATTTTTAACGCGTCTTGATACTAAGAAATAGGGTATCCAAATAGCGCAACCAATTAAACCTCTGAATATATCCTTAATATCTGAGGCATCCACCGCTATACCTAACAAACTACTCGCTAATAGAATATCCGTGATGGTCAAAGCTAAGGAAAAAAGCTGGAAAAAAATATACACTTTAATCGTCAACATTTTCTTAGTAAAAAAGACGTAGCAAAGAAAAAGTAAGACAGCATATAAAATAACGTTACCTAGCACTTCGAAGTAAATCAGCTCTTTAAATAACGGAATAAATGAATCGGATTGTGGGTTAGTTAGTTCATGCCAATATTCGATCACTTGGGCATTTTGGCTATAAATTACAAAAGGGAGCACAATAAGAGACAGCACGATCCCTAACATAGGCAAAATTAGCCACCCACCAATCCCTTTTAGTTCAGGGGTAGGTTTTGGCGGTGGTGTCGAAGTACTATCTGGTAAACTCCCATTTTCAATTTTCATCTACACGTCCTTATTAGAGATAACCATCATGTCATTACAAAAATAATAGACTTAAGTAAGATAGCATATTTAATTAATAAAAAATGAGTAACTAAATGCGCTTAATCACAATATATAGTGAATAAAGAAAAATCCTATAAGGTCTTAATAATGAAAACATTTTTAGTTAAACTCCCCCTACCCTCACATTATCTTTCTAGTGATTTCTTCGCCTTTCATCTTAGAGACCAACAAAATGTCGCAGAAATTGTTGAAGGAAATACCTTGCACAAAGGATTAATCTGGCAACAACAAGCTGCAAAATTAAATTTAATGATTAAAAATCAGCAAGCAACGCTATCACTGGAAATTGACTCGCCAACCGTTATACCTCAAGAGTCTGAGCTTCATTCTCTCGCAAAACATTTATTAGGATTAAACCAACCAGTTGAACAGTTTGAAGCGCAATACATGACAGACCCAATAATTGGGAAACTGATTAAAAAACAACAGGGATTAAGAATTTATCAATCAGCTAATGCCTTTGAAGCCTTAGTTTGGGCTATTATTGGTCAACAAATCAGTGTTCATGCCGCAATTGCAATTCGCCGAAGATTTATCCAAGCAGTTGGGCTTCAACATACCTCAGGAATTTGGTGTTTTCCGGATGTACTGCAAGTTTCTCGAGTTAGTGACGATACCCTTCGCCAAGCAGGGTTTTCAATTGGTAAAGTCGTTGCTCTGAGAGCGCTTTGTGACGCAATAGAGAACCAACAAATTGACTTATCACAGCAAATAAACCATGAGAACGTAAATTTCATCACTGAACAACTATTACAAATTAAAGGTATTGGTCCTTGGACGGTTAGCTATGCACTCCTTCGTGGATTTAATTACTTAAATGGCTCTTTACATGGCGATGTTGCGGTCAGGCGTAATTTGCAAACGTTGTTGACTACGCAAGAGCCACCAACGGCTAAGGAAACAGAAAAATGGCTAACACAGTTTTCTCCTTGGCGAGCCCTTGTTGCCGCCCATTTGTGGCGTAGTCAATCTGCTGCGGGTTATTAACCCTCAGCTAAAAGTTAAGGTAATGACCTGATTTAATTCATTTTGGCCTTATGTTTTATTATCTGAATCGCTTAAATTTTATCAGGTAATAATTATGGATAATTTCAATGTGGGTGCAAACCATTTACATCATGTTCAAGGTGACAGGCTTTTTGACGATGAACTACCTAACGAAGCCGACGAAATATGGGGCCATATAAGAGAATGGTTCTCTCCCAAATTAGAACCCCTTGCATATGAATGCCTTAATGATTTTTATCATGGTGATCTATTAGTCACACCGCCTGAGCAACTTGAAAGCTTTTTGACATTAAAATCATTAGCTTCACAAGGGCATCAAAACAATTTTACGACAGAATATGTAAGGGGAATGGAGGCCGCTGAGTGCACTATAATAAACGCCACTCATGGTCTAGCTGAGTCTGTCCTCATACCATTAAGTGAACCTGAATATTTGGGGAGCTTGGCAGACTTTACAGCAAGAAGGTAATTCCTTTTCACTTATTAAATATTTTTCTTGGAAGGCCATACCGCTTTAAATTTAAGGTCATCCCCTGATTTGATTTCTTATAACTTTATATTTATATCGCCCAGAAATAACCAGTATTTATAAGGGGGTAACATTGAATAATTTTAGCATTGGTCATAATAACAACCAAATTAATAGTATTAACAATCATATAGGTACATTCCAATTAAATACTCTATGGCAAGCGATAGAAGAATGTTTTCCACCAGAAACTCATGAACGAGCAAATGAACACTTTAATAATCTTTTTTCGAATGCTAGGTTACAACCGAATGAGCAACTAGCAATTTTTTTGACATTACAATCATTAGCTTCACCCAGTACCCAAAGTAATTTTAGAACTGGCTATTATTCAGGAACAAATACCGTTACCTGCACCATAGATACTTTTCGTCAAAATGGTTCCATGTGCATGGATATACCATTAATTGAACGCGATTATCATGCTGAACATCTTAATTTTGCTTTAAATAACTGGGTAAATAACGCGCCGATAGGAGAGAACCGAAATGAGGCTGCCGATATAATACAACGATGTTTTGCGCAAAATAGCGATAATATTGATTTATCAAACCAGAATATTAGTAGTTTACCCACTTTTCTACCACCTAATTTGCGTTCGCTTAATGTGGCTAATAATCAGTTAACCTCCCTGCCCATATTTTCAGACTCACTAATAACATTAAATCTTTCTCATAACCAGCTAACGAGTTTGTCGAGTCTTCCTGAAGATTTAGAACGATTAAATATCGCTAATAACCAGTTAACCAACTTACCAAGACTTCCACTTTATATGGTTAGCTTACAGGCCAATAATAATCAATTAACCAACATGCCAATGCTGCCATACGCTTTATCTGATTTAAACGTATCGAATAATCAGCTGACTTACCTACAAACAAGCCAAACACCGCTAATAACCTTAGATATTTCTCATAACCAGTTTACTCAGCTTCCCTATCTACCCCCTACCCTAAGGGAACTGTATGCATCCCATAACCCATTAGTTAACAGCCCTATCATTCCTGCTGGTTTAGATTCTGATTTATAACGCAGTACCAGAAACAACAGATTTGCTAAGCCATAAAGTCGATATCTGAAGGGGTAATTTAATCCTAAAGCCACGTTACTCTGACTGACTCGTAAACAGTCACGGTGCCACAAACACAGAAGCCCAACTCAGGCGAATTGGGCTTCTGATGACTAACAATAACGTTTTAGCGTAACCAGTTAGTTTTCACTAATTGTACAACTTCGTCACCACGACCAGTCATAATCGCTTTTAACATATACAAACTAAAACCTTTTGCTTCTTGAGCTTCAATTTCTGGCGGCATTGACAGTTCCTGCTTAGCAGTCAGTACATCAACTACCACCGGACCATCATGAGCAAATGCGTCTTTCAAGGCTCCCTCTAGGTCTTCGCTTTTTTCAACACGGATCCCTTTGATACCAGCAGCATTGGCAATAGCGGCAAAATTAGGGTTATGTAGATCAGTCCCTGCGGTTAAGAAACCTGCAACCTTCATCTCCATCGCGACAAACCCAAGCACCCCATTATTATGGATAATAATCTTCACTGGCAGTTGCATTTGTGAAAGGGAAATAAAGTCCCCCATTAACATACTAAAACCACCATCGCCACACATCGCAACGACTTGGCGTTTCTTATCAACCGCCTGTGCACCAATAGCCTGTGGCATCGCATTCGCCATTGAACCATGGTTAAATGAGCCGATAAGACGACGCTTGCCATTCATTTTCAAATAACGCGCAGCCCAAACGGTTGGAGTGCCAACATCACAAGTGAAAATAGCATCTTCCGCAGCAAGTTCACTGATTTTTGTTGCCAAATATTGTGGGTGGATCAACCCCTCATGCCCCGGTTTAGCAAGGTCATCCAACCCTTTACGTGCCTCTGCATAATGTTTTAAAGCACCGTCGAGGTGTTTTGTTTCCTGCTTGGTCTGTAAATGAGGCTGTAACGCATCAAGTGTCGCTTTAATATCACCAATTAACCCCATATCAATATGGCAGTGTGACCCTAAGCTACCTGCATTAATATCAATTTGAATGATTTTTGCTTCATTGGGGTAGAAAGGACGGTAAGGGAATTGAGTTCCTAATAATACAACAGTATCCGCATTCATCATGGCGTGGTAACCTGATGAAAAGCCAATTAACCCAGTCATACCAACGCTATACGGGTTATTCCATTCAATATGTTCTTTACCTCGTAAAGCATGTACAACAGGAGCTTTCAGTGTTTCAGCTAACTTAACCACTTCATCATGAGCACCCGCGCAACCATTCCCACAAAACAGGGTCACATTCTTAGATTGATTAAGTACCTGAGCTAATTTTTCAATTTCACTACGCTGAGGCATGATTAACGGAGCTTGAGGCTGATACCATGTTTCTTTTGCGGTTTCAGGTGCATCTTTTAATGCTACATCACCGGGTATCACAACAACAGACACCCCTTTATTCAAAATCGCTTTACGCAGGGCAATCCCTAAAACCTGTGGAATTTGTTCTGGATTAGACACCATTTCACAGTAGTGGCTACATTCGCGGAACAGTTCTGTAGGATGCGTTTCTTGGAAATAATTACTGCCGATTTCACTTGATGGAATATGCGCTGCAATCGCCAATACTGGCACTCGATTACGATGACAGTCATACAACCCATTGATAAGGTGCATGTTACCTGGTCCACAGGAACCTGCACACACTGCCAAGTTTCCTGTCAACTGGGCCTCTGCCCCAGCGGCAAAAGCAGCAACCTCTTCATGGCGGGTTCCTAACCATTCGATAGCACCTTGACGGCGTAAGCTATCGGTTAAGCCATTCAATGAGTCTCCAGTAACGCCCCAAATACGTTTAACACCTGCATTATCAAGTACTTTTGCAATATAGGATGCAACACTCTGTTTTTTCATATTGGCACTCTTTTAAATCGCATGTTATACACAGCATATTTTTTCCTAAAATAAACTGCATATTATTGAGGTAAGCAACAAAGTCCTTCTTTATATTCTGCCACTCTCGTTTATAACTAAGCATACAAATGACTGACTATTTAATTGATTGTAACTAAGTCAATTCGGCATTCCTACTTGTCTAGCTGATTATAAAAAAGAACAACATAATCCACCGTTATTATCAAAAGAAGAAGGCACTGACAGCACAAATTAATTAGCGAAGGGTTACAATACACTTTCAAATAAATAATTCTTAGAGAGTATTATTTGCTTTTTTGCTACCCATCTATATATGACTATCAACAATAAAATAATGATTCAATTATTTAATATTAGCCACCGAAACTTACCCGTGAAAATAATGATTCTGATCAAAATAGTGCCATTTATCCGCTAGGCTTACGCTTAAACGACCCTCTATTTTTTCTAAAATAATAGCTGTAGCTATAGCTGTATTTCTGAATAATTTTGAACCTAATAATTTATTGGAGTTTACAGGTGATGAAAGGTGGTCAGAAAAAACAACAAGCGCTTTACGATAAGCGGATTTTGACTTAAGTAGCATTATCGCTTGCTCAATAACTCCTTGTATTTCTAAGCAATATGCATTCACATCAATACATAAACAATTATTTTTAATATTCAATTTATTATGAATGACAGTTGCTTGAGTCGATGAAAAAGACTTAATCATTGTAGAGGCAAGGATAAGAACATCAATATCATCATCCTTGATAATTGGTTTTGCCGCATTAATTAACATCGTTAACGCGTTTTTATTTGATGAAAACATAATGTGAGATTTCTTTGAATGAAGATTTATCCGTCTCTGATTGTCTCTTCTTGCACTCAGGCATTCCTCTACAATGCAATTATTTTTACTTATCAAGAATGGTCGATAGATGTTAATTGCTGAAATTCTTATTGTACAATTCATGATACCCTCCTATGATGCACTAATATTTATCATAGACGGCTTTTCTTATTTTAAAATACAACACATTGATTAATATGGTTTTAATAGTATCACCAAGAGGCTATTTAGCCAGTAAACTATGACAATACAACAGTAACAGTCATAAAATACACTTTATGAAATTAGCGCTTAGCTTCCCCTTAATAACTAGCATAAAATACCTATATTTTACATTTAAGCGATATTAATGTAATATTACCCTCGGATTTTATAACTTAAGGTGATCTTCTTGCTGTATTTACAGGACAAACTCTCTCATTACTCTACCCACAAATTCCCTGCTTTAGGCCTGTTATTCAGCGCTACATTAAAATATTAAAAACTTATCTATTACTTAAACAACGACTATTCTAAATAATAAGGTTTTGCATTTTATTCAGATATGAAAACCCACATCTTAAATGCAGTTGTTTTGGTTGTTCACATTCAAATAAGAGGATGGTTTCATGAAATTCAAGAAGAAAAAAGAAAAACCGTTAAATATTAGTGATATTACAATAATTGATGACGGGAAACTTAAAAAAGCAATTACCGCCGCTTCGCTGGGTAATGCGATGGAATGGTTTGACTTTGGTGTTTACGGCTTCTTAGCCTATGTCTTAGGTCAGGTTTTCTTTCCGGACGCATCACCGAGCGTTCAGATGATTGCAGCATTAGCGACTTTCTCAGTACCTTTCTTAGTTAGGCCTTTAGGTGGGGTCGTATTCGGGATACTTGGCGACAAATACGGTCGTCAGAAAGTGCTTTCAATGACCATTATTATTATGGCTGTAAGTACCTTCTGTATTGGTTTAATTCCCGCTTATGAAACGATTGGTATCTGGGCACCCATACTGCTATTAATTGCTAAATTAGCTCAAGGTTTCTCTGTGGGTGGCGAATACTCCGGGGCCGCTATATTTGTTGCTGAATACTCACCCGACCGTAAACGTGGGTTTATGGGAAGCTGGTTAGATTTCGGTTCTATTGCTGGCTTCGTATTGGGTGCCGGTGTTGTGGTGCTTATTTCCAGTATCGTTGGTGAGGCTAACTTCCATGATTGGGGGTGGAGAATTCCATTCTTCTTAGCATTACCATTAGGGATCATCGGCCTTTATCTGCGCCATTCCCTTGAGGAAACGCCTGCATTCCAACAACATATCGAATCATTAGAGCAACAAGATAAAGCTAATATTCAAGATCCACCAAAAGTCTCCGTGCGTGAAGTTGCATCTAAGTACTGGAAAAGCTTACTTATTTGTGTTGGATTAGTGATAGCAACTAATGTAACTTATTATATGTTGCTTACCTACATGCCAAGTTATTTATCACATAACTTAAATTACTCGACTGACCATGGTGTACTCATCATCATTGCAATTATGATTGGTATGCTATTTGTTCAACCGATTATCGGTTTAACCAGTGATAAAATTGGCCGCCGCCCATTTGTTATCACTGGTAGCGTAGGGTTAATTCTTTTAGCCTATCCAGCGTTTATGTTAATAAATAGCGGTTCAGTTGGCTTAATTTTCCTTGGCTTATTAATTCTAGCTGTTTTACTGAACTGTTTTACTGGGGTTATGGCATCAATTTTACCGGCGATTTTCCCAACGCATATTCGTTACAGTGCCCTTGCCATCGCATTTAATATTTCCGTGTTAATTGCGGGTGCCACTCCAACTGTTGCGGCTTGGTTAGTTGAATCAACTACCGACTTGTATATGCCTGCTTATTACCTGATTGTAATCGCACTAATTGGCTTATACACCGGTATTCGAATGCCAGAAACAGCCAATAAACCATTGCGAGGGGCAACACCTGCGGCATCAGATAAAGCAGAAGCAAAAGAAATTTTAAGTGAGCACTTTGACAATATTGAGCAAAGAGTTGAAGATATTGATCAAGAAATTGCTGAGCTTGAGAAAAAACGCCAATCTTTAATCAACCAGCACCCTAAATTAGATTAAACACTGTAGGGCCTGAAATATGGCCCTTCTGCTTTTTAAACACAACGAATAAAACTGAATATCCCAAGGAGGGAGGCGATGGCAGCCAAACAAGTTTGTCATCTTATCTGGTTCCGCAATGATTTACGGGTCACTGATAACAAAGCACTATCCTCTGCTTGTGCGGACCCCCAAGCCAATGTTATCGCCCTCTTCACTGCCACGCCGGAACAATGGCAACAACACGATGTATCGCCAAGGCAAATTTCGTTTATCCACCAGCATCTCATTGAATTACAACGTTCTCTTGCCAAATTAGGTATCCCATTAGTTTGCCAAACGGTGGCGAATTTTATGGATGCGGCCGAGTGGGTATTAAACTATGCTAAAACTCAGCAAGCTGATGCCTTGTTCTTTAATCGCCAATATGAATGGAATGAAAAACAAAGGGATGACTGGCTGGTAAAAAATGCTCATGGAGTGCATATTCATGCTTTTGATGATTTTTTGTTATTGCCGCCGGGTTCTGTGACCAACCAAAAGGGGGAAATGTACCAAGTGTATACCCCTTTTCGTCGTGCCTTTCTCACCCAATTAACCGCCACAGACTGCCATTCATTGCGTGTACCAAACAAAAGAGCCGACTCTTTAAATATCAAAGAAACCGCCCCTTTATTCCCACATGAGCACATAGCGGTTTCCCAGCAATTCCCTATTGGTGAACAAGCCGCCTTAAAACAGCTAAGGCAGTTCTGTACTCAACACGTCACACGCTACCAGCAAGATAGAGATATCCCCTCTATTCACGGGACCAGCCAATTATCGCCATATCTTGCCATTGGTGTACTGTCACCTCGGCAGTGTTTTAACCGGTTACAAGCAGAAAACCCAGATGTTTTAGATTACCCTGATAGCGGTGCATTCACTTGGTTAAATGAATTGATCTGGCGTGAATTTTATAGCCATTTACTCGTCGCATTTCCACGTCTTTGTCGCTATCAGCCATTTATTCAATGGACTCAACATATTCATTGGAATAATTCATCAACTGATTTCGACGCATGGAAAACCGGAAAAACAGGTTATCCTATTATTGACGCCGCCATGCGACAACTTAATGAAACTGGTTGGATGCATAATCGCTTGCGTATGATTGTCGCAAGCTTCTTAGTAAAGGATTTGCTTATCGACTGGCGCAAAGGTGAAAAATATTTCATCAGCCAACTGATTGATGGCAGCCTAGCCGCAAATAATGGTGGTTGGCAGTGGTCTGCATCAACGGGGGTCGACGCTTGCCCGTGGTTTCGTATTTTCAACCCAACAACCCAAGGGAAAAAGTTCGATGCCCAAGGGAAATTTATACGCCGCTGGCTGCCAGAGCTAAATAACGTACCCGATAAATATATTCATACCCCCCATGAATGGTCTCTAATCAACAATACACCTCTCGATTACCCAGAACCGATTGTTGACCATAAGCAAGCCCGTTTAGCCACTTTAGAAGCTTTTGAAGCAGGGAAACGTAATAGTCTAAAACAGTAGGCTGTTTAAAATACGATAAATCGCAAAGTTATTATTTGCGTTAGGGGATATCATACGGCGCTAACAATAAGGAGTATATATGAACGTTATCTTACAAGTTGATTTCCCCTACCAAGGGCCTTGGGGCGCAGAAATGACCATAGCAATGGATGAATTAGCCAATTCGATTAACCAAGAACCTGGCTTTGTATGGAAAATTTGGACAGAAAACCAGCAAACCCAACAAGCCGGTGGGGTTTATCTGTTTACTTCTGAGGCTGATGCCAAAGCTTACCTACAAAAACACAGCGCACGCTTGAAATCATTTGGTATTCCTGAAGTTCGTGGTGAAATTTTTGCAGTAAATACTGCGCTTAGCCAATTGAACCAAGCACAGTTTATAAGCGAGTAATTATTTACTGGCGCTGAAATTCGAATAGCATCACATCTGAGGTAAATGAGCCATCTTCCTGAACCGCAAAATGGCTTTTTACCTCATGACTTAATGTTTTTTGATATTGACGGATCGCATTAACCAAAAGCTCTGGAGTTCGCATCCGCTCAACCCAACTGGTAAACTCCAGCGGCAAACGAAAACTTTTGACCCCACTGACGAACAACCCTGCGTTATTTAGCATACCAGACCATTCACCCGCCGAATAATCTCGAATATGTGAAGTATCACGGAGAACTTCAACCGTTTGCAGATAAATGTCTAACAACGGGTGCCCCGGAGAAACAACATCAATAAAAATGCCTTTTCCTGCAGGCTGTAAAACACGATGCACCTCACGCAGCGCTTTTTCTACGTCATGCCAATGGTGCGCTGAATAACGGCTAATCACCATATCAAACGAATTATCTTCAAATGGTAATGACTCCGCAGTCCCTTTGCATGTCGTAATATTGTTGAGCCCGCGTTCCTGTGCATTTTTAGCGACCACATTGAGCATCGAATCCGATAAGTCATAGGCAACCACTGACTTTACTAACTGAGCCGCATGAAAGCTGGCATGACCCGCACCACAACCTAGGTCAAGCACATGTGCCTGCTGACTCGCTTGCAGCAATTGCTGTAAAATCTGTAAGTCTTCACCCTGCGCATGAACTTGGCTGGTTAAATACGAATTAGCCTGCTCGTCAAATTGTTGGTAAACCGCTTGGTGGTGCGTTTTCATTTCACTTTCCCTAGATCAAATTAACAATAACTCAATAAAAGCAGAAAATGATTGAAAAAGCACCTATTTATTCAACCAATAGTTTGGCAACAAGTAATGACTAAAAATCCCCTTCCCGTCGTTCCACTAAGGTTAAAATACTGTATAACGCCACCACTGTGTTGTCCTGATTAAAGACTTGCACATCCCATTCAACCACGCCATTTGGTGTATCTTCAGCAAGTTTTTGCACTTTTTTAATCTTTTTCTTGCATGTTAGGCGAACTTGGATCGTATCACCAATTTTAACAGGTTCAATAAAACGTAGGTTTTCCATTCCATAATTAGCGATGACAGGCCCAACACCCGCATCTACAAATAACCCTGCCGCAGCCGAAACAACAAAATACCCATGAGCGATGCGTTCACCAAATAAGGATTGCGCCGCACCAATTTTGTCGACGTGTACATAGAAATGGTCACCACTCAGGCAAGCAAAATGAGTAATATCCGCTTCTGTCACTGTGCGTCTTGCTGTTAGCAGCGTATCGCCAATCACGAGGTCCTCAAAGTATTTGCGGAATGGATGCACTACGTCAGCAACGGTATCTGCGCCCCTAATCCATTGTTTTGTAATAGAAGTTAACATCGATGGGCTGCCCTGAATGGCTGTACGCTGCATATAGTGTTTCACTGCCCGAAGCCCGCCAAGCTCCTCACCACCACCCGCACGCCCAGGCCCACCATGTACCAATAAGGGGAGTGGAGAACCATGCCCTGTTGACTCCAACGCTGAAGCTTCATTTAAAATCAGCATCCGGCCGTGAGCCCTTGCGCTCATACGGATTACCGATTGAGCTACTTGCGGGTCTGCGGTCACTAATGTCCCCGCTAAGCTTCCTCCCCCTAAAATGGCTAATTGTACAGCCTGCTGAATATCATCATTGTCATAGCACATTAAGGTTGCGACTGGCCCAAAAGCCTCGGTTTCATGTACCGCATGGTGTTTAAAAGGTTCCGCACAATAGAGTAAAGTTGGTGGATAAAATGCCCCATTCTTGGGGTCTCCCCCCACAATATCCAGTTGATTAAACTGCCCACCACACAAGACTTCACAGCCGTTTTGACGCAAATAGTCGACTTTGTCTTGCACATCTTGGCGCTGTTCTAAGTTAATCAATGCCCCCATACGAACCCCTTCAACCGCAGGGTCACCCATCGTCGTGCTCGATAAACGCTTAAGTAGCGCTTGCTTGACATTTTCAAGCTGATTTTTGGGCACAATAACCCGACGAATAGCGGTGCATTTCTGCCCTGCTTTTGCCGTCATTTCACGAACTACTTCCTTAATAAATAAAGCAAATTCAGGTTGTTCCGGATGTACGTCATTCCCTAATACCGCGCAGTTTAGTGAGTCTGCCTCCATGGTGAATGGAACCGATTTCGCAATAATTGTGGGATGTGATTTTAGCTTCTGCCCTGTCGCCGCAGAACCGGTAAATGTCACGACATCTTCAAAATCAAGGTAGTCAAACATATTACCCACACCACCACAAACCAACTGGATCGCCCCTTCGGGAACCAGACCACTCTCAACCATTAGCTTCACCATCGCTTGAGTCACCTGCGCGGATGCTGTTGCAGGCTTGATAATCGCAGACATACCAGCCAACCACGTTGGAGCCAGCTTTTCCAGCATCCCCCAGCAAGGAAAATTAAACGCATTGATATGCAAAGCAACCCCACGACGAGATGTCAAAATATGACGACCAATAAATTGCCCTTGTTTCGATAGCGGGATCATTTCATCTTCTGGCCAAATAGTATCATCTGGTAATTCACGGTTTGCTAAACCTGAATAGGAGAATAAAGTGGCAATCCCCCCTTCAATATCAACCCAACTATCCGCTTTCGTCGCCCCGGTTTGTGCTGAAATAGCATAGAGGTGTGCTTTATGTTCTAGCAGGTACTTCGCCAATGATTTGAGCATTTGACCACGTTGCTGAAATGTGAGTGCAGACAAGGTTTCACCACCCACTTTTCGACCATATTCTAAGCTATCCGCTAATGGCAGCCCCTCGGTCGTTACCGTATATAAGGTTTCATTCGTCAGAGCATGGTAAATTTTCCGCCCTTCCCCCTCACCTTGTACCCACTTCCCCATAATATAACTTGTTAAATGTGACATATTCCTCTCCAGAAATAAAAACACTAAATAATATTTGATTGTAAATATGTATCATAAATACAAGCATAGATGCCAATTTAAATTTAACAAATTAAAAACATTTCCGCATAAAAACCATCTTTCATATTAAAACCACATAAAACATACCGAATATAACCAACTGTTTATATTGATTTAATAATTATTAATTGTGAGGCGCATCGCAAAAGCAGGTTAATAAACATTGACCTTTTTGTTAACCATTCCTAGCATTAATGTTAAATAAATATGATTCATCATTCAAAAATTACATTTAATTTTCGAATCACTTAATGGAAAAATCAATGAGCGAGCAAAATCAGGCTAACTTCGAAGCCAAAATCGAAGCCGATATTTCCATCGAGCCCAAGGACTGGATGCCCGATGCTTATCGGCAGAACCTTATCCGCCAAATAGGCCAACATGCCCATTCGGAAGTGATTGGCATGTTACCGGAAGCAAATTGGTTAACACGCGCACCAACACTGCGCCGCAAAGCTATCTTACTGGCCAAAATTCAAGATGAAGCAGGGCATGGTCTATATCTGTATAGCGCAGCAGAAACCCTCGGTTGCTCTCGCCAAGACATTTACCAAAAACTACTTGATGAAAAAATGAAGTATTCCTCCATTTTCAATTACCCCACATTAAGCTGGGCTGACATTGGTGTAATTGGTTGGTTAGTCGATGGGGCAGCCATTGTGAACCAAGTGGCTCTGTGCCGCGCATCATATGGGCCATATGCACGCGCCATGGTGAAAATCTGTAAAGAAGAAAGTTTCCATCAACGTCAAGGTTATGAAGCAGTTATGGCGCTTGCACAAGGAAGTGAAGAACAAAAAGCAATGCTGCAAGATGCAATAAACCGCTTTTGGTGGCCTGTACTGACCATGTTTGGCCCAAATGATTCAGACTCACCGCATAGCGCACAAAGTATGGCTTGGAAAATCAAGCGCTTCAGTAATGATGAATTACGCCAAAAATTTGTGGATAACACAGTTCCGCAGGTTGAAGCACTCGGCATGACTATTCCTGACCCTGATTTGGTTTGGGATGAAGAACTTGGTCACTACCGATTTGGCGAAATTGACTGGGAAGAATTTTATCAAGTCATTAAAGGTAATGGCATTTGTAATCACGAACGTGTTGGTGCGAAACGCAAAGGATGGGAAGACGGTGCTTGGGTACGTGAAGGCGCAATGGCACATAGTCGCAAACAAAAAGCCGTTAAATCTGCCGCTTAACTCATTTAACCACTGACTGAAAAGGAAAACCTCATGAGCAATCAAGATTGGCCACTGTATGAAGTTTTTGTCCGTAGCAAACAAGGGCTTGCTCATCGCCACGTTGGTAGCTTACACGCGGCCGATGACCAAATGGCGCTGGAAAATGCCCGCGACGTCTACACAAGGCGCAGCGAGGGCTGTTCGATTTGGGTGGTAAAAGCTGCACATTTAATCGCCTCACAGCCCGAAGACAAGAGCACATTTTTTGACCCTGCAGATACCAAAGTCTATCGCCACCCAACTTTCTATACCATCCCTGATGGTATCAAAAACATGTAAGGAGCTTACGATGGATCAACAACAACAGCTCCACCACTACACATTAAGGCTCGGTGATACCCCATTAATTCTTGCACAGCGCCTATGCGAATGGTGTGGCCATGCCCCTGAAATTGAAATTGACCTTGCACTGTCTAATATCGGCTTAGACTTATTGGGGCAAGCTCGTCATTTTTTAAGTTATGCAGCGCAATTAAAAGGGGCCGGATATGATGAGGACACCCTCGCTTTTTTGCGTGATGAAAGGGAATTTAGCAACCTATTACTCGTCGAACAACCGAATAATGACTTTGCCGATACCCTAGTGCGCCAATTCTTTATAGATGCTTATCACGTTCCATTATATGAATCACTGATTCATAGCCACGATAAACAACTCTCAGCGATAGCTGAAAAATCCTTAAAAGAAGCCCTTTATCATTTACGTTTTAGCCGTAATTGGATGATCCGCTTAGGGGATGGTAGCGAAGAGAGTCACAGGAGAATTCAGCGCTCCGTTGATGAATTATGGCGCTTTACCGGTGAACTCTTCCATGCAGACGCTATTGAAGTTGCACTCAGCGAGGTGGGCATAGCCGTTGACCCACGCAGCCTAAAAGAAACTTGGCTAAATACGGTCAATGAAACATTTGCCGAGGCGACACTCAATATACCTGAAAAAGAGGCCTATCGCATCGGTGGTAAGCAAGGTAGCCACACTGAACACTTAGGCCTGTTATTAACACAGCTGCAATTTATGCAACGTGCTTACCCAAATAGCCAGTGGTGACGTGATGGAACAGAGACTGCAACCTAACCAGCTTCAATCCCCCCAAGTTCATGTGATCTGGCAACAGCTTCAGCAAATTCCTGATCCTGAGCTGCCAGCACTCTCTATTACTGATCTTGGCATGATCCGCAATGTGGTACCTAACAAACAAGGGTGGAAAGTTATTTTTACACCTACCTATTCTGGTTGCCCAGCAACTGAATTTTTAATCAATGAAATCAAAACGGTTCTTGGTAAAGCAGGGTTCCAAAATATCGATATTGAAGTGATGCTGACCCCAGCTTGGACAACTGACTGGATGAACCAAGACGCCAAAAGGCGCTTACGGGAATTCGGTATCGCACCCCCGCAAGGAACATCCTGTGAACACCCTGAACACAAAGGTGCTGTCTGTTGTCCACGCTGTGATAGCCAACAAACAGAAAAAATTAGTGAGTTTGGTTCAACAGCCTGCAAAGCATTGTATCGCTGCACTGAATGTTTAGAACCGTTTGATTACTTTAAATGTATTTAGGGGCACCCTCATGACTGTATTCCATCGTTTAAATATTGCCGCTATTGAACGTGACACCCCTGATGCTGTCGCAGTGACATTCAGTGTTCCTGATGCGTTACGCGAGCAATATCATTATCGACCAGGGCAACACCTGACTTTAAAAGCCTCCATTCAGGGGGAAAATTTACGCCGTTGTTATTCTATTTGTAGCTCACCCGATGAAAACACACTGAAAATTGGCGTTAAAGCGATCTACGAAGGTCGGTTTTCCAATTTTATCAACCAACATCTAACTGTCGGTGATAGCCTTGAGGTGATGATCCCTCAAGGGCAATTTGGCTATCAACCTGAGCCGAATACTCAGGCGCACTATCTTGCTATCGCTGCCGGTTCAGGGATCACCCCCCTACTTTCGATTATTAAAGCCACATTACAGACGGAAACCAAAAGTCACTTTGTGTTGATTTATGGTAACCGCAATAGCCGTTCGGTGATGTTTAAAGAAAGCATTGCAGACCTCAAAAACCGGTTTGCACAGCGTTTTCAAGTACTTTACCTATTTAGCCAAGAGCAACAAGATAGCGAGTTATTAAGTGGACGCATCAGCCAACAGCAGCTCAATGCATTAGGTAAAACGTTATTGAATTTTCAACAATTTGACCGCGCTTTTATTTGTGGTCCAGAAAGTATGATGGATGAAGTACACGACACATTAATCAATTATGGTATGCCAAAAGAGTTTGTTCATACCGAGCGCTTTAATACATCCGGTATCAAATTCAAGCCGACCTCCGCCCTCGCCACCGAAACTCGTCAAGTCAGTATCCACCTTGATGGTCGCACAATGAACATCAGTATGGATAGCCAAGATGACAGCATTCTTGATGCCGCTTTACGCCAAGGAGCCGACTTGCCCTATGCCTGTAAAGGTGGGGTTTGCGCAACTTGTAAATGTAAATTGCGTGCAGGAGAAGTCGAAATGGGCGTCAATTATAGCTTAGAGCCCGACCAAATTTCTGATGGTTATATTCTTAGCTGCCAGTCTTGGCCTAAAGGAGATGGCGTCGTTCTGGATTTTGATGTGTAGGAGCCACAATGGAAAACCCTTGGATTTTATCTCACCAAAACAACCGGGTACTGACACTGACACTCAATCGGCCAGAAGTACGCAATGCATTAAGTACCGATTGTTTAGAACTCTTAGTGCAAAACTTAGAGCAAGCAGCTGCCAATGATGAGATTGGCGCGATCGTTATCACTGGGAATTCACGTTTTTTTGCTGCTGGCGCTGATCTTAAAGAATTACAGCAACAAACCGTTGCTAACGCTATCACTGATAGACGACCCCAAGTATGGCAGCGGCTCTCAATGATATCAAAACCTATCATTACCGCTGCTAATGGTTACGCCTTAGGCGCTGGGTTTGAACTACTGCTTGCTAGCGACATCATCATTGCGGGGGAGTCCGCACGTTTCGGCTTGCCTGAAATAACACTCGGTCTAATACCCGGTGCGGGGGGGACACAACGGCTGATCCGCTCCGTTGGTAAGTCTCTTGCCATGCAAATGGTACTCACAGGGGAGCCTATCAATGCAAAACACGCTCTTCAGGCAGGGCTAATTAGCGAAATTTGTGTGGATGAATTAGTTGTTGAACGAGCTCAGAAAATTGCGCAACGCATTGCAATACATGCACCTTTAGCGGTTCGGGCGGCAAAAGCTTCGCTAATTCATTCCCAAGAAAATCATTTGGCTGAAGGTTTACAACTTGAGCGTCAGTACTTTGTCGCCTTAGCCGGCACCGAAGATCGACGCGAAGGGATCGATGCATTCTTTGAAAAACGAAAACCTCAGTTTACAGGGAAATAATTATGACAAACCAAGCGATGATCCTCGCAACGCAAGAGAATGGGGTCCTCACTATTACATTAAACCGCCCCGATCGACTTAATAGCTTTAACGATGAAATGCATCGTCAGCTTAGTGATGCTATCAAGCTTGCGGAACGAGATGAAACGATACGCTGTTTAGTGATCACCGGAGCTGGTAGAGGGTTTTGTGCTGGTCAAGACCTTAACGACCGGAACGTCAGCGTAGGTAACGAAACGCCTGACCTTGGTTTCTCCGTTGAAACCTACTATAACCCGTTAATCCGCCGTTTAACCTCTTTGCCAAAACCAATCATCTGCGCCGTTAACGGTGTTGCTGCGGGCGCAGGCGCTGCCATTGCCCTTGCAGGGGATATCGTAATTGCAGCAAAAAGTGCGAGTTTTATTCAATCATTCTGTCGCTTGGGGCTAGTTCCCGATTCTGGTGGAAGCTGGTTTTTGCCCCAACTTGCAGGCCATGCAAGAGCCATGGGAATGGCATTATTAGGCGATAAAATTAGTGCAGAGCAAGCCTTGCAGTGGGGAATGATTTGGCAAGTCACGGAAAACGAAGAGCTATCCGATACCGTAAACCAGTTGGCTATGCATTTAGCTACTCAACCGACTTACGGTTTAGGGTTAATCAAAAAAGCGATTTACGCCGCGGCAACCAATACCCTTGATGAACAACTTGACCTTGAGCGTGATTTACAACGCTTAGGGGGGCGTAGTGAAGACTACCGCGAAGGGGTCAGTGCCTTTTTAAATAAACGCGAACCGCAATTCAAAGGGAGATAACCATGACTTTACCTTTGAATACTCGCATCCAGACTGTAGCCGTAATTGGCGCAGGCACCATGGGCATTGGTATTGCGCAAGTGGCAGCTACAGCAGGCTTAACTGTTTTACTGTTTGATGTTAATCAACAGGTATTAACCCAATCAGTATCAGCAATGACCCAATGTTTACGCAAACGGGTTACCCAAGGGAAAGCTGAAGCCAAAGCGACAGAAAGCATCATCGAAAACATTACTGTGGTGCAAAATTTATCTCAATTAGCGAATGCGCAACTGGTCATTGAAGCTATCGCAGAAAAATTAGAGATAAAACAAGCTATTTTTAACGATTTAGAAGCTATTTGTAGCGAAAAAACTATATTTGCAAGCAATACCTCATCGCTCTCAATTACTGCCATTGCCAGTCAATTAAAACACCCTGAACGCCTTGCTGGGCTGCATTTTTTTAACCCCGCCCCCGTGATGAAGTTAGTCGAAGTAGTTCGTGGGTTAGAAACATCAGACCACGTTATTTCACAATTAAAAATATTGACCCAGTCATTCGGTAAAGTCCCTGTTATTTGCCGTTCTACCCCTGGTTTTATTGTTAACCGAGTGGCAAGACCATTTTACGCAGAAACATTACGAGCCCTTGAAGAGCAAATTGGCAGCCCCGCAACGTTAGATTGCGCAATACGCGATGCAGGTGGATTTGCCATGGGGCCATTACAACTTACTGACTTAATTGGCCATGACATCAACTATGCGGTGACTGAATCGGTGTTTAAAGCCTTCGGCTATGACCCACGATTTCAAACCTCATTAATGCAGTTAGAATTAGTTCAGGCAGGGCATTTCGGTCGTAAATCAAAACAAGGTTTCTATCATTACGATGATAACAAACCGCAACCTAAGCCATTATTTGCAGCAAAAGCCCTTCTTGACCAACCACAACAGGTCAAAGTATGTGGGAATTGGCAAATATTTCCTGAATTTGTGCAGCTTTTATCTGAAAGTGGGATCTCACTCGAAGGATCAACACAACAGCAAGAACAATCCCCAACACTCATTGTTAATGACGTTATTATTATGTTAACAAATGGTGAATCAACATCATCTCATGCGCAAAAGTTGGGGCAAGCTGTCGTGCAATTTGATTTATCTGCTAATTACCTTGCCGCAACGGCAGTCACTCTCAGCTGTGCTGCACAAAATAACGTGCAACAAAACCAGCAAGCAATTGCATTTTTTCAATCGCTTGGGAAAAACGTGATTGTACTACCTGACTACCCTGCACTCTTAGCAATGAGAACTGTTGCGATGTTATGTAATGAAGCGCTGGATGTCGTCAATAAAGGGATAGCAACCACACTGGATACGGATAACGCCATGCGTTTTGGTGTGAATTACCCCAAAGGCCCTTTAGCTTGGGGAGCGCAACTTGGCTGGCAACGAGTATTAACAGTACTTGAGCACTTAACACAGTTTTATGGGGATAGCCGCTATCGGCCCAACCCATTATTAAGGCAGTTAGCTGTAGGCCATCAATCTTTATCTTTCAAGGAGTTGCTATGATTTCCGTACCAAATGTTACCCTTGCTCAACAATCAGCCCACATGATGTACAAAGATGACGCATGCGCAAAAGCTATGGGCATGTCTATTGAAAAAGTAGAGGAAGGTTTTGCGCAACTAAAAATGCCGATTACAGCACAAATGCTAAATGGCCATAAAACCTGTCACGGGGGGCAACTCTTTAGCCTTGCAGATACCGCCTTCGCCTATGCCTGCAACAGCCAAGGGCACGCTGCTGTTGCCTCTATGTGCTCTATCGATTTCATTCGCCCCGGTTTTGAAGGTGATTTACTCACTGCAATAGCGCAAATGAAACATCAAGGTAAACAAAATGGCCTATATGAAGTTGAAATAGTCAACCAAGACGGCAAAACATTAGCCTTATTTCATGGTCGTTCACATCGGCTGGGGCACCGTCTAGTAGGAGAACCATCATGATTGACGCCTATATTTGCGACGGTGTTCGCACACCTATTGGCCGCTATGGTGGTGCGCTTGCATCATTACGCCCCGATGACCTCGCCACTGTGCCTCTCAAAGCATTAATGGCGCGGCACCCACAGCTAGATTGGTCACTAGTCGATGACATTATTTTAGGTTGCGCAAACCAAGCAGGGGAAGATAACCGCAATGTCGCGCGTATGGCCAGTTTACTGTCGGGCTTACCAGTTTCTGTTTCCGGTACCACCATTAACCGATTATGTGGTTCAGGCCTTGATGCTATTGCGTTTGCGGCAAGAAGTATCAAAGCGGGAGAGTCTGGTTTGATGATTGCAGGTGGCGTAGAGTCAATGAGCCGCGCCCCTTTCGTAATGGGAAAACACGAATCGGCTTTCTCACGACAAGCTCAAGTCTTTGATACGACAATTGGCTGGCGGTTTATTAACCCGTTAATGGAACAACAGTTTTCAACTGACTCTATGCCAGAAACAGCTGAAAACGTTGCTGAAACATATCAGATCAGCCGTGAGGACCAAGATGCTTTCGCCCTGCGCAGCCAACAACGTACTGAAGCCGCAAGAATCAAAGGGTTTTTTGCGCAAGAAATAACCCCTGTCACCGTTAAACAACGCAAAAATGAGTTACTTGTCACTGAAGACGAGCACCCTCGTGCGGAAACAACCTTTGAACAATTACAAAAACTAAAAACCCCTTTTCGTGAAAACGGAACGGTCACCGCGGGTAATGCTTCAGGGGTCAATGATGGTGCTGCTGCATTAATCATTGCATCCGAAAGCATTGCTAAGCAGCAAGGGCTTACCCCACGAGCACGCGTTATCGCGACAGCGACTTGTGGTGTTGAACCAAGGTTGATGGGAATTGGCCCACTTCCTGCTGCATTAAAAGCCCTAGAGGTTGCCGGTCTAAGTATAGAGCAAATGGATGTTATTGAATTAAACGAAGCCTTTGCAGCACAAGCACTGGCTGTCTTAAGGGGGTTAGGTTTACCTGACGATGCCCCACATGTTAACCCCAACGGTGGGGCAATATCCTTGGGTCACCCATTAGGTATGAGTGGTGCAAGGCTGGCCATTGCCGCTGTCAACGAACTCCATCGCAAACAAGGTCGCTACGGGTTGTGCACCATGTGCATTGGTGTTGGTCAAGGGATAGCTATGGTTATTGAACGAGTCTAAACAACGTCTTAATACCAATAAAAACAGCCTGAACCCTACACCTGCTCAGGCTAAAACCAGAAACAACATCAATGTGAACTGGTAAATATAATAATTATGAGGACTGGCAATTATGAGCATGATACAAGACAACATCGACCCAATCGAATTTGCCTCACGCGATGAAATCGAGTCATTACAGTATTCTCGGATGAAGTGGACACTCACTCACGCATATGAAAATGTGCCTATGTACCGTAAGAAATTCGACGATGCAGGGGTACATCCTGACGACTTTAAACAACTTAGTGATATCGAAAAATTCCCTTATACAACAAAGCAAGATTTACGTGAAAACTACCCATTTAGTACTTTCGCAGTGCCAATGGACCAAATTATTCGTATTCATGCATCCTCTGGCACGACAGGCCGCCCGACAGTTGTTGGCTATACCCAACGGGATATCGATAATTGGGCTGATTTAATTGCCCGTAGCCTACGCTCAGCGGGGACTGTTCGCGGTGATAAAGTTCATGTCGCCTATGGTTATGGTTTATTTACCGGTGGTCTAGGTGCTCACTATGGTGCAGAGCGCCTTGGTGCTGCGGTGATCCCAATGTCTGGTGGCCAAACAGAAAAGCAAGCGCAACTAATCGCCGATTTTAAGCCTGATGTCATTATGGTAACCCCATCGTATTGCTTAAGTATCATCGATGAGCTTGAAAAAATCATGGGTGGAGATGCTAGTAAGTGCTCACTTAGATTAGGTGTATTTGGTGCGGAACCTTGGACTGAATCACTACGCTCAGAAATTGAAACTCGCCTTGGGATCAAAGCATTAGATATTTATGGTTTATCAGAGGTCATGGGGCCAGGCGTAGCTATGGAGTGTGCTGACGCAGGCGCTAGCGGCCCAACCATCTGGGAAGACCATTTTTACCCAGAAATCATTTCCCCTGATACACTTAAAACACTGGGGGATGGTGAACATGGTGAGTTAGTGTTTACTACCCTGACAAAAGAGGCTATGCCTGTTATTCGCTATAGGACTCGTGACCTGACTCACTTAATGAGCGGGGTAAATCGTAATATGCGCCGTATTGGTAAAATCACTGGTCGCTCTGACGATATGATGATTATACGTGGCGTAAATGTCTTCCCCTCCCAAATTGAAGAACAAATTATGCAATTCAAAGAGCTATCTCCACATTACCAATTAGAAATTGGTCGCCAAGGTAATATGGATAATTTGTCAGTCCGCGTGGAGCTTAAGCACCCTGAGCAACTTACCTATGATGAGCGCTGCAATATTTGCCATCATTTAAAACATCGTATCAAATCGATGGTAGGGATTAGCACCCGGATCAGTATTGTCAATTGCGGTGATATCCCCCGCTCCCAAGGTAAAGCGGAGCGTGTTATTGATACTCGAATTGCGATTTAATTCAACTCATTAAGGCATATTGAAGTTAGCTTATTTGGTATGCCTTAATGCCAAAAAATAGCACTAATTAAAGGTAATGGAAGACAACTTTTAAATTTATGTCTACTATTCAGTAAGCCTTCTGATACATAAATTTTATAGATGAAATATAAATGGATAATAAACTCAGCCAATTTATACAACATGCCATAGAAAGCCAGCCCATTAGCGGGACCTCTCTGATTAGCTCACTCTACGGTGATGCTTTACATCACCGCGGAGGCGAGGTGTGGTTAGGCAGTTTAACCAAACTATTAGAGCCGATGGGGTTTAGCGATCGCTTTGTTCGCACTTCTGTGTTTCGTTTACAAAAAGAAGGCTGGCTAGATGTTGAGAAAATTGGTCGCCGTAGCTACTACCGCATTTCTGAACGCGGGCAAAGCCGATTCCGCCGAGCAGAAAGTAAAATCTACCTTGCTGAACAGCCTGATTGGGATGGGAAATGGGAACTACTATTATTGGAAGCGGCTGATAAAGATGAAAAAACCAGGCTAAAAAAAGAACTTAGCTGGCTAGGGTTTGGCCAATTTAATACCTCTCTCATGGCAGCACCGAGCTGCGCACAAGCTGATGTTCCTTCTCTATTAAATGAGCTCAATGCCACTGAGCACGCCATCTATTTTCATGCAGATTACCCTTATAGCCGTTCAGAAAAAAACTTGAAAGAGTTAGTATCACAAGCTTGGTCTTTGCAAGAAATATCAGAGCATTACCACCAATTTATTTCATTATTTAGGCCCTTGGCACTACTCCTTAAAGAGAATACTGAGCCACAAATATCCCCAGAACATTGCTTCCAATTACGTTTGTTGTTAATTCACTTCTATCGCCGAGTCACACTAAAAGACCCTTTGTTGCCTGATGAACTGCTTCCAGCACAATGGGAGGGCCATATTGCTCGCCACCTTTGTACCAATATTTACCAACGAATTGACCAAGCCGCAACACAATATGTTTCAGAACGATGTGAAACCACGGTAGGGGAACTTCCTCAACCTTCGAGCGCCTACTATCGGCGTTTTGGCGGAGTTTTAAGAGATATCGCCGCCTAAACTTACATTAAAGGAGCCTATATGCCTTTTTATCAAATTGATGGTATTACACCTGTCGTCAGCACTGAAAGCTTTGTTCACCCTACCGCGGTTGTCATTGGTGACGTAATCATTGGCAAAAATGTCTATATCGGCCCCAATGCCAGCTTACGAGGTGATTTTGGCCGCTTGATCATTAAAGATGGTGCCAATATTCAAGATAATTGCATCATGCATGGGTTTCCACAGTACGAAACCATCGTCGAAGAAGAAGGGCACATCGGTCATGGTGCGGTTTTGCATGGTTGCCATATCAAACGTAACGCTTTAATCGGTATGAATAGCGTGATTATGGATGGAGCAGTAATTGGTGAAAACTCAATTGTGGGCGCCTGTGCCTTTGTAAAAGCTGAGGCCATATTTCCAGAAAATAGCTTGATTGTTGGAACGCCTGCCAAAGTGTTACGTGCGTTATCAGACAAAGAAATTGCTTGGAAAAGCAGTGGGACAAAAGATTACCAAAATTTAGTGATCCGCTGCCTAAGTACCTTTAAAGAAGTTGCCCCTTTACAGGAAGTTGAAACCAACCGTCCTAAACTTAGCTTTGAGAACATCATTCCCAAATCTCAGCTATAGAATGAAAAAGGAGCAAACCTATTTGCTCCCTCTTTTGGGCCAAAACCAGATAACATCACTTCGCTTTATTACCAAATGGGGGTTTAGCGAACCACACTGTAATAATCAATGCGATAAATACCCAGCCACATAACCAGAAAATTTCATTAGCCGCGATAATCAGCCCTTGGTTGGTAATTTCCTTCGCAATAAAACCAGATGTTTGTTCTGTACTGAGCCCATGAGCGGCCATACCTTGGTACATATCTAAAGATTCAGGGTTGTAATCCGTAATATGCTCTGTCAGTTGACTATGATGAAGGGCTTCTCTATCGCTCCACATAGTCGTAGTAATTGAAGTCCCAATCGACCCTGCTAAGGTACGGAAAAAGTTGGCTAAACTAGAGGCAGAGGCAAGTTTTTCCGGAGGTAACCCTGATAACGTCAATGTCGTCAACGGCATAAAGAAACAAGCTACGGCCATGCCTTGCACTAACTGCGGCCATACTACCGCAGAAAACCCCATGCTCGGTTCAAAAGTATACGCCCGCCAAAAAAAGCAAATCGCATAAAACACAAAACTAAAGGTGACTATCCAGCGAATATCGAGGAAATCGGAGAGTTTTGCGACTGGTGCCGAAAAAAGTACAGGAAGCAAGCCTATCGGTGCTAAAGCAAGCCCAGCCCATGTGGCGGTATAACCATAAACTTCCTGTAAAAGTTGCGGCAACAATACAATCGCCCCAAAATATGCCATATAGGCTAAGCTAACTGACACCGTCCCTATCGTAAAATTACGCGACTTAAAGAGAGATAGTTCAACAATTGGGTTTTTATCTGTTAGCTCCCAAATCACTAAGAACACCAGTGCAATGGCTGAAATCACGCCTAATATGACAATTTCATTTGAAGCTAACCAACCTAGCTCCTTGCCTTTATCTAACAACACCTGTAAACAGCCTACACCTACCGATAACAATGCTAAGCCAATCACATTAAACGGCACTTTCACTATGGTTGATTCCATTCCTCTTAAGATGATAGAACCGACAATAATCACAAAAATACCGAGTGGTATATTCATGAAAAAGATCCAACTCCAGTGGAAATTATCACTGATATAGCCACCAAAAATAGGGCCGAATACCGGCGCTAAAATAATCGTCATTGACCAAAATGCCAATGCCATATTTTGCATTTTAGGTGGATAACAACGCATGATCAGGCTTTGTGACAGTGGGATAACCGGCCCAGCAACCGCACCTTGTAAAACACGATACAGAATCAGCATTCCTAAACTATCAGAGAAACCACAAAGCAATGAAAATAAAGTAAAAAGTGCGGTTGCCCATAAGAAAACCCGTATTTCTCCAAAACGCTTGGCAAGGTAACCGGAAATAGCGATAGAGATTGCATTCGATACCCCAAAAGAAGTGATGACCCATGTCCCTTGAGACACGGAAACACCAAGATTACCGGCAATCGTTGGGATAGCGACGTTAGCAATTGTTGAGTCGAGAACCTGCATAAAAGTCGCAAGGGATAACGCAATGGTTGCCCATACCAGCTTCGCCCCCTTCAGCGGTTGAATATCTGCCACAATAGCTCCTTTCAGGCTAATCTGCGTTATTCGTAATAATGGTGTCGATTATCTGGTCAACATCATTAAGTTTTAAGACCAGCGCATCACTTTCAAATGCAGGTGTTGTGCGCTGAACTTCCGCTAAAACTGGGCCACTTTGGTCTTTAATATCAATAGTTACATTCATTGATAAGCCAATACGAAGTGGGTATTTTGCTACTTGTTCAGGGTCTAATTCGATACGTACGGGCAAACGTTGAACAACTTTGATCCAGTTACCCGTCGCATTTTGTGCAGGTAATAAAGAAAATGCACTCCCTGTCCCCATGTCTAGCCCCACAACGGTGCCACTGTACACAATATCTTCGCCATAAAAGTCACTATTAATAGTCGCAGATTGACCAATACGCACTTTCTCTAACTGGGTTTCTTTAAAGTTGGCATCTACCCACACTGGCTGAACAGGGACAATTGCCATTAATGAGCTTTGTGGGCTAACTTGGGAACCCACTTGGACATTACGCCGCGAAACGTACCCTGTCATTGGGCTTTTAATTTCTGTCCGCTGCAAATTAATCCATGCACTGCGCACGCTATCAGCCGCTTGTAAAATTGCAGGTTGCTTTTTCAACTCGGTGTTGCGTAACAAAGCGCGATTTGCATTATATTGTTGAATGGAAATATCGAGCGCGGCTTGCGCAAGCTGTACGGCTTCTTGGGAGTGTTGTAAATCTTCTTTTGAGATCGTCCCACTACGCCCTAACGCTGCTCTGCGCTGATAGTCTTGTTGGGCTTGCGCAAGTGTCACCCGATTTTTTTGGATTTGTGCCTGATATTCATCGCCATTGATATATAACTCTTTGGTTTTGCGCACAGTAGTGGCAAGGTCATGTTTCGCTTGTTCGTAGGATAGTTGTGCATTGGTTTTGTCTAACACCACCAATACATCCCCAGCTTTAACTAAGTCGGTATTTTCGAAATTAACTTGGGTAACATTCCCTGTTGTTTGCGCAACAATGGGGATTTGTAGGCCTGAAACATAAGCATCATCGGTATATTCTTGAAAACGTAAAATGAGAAACCAATAAATACCATAAGCAACAAATAATAGAATGATAATAATTGTAGCAATAACCATCCATATTTTTCTGCGCTTTTCATTTGTCGTTTTTTGATTATTTATTTCTGTCTGTGGCGATTGGCTCATAATAAGTCTCAAATTCCAAATTCAATATTATGTTTTACTCTATATTTACGGAGTATATATAATAAAGCAATAGACAACACGTGCATTAAAATTAAAACCATTCCAAAATAAAAGTTAACATAATGATATTTAAACATAAAAAACACAACCCCATAGTATATGAGATTAATTAAAAACTATAAATCAATCTAATTAAACTAATCTTAATTAGATTGATTAATTTTATAAACATACCTGCACTAACTATTTTATATAAAAATAAAGTTAATTACACCGACAAATAAAATAACTTAACCTATAATTAATCTTCTTTTTTAGATTAGATAAATACTCAATAGTAAAAATATATTGTGGTTACATTGAATAATAATCGTTTAATCACGACTTAGCCTCTGTAATATCCTCTTGCCCTTACAGATTCGTATATTCTGTTTTTCCCTTCCGTCAAGAACCATAAAGCGCTCACCCTTTGCTGCGGTACTCGTGAAATCATTGTTCTCTTTTTTCGTCACAAACACTCCGTCTACTGTACATTTACTTATCACAAATTTTCCTAACCCAATGTTAAATATTAATTTTATGTTAAGACTGAAACATCAATGAGCTGTACAAGTTAAGAGTAAGTAAAAAACCTTATTCGAGATCAAATATTGACTATAAATTAGCTAGGCAATTATTTATTTTTGATATGTTTTAGTGATAGTATTCGCAAACAATATAATTATCATTCTCATTTATATTTACAGGGATAATCATGACTTCGAACTATCACTACTCTTTTATTGCCGCAGGGGTTTGTGCGGCATTAGCCACGTTTAATGCTACAGCAGCAGATAACAATTCAGATACCATGGTCGTCAGTGCTTCAGGCTACTCACAACAATTACGTGATGCCCCTGCCAGTGTGACCGTAATCAGCGCAAAACAATTGCAAAATAAACCGGTACGTGATTTAGCTGACGCCGTAAAAGATGTTGAAGGTGTCAGTGTAGTTGGTGCCGCTAATAAACAAGATATTAATATTCGAGGCTTACCCGGCGAGTATACGTTGATCCTTGTGGATGGTCGTCGCCAAAATAGCCGTGAATCGCGTCCAAATGGTAGCGGTGGTTTTGAAGCTGGCTTTATGCCACCAGTGGAAGCGATTGAGCGTATCGAAGTCATCCGCGGACCAATGTCCTCTCTGTATGGCTCCGATGCAATGGGTGGTGTGATTAATATCATCACCAAAAAAGTGACCAATGAGTGGCGCGGTAGCGTCACCGCAGGTACCATTATCCAAGAAAATAGTGATAGTGGTAATTCGACTGACGGTAACTTCTACCTATCGGGGCCATTAATTCAAGATAAATTAGGCTTGCAGTTATATGGTGGTGGTAATTATCGCCAAGAAGATAAAATTTTAGAAGGCCATCATCAGCGCGATAACCGTAGCTTAACCGCAAAATTAACCTTCACTCCACAAGAAAACCAAACCTTCTTACTTGAAGCAGGTCGCAGCACCCAAGAAAAAACCTCTACACCAGGTAAATCAGTTGGTGAGTATGAAATTCGTGGTGGTGATAAACAATATAACTCAAAAGACGAATGGCATAATGATCGCAACCATGCCGCCCTTACTTATAAAGGCGAATGGGATACTTTCCATACCGAATTGAGTGTTTACCAAGAACAAACCAAACGTAAAATCAAGTCTCAAGATCGCAATAAAACAACAGGCTACTGGGAAGGTGGCTATGAAGCTCGTGTGCCTGAAATTACTAATACGGTCGTTGATGGAAAAGTGGTCGCTTTCTTGCCAGATAACATTCTTACTGTCGGTGGACAGTATCAATATTCCAAGCTAAAGGACAGTTCTTTAGTCGGAAAAGGCATTATGGAAAAAACCAGTATGTCGGTCGATCAGTCGGCTCTGTTTGTTGAAAATGAATTCACCGCAACTGACGATCTGATCCTCACCGGAGGGCTGCGTTTGGATCACCATGAAACTTATGGTAACCACTGGAACCCTCGGGGTTATGCCGTTTACTATTTAACGGATGAAATTACCATCAAAGGTGGTGTTTCATCTGCATTTCGCGCCCCAACGTTACGTGAAATCAGCAAAGGCTATGGTACCTCAACCCAAGGTGGTAACGGCATTATCTACGGTAACCCAGACCTAAAGCCTGAAAAAAGTATCAGCGAAGAAATCAGTATTGCTTATGATCATGAATCTGGTTTTAATGCCAGCTTAACGCTGTTTAATACTGATTTTAAAAATAAACTCACTAGCTATTCATTGAACAAACCTGATCCTGCACACCCTAAACTTACGTTATACACTTACGATAACGTCGGTAAAGCCAATACCAAAGGGGTTGAAGTTGCAACAGGTATTCCAATTGCCCAAGATTGGAAATTGAGCTTAAACTACACCTATACGGATTCAGAACGTAAAAGTGATGATGAAAAATTAGGTAACGGTATTTCACTCAAGGGCTATGCATTGGATAAAACGCCAAAACATATGGCTAACGCAAAATTGGACTGGCAGTACAGCGAAGATTTAAGCCTATATACCCGTGCACGCTATGAAGGCAAACAAATATGGGCAGCACAACGTAATGGTTCTAAGTACCCGCGTTATCGTAGCGGTTACACCACTATGGATGTCGGTGCAACTTACCAATTGTTTAAAAATACTAAGCTTAATTTTGCTGTGTTAAATATTGGTAATGAAAAAGGCCCTGCGATTGATAAAAATTATGGCAACTGGGACGTCGAAGACGGACGCCGTTATTGGGCAAACGTCAACGTCAGTTTCTAAGCGCTTATCTTGTTAATTTTTGACGGCTACCTTAATTGAGGTAGCCTCTTTAGCTTAAAAAACCATGAATAAACTGTTAATTTCCAGCTTACTACTGTGTATGACAAGTTCCGCATTAGCACGCCCTAGCCAAACTATCCCTAGTATGGATGAGCGAGTCAGCCAGTTTTACGATATTCAACAAACGGATATGGCATATGGTGACCGCGCATTACGTATCTATAGCGCTGTACCTTATCACTCCACGGTCAAGCGCCCTGTACTGTACATGCTTGATGGCAATGGCCTATACCCCAAAGCGGTTAATCGCGCAGTTGAAAAGCTGCCAGCGGATAAACTACCGATTATTATAGGCCTTGGCTACCCTGTCGACGAAGCATTTCCCAAAGCGTGGCGAACTCTCGACTACACCCCACCCGTTTCAGGTGACGATTTTAAACAAGGTGGCGGTTCCCCTGTGCTATACCAATTTTTAACTCACACAATCCGTCCATGGGTTGAGCAACAGTTTCCTATTGATAAAAACAAGCAAACCCTATTTGGCCATTCATTTGGTGGGTTATTTACCTTAATGGCTTATCAGCAGCAGCCCAATGATTTTCAATTCTACATCACGGCTAGCCCGTCTCTTTGGTGGGGCAAAGGGGAAATGGTCGATTTAGCAAAACTGACGCACCCACAAGCCGCTGCGCCGCTTTTCGTCACATTAGGAGGATTGGAAGAAAACCCTGATTTATCTAAGCTCAGTCAAGAGCAAATACAGAATTATCAAGAACGTAAAAGCTGGATCAACGCTCGCCAAGTGTGTGAGGAAATACAAAACCAGCAAAGAACCTGTGAATTTACCTTATTTGATGGAAAAACCCACGGTTCGGTGATCCCCGATGCTATTGATAAAGCACTCGAAGTTGCTAGCCAATAGCCGTTAATTAATGGGTTTTAGTAAGTCACTGTATAATTCTGTTAAAACCCCTTTTTCTGCGAATTCCTTACGGATCCATTGAGTCACAAGCCCAGTCGCTGAGTGCTGTGTCGCTAATAACATATGTGAATCCTGCCGCGGGTTTTGTATGTTTTTAGTGACTAACCGGCCAGTCTTTACATGTTCTTTCACCATATAATCAGGCAAAAAGCCAATCCCTTCCCCTAATATCTGACATTGGCATTTAGTATTGAAATCAGGAACTTGTATGGCTTCTTGCCCATGAAGCAGCCACCCTACACGTTTATTAATGGTATGCGCGGTGTCTTCGACCATAATATTGGGATACAAACGCAACTGGCTTTCAGCAATCGGTTCAGGCATTAATGCCAAAGGGTGCGTGGCAGCGATAGCGAATTGCCAATGGATGGCGCCAATTTCAGTGTAATCAATCCCCCCGCCATCCATCAGTGTTCCCGGAGCCCCAATCGCAATATCGGCATGGTTATTAATAATCGCATCCCACACACCATTATACACTTCGGTTGTCACCGTAATATGGCAAGTAGCAAACTGTTTTTTTAATATTTGCAGTAACTTAGCGGTATGGTAAGGCGTATATAATAACTGGTTAATACAAATACGAACTCGCGCTTCAATCCCCTGCTCAATGGAATAAATACTTTTTTGAATTAAATGAAAGTTATTCAGTAGGTCAGTTGCTTTACGATAAAAGTAATAGCCAGCTTCTGTCAGTTCAATATTCCGCGTATTACGAATAAATAACGCGACATCCAAATAGGTTTCAATACGTTTAATCGTGTAACTCACCGCAGAGGTTGTCACCCCTAACTCCTCTGCCGCCTTACTAAAACTGGCAAATTTTGCTGCTGTCGTGTAAGTCAGTAAATTTTCTTCAGTGAAAATTGAGTTCATCGTTGTATTCCCAAATTGAACAAAAATAAACCAAACTGTTTTTTTTTAACTCTTAGCACTCAAAATATGACGACTATCTGTGAATAAAATTCAACAGGCTGAATAATAGACTATTTTTCGACCATATATTTATAGCTTAACAGAATTATTCATAACGAGAAGAGGTTTAATTCTATTTAGCTTTTTTAAATACAAAAACACATTTTTAAATGTGGCTATTAATATTCAAAATACTTAATATTATTGAATTAAATACTCAAACCAAGTATTAACATTCAATGTTAAAATGATCAAACAATTCACAATCTTAACAAATTTAATACTTTCAAGTTGATGTCCATCACAGAACTGATCAAATCATTATTAGCCTGTTTAATTAACAAAAAAAATCACACTATTTTGGCTATAAAACACCCAAAACACATCAAAAAACGATGAAAAATAATGCTTACACGCACAAAAAAGGCTTATTGTTGAATTGAATTCAATAATCGAGTGCTTAATTGATGAATTAAATTTAAACGGATTCTTTTTATTAATGACAATTGCTATGCTTTGGACATCATAAATAATCTTTAAATTGTCTTTATCTATGTTGGTGATAACAATAAACCAACCTAAGGGGAAAATGATGACCTCCAATACTCTCGCTCACGAATTTTTAACTGCAGCTGAACAAGGACAATTAGAATTATTAAAAAATTGCCTTGAAAAAGGTGTGGATATTAACACCACCAACCGTCAAGGCCGCACTGCTATCGTCAATGCTAGCCTGAATAAACATTATGAATGTGTTTCTTTTCTGATTAGTGCAGGTGCTGACATTAATAAACAGGACCAAACTTGTTTTAACCCTTTTTTATTAAGCTGTTTAAATGATGATTTAACATTATTGCGCCTTGTATTACCTGCAAAACCAAATTTAGATTTATTGACCCGCTTTGGTGGCGTTGGAATTACCCCAGCAAGCGAAAAAGGGCATGTAGATATTGTTCGTGAGTTACTCGAAAAAACTGATATCAATGTAAACCATACCAACTTCGTCGGTTGGACACCATTACTTGAAGCAATCGTTTTAAATGATGGTGGCGAAAAGCAACAACAAATTGTCAAATTACTATTAGACCACGGCGCAAACCCGCATATGACCGATAAATATGGTAAAAAGCCGTTAGAGTTGGCTCGTGAAAAAGGCTATAACGAAATAGCTGAATTATTGATTGCCGCGGGGGCATAATCGAACCGTCCCGATCAGGAGGCATGTGAACGCATCCATATCTCATCGGCAAAGGTTATACGGGCTTACGGCTGATACACATTTTCTTCAGGTTTTACATCAGCCGCAGCTTACAGGAAAAGTAGAGCAGGTTTTCAATAAAGCGATAAATATCTCAATAGGCAATATTCTTTATACTTTATTAAGCTCTCAGTTAGACAATGCACCAAATAGTTGCCGATTAATAAATAAAGACTTTTCTCTTTTAACCTTAAAAGTAGGAGACCCAATTTATTTTTCAGATAATGAAATGGTTATTGGTGAAAATTATTTAATTTCATTTTCGTTATGTAAAAAATGGCAATTACCCATTATTATTTTTGATTATAAAAAATTAACTAACCCAGATTATTTATTATATATAGCAAACCAAATAAAAAGTTTGGACATAATTTTAAATCATAATGTGGATTCCCTATTTAATTATCAGGGAGATAACGTCTTTTATCTATCAATAGCTAAACAACTGGCTCAGTTACGGTTAAAACTGATTGATTTATTGATTAATAAAGACCAACAAAAATTACCCCATATCATTCGCCAATTTGTTGGCTTAGGTATCGGGTTAACACCATCCGGTGATGACTATTTAGTTGGGTTAATGGCATTTTTATTGTTAAAGGAGCACCCTGCTTTTGCTTTTTATCCTGAGTTTTATCAAGGAATTATTCAAAGCAAAAGCCAAACAACGCCTATAAGTGCCATAACCCTAGAGAAAGCCTTAAACCAAGAATATCGCGAAAATATGCAGCAATTAATTCAAATGTTAGTTGATGCGAAAGAGACAAATATTTATCCACAATTTTTAGAGATTTTAAATATCGGGTCAAGTTCTGGCAGCGACATGCTATTTGGCTTACGTGATGCCCTGTATCTCACCCATTATTTCGGAGAAAACTATGTCGACTAAAGTTGTCATAAAAAAGAATACTTATTTTGATTCCGTGTCACTGATGTCTATTTCAACAAAGGCCAATCAACTTGATAATGTTGAACAAGCCTTTGTTGCGATGGCAACAGAAATGAATAAAGGCGTACTCAGAAATTTAGGGCTATTAACCCCTGAATTGGAAGAGGCTAAAAATGGCGATTTAATGATTGTCATTAAAGGGCCAAGCGATGATGCTAACGATGCCACATTAATTGCTATTGAAGACTTATTTAATAAAAAAAACCAAGGTGGTGGCCAACACGAAGCCAAATATGCCACGGTTAATTCTGCGAAAACCCACATCCCCGATGCTAACCTTGCGGTAATCTCTGTGAATGGCCAATTTGCCGCCCGTGAAGCCCGCATTGCATTAGAAAACGACCTCAACGTGATGTTATTTTCTGACAACGTTTCAATTGAAGATGAATTAGCACTCAAACAACTCGCTAGCAAGAAAGGTCTACTCATGATGGGCCCAGACTGCGGAACCGCAATTATCAATGGCACTGCATTGTGTTTTGGTAATAGCGTGCGCCGTGGCAGCATTGGGATCATCGGTGCATCCGGTACTGGCAGCCAAGAGCTTAGCGTTCGTATTCATGAATTTGGTGCAGGTGTTTCTCAACTAATTGGTACCGGTGGCCGCGATTTAAGTGAGAAAATTGGCGGGATCATGATGATTGATGCCCTAAAGATGTTAGATGCCGATGATGAAACCCAAGTTATTGCCCTCATTTCTAAGCCACCAGCCGCCGCTGTTGCAAAGAAAGTACTAGAACAAGCTGAAAAATGCCACAAACCAGTCGTTGTTTGTTTCTTAGGTAGCCAGCCTCTACCAGAAGATAAACCTGGGCTAACGTTTGCACAAAGCACCAAAGAGGCGGCACTAAAAGCAGTGCTATTAACGGGTATTCGTAAAGAAGATTTAGATTTACATTCTCTAAACTGGCCTTTAATTGAAGAAGTCAGAGCGAAGCTCAAACCTGAGCAAAAATATATTCGTGGCTTATTCTGTGGCGGAACGCTATGCGATGAAGCGATGTTTGCCGCTTTGGAAAAATACGATGATGTTTACAGCAATATTCAACCAAACCCTGACTACCGCCTGAAAGACTTAAATCAAAGTATCGCTCACACTTTCCTCGACTTTGGTGATGATGATTTCACTAATGGTAAACCTCACCCAATGATCGACCCGACCAACCGTATCGAACGCTTATTACAAGAAGCTCGCGACCCTGAGGTCGGCGTGATTATGATGGACTTTGTTTTAGGCTTCGGTTCTCACGAAGACCCCGTTGGCGTCATGATTGATGCTATCAAAGAAGCTAAAAACATCGCTAAACAAGATGGTCGTGAACTTGAAATTTTAGGCTATGTACTCGGTACGGACCAAGATACTCCATCCATGGATGCACAAGTCAAAATGCTGACAGATGCAGGGGTCATCTGGGCAAGTAGCAGCACCAATACGGGTTTATTAGGACGTGAGTTTGTGTGGAAAGGGGAGAACGCATAATGACTTCATTATTTAAACAACCGCTAAATGTTATCAACGTTGGCATCGAGATGTTCAGTGATGACCTGAAAAAACAACATGTTCCAGTCACTCACCTAAACTGGACGCCTCCAGGACAAGGGAACGTGGCAGTGATCCGCGCCCTCGACCAAATTGAAGGTAATGCGGCATTACAAGAAAAAATTGCAGCGGCTAACGCACAAGCCCTTGAGCGCATTATTCAATCCCAACCAGTATTAGTTGGCTATGACCAAGCGATTAATGTGGTACCGGGCATGACTAAAAACACCATCCTACACGCCGGTCCACCCGTTGCTTGGAAAGACATGTGTGGAGCTATGAAAGGGGCAGTTACTGGTGCACTGGTCTTTGAAGGGCTCGCGAAAGATTTAGCCGATGCAGAGCGCGTAGCGGCATCTGGTGAGGTTATTTTCTCCCCTTGCCATGAACACGACTGTGTTGGGTCAATGGCTGGGGTAACGTCTGCATCTATGTTTATGCATATCGTTGAAAACAAAACCTATGGCAACCGCGCATTCACCAACCTCAGTGAACAAATGGCGAAAATCCTACGCATGGGTGCCAATGACCAAAGCGTTATTGACCGTTTAAATTGGATGCGTGATGTATTAGGGCCAATGCTACGCGACGCAATGAAAATTGTAGGTGAAATTGACCTGCGTTTAATGCTAGCCCAAGCCTTACACATGGGGGATGAGTGCCATAACCGTAATAACGCTGGTACCACCTTACTGATCCAAGCATTAACGACAGGAATTATTCAAACTGATTTCTCTGTCGCACAACAAAAAGAAGTGTTTGATTTTGTGGCAAGTAGTGATTACTTCTCCGGCCCAACTTGGATGGCAATGTGTAAAGCGTCAATGGATGCAGCACATGGTATTGAATACAGTACCGTTGTCACCACCATGGCTCGTAATGGTTATGAATTTGGTTTACGTATCAGCGGATTACAGGGTCAGTGGTTTACAGGGCCTTCACAGCAAGTTATTGGCCCAATGTTTGCAGGTTATAAGCCTGAGGATTCTGGCTTAGATATTGGTGACTCGGCAATCACAGAAACCTACGGTATTGGGGGCTTTGCAATGGCAACCGCACCTGCCATCGTTGCGCTGGTTGGTGGTACGGTAGAAGAGGCGGTAGATTTCTCACGTCAAATGCGCGAAATCACACTCGGTGAAAACCCGAATGTGACTATCCCATTACTCGGCTTTATGGGTATCCCGACAGCCATCGATATTACCAAAGTTTCAGCCAGCGGTATTTTACCTGTTATCAACACAGCAATTGCCCACAAAGATGCAGGTATCGGTATGATTGGAGCAGGTATTGTTCACCCGCCATTTGATTGCTTTGAAAAAGCCATGTTGGCCTACGCACAGAAATATGCTTAGTTTTCAATCATAAAAAAGACGCCCAACTTCGGTTGGGCAATAAAAATAAAACAAATACCCTGAATATTCAGCAACACAGATAAACTGCAACTTTGAATATCATGATATACACCCTCTAGCGTGTATACCCTAAATAATTTGAGTTGCAGCAAGGCGGCAAACGAAGATATCCCAAGGAGCATACTTATGTATGTGACTTAGATAGCTA
Source organism: Providencia sp. 2024EL-00732 (assembly GCF_044006275.1). Lineage (NCBI taxonomy): Bacteria > Pseudomonadati > Pseudomonadota > Gammaproteobacteria > Enterobacterales > Morganellaceae > Providencia > Providencia sp. 2024EL-00732. The sequence goes on along the minus strand of NZ_JBIPDG010000013.1, from coordinate 54,344 downwards.
AGAGCAGCCAACACAGCTGTGGCTCAAAGTATGACGGGTATACAGGGGAATACTATATGAGTATATTTAATATAAAGTGGAAACGTGGGGACTTGGCTGCCTATTTTGGCTTAATGACCAATAACTTAACTAATCTACTCACCATGATGGGCTTATTAATTTTCGTTGTTGGTATCCCATCTGAACTTGTTTATGGTCGCATTGCACCCGCTTTTGGTCTCGCCGTTTTACTTGCCAGTATTAGCTATGCTTACTTTGGCCAGCAAATGATCAAACAAACAGGGCGCAGCGATGTAACCGCTCTGCCATCAGGGCCAAGTGCACCTTCTATCTTTACCGTGACCTTCTTAGTCATTATGCCGGTGTACCAAACCACGCAGAATGCTGAGTTTGCTATCCAAATCGCATTGGTTTGGTGTTTCGTTGAATCAATGATCCTCGTTGGTGGCTCATTCTTAGGCGAAACTATCCGTAAAATGATCCCTCGTACGGTGCTGTTATCTTGTCTTTCTGGGCTTGGGCTATTATTGCTAGCAATGAACCCAATGCTGCAAGCCTTTGAAGCACCAACCGTTTCATTTATTGTTTTATTATTAATTTTCATTAACTGGTTTGGTAAAAAGCCTATCTTTGCACGTATTCCTACCGGTTTATTATTGCTTATCGCGGGAACAGTACTTGCGTGGGCTTCTGGGCTGCAAAGTGCAGAGGCAATAAAAGACTCTATGGCGTCATTCGGCTTTAACCCTCCAGGGATTCATATTGACAGCTTCTTCCAAGGCTTACCGCATGCACTTCCATATTTAGCTTCTGCGGTACCATTGGGCTTAGCAAACTATATCTTTGACCTTGAAAACATTGAAAGTGCTCACGCTGCAGGTGATGAATACAATACCCGTAAAGTTATGTTAGCTAACGGCTTATCTTCAACTGTTGGCTGCTTCATGGGTAACCCATTCCCAGTCACTGTTTATGTTGGGCATGCTGGCTGGAAAGCAATGGGGGCCAGTGTTGGTTATACGCTAGCATCAGGTATCACCATGTTTATTGTCCCATTGTTTGGTATCGGTGCATTCATGCTCGCTATCATTCCAATGACAGCTATCGTACCAATATTGGTGTTTATCGGTGTTGTCACTGCCAACCAAGTGGTACGAGAAACACCGAAGATTGAAGTGCCTGTTATCTTTATCTGTCTATTCCCATGGATTGCTAACTGGGCGCTCACTATGGTCAACAGTGTGATGGGGGCCGCAGGGACGTCAGCAAGTGCAATAGGCGTTGAAACATTACTACACAAAGGTGTTTATTATCAAGGTCTTGTACACTTAGGTAACGGTGCGCCATTGGCAAGTATGCTATGGGGTTGTATCGCTATCTTCGCTATCCTCAACCAACCACTACGTGGGGCAATTGCTGCGGCAGCTGGCGCAATATTAGTATTCTTTGGAATTATTCACTCCCCAGCAGTAGGAATTGCAACCGGTTCAACCTTGATGTTTGTTTACGCTTACCTCATGATGGCAGCTTTATTTGTACTCAAATATTTTTTAGATAGCCGTAAATCGGTGGAAGAACAACAAGCTGAACAATCTGAGAAACTCAGTAAGTCAGTGTAATCAAACCAACCTTTTATAGCCGGTGTCTACAGTACACCGGCTGTGAGCTAAATCTCTGTATCAGGAAACATTAACAATGAAAGAACTCGTGGTTGTTGCCATCGGGGGCAACAGTATTATCAAAGATAACAACAGCCAGTCTATCGAAGCTCAAGAAAAAGCCGTTCAAGAAGTGGCACTGCATATTAGTGACATGCTTGAGGGTAACTACAACATTGTTTTGACCCATGGAAATGGACCCCAAGTTGGATTAGACCTACGCCGCGCTGAAATAGCCCATGAAACAGAAGGTTTGCCGTTAACCCCCCTTGCTAACTGCGTCGCTGATACTCAAGGTGGCATTGGCTATTTAGTTCAGCAGGCACTCACTAACGTGCTAGCGAAACGTCACAATCGCCAAGCTATTACAGTTGTTACACAAGTTGAAGTCGATAAGAACGACCCTAACTTTAGCGCCCCAACCAAGCCAATTGGTGCATTTTTTACAGAACAACAGGCTAAAGAATTACAACAAGCGAACCCGAGCTGGCATTTTGTCGAAGATTCCGGTCGAGGCTATCGCCGAGTAGTCGCATCTCCAGAACCAAAACGTGTGGTTGAATCAAAAGCGATCCGTACCTTAACGGAACATGACTACGTAGTGGTTGCAGCTGGAGGCGGTGGCATTCCTGTTATTCAAAATGGCGATGGTGGCTACCAAAGCGTTGATGCAGTGATAGATAAAGACCTCTCCACGACATTACTGGCGAAAGAATTAAATGCCGATATTTTGATTATTACTACCGGTGTCGAAAAAGTCTGCATTCACTTCGGTAAACCAGAGCAAAAAGCTCTTGGTGAAACGACCACTAGCGACATGCAACGCTATATGGAAGAAGGCCATTTCCCCGCAGGCAGTATGTTACCGAAAATCGAAGCGAGCCTGTCATTTATTGCCAATGGCGGTAAACGTGTGATTATCACCACACCAGAAAAACTACCGGAAGCCTTACGAGGTGAGACGGGAACCCATATCATCCAAGGGTAAGGGTTATTTACAACGTACCATTATTTTGGAACGCTAGAGTTTCTCGTTAATGTCTCAATATCACCCCCAGATCGCAAAATAGCGATCTGGATGGTGAACTGCTGATCAAAAACTGGAAATTCGACTCTATTTCATGATCACAAGGAGTTTCTATGAAAGCAGACCAATCATCCGGCAGAAGAGAGTTCCTTTCCACTAGCGCCAAAGTCGCCGCTGCTTGTACCCTTTTTGGTACCGTATCAGGTATTGCATCCGCGCAAAATCAACCCACAATGTCATCCGATATTACTCGCATTACCGACAGCCATTATTACCTTGACGATGTATTACTCGAAACAGGCTTTAATTTCCGCGATACTACGGTGATTGGCACTAAAACCGCATTGCAAACGGTTGAAATCGATCAAGGTAAAATTGTCGCCATTTTACCGAATAAACAACATGCTAATCACCAGCTAAATGCTTATAACGCTCAAGGCAAATTGATGCTACCGGCGTTTCGCGATATGCATATCCACCTTGATAAAACCTTCTATGGCGGGCCATGGCAAGCGCCACAGTCACGTGAAGGTAAAACAATTATGGATATGATCACCCTAGAGCAGAAACTGTTACCTGAACTGCAACCCTTCACCGAAGAAAGAGCCAATGCGCTGATCACGTTGATCCAATCCCATGGATCAACCATTGCCAGAAGCCATTGTAATATCGAACCCGTTTCTGGGTTAAAAAATTTAGAAACCCTACAAAAAGTACTTAATGAACACCAACAAGATTTAACTTGTGAAATTGTCGCTTTCCCACAGCATGGGTTATTGTTGTCAAAATCAGAACCCTTAATGCGCGAAGCCATGCAAGCTGGCGCCCATTATGTGGGAGGCTTAGACCCCACTAACGTTGATGGGGCAATGGAAAAATCTCTCGATACGATGTTCCAAATCGCTCTCGATTATAATAAAGGCGTAGACATTCATTTACATGAAACCAGCCCTGCGGGTTTTGCTGCCATCGAGTATATGATCAAAACAGTGAATGAAAACCCAAGTTTGCGCGGTAAAGTAACGATTAGCCATGCCTTTGCTCTTGCAACACTGAGCCCAGAACAAGCCGAAAAAACCGCAAGGCAACTGGCGGAACAACAAATGACTATCGCCTCAACAGTACCGATAGGTACATTACATATGCCATTGAAAATATTAAATAATAATGGCGTATTTGTGATGACCGGAACAGACAGCGTTATCGACCATTGGTCACCGTTTGGGCTGGGTGATATGCTCGAAAAAGCCAACTTGTATGCTCAGTTGTATACTCGCCCAGATGAACTGGCACTGTCTCGCGCTTTAGCAATTGCGACAGGGAATATTTTGCCATTAGATACCAAAGGCCAGCAAATTTGGCCCACCAAAGGCGATGATGCTAGCTTTGTTCTCGTCGACGCATCTTGCTCAGCTGAGGCCGTTGCGCGAATTTCACCAAGGCATGCCTCTTTCCATAAAGGCAAACTCGCCTACGGCACAATGCAAAAATCGATAGCTTAATGTCAGTTCATTGAACTAGCGCCGAATGGCGCTAGCTTCAGGCTGGCTTTGCAGTATATCGGCTAACCGTGGCAAAAATTAAACCCAGTAAACCTTGATTATCTACAGTTTGTAATACTGTAATCGGTTTTGCCATTGGCTCAGGAATACCGACTCGTAAACGTAACGCATCATAATAATAGCTTTTTCCACGTAATGCCCCTTGCAGCTCAATACCCACTTGTTTTTTCTCGTAGGTTACTAGGCTTTTATCTAATAGCCATGCAACGGTTAACACATCGTGAACCCAACACCCCGCCAGCTGACGCGTAGCCCGCGAATAATCAATCCACGGGCGCATAGTATTAACAAGAAATTGGCTCAATGTGGATTGAAGTACAGAAAACTTATCGAGGTCACTCTGTACCATCTGTGTTTGTACCGTAACATCCATTGGCACTAAAGTAATATTGGCACCACTATTCAAAACCGCATGGGCCGCCTCTGGGTCTAGCCCAAAATTGGTATCTTTAATATAACCAGGGACATTAAATACCGCTCCCATAATAACAATTTCAGCCACTTTCTCTGCCATTTCAGGGAACAATTGCATGGCCATGGCGATATTGGTTAAAGGACCAATCGCAATAATAGTGACCTGATGCGGGTTCTGACACACCCGCTCACCAATACGCCACGCAGCTTCTGGTGCTGATTTAGGTAAAGCAGGCACAGGGGGAAGGTTATCCCACAAATAGTTAAGTTGCGCCCGCTGTGCGCCATTATCTAATAATTCGCGCCATGGTCCGCTAGCTTCAATTAGTGCCGATGACGCCCCGCGGTAAACAGGAATGTCCTCATTCAGCGAGTTGACTAAATGGCTGGCCACATTAAAACCAACCTCACTAGGCGTATTCCCTGAAACGGTTGTGATCATCTCTAGTTGAATTTCTGGCGCTGCTATCGCAAGTGCAAGAGCAAGCCCATCATCAACATTCGCGCCTGCAACGCCGTTTCCCGGGTCACAATCAATAATTACACGCATAAATTTCCCTGAAATAATACATTATCAGCACCCGCAGGAGTGCCCAATTTGTAGCTCAAAGTCCACCTCACAAATGGCTTCTTTATTTGGCCAGTTTTGTAGAATCTGTATCGCTTTTTCTGCTATTTTATCAACAGGTTGTCGAACAGTCGTGAGTGTAGGAACAGTATACTCCGATTGCACAGTACCATTAAAACACACCAGAGCAATGTCCTCTGGTACCCGCAGTTTTAGTTCAGCTAAGGCTTTCAAACAACCAAAAGCTTGTAACTCATTGGTTGCAAAAATGGCCTCAGGGAACCCTATTTTCTGCATTTGATAGATAGCTTGGTAACCCCAATCACGCGTATATTGCCCTGCAATAACCCATTTTTGCTGTATTTCAAGGTTGGCTTCTACCAAAGCGTTTTCCCAACCACTTAACCGGTCTTGGGTATTAAGCATTTCAATGGGCCCACAAATAATGCCAATATCTTTAAAACCATGCTCAATGAGATGGCGAGTGATTTTATAGGCTGCCAACTTTTCATTGACTTGAAGAGCACTGACGCCTTCGGTAGGGTCGACCCTATCTAACATCACACAAGGGGTACCCGAAGATTGGATCAGGTCAATGTACGGATGACGGTCAACACTGGTATAAATCAACCCTTCGACTTGGCGTAAAAGTAGGTTGTTAATCAGTTCTTTTTCACGCACACGGGAATCCCCTGCATCCCCTAATAACAAGACATGACCATGCTTGAAAGCTTCACGTTGCAATGCATGTGCAATAGAAGCCAAAAAAGGGTTAGAGATATCAGGGATCACCAACCCATAGGTTTGTGTACTGCCAGACGCCAGTGCTTTAGCGATACCATTCGGGCGATACCCCGTTTTTTTTATCGCCGCTAACACCTTCTGTTTCGTCGCCTCAGCAACAGGACGGGGACCGTTATTAATCACATAACTGACCACTGCAACAGAAGTTCCGGCTTCGCGGGCAACATCTACCCGCGTCACTTTACGATAGTTCACATCAGGCACGCAGCAATTCCTTTTTCACTTACTATTATCTTACGAAAGAATAGCAGCCACTCTGGTTTTTATATACCACCTGCGTTCACTTATATTGCATCTTCTGGCAAGTTAAGGTCACGGCCTCGCGTTTCTGGTGCAAAAAATGTGGTAACTAGACCAATACATGCCATCCCCATAAAATAAATAGCAATTGGCCACCAATGCCCAGTCCAAGATAATAACGCTGAGGCGACAAGCGGTGCTGTTCCCCCCGACAAAATAGAACCAAGCTCCTTAGCAAAGGCCATTTTTGTATAGCGATTACGTACCCCAAATAGCTCTACACCCCATGCCGCTTGCACGCCAAAAATCCCCAGAGATGCTAACCCCATTCCAACAATAATCGTTGGGATCACAACCAGCGGTTCCCGTGAATCCAGTAGCATAAAGGCGGGGACTGCATACAACATTAACAATAAGCAGAACCAGCGGTAAATAATACGGCGACCAAATCGGTCAGATAACCAGCCGGCAAAAGGGATAATGGCAAAACCGAGGATCGAGGCAATTAAAACCGCAGTTGTCGGTACCGATTTATCCACCAACAATATTTTGGTGACATAACCAATAATAAAACCTTGGGCTAGGTAAGACGGCCCATTTTCGCCAATCCGTAAGCCAACCATGGTCCAAAATGCACGCGTTCTCTGCCAAAAAGTACGGTTATCAACAGGGTGACTTACAGCATCAGACGCCAACGCTTGGCGACGCTCCTCTGCCAGTTGGGCTTTTTGCCGTTCAAATACAGGGGTTTCACGCATATGTTGGCGAATAAATAACGCTGCTAGCGCGATCAAAATACTACCAAGGAACGGAATACGCCATCCCCATGACATGAGGCTTTCTTTATCTAACTGTAAGACTATCAACCAAATCATTGAAGCCAGTAATGTTCCGCTGTTTGAACCTAGGGCAATAATCGAAGAGACTAACCCACGCCGCTTGACCGGAGCGTACTCCCCGAGCATCACAGTTCCACCAGATAGCTCAGCCCCAGCGCCAAGTCCTTGAGCAAACCGTAAAATAACCAAACAAACCGGCGCCCAAACACCAATCTGCGCGTGACTTGGAATTGCGCCAATTAGGGTTGTAGATATCCCCATCAGTGCAATGGTAATCACCATCACCATTTTTCTACCATGTTTATCACCTAGCCAGCCGAAAAATAATGCACCGATTGGGCGAGCGATAAACCCAACAGAATACGCGGCAAAACTGGATAACAGTGCCATAACCGGCGTCGCATCAGGGAAGAAAACATCACCGAAAATAATACCTGCTGCTAAACCATAGAGAGCAAAATCGGCATATTCCATGGTTGTCCCTAACCAACAGGAAAAAATCGCTCGGCGAAAATCTTTTTTCCCTTCAGGCGTATTTAACCGCTCTTGTGCGGCTTGTTGGTTAGCCTCGGTATTTAAATGTGTTGCCATAGTCATAAACCCTTGGTATTGGCGCAAAGCCTATTTGTAAAATAATCTAACTGGTATTTTTATTTACTTAAAGGATAGTCTACGCGCGTAGAATTAAGCAAACGAGGGAATGTTATTTTGTGAGCATTATCACTTGATGATAGAAATATGAAATTTATATGACTGAAAATAAAAGAAGAAATTTTGGGGGAAAACATAAAGAATCAGAAAATGTAAAATACCTCGATGTTAGTTATATTGATTACGGAAATAGAAAAGCCACTATTTATATTAAGTGGCTTTTCATCTTCATTTCACGCTCAATAGGTAATTAACAATATCGCGTAAATAGCGCCATTTCATCCAGATTTCGTCTAGAAGGGGCAAACCAGTGTATCGCTCAATTTCCGTTATCAATTCCAGCATTTCTAATGAGTCAATATGCAGATCTTCGATAATACTTGAATCCATCGTAACCTGTAATTTAATACCTGAATAAGCCCGCAGCGCATAAATAGTATTTTCTAACCATTGTTGGTGAACTTGACTCATTGTGATCCACCTTTAGTCGCCGCGTTCTGATAGCCAATAATACCATTTAGAGGTTTCATCTGTTCTTCCGTTGCAACAGCATAACGCTCTTTTTCCGCTTGGCCTCGCGTCAGTGCACCACGCTCAGTTAATGTCACTAGCGACCCCGCATTAGGGAGATGTGAGCTAGTATCCACAACGACTTTTGTTGCTTCACGTTCACCACGATAAACCTCTTTATCTGACTGATTACGAGTCAGTGCCCCATTCGCCGTTAAAGTCACTGGTTTTTGTGCATCAGGTTTTTTCAGCACCCAATGATTATTTTCATCTTTCTGGTAACGGTTAACCGTAAAATCATTTTTTGGCTGAGTGTTAATGAAAAACTCCGTTGTTTTTGGCTTCGCCTCAATGGATTTTTCCCCTGATGGCAAACGAGACTCTTCCAAAGCTTCAGTCCTAATCAAGTGAGAGCTATCCTGTGGCTCCAAAGAGGTATTATTCAACGGTGATACCTTATTAGATGCCGTAACTGGCTTTTCAATAATAGGCTGTTTTACTTCAGTATTTTCCTGGTCTTTAGCATTGTCCATATCATAATCCACATCGGGCTCTTGTACTGGCTGGCTGAATACAACACGTGTTAGTGGTTTTTTCGATGGTGGTAATGCCGAATCCTTATCATTTGTAGCCTGTGTAGGCTCCTGAAACGATGTGTTACTTACTCCAGGTTCTTGATGACTTATCTGACTAATATTTTCGCTAAATGGAGAGCCTAAGTGATAGTGATATTCTGTATTATAACTATTTGTTATCTTGGATGATGGAGCACCCATTTTTTCTGTTGGATTATACATGCCATCAATAACGTCATCCTCTGTTTTCACTGATGGTGTTGCTGATTTTACAGGCTCACTCAATGCCATTTTTATTTTTAATGGGCTAATAATTTCTATCTTTTGTTCAATATAACGAAATAAATTATTTAAATGCTGATATTTATCACCATATTTTTTCTGTTCAAGGTTACTGTACTCCTTTATAGTATTTTCGATATCCCTTCCTTTTTGTATATTTAAATCACTCACCAAAAAGCTATCCGTTGAACGGCTATTAATCACCTCGTCAGAAAAAAACGCACTAAGTTGGTGTTTAATTGCAGAGTCAACATATTTTTCTTGATAACAAATAGCTAATTTCTCCAGTGTAATATTATCCGATAAGAATTTATCTAACTGTTTATCTAAATTTCCCTGTGTTTTTTTTAGCGTAACCTCAATATTCTCATCCGTATTTAAATCTTGTATTCCATCTATTTCTTTAATTAATTTTGCGGCTGCAGAAACTAATGCTGAGGGGAGTTCTTCAGGAGCAAATAACGTTAATGTCACTAAAGCTGTTTCTGGACGAAGGTTTAACTCTTGCTGAATTGTACTGCCATGAGCACCCGCTCCTAAAACTTTCGCCACCATATTACGAGTAATGCTACTATCTGACTTAATAACTAGCTGTGTTATATTGTCTATTTGCTTCTGGTGGTTATTACGGTGTAAATCACTAACATTACCAGAAATATTAATTTCGTTCTTAATATTATTTTTAGGTAAAATACTTTCGGATTCCAATGAATGAATATTATTTAAATTAGAAGAAAATACATTACCATCTTTATTAACTAAATTATGATGGAGAGAATTAGAGATATTATGAATCCCAGAGTTATTCTGAGTACTAATCATAGTTAGTCCTTATGATAATTAATATTTTTAATTTATACCAAGAAAGATCACATACTGATAAAACCACTATTATATTGGTTTAAATCTTTTATTAATTGAACTAGCAACTGAGTTAATGTATCAAAGTGGCTATTATCTTGACGGAATGTTTCTAATAAACGTGAAACAGAGTTATTAATCACATTTTTTTGTGCGTCAATCGCTGTTTGCATACTTTGTACGCTCTGTGCAAGCAAATTTACGCCTTTACTTGCCCACCCATCACCAGAAGAATCAATATCATAGATTGATTTCATAATTTCGCGTAGTGGCTTCAGGTCTGGATAAATTCGAATAACTTTACTATCATCAGAACCTCTTGTTTCGACTTTAAATCCCTGGCCGTCCAGTTTCTTTTTCCAAAATTCAAAAACAGGCTCACTATATTTGATTTCATAGATTTTTTCGGCGCTAGTTTCTGGCTTAGACCAATCTTCATAGTATTTAATGTTTGCCGCATCAGAATCTTTAATTGACGGTTTATTTCCTCTTACTTTTTTATGGTCGGTATAAGGCTCAAAAAGCTCATCTAGCCTATTTAATAAAGCTGTTCTTTGCAGTTTTATCTTTCCACTGTCTCCTGCTTTAATATATTCGGGTATTTTACCTAATGCCGTATTCACACCTTGCATATATTTTGTGGTTGCTTTTATTATTTCACCAAATTCTTTTTGGTAACCTTTATGAATATTATCAATCATGCCACTAATGGCACCAATGTGCTTTCTACCATCTTCAATCGGGGGTAATGTATTCGATGATTTCTTTCGCATCATCGTTGCGCCACTAGGTTCAAGTTCAAACTCTTCGTTTAAGCCTAATAGTACTCTCGACGCCTTATCTCCCGATATTTTTAACTCACGCAATAACGTTTTTACTTGCTCAGTGATTTGAGCAAGTTGGTTTGATTCTACTTGGGTGCGCACTGCAGGGCTTGGTACTTCATAACCCAACTGTTGAAAATAACTGTCCACTTGCTGGTAAATATCGGCATTCGGGTCAATAAGAATACCCGACCCAATAGGCGGGAAATCCATTTCTACAAAAGGCTTAACATAGGAAACTTGAGAATTGGCTAATACAGTTGAGAATATTACCTCCATTATTAGCTCCTATTAGCCTTTTACCACAGCTTGGAATGTGCGTATATTGCCATCGCGAACATCTCTTAGCGTCTCATTCATTTTCTTCAGCAATTCACCACTTTCACTAATCGCTTTATCCGCATTTTCAGACACTTTACGCGCAGCGGATGAAATGTCTTGCTCTATCATCGCGTTAGCACTTTGGGCTTTTGCTTCTGCCTGTGATGTTGATGCCGCCATATTCCCCGCACTATCGGATAAACGAGCGCCTTGCTCTGCAACACCACGCTTTATACTCTCTTTAGTAGCAATATTATTGTGTTCGTTAAGCTGATTTTGACCATAAGCTTTCGTACTGTTGGCGGCATCTTGACCATTTTTAGCGACTAATGCTTTTTGCCCCATTGTGGCTTGATCAGTTAGTTCAATAGACAATCCATCCTTGCCTTTTAACACAGCTCCACCATTGGTTTTACCCGTTAATGCATATGCTTGACCATTTAGCTGCGATAACCTGTCACCTGCATTGATATTGTTAATACCTGATTTTAAATTCGTATTAATTGATTTACTCTGGGTATGTAGCGATTTTGCTTGGAATGCTGCCCCTGCGCCACTCACGCCTAAAGAAACACTAAAATTGATAATAGCGCCTTCCATCATTTTTTTGCCTTCTTTAATTGTGGATGCGGCTGCTGCTTCTACCATTTTGCCACTCAACACATTAAAAGCGGTGCTTATTTGACGGTCAGAAATTTTTATCTCAGAGGCAACTTTACGAATAAGTTTTGATATTTCTACAATAATGTCACTACTTATAATTCCAAGAAATTGACGAGGCTTGGCTAAATCAACTTGCCCAATTGCCTTTTGCTCTGCTTGTTCAAAAATACGTTGCAATTCATTCGCAATTTTCGGTTGTAATAGGCTTGAGATCTGCTCAATATTTTCCATTTCTTGCACATCAAGGCTTGAAAGCGCATATATTAATTGCTCTGGCTTCATCTGCTCAATTACAGGTAGATTTAATATTGGCTTTTCAGATAGTTCATTCTCAATAAGTGATGGTAAATTAGACAAGCTGATTTCCTGACTTCCTCCTACCAACGTTGATGTAGGTATCTCTTTAGAGTTAGTTATTCCTCCAGTATTGAAGATAGTTTTATTTGAAATCGCTGGTTGCATAGTAATGGCTGTCATTTTAATTACTCCTTAATTTACGCATAACGCGCTGTTTTCATCATATCGACTTTGTTTTGGCTAGATTGCTGAAGACCGTTAAGCATGGTTGTGAACATTTCATCAAACTGTTCATAATTCTTTGACATGGCTTTAATTAACTGATTTAGCAACTCAGTAATGGCTTCTATCGCCGCATTGTTTAGCATCATCCCTGCAAGCATCTCCTTCATTTTTTCCCCCATAGATGCTGCATGTAAATTGAGTCCTCCTGTTGTTGCTGCACTGGCTACGGTTAGCGCAGCACCCGAGCCTTTTGCTACGACTTCCACTTTTGCCATCGCCACACTTTGATTCTTCACTTTCTCGATTTTTTGGGCTTTATCTATTGTTTTTTCAACAGTTTTTACCGTATCTTTCACATCATCAACTTTGTCAGCTAACTTAGTGAGTTTGCTTAATTTCGCAACGCTACCTGCACCATCCGCAACAGAATCACTCACTTTTACCATTTGCCCACCAATGGAGACTAAGTCTGAGGATTTCTCAGCTTTAGCCACCACTTGGCTAATCGCTTTGGTGACATGTTTTGCCTCATCAAACTTATCCGATAACTTAGCCAACTTAGATAGTTTCACCATACTGTCTGCGCTATCAGCAACTGAATCACTTACTTTGGCAGTATTATTTGCAATATTCCCTAATGCATTCGTTAGGTTTTTAGGCATTGCTTTAATGGTATTTTTTAGCAATGTCCCCACGTTTTTCATTAATAATTTAGCGGCACTTTTCACTGTGTTAACAATGTTTTTTATCATCGACCCCATTGAAATTAATGAGACAGCTAAGAACGCTACCGCGGCAACAATCATTCCAACAATGCTGCCGATCTGCTGCGCTTTATCTTTATCAACACCAAACTCAATCAGCATATCGGTTACTACAGAAGAAATTTCAGTTGCCAGCATTTGCATTAAGCTGCCATGTCCCGTTTCCTCCAGAACAATATCTGCAACTGACATCGCAATCCCAATGGCGGCAATAGCAAGCGTCAACGGTGCAGCAGCACCAAAAGTTGCCACCGTAGCAATCACTGAAACAGCCAATAAGACATAACTGAAAATTTTACTCGCACAAGAAGCGGCTTTATTTGATTCTGCCGCTTTACGTTCAGCTTCCGCGGCCTCTTTGGCTTTTTTCTCTGAGTCTTTCCGAGAGGCTTCATTGATTTTCATCATGACCTCTTCTTGCTCTTTCATGCTACGAATAGAGTCTTCGTTCATCGCTTTTTTAAGCTGGGCCGTTAGCATGGTTAAAAGTGCTAACGTGTTCTCCCATTTATCACCATCAATGTCAGGTCTGCGTGGTGCATTTTCAAAGAACTGGTTTAGCTTATGGCTATCTTCCTGTGCAATTTCCGCCTGTTTTGTTACCGACTCAGCTGTTGCCAGTACTTGAATATTTAATAGGTTGATTTGGTGATTTAGCGTGGCTATTGATTGGTTTAACTGTTGCTTATCTGCTAATAATTTATTGCTTTGGCTGGTTAACCCTTCAATTGTCTGAGTTAAAGATTGCTTTGCCTGTGACAATTTATTCAATGCTTCAATATCTTCTGCATCGGTGGAGTTGGCTGGAGGTATGGTAATTAACTCATTGATTTCAGCTAATTGTTCCTGTGCAGTTTGTAGCTTAAGGCCAGCCTGTTCGAACTGTTCTTGTAAAGAATCAGATTGTCTGTTTAAGCTATTTAACTCCGCTCGCAGTGTTTTATCTTCTTTTTGCTGCTCCTCAAATTGGTCATGCAAGCTACTCAATGCATCGGTGTTTTTCTTAAAAGTATCTAAAAGGATATTACCTTGTTCTCTGATTGATTCAGACTCTACATTCAGTAGCTTTATTTTGTTACTCAACTCACTAATATTCCCTTCGTGCAACAATTGGCGTATTGTTGAAAAAGTTTCTATCAGTAACGACTTTGCATTAAAGCTTTTTTCTTGCTGAGGCGAATTTGCCCCTTGCGGGTTTGCTGTTTTAGCCATCGCCCGCATTTTTGGTGCATTTAATTGTGGCGAATTTTCAGCACGAGAACGTTTCATTTGTTCTGTTGAAGCTAATGCCCCGCAGGCTTCTTCTAAGACTAGAACTGATTTCGTGATATCTTCCGTCAAAGCTAACGGGTTCTCACCCTTCAGAAAAGTGTGAATATTTTTTATTCGTTCGCTATTTCCACTATTTGAAATATCAACCATTTTTATATCCTTAAGTATTAGAGCTTGGGTCCTTGGGCTCTACTGTTGCAAGATTTTTCTTTAATGCCGTTAAATAAGCCTGTGATTTGTTTTGTAAATCAACATCAGTACTGCTTTCCAATACACTTTCAAAGCAATGCAGTGCCGCACTACTTTTCTTCATCATTAAATTACACTGCCCCGCATGGAATAACGGCCTGTAGTCGTCTTTGGCAAGAACAAACGCTAAAGCATACAATTCAGTGGCCTTGTCATAACGTTTCGTTAATTGATAAACTGCAGCAAGCCCCATGACATAATCTGTATTATAAAAATCATAAATACTTAAAAAGCGGAAAAAAGTTTCAGCCTCTTTTAATTTTCCTTGCTGATAAAATTCGTAAGCATAGGAATAGATACCGTCCATTGTACTTTGTGGGATACCATGGATATCTTTATAAGTCGCACCATCCATTAGTGCTGTTGTGATATTTCCGAGCAATTCGTCCATATCAATATTTTGTGATTCTTCATATTGGGTATTATTCATTTATTTACCTTTGCATTAATATTGAATATATGATGCATTTTTACTTTTGCATCATAATTAATCAGATTTTTTTTGGCTTTAAAAAAACGATTTATTCTATGAATTATTTAATTTCATTCGAGAAAATTATAAATCAATGTCTTTCCTTCCTCATTAATTCATTCAAAGCTTCATCCACATCTATTCCCATTTGCACTAATTCGACCCTAATTAACCAAGATATAATTTGCATGATTTCCTCTAACCCATTTTCATCTATAAAACTGTCTTTCTTATATAACCGCCAAATGTTCCTTGCTAAAGGAATATCCCTAACAACTGGGACACCTTGTTGCTCAGCATATTTAATAATAGCTTTAGCTTGCATGCCTCGACTTTTTGACAGTAAAAAAGGTAATGGAGCAATATCTGAATCATAATAAATTAACATTGCAATATGAGTGGGGTTGGCCATAACAAATGTCGAATTACGGACATTAGATTTAACTTCTTCTGATAACAACTCTTGATGCAACCCTCTACGTGCACTTTTAATATGAGGGTCCCCTTCGTTATCTTTATACTCTTTTTTAACCTCTTGTTTTTCCATCTTTAAGTTTTTAATAAATAAGAAAAACTCAGTGATCATATCCACTAAAATAATCAACAGTGCAACAGACAAAAATACCACAATAAATGTAGTCGATAAACTTGCCCATTGATGGATCATCCCATCGATGACAGTACGATAAAGCATAAAAATATCGTGCCGCCAAAGATAAAAAAAGACCACTGCAGATACAATAAATACAATTAAATATAAAAATGCTTTGATCAGTTCTTTTAGTGAGTTCAAAGAAAATATTTTTTTTAAGCCCGCGATAGGATTTAATTTAGTAAAATCAAGCTTTATTGCTTCTGTTGCGAGCCTAAAACGGCTTTGTAATAATGAAATTATTGTTCCCGCTAAAAAACATGCTAGTAAAATAGGTAATAAAACACCAATAAAAATAACAAAAAACTCCCAGAGTAAAGTATCGATATTAATATTCGAGGGTGATTGTAGTATTTTCCTCATTAAAAATGCCAAGTCTTCTAAACTTGTCATTCCATCGAATACAAAAGCACTTACGACTAATACAATTGCTGCTACTGAATCTTTACTTTTATAACTTTGCCCTTTTTTAGCGGAGTCTTTAATTTTTTTGTCAGTAGGCTTCTCTGTTTTCTCTGCCATAATTTTTCACCATAGTTCTTAGCCTAATTAAAATTAATCAGCAAGAAAAACACTTTGTAATGGTGACAATGAAATCATATTTACTAATATATCTGGCACTTCATTTTGAAAATAAAGTAAGAATACAATAAATGCAATTATTGATTTTATTGCCAATGATAATGAAAACGCATTTAATTGAGGACAAAAGCGGGAGTATAAACCTAGTGCAACCTCTGTAATAAATAAAGTTACAATAATCGGCGCAGCTAAAATAACACCTTTTAATACCATGTTATTCAACCATTCCCCCAGAGGCAGACTATTAAAAGAGGAAAACCCTTGCCCCAATGGCAGCAAATGATAACTTTGTGCAAAAATTACAGAAAGTTGATACATCCCTCCTTGCGCTAAAAATACCATACAAACAATGTAACTCAAGAAAACAGCAAGTTCAGACGCTTCCGTCCCACTTGCAGGGTCAACAATACTGCTAATGGTTTCACCACGCTGAGTGTCAATTAGCTCACCAATCACACTTGCGATCATAAAAGGTAAACCTAAGATGAAAGCCAATATTAAACCGACTACGATTTCATATAAAAAAATTTCAGCTAAATTTGTTTGATCCCATTGAATATTTGCCCCTGCAAAAAATGGCCATAACCCCAATGCAATATACATAACTACACAGTTTTTGATGACCCCTCCATTTAATAGCTTATTGCTAAAAAAAGGCAAAAAGAACATCACGGGCGCTATTCGTAACCATGCTAATGCTAGTTTTATGAGTTCCTGCTGAAACAAAAAAAACAAATATGATGCCAGCGAAACTAACTCTTGGCTCATTAGAATAACCCTACCGCAGGAATCGCAATGGTAATTGCCTCTATTGTATAATTTATTACCTTATCGGCTAACCACCCGGAGATCATAAATAACGAACCAAATACAGCTAATAGCTTAACGCCAAAAGGTAGCGTTTGTTCTTGCAGTTGGGTCACGGTTTGTATTAACCCTACTAATAACCCGACAACCGTCGCAACAATGACAGGGATTGCTGATAAAACAACAATTAATAACATTGCTTTATTGCTGATATATACAATTTCATCCATATCAATATCCCACGTCAATGCTGTGCAAGTTCAAAATATTGCATTACCAACCCTTTGGAAATTAACGTCCATCCGTCAATAGCAACAAACAAAATTAATTTCACAGGAACTGAAATAGTTACAGGGCTCATCATCATCATTCCCAATGCTAATAGAATGCTGGAAATAACTAAGTCGATAACAACAAATGGTAAGTACACATAGAAGCCAATTTCAAATGCAGATTTAATTTCACTTAACGCATAAGCAGGTAATAATGAAAATAATGTTGGTTCGGCTTCTTCTTTACTAATTTCGTCTTCAGTACGCCCCTGTTGAAGGGATTCGAAAAAAGTCACTAATTGTGGGTCAGAATACTTTTGCAAATACGTTTTATAGCGTCCTAGCCCGTCATCAACAAAGTTATCAATCGATTCAACATTACTAAAATCGACGCTTTCTTGGCGCATATAGTTATTCACGTCCTGCAATACTGGCATCATCACAAATAGAGATAATAATAGAGCAATTGCATTCAATACCATGGTCGAAGGAACTTGCTGTACACCCATTGCATTACGAACCATAATTAATACAATCGATATTTTTAAATAGCACGTTCCTGCGGCAATAATAAAGGGTAATAATGTTGAAAATGCAACTAATGCTAATAAAGGGATTTCTTGTGGTACCGTTGGCATATTAAACCCTTGAGTCACCTAGGCTAATTATGCGAGTGATTTCCAAACCTAATTCACTATCATCACCTAAGTAAATAAGCTCACCTTCAGCAACGAGTTGCTTATTTGCATAGACTTTAACTTCGCGTTCTTTATTTTCCCCAATAGAAAAAATAGAACCTGGTTGGATATTATTAAGCTCAGTAACCGCAATATCACTATGACCTAATACAAATGTAAGTTTGACATTCATATCCGCTAAATTAAATGGGCGTTCAATTTCATCTTGATATTCTTCTGTCGGTTGAGTATCTGTACCGTCTTCTTGTAATAATATTTCTTCAATCATAAATAAGCCTTCTTCTTGTTTTTGGAACCGAGCAAATACACGCCCAGCGACCAACATGTGCAACTGTAGTTGCTGAATATAAAGTGCGTCTCCCAGTGCTAATGAACGCAGTAATGAGAGGCTAATATAACTGCCCCCTAACACCCAATCAGCGAGGAGTGAGAGGTTTTCCAAACCACCATTTGCTTGCTCACGTACTGCCAAACCGTCAATTGGAGCACAAAGAAAAGCCTTTCCAAGATGCTTTTCTTTCACAGACAAACTAAACTGGTTAATCGCGTTACCATCAATAACTTCAACCGATTGGTAATTAAACTGGCTATCAAAAAAGCATTTGTCCTTATTTTCGAAAGCAAAAATGTCACAGAGCATTTGGCTACTTAATGAACTCCATGCATAATGCGCCAAGTCAGGCCAGCGATACCGGCACCAATCCTCAACATGCGTCAACACATTCACCTGTTGCATTTCCTTCTGTAAACACACATTGAAATAACGCTGCTGTGAATGTGTACCGTGGGTAACCACCTCGACTTGGTATTGTTGCTGCCAAGTTTTTAACTGCCTTTCTCGCTGACTGACTCGCCGAATTTTCAACATATTTAATCTTCTTCTTGCTGATGCTGTTCCTGCTGACGCTGTTTTTGCTGTTGGTCATGCTGACCGCGTTCTTGTTCTTGGCGGAAATAAATATTTTTTTCACTACTTAATAAATGTTTATTGTCCTGCAACACATGCTGTACCTCGCGGCTATAGGTAGACGCAATAACATCTGTTTTTGTCGCTAATTCAAACGTTACCGACGGTGCATTCTTCCATTGCTGAAAGGTATAAGTTAAGGTTCGCGGTGAACTCTCATTCACTTGAGCATTCTTAATTGCATTACTATGCTCAATCCATTGTTCCACCTTTTGCGCGGTCGAGGACAGCTCGCTAGCTGGGGTCCCCACGGCAACCTGAGCCTGTGGCACCATCGCAACTTCAACAGGCATCGGGCTATTTCGAGCTATATTAGCGCCATCATTATTTGTGTTCTCTTGCAAAACGGACTGGTTTTTCTCACTTTTCGTCAGAATTTGCATAAAACGCTCTGTGGATATTCCTGCATGCTCATCAACACTCGGTTGGTGACCTTCTAGCATTGTTTCTAAGGCCGCTACCCCATGCTCATTACTGCTTTGCCCCTCACTACTTGTCTGTATTGACTCTGGTGACCCCATCATTTTTTCAGCGGTAATCACCTCTGAGATAAATGGCTTTTCGGGGGACAACAGGGTAGAAAAAACATGCTGTTGACCTTTATTCGCAACTGAAGCTTTCACATCATTTTCATTGTTGAATAAATTTAACACCGGTTGTTCAGTAGCCTCACCTTCCATTGCGCCGGATGAACGCAATAAGCTATTCGGCTTTAACACTGCATCAGAATTGTGTGTATGAAGAATTGGCATACCACTCATATTGATTAACGGAATATCATCATCTAACAGCGTATAATCTTCTAAATCGTCTTGAACATCGCCTAGAATCAATGTGCTATCTTCCTCATTCCCCTCTAATAACAACGGGTTAGACTCACCGTTAAGTAACCATGTGCCATCTATCTCTAATTGGGGAGTAAAATGTTCTACAATCAGCGCTTCCACTTGTAATACATTCTGCGGTTCAGTTTCCAACATCATGTGGTCTGTATTTTGGGGTAAATAGCGTAAAGGCATAGAAACGACCGGCTCCGCAATCCCCATAGAAGCAGTATATTGCCCCCCTAAACATAGGGTATTACTCGCAAAATCGGATTGTGTTTTTGGTTTAAGTAATGTCTTTTGTGCAAAAACATTTGCGACTTTCTTAGCGAGTCGCTGAAAAGAAAGAGCATTTGCGTTTTCTTTACCTTGTTGGTTATAGCCATGTGTTGGTTTTACGATTGCTCCAACTAGCTCAGTGGTATTATTGATTACTTTTTCACTCGAAAGTGATTTAATTGCTGACATGAACAAATAGCTCCTCTATTTCATGTTGCTGCTGACGCTCTGATTTTAAACATTGTTTAGTACGTTGCTGTTTGAGATATTTTTGGAATTTTTCACACTTGTTGTGTAACAAAAGTGCCTGTGCTTTTATTTGTTCTGCTAATTGTTGGTATTTTTCTATTTGTACCGACATGCTGTCGATTTGATATTCAAATTGCGCAATATTTGCCAAAACCGCAGCTTTGAGGCGTTGGCGTTCCCAAAATGCAATCGGTTTTAGTTCTTGAGACTTTTCATATAAAATAACTTGTGCCGCTAAAATTCTGACCCGCTCCTGAACTTCGGAAATATTTTGCTGTAATTCATAGATAGCTAAGTTTATTTTTCCTTGTTCTTGCCGTGTTTTATCTAAGCGGCGCTCAGTGAGAAGTAATAAGTTTTTAACACTCATGACACTAATCGATTGAGTTGCGTCAATATATCTTCAGAACTTTCAGGCTGTTCCATCCCTTGTTTTAAAAACATTTCAATATCCGTTTGCTTTGCTAGTGCCCTATCGTTATCCACATTTTCCCCTTCACGGTATTCACCTAAATCTAAATACAACTGAAGTTGCTCAAGTTTCCCAAGCATTTCACGTACTTCGCCCGCGGCTTTTCTATGCTCTGGTGAAGTGACTTTGGGGAAAACACGGCTGATACTTTGCAAAATATCAATGGCGGGATAATGACCCCGGCCAGCAAGTTTATGACTAAGATAAATATGTCCATCGAGGATTGAGCGAATTTCGTCACCAATAGGATCAGCCTCATCTTCACTCTCAAGCAAAACCGTATAAAAAGCCGTGATGGCACCTTGTTTCAAACGCCCGGGACGTTCGAGTAACATGGGTAATTGCTCAAATACAGAGGCAGGGTATCCACGCCTTGCCGGTAATTCCCCCGTTGCCAATGCAACATCTCGTAACGCCCTTGCGTAGCGCGTCATGGAATCAACATATAGCAACACGTTACGCCCTAAATCACGGTAATACTCCGCAATAGTCGTCGCTAATAATGCGGCATTGCAACGCTCTATTGGCGGGCTATCCGATGTGGCATACACTAAAATAGTTTGTGCAGCATGAGGGGAATGCTTCAATTCCTCTATAAACTCAATAACTTCTCGACCTCGTTCCCCAATTAAAGCCACCACATGAATATCCGCACTAGCATGGTTAATGATCATATTCATCAATGACGTTTTTCCACTTCCCGCCGCAGCGAAAATACCAATTCTCTGCCCTAAACCACAGGTCAATAGCCCATCTATTGCACGGACACCTGTCATTAAAGGCTCATCAATTGGACGCCGTTGTGTAACGTTAGCCGGTGGACTATCAATCCGTTGCAAACGGTTATCAAGATAAGAAACTTCATCAGCATTCTCAGTTAATTGTCCAACTTGCTCACCCGCCGCATTAAAAATTTTCCCTGCCAACGATTCATTCACAGAAAAAACAAATGGGTAGCCACTTGGGCGAATAACCACCTCACGCGTTAAACCTTGAATACGCCCAATTAAACTTAATACCGTTAAACCTTCTTTAAAGCCCACAACTTGGGCTTTCGCAATAATCTCTGGATGCGAAATAGACCGTTCGATAAAACAAATTTCACCAATAAACACCCCTTGTAGGGGTGCTTCAATTAGGCATCCATGAATGCGCGCAGGATGCGCGCAGATATCAAAGAGTTTCATTTTTTATCTTGATAATTTAGGCTGAAAGTTGATCACGCAATACATTTGCGCGCTCAAAAAACTCTTCAAAACTATTTGAAAATAATGACATTTCATTCAAAGCTGAATTTTTTAAAACTGCAGATAAAATAAGCGTGTCATCAACCAAATTTAAAGCAGGCTGACCAACTTGGAAATTATTAGGCGGATACTCCATCATAGATTTCAATAATAAACCGCTCACCGAATCTAAACGGCTATAATTACACTCTGATAAAGCACACCAAATAATAATATCGTCCGATGTTAGGTCAATATTAATTGCCGGTGAATCATTCATTTCTAATTGAATATTCGAGTGGCAATCTAATTGGGTATTAATTAAATCATCACGTCCCATTTCACCTAAATATTCATTTAGTACTTCTACAAAACGGTATTTCATATTTTTATTCCTTATGTTTATTTGATAATGTTTTACTATCGGTAATTGCTATTGGTTATATTGTATTAATAACGTTAACTTTTACGGTCTCAGAAACTTCATTGAAAGAGAGCACTTCCAATTCAGGGAATCGAGCCTCTAGGATTTTTTTAACAAAACGGCGAATATCAACTGGCACTAACATGCTGATATCTCTAACAGACAAGTAGCTATTTTCTAACGCTAGCTCAGCTGCTTGAATCAACGCATTACTGGTTTCTGGTTCAAGGTGTAAATACACCCCTCCAGATGATTGGCGAATTCCTTGGCGGATCGTGTCTTCAGTCACTGAATTGACCATTAATACATTTAAACGCCCCTCGACGGCAAAACGCGAAGAGATATAACGCGCCATACCACTGCGAATATGCTCAACTAACATCAAACTATCTTTTTCTTTAGGTACCCATTGCACCAAATTTTCAATAATGAGCTTCATGTTCCGTACTGATATTTTTTCCATCAATAAACGCTGGAAAACCTCTGTAACCTTCTGTACTGTTACATGGCGATAACACTCTTTCAGTAGTTCAGGGTATTTTCTCTCAAGGTCGTCAAGTAGGTTTTTAGTTTCTTGGATACCAAAAAATTCATTAATATGACGCAGCATCAAGGTACTAACACAATCAATCATTTCCGTAATATCATCACGGCTATATAACCCTAGTTGTTCAATGCTTTGTTTCTCTTGGTTCGCAACCCAATGGCTCGTAACACCATATTCATCAGTGTACTTGGTTAATTCGATTCCAAGATGCTCCAACTCATCCGTTTGTGTTAATAGGCGATGACCATGAAAATAAATATCGTATTCACCCGCTTTAACTTCATTAATTAAAACCACAATTTTATTTTCGGGTACAATAGGAGAGTAATTAATCGCAATATCAGGAATACGATACCCATAACGAATAAACACATCTTTTTTCATTCGCGTTAGAAAACGATGTTCTTCTAAATGCGTTTTATAATCCTGATTAACAGAAATAATAATGGGTAGTGTTTCAGGAATATATTCTTCCTCAAATTCTTGATTTGCACGCTGAGTTTCCCCTTCGGTCACTTCAGGATTAACACACTGACTTTCTTGTTGGGTCTCATGAGTTTTCTTCTTACGGTTTTTGTAATGACGAACACCAAACAACCCAAAAAGAAGAGCAGAAAGAAGTAAAAATATACTCGTCGGGAAGCCCGGCAAAAAGCCCATGAAAAATACAATTAAACCAGTAATTAAAATAGTAAAATTGTTGGCAAATAGCTCAGAGACAATGTTTTCCCCTAAGTTTTTATCATTGCCCCCTACACGAGTGACAATAAAGCCCGCACTAATAGAGATCAGCAGCGCTGGAATTTGTGCAACTAAACCATCACCTATCGTTAATAATGAAAAAGTATTTAAGGCCGTTGATACATCCATACCTTGCTGGGCTGTACCAACAGAGATACCACCAATTAAGTTTACAAAAATGATAACAATACCGGCGATAGCATCCCCTTTAATAAACTTCATTGCACCATCGAATGAACCAAATAACTGGCTTTCTTTTTCTAAATCGCCTCGTTTCTCTTTAACGGTTGCCTCATCGATAACACCTGCACGTAAATCTGCATCAATACTCATTTGTTTACCAGGCATCGCATCCAAAGAAAAGCGAGCGGCAACTTCAGCAATACGTTCAGAACCTTTGGTAATAACGATAAATTGTACGATAGTCACAATGGCAAAAACCACCATCCCAACGACTAAGTTATCTTGAATAACAAACTCACCAAACGTGGCAATAATATCCCCAGCATCCGCCTCTAATAGAATCAAACGACTAGTACTAATTGATAGCGCCAATCTAAATAATGTACTTATTAATAATATGGATGGAAATGATTGAAAATTCAGTACCCGTGTAATATAGAAAGAGCTCATAAAAATGAGGACTGAAATCATAATATTTAAGCCAATTAATAAATCGACCAATATTGTAGGTAATGGAATAATTAACATCGCAATTACCATCACCATAATAACCAATACCATTAACTCTGGCCGTTGGCGGATTTGTAATAAAAATCCAGTTATGCTTTTCATAGAGTTATTTATTTCCTATTTTTATTTTTTGATAATTTCTTGTGCCACAATGTCATTCATTTGTTTTTTTAAATGTTCCAATATTTCATCCCTTGATTCCAATATAGGAAATACCGAAATCGGAATAGTAGAAAAGGCCAAAAATACTAATTGCAAAAACCTTGCTCGCGTCTCTGTGTGCATGAACCGTAATTCTTTATTCACAAATATGACAATTTGCTCTTCAAAATCAGCTAGCCCACGAATACCGCTAATAAATATTTGGCTGAGGGATTTCTCTAACACCAATTTTTGGTTATCTATTTGATAACGAAAAAAATCCGCTTGAAAAATTTTCTGGCTAAAGATGCAATCAAGAGATTGCAGTTCACGTAAACGACCAACTCGAATAAAAAAATTACCAAATTCACTGATATTCACATCACCAAGCGGCAATGCTTGTAGATCACACGCTAAGGCTCGAGCCAAATAACGCATCATATTTTCCCGCTCTTGGAGTTCCATGACTTCAACCCATTGTTCATATAAATATACGACAGGGCCGTCATAACCAATGAATTCACGGTAAACACTACGCAAGTTCCCTGCGCTTTGTTTCAATTTTTGAGCAAATGCCTTGGCAAGTAATGCCACGTTAGCGCCAGCTTGTGCACTACGCGCATTTTCTTCATTCAATAATTGCTCATAAAGTGTTTCGAGATATGCTATTTGCTCATTTTTAAACTTTTTGCGATGAATTAATGAAGCAAGCGCCATTAATAAATCACTAGGATCTGGAAAAAATTGCAATAATAAAGTGCGTAATTGCCGAGGATTCATTAACTGCTTATTTAGCAGAGCCTCAATTTGGGTAATTTTTCCATCTGCATTGCTATCTAAAATACGCTCAGCAAAGCGCATCCATTCTTCTTCAGGGTCTTTACGAGAACTTCCTCTGCGAATATGGCTTGCCGCTAACATGGCCATTGAGGCATATTCGCTGCTGCTGTCAATGACCCCTAACCCTCGGGTTACCTCGTCACTGTCGTCAGTATTACTCTTCGCTGACGCCCTGCTTTTATCTTGCGTACCAACCGAAAAACGGTTGCTATAGTTCAGTGGCGTTATTGCCATGACTCGCTCATATACTGTTGGAGAAATTGTACCGTGCCATGCAACTGACTATTGTGCTGTGTAATACGCGTTTTTTCTGAAAACTGACGCCCATCCCAAGCTTCGTTTTCATCTAATAAACGCGGTTGGATCAAAAACAACCTTACCATTTTTTGCTGATTAACTGACGAGCTACTAAATAAGCCGCCAACAAAAGGAATATCGCCTAGTCCAGGAATTTTGCTTTCATTTTCAATATATTGTTCACGCGTATAACCACCGATAAGTAAACTGCTGTCTTTCGCGATACGAGCAACAGTATTAATAGTCGTGCGGTTAATCGATGGCAACCCCTCAACACTTGAAGCTTTACCATCACTTCCATGACTTTGTGCACCGTCTTCAATGTTAACTTCCATTTCGACCTGATGACCCGCAGAAATACGAGGCATCACACTGATCATGGTTCCGTAAGTCACTTGCTCTAATGTCGCAATGCGCTCACCTTGTAACTTAGCGTAAAAACTGGTGTTGTTATCGAATAAAGCAGGAATGTTTTCTTGAGTCAGTAAAACAGGACGTGACACAATATGCCCATTTCCCTTTTTACTTAATGCATCAATCTGTAATAAAAAATCTTGGCTATTTGATAGTGTGCTACGGTTAAATGCGACAGCCCCTCGACCCGCTTTAAAGGTGCCAACTTCCCAATTCACCCCCAAGTTGTCTAACTCTGATCGTGTTATGTCAATAATCCACAAAGATAATTCGACTTGTCGACGACGAGTATCTAAGGTCCTAACCAGTTGCCTAACATAGTTAATTTGTTCTTGGCTACCTTTGACAATCAAACTATTGCTATCAGAGTGCGCCACCAGCGAGAGTACATTTCTCCCTGACGAGCTTTTCACTATCACTTGTTTCTGTGATGGAACACTTTCACCAATAGGAGCATCTAATAATTCATCAATTGAATCTTCTACTGAGTTCAATTTGGCTGGCTGAACATTAATCGTTTCTTCAACGGTGTTTCCGTTATCTTTAAATAAAGCCGAAATGACCGTTAACATGCCAGGTACCGTTGTACTTTGGCCGCGCGATGTATAGCTTCGGTCAGTAACTGAGGCATGTTTTAAAGAGATAACCACAACCTCACTGCCCACTTGTTCTTCTTGTTGAATCTGCTTATCTAAATACAGTGCCGCAGCCTTAATTAGCTCAACATATAAAGGCGGCCCCGAAACAAACAATAAGCTATCACCTCCTTGAGAACGAACAGGAAAGCGTTCATCATAAATGCCATTACGTTGAATATAATTGAGAACCTGCCCACTACTAACACCATGAGTCGGTATAATCGTACTGCGCATTTCACTATTATCGTAAACATAAATACTGGCACCATCGTCATACCACACTAATGCAATACGGCGAGTTAATGCTTTAAACATCTCATCCGCATTGGCTAGATTAAAATTGCCCGTTACTTTTTTCTGTGCCGCTAATTTACTTAAAATAATAGGCTTGTTTAATTGCTCAGCGACCGCCTCAAAAACTTTGCCAACAGCAATATTATTTGCAACAAATGTGTCATGGTTTTTTTCTTGAGCTACAGGTTGTGCAACAAAAATTTCAGACTGAGCTGAATAACCACTCATCGATAATAAAAGGAGTGCCAGTAATACCACTCCTCTTTTGTTACTGCTCATATAAATTGTCTCCAAGATGTCTTATTTCTGAAGGGGTAAGTCCCAACTCTTTTTTAAGATCATTGGTGAAGTGTGAGGCAGAGCAGTAACCCGCTTCTAATCCCACATCCAAAATTGAGCTTTCACTTTCAATTAATTGCAAAATAGCGTTTGCCATGCGAACACTCATAATCTTTCGCTTCGCTGTTTTATTAAAGTTTTCTCGATAAAGCTGTCTAAAATAAGAGGCTGAAACTCCATAACGAGCACAAAGCTGATTAATATTGGCACTTTTATCACTCTGCGCTGCAGAAAGAATAAATCGCATCATTCCGTAGGCTTCATATTTACGCAATATATTGCACCAAAACTCAAATTCAGGTTGCTCTCTAATGACTAAATCGATGACAACATTTTTAACTGATATGGTTGTAAAAAACTCTTCATCCAATGGAATATATTCTTGTACTATTTCATTACTAGAACCACATTTCGCTTTCTTAGAAAGGAAAGATTGCTTTGTTGCAGTATCAATAACAGCAAGAATTTCAACTAACTCTGATAACTCTATTGAGTAAATATCCCAGTTTGGGTTGTTATTAGTACTCAACACTGCATCATTGGCGATAAATATAGCGTTTTTTTCAAATTGAATATTTAAGTTTGAATATGGAGATTTATAACAAAAAGTCGCTGCTCCCTCAGAGGGAACTGCCAAAATCAGTTTATCCTGCAAAGAAAAACAGAGATCCCCATGTTTCAATAATGCAGCAATGTCTTTCTTTAGCATTATATAAGCCCTTTCTATTGATTAATATTTAGAATCAGGGTGCGGGATGCTCGCACAAAACACAAAGGAATAAAGCAGAATACTTCATACTTTGCCTCCTCACCCCTTAGTGTAAATGAATAAGATCTATTCAGCTGACTGAATAATATTTTCACTGTTTAATACGTTTAAATAATTTTATTGAGATTACATGTATGACAGACATAAATAACCGCACTTACATTATGAGGATCGCCAGTGGTGAAATGTGCGATCAGGAAATAATAATAAATTTAGATGCTAACTTGATTATTATTGGTGAGGATAATGATTACAAAACTAATATTTCTGATGAAGGGTTCACGAGTTACTCGATACCCAGCCATCAGGAAGCTTTTACCTTCTCAATCATTTCCTATGAAGACCAGATCGCGATTGACCTTCATACTAAAAATCAAAGTAAAATCATCCCAATCAATCTGCATGAGACTGTTTTAAAAGAGCTATTTCCTTTTGCGATTAAACGTATCGATACACCTTGGGAGCTCCCTCTTATGGAGGAAACTATTCCAGACAGTACTATTAAAACAGAAAAAATGAGGCATAAATTTAAAAAATCGCCATACGCCAGCAAAATAATAATCGGTATATCAATAATCACACTGGCATTTATCGGTTTCATGTCTATTCCCTATAATTCCGAAACAACAAAAACAATAGTAGAGAAAAAAAGACACGCTATTGAAGAGTTGATTAATGGAAACCATTACCCAGTCGTGGTCACTGAAGGCAAAAAAGATGAAATCCTGGTTTTAGTTAAAACTCAAAGGGATTTAGATTGGAGCATGCAACGTCTATTAAAATCTAAGTATCGCAATCAATTTAAAATAAATAAAATCAGTTATGTTGAATATGAAATAGAGAATAAACTAGCAGAATTCATTCCTAACTTGTTAAAAATAAATATTGATAACCCATGCAACCCTACTATAAAACTATTAAAAGAAAAAATATCAAGTAAAGAAATAGAGTTTATCAACCAAACATTCTCAAGTTATTTTCAATGTTATAGTAAAAGTGAATTTAAAACTTCAAACATTGATGAATTAATAAAAAAATCCGAACTAGGATTAACAGAAAGTAATGTTCAATGGCATAAAATAACCGAAAATAACAAAACAATCTTCGTTATTAAAGATAGTTTAAATGACAAACAAACTACTTCATTAATAACTTTCGTAAGTTCGTTTTATCAACAATGGGGAGAAAGACAAATTCAATTTTCTATTTCATTAGCCAATAATGAATTAACAGGCAAGTCTTTTATCACAAAATCCAATGGTTATATTTTATTAGGTAACAACCATTGGTTATTCAATTCAAATAGATTTTAATATTAACAAAAAAGAGGAAGTTATTATGCCAACTACTGGTTCAACTACAGGTTCAACTACAGGTTCAACTACAGGAGAATGGGACGCATCAACCTTCGAAACCATCGACTCTATACGAAGTAAATATGGGATGATGTACCGTGCTTCCGCTGGTATCAGTACAAGAACAAAAGCGATTGCAGACGAATTACATGCTATGCTTAATAATTCCACACTTGAAGTAGACAATCCATTAGTACTAGGTCAGATTACCGCATTAAGTGGTAACTATAATATGGCTCGTCAATTACAAAGCAACGTCATGAAATCGATTAAAGACGCCGCTCAAGCAATCATCCGTAACGTTTAATAAGCCTATAAGGGAGCTGTTATATATAGCACCCTTATTTTCTATAGGATAAATTTATGATTACCCCAATATCACTTTCTACATTACCTAATATTACCGATGATATTAAAACAGCAGTACCGATAGGTTCATTTGAAGACAAAGTAAAACAATTATTTGCAGAATATACTGCAGCAGCTAGTAATGAAAAAGCCAATTTAATTAATCAAGCCAATAATACAGATGTCAGTAACCCAGCTAAATTACTTGAAATTCAAAATCAAGTCGGTAATTACAATTTAGCCATGAGTATGGTGAGTACACTAACACATAAAAGTGTTTCCGCGATTGATACGGTATTAAAAGCACAATAAGCCATGAATATTTTAAAGAAACTACTGTTAATTAGCTTTGTAGGTTTATTACTGGGGTGTGATAACCAATTACTACTCAGTAACTTAAGCCAACGGCAAAGCAACGAGGTGCTAGCGATTTTGCAGGAGCATGGCGTTGAAGCTCACCGTAAACACGATAATAAAACGGGAGACTCCATTCGAGTTTCCCCCGACAACTTCGTGATTGCAGTCGACTTATTGCGCCAGTATAACTTGCCATCAAAAGACCCAGTCGAAATTATCCAAGCCTTTCCTGGTGATTCACTGGTCGCTTCTCCGCAAGCAGAGCGAACACGTTTACTTTCTTTGATTGAACAACGCCTTGAACAATCATTACTGTCTATTCCACAAGTCGTCAATGCCAGAGTACATGTCAGCTACCCATTAAATGGCAATGGTTCGGCTAAACAAGTACAAAAAATATCAAGTCTGGTGACATATTCAGGGAATGAAGACCCCAAGATGATGATGAATAAGATCAAACTGTTTTTAAACAGTAGCTTTGCAGAAACCACTTACGATAATGTTTCTGTGGTGATTGTTAACCGACCACCATTGCAATACCAAATTAAATCAGAACCGACAGGTTTAATTAACCCAATCATTCTGGGTGCCATTATTAGCATTATCGTTTTATTGTTTGGCTTATTAGTTTTTATCTGGAAGCGCCAAGCAAATAAAAAAGCCCCCATAAAAATGGTTGAGAATGCGCCCAATGCAGAGACTAAATAAACTCCTTATTCAACAGCAAGATATTTTTCTTGCACCTGGTAGCTATTTCCACTCGGAATTTAATGGTGATTTTTATCATCAATTACCCGTTTTATTACAGGAGCAGCATAACCACAAACTGATAGAACAATACGCATTACCCAGCGCAAACCCTCGTACTCCCTTATTGCCTAACGTACTATCCATACACTGGAAGCAATTACCCATTGTGGCAGTGCACATTGGAGGGGTAATGCAAACTGAGTCTCAGCAACAATCAAGGAAATTACCAAATAGTGAAACATTACGCCGATATTTCCGCAGGCCATTAAATGCCCAAGATATATTAAACAATAATGCACCTACCGCATTAATTGCATTAGGTGCTGCAAAGGTTTTATCGAGTTTAGCCCCTTTTGGCAGCGCTTATATCCTACGTGCTAAGTATATGTTTAATCGTGAAATTCAACAAATGATCCCAGCACATAGAGAAACAATGTTGCCTTGGAATATCATTGAAGAAATATGCCATTATATTAATAGAAACAAAAACAATGAAAATACCGCCATCAGTTAAAGAGACTTCACAAGAAAGAGTGTTAATTAAAAAACGAGCTTTAAGTGCCTCTCAATACCAAAAAAATGTAATTCAATATGCTCAATCTAAGGCAAATGATTACTACCAGCAGGCAGTAAGTGAAAAAGAAAGCATATACCAAACCGCTTATCAGCAAGGTTATAATGATGGTGCTAAACAATTACTTGCCGATTTCATTGAAAGCCTTAATAACAGCGAAATCGCATTACAAAAACGACTTAGCCAAAGTGCAGAACAACTTGAAACGTTACTCGTTAAATTGTTTAGTGACCCACGCATAAAGGATATTGTGGCAGATTATTTTCTTCATCAACAGGAAAACCCTTGTAATATAAACCTACACCTTCCCGCTGATATGCAACCCTTTTTGAAAGAGCAGCATTCTGGAATACAAGTTCAAACAAATACAAGTAGCACAACCATTGCATTAGAGGTAGATAATAAAATTTGTTATTTTTCGCCATCAATTGCTGCCAAAAATACGTTACCGCAAATTTTTTCTGTCGCTAACCGCTGCCAAATTATAGAAAAACGGAAAAAAGCGTATCAAGCGCTAATTACATTATTGAACATTCATCGAGGCGAACATGACTCTATTAGTAAATAATCTAAACTCATCACCACTGTTGACGTTAACGCCAGAACTTACTTTGTCATCGAAGCAAGACATTCAACAAAAAATGACAGCGGCGTCCAACCCAACCTCTTCATCTACTTTAAATGATAAAAAAACTACGGCTATCCCCATGTCATCGGAGACAAAAATGAAAATTGATCTTTTCATTAATCAATTAGAACAAAAAGATAGCGAGAAAGAGTTCTTTGCCTACTTTTTTAAGACCATGATCCACTTAAGTAAAAATGAAAAAGAAGAGTTTATTGCTGGAGCTTCTCAAGCCCTTTCATCACGCTCAGATGAAAAAGTCCCGTCACTTAATGACCGATTTAATAAAGCTTTAAAGCGTTATATCTCAATCAGCCTGATGAGTGCACCTATATCAGAACAACTCAACCGTAATATTGGTCAGATAAAATTAGAAACTGATGATGAGGATGATGTTGAGATCATTTAATTTTACCGCCCCCATCAATTTCAATTGTTGGGGGTATTATCAATCATTAATAAATTTCGTCTTAATTTTTAATAAAAAACATACGACCTGAACTCGCCCAACAAAAAAATAAAAAATATCACTATTTTTTTGATATATATACCCACCATAAATGCCTTAAATTTACCCTGTTGTCATAATATGTCTTAATATAAAAAAACGACCTTATTTTTATGTAACATCATTTTTTTATATTGAAGCATATATTATCGCCAGTTAGGGTAGATATGACTTATTATCAGTTTATTAATTATGGAAAAATGTATGAGTAGTGTTGATTACAATGAAATCGAGCCAACGGTCTTATTAGCTGAACAAGTCGTTTATGACCCATTAAAAAGAACCCTTTCACGAGGGAAAATATCCGCTAATCTTACCGAAAACGAGTCTTGTTTATTAAAAATATTATTAACTAAGACAAGCAACAAGAGAGAAGTTATGTATGAAATTTGGGAGAAAAGAGGAACTATTGTGACTGAAAGTAGCTATTACAAGCTAGTTAGGCAGTTACGCCAATCTTTTAAAAAGGTTGATTTAGACGAAAATTTGATTATGACCTTACCTAGAATTGGCATTTTATATACTGGGGAAAAATCAGAGATGCCTATTTTATCAAAATACAATTTAGGAAACACATTATATTCTTATATTAAATGTTTCTTCCAGAAAATCTTTGTCCGTTCATTCCAATAAGTTGAGTTATTATCATGCTAATTATTAAAGCATTAAGAAAAGCATATAAGTCTTTGTTACCTATATTATTTATTAGCACATTGTTAGGCTGTAGCTATTTTCCTAAAAACTTTCTAAGCAACACAGACCACCAATTACAAGGGGAGATTTATTCACAGTCAATCATTCCTGAAAATTCAGAAATTACTCTATCTATCAGCCCAATAGATACATTAGCATCACCAAAAGAGAGTTTATTAAACTATCAACTACACACCAATGAAGCTAGCAAGGTCATTAGTTTCAAACTCGATTTACTTGAGGAGCTTGTTAATAATGCTCCAAATTTAGGCATTAGCATCCGAGTTGAAAAAAATGGTGAGTTAATCTTGATGAACAATAAAGTAACAGAATTACCTAGGAATTTGTCAGAAAAAATCACACTTTCAGTATCATCAACAAAATAAGTATATAAATAATAATTCAATTAAAATTCCGTGACGAGTTTATACAAAAAACAATATCATTAATGAAATAACCGCTCAAATAAAACCATAAAATAAATTAATTATCACTCTATGACGTTTATTTTAGCCCCAAGGATGGAGCTAGGTATTTCCATTGAAATACACCATAAACATATTCTTAATTTATTCTATTCGGAGCTATTTGATGAAAACCGGAGCATGGGACCCTATTCCTAAACATTACAAAATAATAACTTGGCTAAATATTATTAGCCAAATTAGTTTTCCTTTGCCCTGTACCTTCACCCCGATCATGGCGAGTAGTTCAAATAACAATAACGTTAAATGGTTGCCAAACACCGCCTCTCTAAACTACCGTCAAACCCAACCCTATGTTTTAAAAGAGGGAGAAAGCACGGCGACCATCGCTAAACACTATAATATGTCCGTGAATTCACTAAGGAAATTGAATCAATTCCGTACCTTCGCCCATTCATTTGAACAATTAAAGCCGGGTGATGAATTAGATATCCCCATGGCTCCCCTCCCAACAATCCAGTGGGATGATATAAAACAGCCCCAACCGGCAGCAACGCCAACCCCCGAAGAAATGAAGTTCGTTCAATTCACCACTCAAGCGGGTAAATTTCTCTCAAATAAACCCAGTGTAGATTCAGCCGAAAAGCTAGCTCGCAAAGCTCGCAATATGGCGATGTCAACAGCAAGTGATTCTATTCAACAATGGCTAAATCGAACTGGCAACGCTCAAGTTCGGCTCGAGGCAGACAAGGATTTTTCACTCAGCAAGATTCACGCATTGGCCTCAACATTAACTATTATTTAGGAAAAACGTGAAAACAACATATTGACTCAGAAGCTGTTAGTAAGCTTCGTTCATTAGTTGGCAGTCGCTACGATTTTGTTAACCGAAATAATAATATCATTCTACAATATCAAAAAAGTGATGTGATCCACCTGTCATTCACTGATGTTATCACTGGTTTTGCGGGAGAGAAAAAACCTTTACCTTTCAATGTGAATAGCAAGAATGGCTTCGATCACGTCAAATCGTTAGCCCCTCAAGTCGTTGCAGCCGTCGGTCAAATTATTGATGAAAAAAATGGCAAATACAGCATCATAAAGCCCGACTATAAATTTGAAGTTAATAAAGATGATAGCAATAATAAATGTAAAGCGAATTTGGATATCTTTAGAAACCCGCGACATTTTATGATCCAGCCAATCACTAAACTGGATATAGGCAGTAAAAAATTACTGACGCCACTGCGTATTAACCATACCGTTGAACACGTCAAAAATAATGCAGATAATGTTGATTTTCATAACTATTTTGAATTTACCACGTCAGAACGATATAAATTCAATAGTATCGAGAGAAAATACTCTGTACTAAGTAATTGTTTACGCAGTGAGTATGGAACGGGGAATCTAAAAACTCATTTGAAATTTGGTGATAAATCAGCAACTGTTAACGAAATAGAGTTTTATTGGGAAGGAGGAAACCGATATCCTCATAAACCTAGTATTTAAATAACAACTTGATTTAACCACTAAGCCAGTTGCTAAACTCAACTGGCTTTTTATTGAGTCTCACTGCGTTTTTCCTTCGCATATCAAAGGAAAATCATCTGCTGAACTTTCAACCGCACGCTTAGCTAGGCTCTCCAAGGAAGCAAATAATTGCTGCGCTTCCAGTTCAGATAGATCAGCGGCTAAGTAGTCATTCCACTTATCTAACTTATCATTCAATTCACCCACGATAGTGTGACCAAGTGGCGTCAACGATATATGGTAAGCCCGTTTATCAGTTTGGCTATTGGTTTTCACTATCCAGCCTTTGTCTAAAAACTTACCGATCCCTCGCGTTGTTACCGATTTATCCACCACCATCGCTTTCGAAATTTGTTCTAGTGTAGAGGCATCATATTGATGAACATGTAAAATCATCAAACATTCAATCGCATTGAGCCCATAAGGCTCCCCCATCCATTTCATATAATGGTGAGCCGCTCGACTGATCACCCCAAATACCCGAGCCTGTTCTGTACGCATAAAACCCTCTTTAGTTGATTTTATCAACTAATTAGTCGATAATCACACCGCAATTGGTTGATTTTATCAACTACTAACCCATTTAACACGCCAAATTTATCGATAATCTATGCCACATAATACAAATTTACTGCTTCGCTTAGGGTTTAACCCTATGCGCTTTCGTTTTGCTATCATTACCGCTTGCGCATCGATTGCCGCCCTTTTTATTGCACAATATTTACAACTTGTTCACCCACAATGGGCCGCTATGACCGTCTGGGCCTCAGCACAACCTTGGCGTGAAAACCTACTGGAAAAAAGTTGGTGGCGTTTCGCGGGAACCGTGATAGGCGTATTAGCTGGGATGGTATTAATTCAACTACATCTCATCAACCCCTTATTGTTTATCGTAGGATTAGCTATGTGGTTAGGTGCATGTAGTGGCATAGGCCAACTACAAAAAGGCTTCGTGGCCTATGGTACCTTTTTGGCAGGTTACTCTGCGGTGATGGTCAGTATGCTCAGTGTTCACAGCACCGATGACTTGTTTATGGTAGCTTGGGATAGATTGTGGACAATCCTTGTCGGAGTGCTTTCAGCGGTGGTATTCAATTTTTTGTTTACCCCAAAACGTGAACAAGAACCTGTGATTACCCTTAAAAACCAAATTGATACGCAGTTTTATCAAGTTATGCACCAAGTGATCGAGAAAAAAAAGCCTATCAAACAACAGGATATTGAACAACTGTGGCAGGCAATGGTGAGCTATGAAGATATTTTAGAAGCTAACCGTATTGGCTGGCGTTATCACCGTAAACAGGTCGCCAAAGCACGGCAAAAACTTATTTCCCAAAGCCAGATATTGCTACACTTAGAACAATTTCAATCCATGCCATCTTTCTATTTCCCATCACAGGAGCCCACGGATACCCAATGGAAACATATTTTATCTTTGTGCCCGAATGGGGCGCTCAAAACACTGCTAATCCCCCTTTACTACGCAATGTTAGGTAAATCAATCAAACGCACGAATCAAAATGACCCGCTAAAACTTCATCAAAATAAGATTTCTGCTTGGCATGCTTTTACGCGTTCCTTTGTTACAATAGGTGCCGTGGGGGTTTTGTGGCTATGGACACAATGGCAAGCTTTAGCCTATCTCACACTCGGTCTTTCCGTAATGTTAGCACTGTTTGCTTCTATCGATTACCCAGCAAAGTTTATGAAATACATCTTTACCGGGCAATTTTTTGGCGCGATTGTCGCATTAATTTGCACTTGGTGTTTATGGCCTTTCGCCTCATCATCATGGCAGATGACATTGTTAATCATCCCAGTAATCATCAGTGGCGTTGTGATTTATTCACACAATAAATTAATTCTGATCGCATTTGACTACATCATGGTTTCGCTGATTTTACTACAACCTAGCTACCCATTTCCCCTCACATTTGCGCAAAATGTGGGTAATGCTATCGCAGTGGTATCCGGCCCGCTCGTCGCGATGGCGGCTTTTGCTTGGATTTTCCCAACCAACCCTAAAAAACGTTACCAGCAATTAATTCATCTCTCAGAACAGCAATTTAAGCAAGGGATAAATTTGCTATTAAAAGGCAACAAACCCTCAACAACCCAGATAATGCATCGCTTACTTAGCGGGTTATTACTAGCAAGGAAAAATAAACAACCTTTTACCTCTACAATACATTTTTTTGAAATCAACCATGGTATTTGGCTAAATTTATTTATCCTTAACAAAAAATTTGCCCATTCTCCATCCAAGAAACGTGCATTACTTGTCCTTGAAAAACGAATACAGCAAAATCGCTTAGAACCTAATAAGCTAAACCAACTTATTAATCGGTTACAAAACCAAAATAAGCCGATTAAAGAACTTGAACAATTGAAAGAATACTTAATCAAGAAAAACTCAATGCATTGTTTTCTCTCTCCCCCTGAAGGAGGTTAGAGATTAGCGACTAAAAGGGACAATATGATTCTCTGGGCTAGGTTTTAAAAAACAAATCAGTACAAGTACGATGATAGCAATGACGAAAATAAGACTAAATCCATCAATAAACGAGCCAACATATGATTCTCGATTAATTAACGATACTATAGACATAGTATTATTTTCAGTACTTAGCATTTGTTCACCTGTTTGAATAAACGCAGTTTTATGGCCAAAATGCTCATCAAAAGAAATACGTAAATACGTATTCATTAATGCCCCAGCAAGCCCGGGCATTAGTACTCTTGCAATTGAAACATAAGCACCTAAATGCAGCGCAAATTGCGGTTGCATATTCACGACAAATAACGAGATTAACCCGATTAATACTAAACATTCACCAACGGATTGTATGATCATTAACGGAATAAATTCATGTATACGCCATTGGTAATCAATTTGCATACCGAGCAGGCAACTATAACCCATTAATACAACACCAAGCGTCATTAGTAATCGGCCATCAACCCGCTTAGCAAACCAAACGGCAATTGGGCTAAAAATTAAATAAGCGATAAACGCAATATTCGTGACTTCACCAATTTGGAATGGTTTTAACCCCCCCACAGACGATAAAAATGAAGGAATAAATAGGGAATTAGTCAACATTAAGAAACCGTACAAACAAGAAATAATAAAACAAATACACAAATTTCGATTAGCTAACCAATTGGGATGAGCAAAGGTCTGCTCAAAATATAATGCTCGCACGATAAAAATAGTAAACAGTGAAGCACTCCCGATAAGACAAGAAATAATAAAACCGGAATCCCCCCAACCCAACATCTCACCTTGTACAACACCTATATATAATAAAACCAAACTTAGAATTTTAAGGAGCATTCCTCCCCAATCTGTTTTCTCGAAAAGCCCATAATTTATTTCACTTAGCGGTAATCCTTTCCATGCGAATATGCATATCATTGCAGCAAACAATGCGCATCCCCAATACAGCCACTGCCAGCCAATAACCTCAATAAATGACCCAGAAACACCAACCCCCGCATCCATTCCTAAAGAAACCCTTAAGCTGTAAGCGGCCATGACAATCAACCAGACATTAGGTTGTAAATTTCTTAGTGCTAAAGAAATTGTCATTGGCAAATAAACACCTAAGCTCAAACCAATAATAAAATGAATAACTAGTAATTCTGTAAACCCATAATTTCCTCCAATAATAGGAAAAACAACAAAAACACCCAGTAAAATAGCACTTGTTGCCATCAATATCCTTTCAGCGCCTAAAATAACCATAAACCAAGGGGTTAATGTCATACTGGTTAATTGAGCTGCATTTAAAGCAATGTTTAACCAACTTCCCTCCTGAACACCAAGCGCAAAAACCCCCCGTAAATCACCTAATGAAAGGGAAAACATACGAGTAAATAATGTCGATAAAATAGCGCCAAGAAAAACAGAAACTACAGCTAATAAAGGTTTTGTTTCCTTTGCACCGTGAAATAAGCTTAAGAACATCTTATTTACCTTTTCTAGCCATACTTTGTGTATCAATATCCACAACTACTGACATACCTGGACGCAACCTATCTAAATGATTTTGTTCAGATAAAAAACTAATATAAACCGGTATACGTTGAACAACCTTAGTAAAATTCCCACTACTGTTATCCGCGGGAATTAATGCGGATTCCCCACTGCTTTGCGCTCCAATATCGCGCACAACACCTTTAAAAGTGGAATCTGGAAAAGCATCAACCATGATAGATACCGCTTGCCCCGCATAGACATTTTTCAGTTGTGTCTCTTTTAAGTTTGCAATGATATAAGGCTGCTTATTAGGTGTGACAGTAACAATCTCTGTACCGGGTGTAACAAGGCTACCAATATTCAATTTAACTTTATTTAATTGCCCATCAAATGGAGCGGTAATAGTGGCATAAGAAGTTTGAGTCTCCGCTTGTTTTAAATTCGCAAAGGTAATATCCCGTTCTGCGACCCGTATTGATTCTTGCTGGCTTAATATATGTAACGATTGTTTGGCTTGTTCCCATTCCGCTTTCGCTGCTTGTTCTAATTTCATTAAGCGTTGTAGATCTGAATTGGCATCCAAATAATTTTGTTGGGTAATTGCGCCACTTTTAATTAATGCTTTACGTAGCAATGGGCTCCGCTTCATTTGCTGAACTTCAATACTCGCGGCTTGGTAACGGCTAAATAACATTTGAACAGTCAGGTCTTGCTCTTTAATTTCATCCGCTAGATTGCTGAGATTTTGTTGAGCCTTTTGGTAATTAGCTTGCGCTATTTGCTGCTTGAAATGCTCTTCTTGATTATTAATTTCTGCGATAACGTCACCACGCTTAACCAATTGATAATCATCAACTAAAATACGAGAAACATACCCTGTCATACGCGATTTTAAGATGGCCGAATCTGCTTTAATATAAGCATTATTTGATTCTTGGTAACGTTTAGTTCCCTGCCATTGGTCCCAATTCAAGGTTGCAAAAAAGATCAAAAAACCAATGCATAACACACTAAGCCACGGTGTTAAGGAAATGATTCTTTTTGATAATGTTTTAGATTCATTTGTCGTCATTTTATTAACCTCAATGCAGCCTAACAGTATGTTAAGCATTGCCGACTGGATGAATAATATTGATAATCTAACATTGTTAGGTTTATAAAATATGTTAAACTAACATTGTTAGATAATAAAGAACAAAATGAGAATTATTTATGAGAACGCCAAAAATCACACGTTTACAGGTACTTGAAACAGCCTTAACACTGCTTGAAACTGAGGGGATTGAAGGGTTAACCATGCGAAAACTTGCCGATGCCATAGGTATTAAGGCAGCTTCGTTATATTGGCATTTCAGTAATAAACAAGCCTTGCTTGAAGGAATGGCTGATCACATTGTCGCGACAGTGGCGATTAATTTTCAATATAAACAAGATTGGAAAGCGAATCTGATTACGCTCACATCTCAACTAAGAGATGCATTATTACAACATCGAGACGGCGCCCGTGTTTTTGCTGGAACCTATGTTATTTCCGATAACGTATTACGCATTAATAACGCGTTGATTAAAACATTTGTGCAATCAGGGGTTTCTGCCAATCAAGCCGCTAGCAGCACCATGACTGTTTTCTATTTTATTTTAGGTTGCTGTATTGAACAGCAAGCCGCTATTTTTTCTGCTGATAGCGATTTAATTAATAAAGAGTCTGAGTTTAATCAGTTGTCGCAAGACAAATTCCCCTACACATGGGAAGCAAAAGAAATGCTATTTTCTAACAACTACGACCAGCGATTTATTGATGGGCTAAATCTTATTATCAATGGGTTAGAGAAAATAAGCACCAAAGGCTAACAAACTCTCAGTATTCTAGAGCTTATTTAAGGCCTAGTCGTTTTGCTAATCGGTGTAAGTTGGCAATATCTAAAGAGAGCTCCCTTGCACAAGCAGACCAGTTTTGATGGTTTTGCTCTAATACCTGTGTGATCAGTTTGCGCTGAAAATCATCTGTCGCATCGCGTAAATTTTTTATCGTTGGAATTGCTAATGGAGCCGTAGTTGTTAATTCATGGTCATGGTAATCAAATGTGAAATGTTGTGGCTGTAAAATAATATCGCCAGTCTCACTTGATGCACGAGTCAAAACTATCGCACGATGTATCGCATGCTCTAGTTCACGGACATTGCCCGGCCATGAATAGTTAAGTAAATACTGCTGCAATGGCGCACTCAATACCACACTAGACAACCCAAATCGCAGCCGATACTGTTCACAAAAATAGCCTGCTAATAACATAATATCTTCGCCGCGCTCTTTTAGAGGCGGCACAAATAATGGGAATACACTTAAACGATGAAATAAATCTGCACGAAACCTTCCTGCCAAAACTTCTTCACGTAAATCTCTGTTCGTTGCAGCTAATACACGCACATTTACCCGTAAACTACCGTCATCCCCCACTCTTTGTATATCACCATATTGTAAAACTCGCAGTAATTTAGCTTGCAATGATGGTGACAATTCACCAATTTCATCTAAGAATAGAGTGCCATTATCGGCCATTTCAAATTTGCCCCTACGGTGGGTAATTGCCCCCGTAAAAGCCCCCTTTACATGCCCAAATAATTCACTTTCTGCAACACTTTCTGGTAATGCCGCACAATTTAAATAAATTAATGGATGGTCAGCACGAAGGGATTTTTCATGGATGGATTTTACAACGAGTTCTTTGCCTGTTCCGGTTTCTCCCCCCACTAAAACATTTAATTCAGAGGTCGCAACAATCTCAATTTCTTTCTTCAACTGTTGCATACGGATTGATAAACCAATAATTTCAGTCTGACCTGTCGGTTTAAATAAAGCGGGCTGGCTGGGGAGTATATTTTGCTTTTCAAGCTGTTCAATCAGCAATGCATTATTTAATGCTCCTGCGGTTAGTGCGCTAACCAATCTTAACGCTTCATCACTAAATGCATCGAATTGGTCTGGCTCCATACCATCTAACGTCAACGCACCAATTAAATTTTGCCCTGCATACAAAGGTAAGCCGACACAAGCATGAACTTTAAGGTGTTGATGATGCGGTATTAGCCCATCGTAGGGGTCTGGAAGTTGGCTGTCGGCAGGAAAACGTACGACATCTCCGGCCCTTGCAATGGCTTCAAGGC
The DNA here is from genome assembly GCF_044006275.1 of Providencia sp. 2024EL-00732. Taxonomy (NCBI): domain Bacteria; kingdom Pseudomonadati; phylum Pseudomonadota; class Gammaproteobacteria; order Enterobacterales; family Morganellaceae; genus Providencia; species Providencia sp. 2024EL-00732. Next base: position 11,786 of record NZ_JBIPDG010000013.1, on the reverse strand, counting down.
GTGGGTGAGCGTCTAATAAAAACCGCCGCCCTAAAACATCAGGCATTAACCCATCAATAGCCAACGGAATAAATTGACCCGATTCATAACGCAACAAAGCACAGGCGTCACATTTTAGTGATTGCCTTAATGTGGTGATCAGGCGCTGAAAGCGGTCTGAATGCTCGATGCCACTTTGTAACTCTATTGCGATTTTTGCCAAGGCCTCTACGGAAAACCCCATCATGCATCCTTATAGTCAATTTGACTAAGATTATAGTCATAATGACAACTCTAAGTATAGTCATTATGACCTACATTTAATTCTCAAAATACAAAAAACGCATAAAATCAATAAATTATATTATTGGCATGAATATTGATTATGTATCTCTATATATCGAAAATATAGGGAAAATTAAGATGGCTATTCATGTAAAAAATAATATTCAATGGGTTGGGCAACGTGATTGGGAAGTACGAGACTTTCATGGAACTGAATACAAAACACTAAAGGGAAGCAGCTATAATAGCTATTTGATTTGTGAAGGAAAAAATGTACTCATTGATACCGTCGACCATAAATTTAGCCGTGAATTTGTTCGTAATCTCCGTGCACAAATAGATTTAAACACGATTGATTATATTGTGATTAACCATGCAGAGGAAGACCATGCGGGTGCATTGACTGAACTGATGAGCTATATCCCTCGCACTCCTATCTACTGTACCGCCAATGCCATAGACTCAATCAATGGTCACCATCATCACCCAGAGTGGAATTTCCAAATTGTTAAAACCGGTGACACCCTCGATATTGGCAATAATAAGCAATTAATTTTTATTGAAACGCCAATGCTGCATTGGCCAGATAGCATGATGACTTATCTTACTGAAGATGCAGTACTTTTTAGTAACGATGCTTTCGGACAGCATTATTGTGATGAACGCTTGTTTAATGATGAAGTTGACCAAAATGAACTTTTTGAACAATGTCAGCGTTATTACGCCAATATCCTGACGCCATTTAGCCGTCTTGTCACACCAAAAGTGAACGAAATTTTAGGCTTTAACCTACCCGTCGATATGATTGCAACCTCTCATGGTGTTGTATGGCGCGATAACCCAACACAAATTATTGAATTATATTTAAAATGGGCTGCGGACTACCAAGAAGATCGCATTACTATTTTCTACGATACGATGTCTAATAATACGCGTTTAATGGCAGATGCAATTGCCCAAGGCATCAATGAAGCAGATCCGAACGTTGCAGTTAAAATATTCAATGTCGCTCGCAGTGATAAAAATGACATTATTACTCATGTATTTAGGTCTAAAGGTACACTAGTCGGTACCTCAACGATGAATAATGTCATGATGCCTAAAATTGCAGGAATGCTAGAGGAACTTACGGGTTTACGTTTCTTAAATAAAAAGGCCGCGGCTTTTGGTAGTTTTGGGTGGAATGGCGGCGCTGTTGACCGCGTGCAAACTCGTTTAATGGATGCTGGCTTTAATACCGCCTTGTCTTTAAAAGCCAAATGGAAACCAGATACAAAAACGTTAGATGACTGCCGTGCATATGGACGAGATATTGCTCGTCAATGGGCGCTGCCAGCTTAAAACCGACTCACAATAACAACCTCAAGGCTGTATTATTTTTAAAGGACCCCAACATGCAATTAAGAGATAAAACACTCGGACAATTGGCGTTATCTATTCCAAGAGCCTCATCATTTTTTCGCCAATATAATATGGATTTTTGTTGTGGTGGAAAGCAAACGCTAAGCCGTTCCGCGGAAAAGTTAAATTTAGATATTGAGCTGTTAGAAAACCAATTAGCTGAATTATCTACAGAGACATTAGAAAAAGATTGGCGAGAAGCACCACTTAGTGAAATTATTGATTTCATTGTTGTTCGTTATCATAACAGGCATAGAGAACAGTTACCCGAGCTCATATTACAAGCGCAAAAAGTAGAACGAGTTCATGCCAACAAACCCACGGTACCCAATGGGTTATCCAAATACTTAGAAGCTCTACTTGAAGAGCTTGCAAGTCATATGATGAAAGAAGAACGTATTTTATTTCCAATGATCAAAAATGGATTAGGGCAAAATGCAGCTGGCCCCATTAGTGTTATGGAGCAAGAACATGATGACGCTGGCGATTTATTAGAAGCGATCAAAAGCATTACTCATAATGTAACGCCACCACCAGAAGCCTGTACGACTTGGCGCGTTTTATATAATGGTATTAATGAACTAATCGATGATTTAATGAACCATATTAATTTAGAAAATAATTTATTATTCCCTAGAGCATTAGCTGGAAATTAAAATTATCGTCATAGCATATCGCTACTCAGCAGTGAGTAGCGATGGTTTTACGACGGCCAAAGCCCCTCAGATTCAATCGCTAACGAAACGATATCATAGGTATTTTTATTCCATTTATTTTCTGTACAAGTGAAAACGAGTTCAGTTGGAGGAACAAAGCCCGTTTTGGCATCAACCCCTTTTGAACCAAAAACAAAGGCGAGCAAAGCCGTAAATGGTGCTGAGTTTACGGCCAAATCAGTGAGATCTAATTTGATTTTTTTTATTTCCTCGTCATTATCAAAATAGCCCGTAGCATAAATATAAATAGTACTTTGTTTTTCTGAGGCGTGGTTAATAATCGGTAATAAGAAATCAATTTTTTTCGCAGTAAATCGATATTGTTTTAACATAGATAATATCCATCTTGATGAGATAATAATTACCACCAATTTAAAAAGTATATCTATATATAATGAATAAGTTTCTTATATTCAAACATATCAATTAACACAAACTATAAAATTATATAACAGCACTGTTATATAATTAAAAAGAGTTACCTAATAAATTAGGTAACTCTTTATTTAGAAATGACTAATGATTTTATTTATAGTGTTGCTTGATTTGTTGCGAAATAGCCAATCCACGCCTTGCTTCTTTTTCCGCGATTTCCACCGATAAACCAATATAGGATCTTGGGTCCAACATGGCTTTGATTTCGTCATCACTGAACGCTGCGGTGATCACACTATTTTTAGTCAGGTTGGTATAAAAATCTTCACCATCAGCTGCCGTCTTAATCGCTTCTTCGTATAACAGTGCGTGAGCTTTATCTTTACCTAATTTTTCTGCCATCTTCATCATGACGTACTCAGTATTATCTAATCCTTTATTTCTCAGTACGTTATGTAGCATTCTGTCCTCATGAGGAACGATGGTTCTAGACAGCTCTTCCGTCCTTAAGAGAATTTCTGTCGTCAATTCTAAAGCTTCTTCTATTAGCCCATCGAATAACATATAGGAACTACTGTCCCCTTCATATGGTCTTACTGCAGAATACATTCCTACACTTGGTAAGGAATAAAGTTTCTGCGAATTAGCAATAATTCCCTTGGCTAATTTTGGGTTAATTTTATGGGGCATCGTACTACTGCCAACGGTACCCTTAGTAAACCCTTCAGAAACTTCCGCTATTTCTTCTAAGGTTGTGCTATAAACTTCTTCGCCGATTTTATGACAAATGTTAGCCATCAGTGCCAAATTCGCCATATATTCTAATTTATGGGTACTGAGGTTTCTTGATGGCACTTCCATCGCTTCCATTCCAGTTAATTCAGCGACTCTTTTTTGCACTGCCATGCCAACTTCTGGCATCGAGTTAAATGCACCAACCGCCCCTCCCATCATAATGGTGAATACGCGTTTTTCACATTCTTGCATGCGCTGATAACAATCAATGAAATCACTGATCCAAACTGAAACCTTATAGCCATAGGTAATCGGAATAGCATGACGCCCATGAGTTCTTCCTGGCATGACCATATGTTTGGTTCTTTCGGCTAAATTCGATAAGTTCTCAATAATTTCGCTCAGCAACAACATAAATTTGTTGTGTACTGTTTTCATCATATACAGCTGTGAACTTTGCTGAATATTCTGCGTAGTAATACCGTAGTGAATGTATTTACCACTTTCTTCTGAGCAGGCGTTCACGAGTACCTTCAAAAAAGGTACAAAGCCATGGCCAATTTTTTGGTAAATACGGTTCATTTCTTCAAAATCAATATTCTCTATAACCGCTTTTTCTTTTATTTCATCTGCCGCAGACTGGGGAATAAACCCCAGCTCTGCTTGCGCTTGAGCTAACATTGATTCAAACATTAACCAAGTTTTATATTTCGCTTCATTAGATAGCAGATCTTTTATACCACGGTCATCAATTGTTTTACTTTTAGAATCGTATAATGCTCTCATTTTGTGTCCCTTCTCTATTTCTTCATTGCTTCATCAACAGCATTGCGAACAAACTCAACCTTCGGTCCATAAACAACGTGGACATGGTTTGCCGATGGAAAGAAGAATGCGGTACATCCTGATTCCAACATTAAATCTTTATTGATTTTATTGACTTCTGCGACATCGATACGCATACGGGTAATACAGTTATCTACGTTACGAATATTTTGTTTACCGCCTAAAGCTTCAACCAGAATTTCCGCAATTTCCCCATAACGCTTTTCTTTAATTAATGTATTTTTCAAGTTACTCGATTCTTCACGTCCTGGCGTTTTAATATCAAATTTGATAATCGCCCAGTAGAAGATGAAATAAGTGACAACCGCTAAACAGCTCCCGATGATGACTAAGAATATCCAGTTAGTGTGCTCGTACAGCAATCCAAAGATAGTAAAATCGAATACTGTTCCTCGAATATAACCAATAGCGACGCCGGCCAAAGACAATAATACCGCGCCGATACCTACAATGATGGCGTAAATTAAATACAGTAAAGGTGCAATAAATACGAAAGTAAATTCGAGTGGTTCAGTCACGTTTCCGAGCATCGCAGTTAATACCATCGTAACTAACATGGATTTCACTTCTGCACGGTTTTCTTTTTTCGATGTTTTATAAATCGCTAATGCGATCGCTGGGAACAAGAACAAGGTCACTAACATTTGCTGCTGTGCCATAAAGCGAGTCAAGCTTGGCATCATAGCCCAATATTCACTGTCAGGGCCTTGTTTAAATAAGACTTCTGTTAATGCAGGAACAACACCGACAAAGGTTTGTCCATCAATAACATACGTACCACCCGCTTCTGTAAATCTAAATAATACGTTCCAAACGTGGTGTAAACCAAAAGGAATAAATAAACGCTCACCACCCGCAGTAAAGAACGGACCTACTGGGCTTAAAAAGACGGCTGATAGTTTCATTAATCCCATAACTAACACTTCCCAGATGAAAGGAAGTGTCGCACCAACTATGATCATCAAGCCAATCATAATGATGGAAACAGATTTCTTACCTGAGAAAAATGCAAATGCGGTTGGTAGTTCAAGGTTATAGTATTTTTCGGTTGCCCATGATGCAATTAACCCTGTAATGATCCCCCCCGCAGCACTGATATTTAAGGTTTGTATGCCAAGTACTTTTATCTGCCCCACTTGACTCATGATTGCTGCATCAGCAAGTTTACCTGTTAGAACTAACCAGATATTCATGGTAATCAACAAGGTCAAGTAACCGACTACGGAGGCAAAAACCGCAATCCCCTTATCTCTTTGGTTCATACCATAAGCAACCCCCATGGCGAACAAAAGAGGAATATTATCGAAAATTACCCCTGCAATAGAACGAATACTGATGAGTAATGCGTTAACAGTTTCATTTCCAAGGAATGGAAAACGCGCGATCATATAAGTTTGAACTAACGCGCCACTGATGCCCAATATCATACCAATAGGTGCTAAAACACCGATCGGAAGGAGTAATGTTCTCCCAAAGCGTTGAACAGATTCACCAAACTTTCTTCTGGCCATACTTTTTCCTTATGACTTCTATTATTAGAATTAAAGGCATACTAGCTCGGGGGTTTTATAAAAGAAATGATGTCTCGGTTTTAAAGATTATCTTAGGTCATGGTTTATGACCTAGGTCATTTTGAAACGACTCTTTTTAAAAGCGTGTTAAGTGAAAATTAAAACTAAGTGAAGCAGTAACTAAAGTAAGCTTTCTAGTTCATTAATCAGTAAATCGACGAGAATAAAAAAACCAATTCTCGATTTTGTGTCATCGCGCTTAGTGTCATAACTATCAGCAAAGCAGAAAAGCGAGTTATCAGTATAGGTGGTTAACTCATTCGTGTTAAATGCAGTCATACTAATGATATTCGCCCCTTTTAACTGAACAATTTTAGCCGTTTCAATAATTTTTTTAGTCCCACCAGATAAAGAAATAAATATCACGGTATCATCTTTGCTGACTAACCGAGTGAAGGAATCAGAAAGATTGTAGTCATTGATAAAAAAGCAGTGTAAACCGAGTGCAAAAAGTAAATGCTCAAGGTAGTAGCCAACTGCTTTGCTTGTCCCTCTTGCAACAATAAAAATATTTCTAGAGCCATGCAGAATCTTAGCGCAATCCTTAATTTGTTCTTCATTTATTAAGGTAAAGCTCTTATTAATATTCTTTTCTAACTGTTTTTTATACGATGATATATTTACTTTTTCTATTTTATTTTGCTCTAAAATAGAGTTATTAATTTGAAACTTAAGCTCTTTGAACCCACTAAACCCTAATTTTTGGGATAAATTAATAATTACCGTTTTTGATACAAAGGTTTTAGCAACTAATTCATTGATATTTAAATAAGGGATATCCGCTATATTATCTGTAAGATATTTTAATACTTTCTTTTCGCTAATGGTTAAATTATCGTAATTTTTCAAAAAATCTAGCATACCCCCTCCTATCAATGTGATGAGTTAACCCATCATATTATTGACCCAAAAATAACTTTAGTCAGTCACATTAAATCAATGTAGGTGCTCAATCCGCCGATTATACGATAGATCATAGTGCGATGGGGGAGTTAAAGAGAGTTTTTTGTGAGTTAGCCCGACAATTTAATGAAAGCAAAAAAATTACCTATCTTTTGCTTAGTATCGATGAATGAACATAAGCAAAAAATAGGTAAAAAATAAATAATAATGTGTCTTTTTAGCCCGTCTGACTACTGGCATTCCGCCGTTAAAGTTCTTACTGGCGAATCTGCAGTAACTGCAATCGTGTCTAATGCAGAATAGTTAATGGTACACTGACCCGATTGACCACCCCATTTAACGTTAATACGACCAGTATTTGGTAACCCACTCATGTAAAGTTGGCCATTTGAACCCACAATTCCGGTATTGATATCGTTTTCATCGTCTTCTGATACTAACGTCGCGATCGCCCCAAAAGGTGGGATTTTCCCCGTGGCTTTCAGATTAATAATCGCTTGATAACCAATTTTGGTTTTAAACTTACGCTTAATAACCGCCCCTTCCGTTGGATATACCATCATCGAGGTGTCTTTAAAGGTCGTATCATCCGGTAATGTGTTCACATTAACCGCAATTTGGTTAGCCGTGTTACTGGATAACTGAGGAATAATGGCATTCCCAAAGCGGTCAAATTGCGCGCCAGAGGATAATGACGCCCCTTTTGCCCCCTCTGCGGTGATAATCGCAATCGTATCCCCCACGTTTGGCGATAATGTGACCCCATCTGAATGCGCAACTACACCGCCACTTAGGGTACCGTTCATTGAGCGACTCATATCTGAATAGCTGTAACCGGCTGATAATGTTGCATTATTCGCGGAGTAAGTCCCATTCAGGCTTCCCCCGTAATTGTTATTATAACTGTCATAGTTCTGATAAAGACCATAACTAAAGCGGCTATTCATCGCGCTACCAGTTAACCCTACTTGATGACGAGTTTCACCGTGCTGATCTACACTGACCCCATAACGCGCGCTCATGGTTTGTGCCATTTCACTGTTCGTCAATAAGCTGAGCGGCACAGACACATCAAAGGAAACCACGCGGTTCTCAGGCCAAGTATTGTTATAGCTCTTCACGCGGTCAACCATATAACTGAGACTATAAGAAACCCCTTTATAGTTATTGTTATAAGACATCCCAACCGAGGTATTTGAGTTTTGGCCGCCCCAATAAGTATTTTTTGACGCTCTTAATGAAAGGGAACCATAAGAGTCAAAAGATTGGTTAATTGAGGTTTGGAAACTATAACGTTGACGCGCTCCCGTCCAAGGCGCTAAGTCATCTTTAATCGCATAACCGGCATTATTGTAATCTGAGAACGAATAGAAGTTCTCAGAGGTATAACGTAATGCCGTTAAGTCAAATGAGGTCCCTGTTGACAACAAACTTTTTGAGTAACGGATACGATAGGATTGCCCTTTGAGGCTTTTCCCTGAAAATCGAGCATCCGAGTGGGTAATATCGGTAGATAACGCCCCTAATACACCCAACGATAAGCCGACCCCACCCACAAAAGAGTTATACCCATTAGAAACTAACACCCCACCATAGGTGGTGATGTTATGTGGTAGCCCGATGCTGAAGGAACCAAGCGTAAAGTTTTTCCGCTCAGAGTCCACGGCAATTCCGCCATTGTAACGACCCGCGGAAATTTCATAATTATAAGCGCCTTGGCGCTCCATCATTGGCAGCGAGGAATAAGCCTGAGTGAAAACAGTTTGTTTGCCATTTTCTTCTTCAACCGTGACTTCCATATCCCCGGCTAAGCCGCTGGCAGGGATGTCACGAATAATAAAACGCCCAGGCGCCACAAAAGTTTGGTAGACCACACTGCCGTTCTGGCGCACAGTGACAGTCGCATTGGTGTTCGCCACCCCTTCCACTATAGGTGCAAACCCTTGCATGCTGCTAGGGTCAAGCTGAGGGTTTGATTTTAGCGTGGCGCCTTTCATAGGAATGGCGTCAAAAATATTCCCGCCTGTCGAGATTTCCCCGGCTTTTAGCGTTGATTTAATCGCATTAATGGTGCGATAGATATAAGTATTGGAAAAGTTGGAGTCACTTGTGCTGGAAGACCCACTGCTTTTACTGTAGTTATATAAATAACTCGTTCTTAGGCGCCATGGCCCCATGTTGATCCCTGCATTGATATTACTAAACAGAGAATCACTGGTTCCTGCTTTTTGGTGATATTTGCCCAGTTGGCGGTTATTACTGTAGTTAAAGACATAGTCCATCACTAACGCTGTAACGCCATCATCGCGTAATTCAGGCGGTACATAGCCAGCAAAGTTTGGCACCATAGCAATTTGAGGGACGGATAAATTCACCGTCAGCGTTTGTACATCAAAGGTGATGGCAGGTTTGTACATCAAAGGTGATGGCAGCATCGGCAATGTAACTGGATAAGTTTTCAATCTTCGTGTCTTCACTCAAATCTCTTAACTTGGGCAGAGATGCCGTATTAACACCCAGTTTTTTCAGTTCGCCGACTGTAAAGACGGGGGCAACATGACCATCTTGCTGTTTTTCAAATGCGAGATTAAATTCCCCTGACGGGATCATGTTAACATTAACGACCACGTCATAGACGCCGGGCGTTAATGTATTGTTATCCGCAAAGTCATTTAAATCGAGTTGAGAAACGTCTATCCCACTGCCGTGCATTAATAGGCCGGGGTCAAAATACGATTCGGCATGCATAAAAGAGGGGGCCATTGCATAGCAACAAATAAAGACCTCTAATGCAATTAATTTTATTTTTATCCCTTTCACTGCATCACCTTTCGTTATTTATTCTTGTTATTTATGTTTCAATCGATGTTTATTCTATGGATTGAGGAGGTAACTCCATTAAATATTCATCGGTAAATCGCCATTCGATTTTTCCAGCCTTCGAATTAGGTAATGTAATATCTTTGGTTGAAAAAGGCGTTAATGTTATTTCCCTACCTTCATTTTTAATACTATTTCCAGCCACTTTTAAATAATCAAATGATAGATAGAACGGGGTTGGATTTTCAATCTGTAATAAATTACCTTTGCGAGTTATCTTAACTTTTTTCGCTAATTCCGCTGTCTTAAGTTCTTCAATCGCTTTAGGACGATAGATTAATTTAAAATAGAAATTTGGGATAATATTCAATTGGACGCTATTTTCTTTTTTATTTTTCCCTTCACCAGGAATAGCTCTAATCCCAATCCAATACAAACTTTCTCTATCTTTTGGTATATCAGTATTATTAATTTGATTACTAATTCGACGGATATTCCATGAGGTTTGAGTATTCGGGTCCATTTTCTTTAGCGGAGGTAAGATAATAAATGGAACTTGCTCATTTTTATTTTCACTTTTAGGAAGTAAGGTCGCTTCATCAATATTAGCAACCCAAGCTTCCATTAAATAGCTATCGGGGTTTGCATTAGTCATATCAATACTAATACCGCCTGAGTTGCTTTCATTATAAACATAACGCTTTAGTACAAAGTCAAATCCTGTTGAGTTATCCGCCGATGCAATTAGTGGATAAAGTAGAATAATAAACCAAAAGGACCATACGCTATTTTTAATCATGTTGAGTACCCTTTAAGATGAGTGGTTTTGCTTTTGTTTCTCCACCATAATCATTGATTATGCTCCACTCTAACTTTGATATTTTTCTATTTGTATTTAATTCAACTGTTGAGAATGGGGCTACCATTGGTGCTCTATCACTATCATAATCGATGTTATCCATCTTTATATTTACTAAGGTATAGTAATAAGGAGATGGGTTTTTAATTACAATTTTCTTTCCTACCTGAGTTGCTGTTAGTTTATTAATGTAATCATTAACATGACCATTAATTCCATTTGGACGGTAGAACATCTTTATTACAATTTTTGTTGATAAGTTGAATCTTGTGTTCACCTTATCGCTATCATCATTATTCCTTTGTTGTGTCTCAGGAATAAAATTAGACATGAGATAAAATAAGGACTCTCTATCATTAGGTAAATCGCCTAATGATTTTGGTATGATTTTCAATGCGTTATTTGAATTTTCTTTTAGTGTTACAATTGGAGGTATGACTGTGAAATTTTCACTAGCCTCACCCTCCTTTTCTAAGGTTGAAAAAATTAAGCTTTGTACCAGATATTTTTTCCCACCACTATTATGTGCTGTAATACTTTGACTTTTATCATTCTGAGTAAAGATAACCCTTGAATGGTCGAGTGAAACCGCAGCAAATGAAGCTTGTGATACAAAAACTATGCCTAATAAGGCTTGTATTATCTTTTTCATTTAAACTTCCGCTATATTATTAATCGGCATAATAGCCAATAGTTAATGTTGCAGAGAAATCACCATCGCTAGGGTTACAATTGCTTTCAGCGCAACGTAATTTGGCTGTCACCATTTTTGTTTCACTGACACTTTGAATATTATCCCAAATTATTGAGGCTGCATCTGGCTTTAATAATGAGTTCTGATTAACATCAATAACCCGATTTCCTTCTAATAACTGAACACCGATGACACCATTTGGGTCATCATTGAAGAAGTTTTTGCTGCCATTTAATGTATTACCTGATGCTAAATAAACCGCCGCCGTTTTTTGATCCGTCGTAGTACAATTTCTTAAACCAATCGAGAAATTCTTTGCCACCGTATCCTTTTTAATTTCACTGACGGTTGTGACACCAGATGCATTACCAAATATAATTTCATTTGGGACATCAATTTCACAGGTTTTAGCTAAAAATAAAACAGAAAATTGGTATTCTACTTTGTAATCATCTGCCGCCATCACGGGGTAATACATGAGGAGCATTAAAAAAGTCAGTAACCCCTGTTTTATTTTTTTCATGGCTCTTAATCCTGATAATATTCAAAAGTAACCGCAGCATTAGCATCGCCTGGCTTAACGTTATTCTCTCGTTTGACAA
>NZ_JBIPDG010000012.1:0-113248 GCF_044006275.1 Providencia sp. 2024EL-00732 | reverse complement strand
GCGGTGTTGGCTACGCTCGCTAACCCTAATCACATACTTATGTATGCTCATAGGGATTAGCTTACTTGCCGCCTTGCTACAACACGAATTATTTAGGGTAATCCCGTCATATCCCATGCTGTAGCGGCGTTGGCTACACTCTTGCCGCCTTGCTACAACGAAAAGTAATATTTGTAGCGTTGTTGATTATACTCGCTAATTTATTCAGGTAGCTTATTTGTCATTCAGATTACGAATACTAGCCATCTTCGTTAAATGCGTTTTGTATCCATTCAAATTGGTTACCCGTTATTGCGCAGATATCAAAACGGCACGAGCTGGTATCGAAACTTTCTTGCCTTTGCGCAAGCCATAATTTTGCAGCGGCTAATAATTTTCTACGTTTATGCCAGTTTACTGATAAAAGTGCATTACCGTAATCACCATTTTTACGAAAACGTACCTCGATAAATACCCAACCAGTATTATCGCGCATTATTAAATCGATCTCACCGGCTCGATTTCTTGCATTACGTTCGACAAACGTTAGCCCTTGTTGTTTCAGGAAAGTGAGTACTTGGTGTTCATAGTACCGACCTGTTAACCATTTTAAGGGTTTCTGGATTGTTTTCATGACGTCCTTGTCTGAAAAGTCACCTTCTCGATGACTTGTTTATACCCTATTGAGCAGGAAGGATCTTCCCTTGCTTGAACTGTAACCAAGGTAATTCGCGGAAAACAACACAATTAGGTGTTGTTGTGAGTACTCCGGATGCACCATTAATACGTAATTGTTCTGGTTGCTGTAATTTATCGAAATTATTAGCTAATGACCATGCATCAACACCCATTGCATATAAGCGAAATAGTGAGTAGTCATTATTTAACTTTTGTTGAGCCTGTTTGCGTAAACTATTGTTTGCATCAGCTAATAAAGGGACCTCGCTGAACTTAACACCGTCCATTTCGAAGCGGTAATCAGCCCCTGAACCTGCTTGGTTACTACGTGAGCTCGTATAAAGTTCTGGACGTGAACGGGTGCTAATTGCCATTTCTATCATCGGTTTGATAAGCGTCAGCTCGTCACGTGTCGCCACAATATAAACACCATCAATAGCACCTGTTGAATCTTCAATTTGAGGGCTTAATTGTGGGCTAACTGTTTCCCCTGTATTAACAGGTGTTCCAGTCATACGGATACCAGCACCGCGGTTAATGGATTCTTTTAGCGAAGGTACTGAACCAAAGGTTTGCATTAACACGGTCGAGCCGCCTTTCTCTTGCCAACCTTTAGCGAAGGCTTTGGCAATTCTATCGCCAAAGGCATTTGCTGGCACTAATACGAGAGGCATTTGTTTGCCTTCAGACCTCATATAAGCGGCTGCATTTTGCGCTTCATCTTCTGGAGATAACGAAAAATAACAGAGGTTTGGACGAGGTTGTAATTGGTTGCTATCGAGTTCGTTAAGCGCAAGAACGCTAACAGGAGCACCCATTTGTGCTATCACATTTACATCTGTTTTCAGCAGCGGCCCGACAACAAGGTTAAAGCCTTCATTTTTAGCTTGTTCAAGCAGTTGAGGCATTTGTTGATTGGTGGTATCAAAGACTTTGATCGTTTGTGTATTTGTCGGAGTAGCATCAATACGTAAAGCGGAGGTTACCAAGTCATTATCGGTGGTGGCAGGCGCTTCACCCGTAGTCGCTGCGACTTCTGCATAAATTTGGTCGAGTATATCATTACCGCTACTTTGAGCGTTCGCTGTGTTAGCCGGAAGAGATGTGGTTTGCGGGAGCCCTTTTTGAGCATCCATAAACCCTTGCATGATGGCTTGACCGAAAACCTGACCTTGCCCACTCATCGGTAAAAATAGGGCTATTTTCGGGGTTGTGCCAACACGCGGTAACATTGCTTGGAGCAACTGGGTCGGGGGAATTGTGGCCCCTGGGTTATTTGAATAACGCATTTTCCAGTCGTTGAAACCGGTGCGTAGCGCATCAGGGTCATCTTGGTTGTTTTGATAAATATCTAAAAGATCGACCCAACCTTGGAGAATATATTCATCAGCCTCAATTCCGTGGACTTGTTCTGGCGTTAACTGTGTTAACATCTTCCAGAGGCCATCAATATTGGCTTGGCGCTCAGCAGCTGTTTTTAATAAAGGCTCTTGGCTAATATAAGCTCGCAGGGCTTCCATTGAGGGCTTGCCTTGAGCAGCATCAATGATGGCTTGGTAGCTGCTGACATCAGACGTACTTTGCTCAGGTGTTTTTTGGGTGGACGGGAAGTAATCCGATACCATTTGGCACCCTGACAATGCAAATATAGATAGCATTGCTGTGCAGATTAACCCTTTTTTCAAATGCAAAAAAATTGAAGGACGCATACTGTATCCAATGGTGTATTTTTCAATTGCTTAATTTTAAACCGGCTATTCGGATGAAACAATGAACCAACCTAATCAAGCTGTGGTTATGGCATCCACGCTGTATATCGTCCCAACCCCAATTGGTAATATGGGTGATATCACGCAACGTGCGTTGGATGTTCTTAAACATGTTGACCTTATTGCGGCAGAGGACACTCGGCATTCAGGCATTCTTTTACAGAATTTTGCGATTAATGCACGACTGTTCGCTCTACATGATCATAATGAACAGCAAAAGGCAGATCAATTAATTAGCAAACTTCAACAAGGCGATAGTATCGCATTAGTCTCTGATGCAGGTACACCTTTAATTAATGATCCAGGTTATCATTTAGTCAATCGTTGTCGTGAGGCTGGTATCCGTGTTGTGCCTTTACCCGGCGCCTGTGCAGCGATTACTGCGCTGTCTGCTGCCGGTTTGCCTTCAGACCGTTTTTGTTATGAAGGTTTTTTACCTGCTAAAACAAAAGGCCGTAAAGACGTTTTACAATCACTTGAACAAGAAACTCGGACACTGATTTTCTATGAGTCAACCCACCGTTTGTTAGATAGTTTAGCAGATATGGTAGAAGTCTGGGGACCAGAACGTCATGTTGTTTTAGCTCGGGAATTGACTAAAACGTGGGAGTCAATTGAAGGCCGTCCAGTAGGTGAATTGTTGGCGTGGGTAAAAGAGGATGAAAACCGCCATCGCGGCGAAATGGTGTTAATTGTTGAAGGCTATAAGAAGCCAGAGGATGATTCGGCTATTTCCCCTGATGTGGTTCGCACGTTAAATTTATTACAAAAAGAGCTTCCCCCTAAAAAAGCGGCAGCGATTACAGCCGAAATTTATGGGTTAAAGAAAAATATGTTGTATAAATTGATGCTTGATAATCAAAGCAATGAATGATTTTTAGGCAAATAAAACGGTTACATTAATATAAGTGGTAAATTGCAAGTGCTAGAGTCTGTACAAGCTACAACAAAGTGCCTATAATTCGCCGCGGAGTTGGCCAGACAACCGCTGCTTTATCGTTGTCCCTTCGGGAGACGGGTAAAGGGGAGGAAAGTCCGGGCTCCATAGGGCAGGGTGCCAGATAACGTCTGGGAGGCGCAAGCCTACGACTAGTGCAACAGAGAGCAAACCGCCGATGGCCTGTTTACAGGATCAGGTAAGGGTGAAAGGGTGCGGTAAGAGCGCACCGCGCGACTGGCAACAGTTCGTGGCACGGTAAACTCCACCCGGAGCAAGACCAAATAGGGGTTCATATGGTGCGGCCCGCATTGAACTCGGGTAGGTTGCTGGAGCCAGTGCGCAAGTGCTGGCCTAGATGAATGGTTGTCCACGACAGAACCCGGCTTATCGGCCAACTCCCATTTTTTCGTCATACTTAGCGCTGTCACGGCGTTAGCTTCATTCAGCTACACGGGTCACATACTTTTGTATGCTCCCCGTGCTGTCTTCACATCGCTGCCTTGTTACAGCACTAACTATTTAGAAAAAATCTCAGTTTGTAGTGCTTTAAGCTGTCCTATGTTGGCGTTGCTCGTCAACTCGAGTCACATACTTTTGTATGCTCCTTTTTTTCGTCATACTTCAAGTTGTGCCTGTGTTGGCGTCACTCGTCAACCCTAGTCACATACTTTTGTATGCTCCTAGGGATTTCCTCATTTTGCCGCCTTGGCACAACTCGAATTATTTAGAAAAAACCAACGATAATATTTTTCTATTTCTATTTTTCTGGTCAACCTTCACCATTTTGTTGTATCAAACCATCAACGTCACAACCCCCTGATGCAAATCAATATGTTTTCTGAATATGTAAATACAATAATGGTATTTAAAATGCATGTTAAAGAGATGGGCGTATATGACCAAAAAACCACGTATAAGGTATCAACGCCGCCCCGGTACGACAGGGGGAAAGCTTCCTTGGAATGATTGGCGGAACGCATCAACTTGGCGGAAAGTTGTACAATTCACACTCTTGGCGATAAACCTTTATATCGGTATTACTTTCTATTACTGGGTTCGTTACTACGAAACTGGTGGGGCAACGCTTTATCTTCCTCGTCCGGGTGGGATTGAGGGTTGGCTACCTATTGCTGGGTTAATGAATTTAAAATACACATTAGAAACAGGCAGTTTTCCGGTAATCCATGCGGCCTCAATGTTTCTTTTGGTTTCTTTCATAATTATTAGCTTATTATTGAAAAAAGCCTTTTGTTCGTGGATGTGCCCAATAGGGACAATTTCTGAATACACGGGGAAAATAGGGCAAAAACTGTTTCGTTATCAAAATCAAATCGATTTACCTAAATGGTTAGATATTCCTCTAAAAGGCTTAAAATATTTACTATTAGCTTTTTTTCTCTATATAGCATTATCCATGCCTGCACAGATGATCCAGTATTTTATGATGTCGCCTTATGGGATCATCATTGATGTTAAAATGCTCGATTTCTTTCGCTACATTAGCGGTGTTACCTTGGTGAGTGTTATTGTTCTTGTGGTGATTAGTTTGTTTATTCGCAATGCTTGGTGCCGTTATTTGTGCCCTTATGGTGCATTGTTGGGGATATTTTCGTTATTTTCCCCCGTAAAAATTCGTCGAGATGTGGAAAGCTGCATTGATTGCGGAAAATGTGCCAAGAACTGCCCGTCGCGTATTCCAGTCGACAAGCTCATTAAGGTAAGAACGGTGGAATGTACAGGGTGTATGACGTGCGTGGAGTCCTGCCCTGTTTCTTCAACCCTAAATTTTTCATTACAAGTGCCAAGAAAAAAACGCCAAATCCCATTGTCTGGGGTAATTATGTTAGTTTTAACTCTGGGAATGTTATTTAGTGCCATCGGGGTTGCTGCTTACTTTGGTGTGTGGGATAGCCCTGTCCCCGATAATTATTGGTTTCATATTATACCGAATGCACGAATGATAGGTCATTAATATATAATGAAAAAAGCCCCACTACATACTAGATGAGTGGGGCATTTGTTGTTTTGTCATTTGTCACAATGACTGTTTTTTATAACATCTCGCTTATATTTATTTTCCGACTTCTTTTTACTGCTTTAACGCATCAATTAACCGCTTGCTTAACCATCTGCAATAATTGACGAACTTCTTCTGGGCGAGTATTGCCCGTATTTTTATCAATGATTGAGCTATAAATATGAGGAATGATTTTCTTCACGCCTGCATCAAGGGCTATTTGCAAAATTTCCGCAAAGTTATCTAAATCAATACCGCCAGTAGGCTCTAAAGAAAAATCAAATTCAGCACAAGCTTTAGCAATGGCTTTATATTCTTCAATATATTTTAACCCTTTCATATTAAAGAACTTAACAGAGTCAGCGCCCATATCTTTAAGCATCATGATTGCGGTTTCAATGGGGACAATGCCATCTGGGGCTTGTGAGCTTAATGGGCCTGTAGAGATTTTTACCATGCCAACCGTACCTGTCGGTGAGATTAATGCGTTAACGAAGGTCTCGGTTTGGCCTAATAAGGCTCGGCTAATGGGAGCACCTGTAAATACTTGATTTACATGCTGTGGTTGAATTTCCTGTGAAATTAAAGACACCATGGTTGATTGGTTTGGATCGCCAGCCCCAAGACCAACCGATAACGCATTATCCGTCTCTTGCGCGTAGATGCGCATATCAGCTATGGCACTTTCTAAGTCAGGGTAATTTTTGGATAATACACCGACAACGACAAAGGTTTCCGCTGCGACATAAATGTCTTTAGCATTTTGGTGGCTACCAGCCAACACATTTAAGCAGACACGGTCACGGTAAAAATTCGGTGACAATTTCATTTTAAAATCCTTCTACTAGCAAACGAATATTTTTTGAAATGACATCAAGTTGTTCATTGCTTACACTACGGATATCCGCTTCAACTTTTCCTTCATTAGCTTTGTATTCACGGAAATAAATGGCGGTATTCCCCTGTTTCAACTCAGCCATAATCTGATAGGTCGTTTTGCCAATAACATTTTCATCGAAGCTAATTTCAGTACGTGCAATATCGCGTCCTGCGCCATCCCATACCACTTGTGCAGAGATGCCGTTGATATCATTTAGGTCACTGATAAATTTACTCATTCGATTAACCATTTCAGCGCCAGTTTCTTTTGTGGCACTCAGATATTGTTCGATAGCAAGTGTGAGCCCTAAAATACCTTCTTTACCGACTTTCATTGCTCGGCCGATACCTTGGCTTTGGCGTTTAACCCACTCGATATATTGTTTTTTACCAATAACGAGACCGCTGGTTGGGCCTTCAATAGCTTTGGCACCACTGTAAATAACAATATCGCCACCAGTGTGATAATAAGCCGTTAATTCCTCTTCTGCCGCAGCATCAATAATCAGC
Source organism: Providencia sp. 2024EL-00732 (assembly GCF_044006275.1). NCBI lineage: Bacteria > Pseudomonadati > Pseudomonadota > Gammaproteobacteria > Enterobacterales > Morganellaceae > Providencia > Providencia sp. 2024EL-00732. The sequence continues at coordinate 106,476 of NZ_JBIPDG010000012.1, read as the reverse complement.
GGTAGCTGGTGGTCATGAGCGACTTTGGCCGCTTGCTCCACAGTTAACATGCTTTTTTGTACGGTATGATGTGATTTGATATATAAGATGGCTGCGGTTTGAGGGGTGATTTTTGCCGCAAGTTGTGCAGCACTGCATTCATTAGCAAAACCAGCTTCAATGACTTTACCTCCGCCGAGTGTCACCATGGTGTCGACGGGGGCGCCAAAGTTAACATTATGGCCTTTAGGTAAAATAATTTCGCGAGGAACCACTTTGTCGGATGAATGCAGGTTGAGTAGTAAATCATCGTCGTCTTGCACGATCACCGCGGCAACAGCTTGGGCAATACCGGCAGATGCACAAGACACCACAACTGCAGCTTCAACATCTAATAAACTTGCAATGTATTCGCCTGTTTTATTGACTAAATCTTTAATTTCAAAATAGTGATTTAACCCATAAGCCACTCGCTCAACCACTTCAGGTGTTGGGGTCGATACACCAAGGGCAGTCATACGGCCAGAAGCATTAATAACGTGTTTTAACTGATATTTATCATAGATTGATTGCATGTTCAGATTCGCCTTCTGCATGAATAATATGTTTTCCACCGACAATTGCGGCAATAGGAACAAAGCGGTGAGTCCCTATGCGATGTTCACCTTCTGCATCAGTGAGTTCAGTCGGTTCTTCTTTTAAATCAAATAGCGTAATATCTGCATCGAAGCCCGGTTTTAGATAGCCTTTCGCTGGAAGTGACAGCAAGTCAGCAGCTTTTTCTGTGACACAACGTAAAACTTGCTCAGCACTAAAGCCCATGCAGAGGAATTTCGTCATTACAAAAGCAAGGCTATACACTGGCCCATTTACGCGGTTTCGGTGATAGATATCTGAACTGATGATGTCTGGATAAGTCCCAATACGCATGGCTTGCTCTGCAACTTTAAAGCTAAAGCTTTCGCCGCCATGACCAACGTCTAAAATAACACCACGCGCCAGTGCTCTGGCAATTGAGGGTTTTAGGTAGCCATCATCACCTAAAATTTTATTTGGCTTGCCATTAAAGCAGTGAGTAATGATATCCCCACGGGTGAGTAAATCGGCAACTTCATCAATATTTGGGGGGTTATTACCAATATGCACCATTAGCGGGAGATGATGTTTTTTCTGCATTTCTTTTGCTTTGATTAAAGGGGTAATTCCGTTTTCACCCACCACGCTTTTGCTCATACGCGCTTTCATACCAACAATGAAGCCATTATGGCGCTCAATGGCCTCTTGGAAGCAAGTTTCATTGATATTGTTCATATCTGACAATTCATTTTGTGCAATGATGCCAATACGAGAGATATTCAATAAAGAAAAGACATTGGTTTTCGATTTTTGGGTGAGTTGATAAAATTTATCAACATCATCAGCGCCTACACTACCTGCATCAACCAGTGAGGTGACTCCACCCGCAGCACCTGCTAAGTCGGGGTCATCGAAGTAGATAGGCGATTCAACAAAACAATGTGCGTGAGAGTCGATCCACCCCGCACTTACATAGCATTTTCCTTTCAGGTCAATAACTTTGTCTGCTTGTTGATTGTTGGCCAGCTCTGGACCTGCGGCGTCGATTTTTCCATCTTTGATAAGAATATCGATAATTGCACCATCGATACGTTTAGCTTGTTTGATGATTAGAGTGTACATAAGTTGCCTTCTTCATACTCGATGCTTGTCATACTCGTCATACTTCAAACCGCAGCGTTATTGCCTGTTGTTTCACTACCCTAGTCACATACTGGTGTATGCTCCTAGGGATATCGTCGTTTGCTGCAATTTGAATTATTTAGAGTATGTCTAACTGTTTGTTCTAAATGATATAAACCGTAGCGTTTTCGTTAACCTATGTTCCGAGAGAATGCGGATTAAGCGGCGATTGGGAAGAAATAACCGAATAACATCGCACCTAAAATTGCACCGCCTGCAACAGGTTTTTGCCATACATAGAAAACCAATGCGCCGATTAAAGAACCAATACCAATTGGGATGGATGCAGCCATTGCAGCAAGGATAATCAATGGCCCAAGGAATCGACCTGATGTGTTACCTGCACCCATCATGACATCAGCCCCGAAGGTTGAGTTGGCTTGGGCAATTGTGAATTTACGTGCAAATACGATTAACAGACCGATTAACACGCCAAGGAGTAAACCCGTAAGCAGTGACATCCAGAAGTTGGTCACTAAAATATCCCAGCCCGCGGCTAAGAATAGAGCAGGAACACCTAGACCAATCCCCGTTTGTAATGCGCCACCGATATCTAAGATACCGACTAATGAGCCTTCAATGATCCGAGCGAATAGGAAGCTAGCACCGAAAGCCGCTACTGCACCGTAAACACCAGTATCTAACCCTGCACGCAGCATGGCTACGAAGGCCACTTCGTTAAACGCTCCGAAGCCATAGACGACATACATGTGAGTACCTGCAAAGATCCCTGCGGATAACAGCCCAACAAAGATTGGGAAGGACCATTCAGCGTACCAAAAATCTTGTTTGTTAATTTCAGTTGTCATGATTATTTCCCGCTTAGCAGTCCGTGGACGTATTCAAGCCATAATGGTTTATCTAGGTTGAAGGAGGTGATCATCTTCAGGTCAAACTCACGGAAGAAACCACTTAATACAAACAACAACACGACAGTGATCATCATAGTACGAGTGATACGGTTCCAACCGTTGTCATCAACACCTTTACCAATCAAGATACCTAAAACTAAACCAGGGATAGCGTTACCCATAATTAACTGTGCGCAGCCTCCAAATAGGGTGGCCCAGAAACCGGAACGACGGCCCGCATCCATCGCAGCTAACCAGAAAATGACTGGCATTACGGTGTTGACGAGTAAGTTAGCGGCGGGGACTAATACATTGACCGCCGTGGTTTGTAATGCCGCTGGAACAGCAGAGGCGGTGGTATTTAAGAACGCAACCACGACCGCACCGATAATGGCACAAGCAATCGCCATTTTTTTCGGGTTATGCAGTGTGTCTGCTACGCTGCGGTTTTTGGTTAACAATGCGGCCGCGCCCCAGTTTGGGATGATGCGGTGGTCGACATCTTGGGTAAATGCACCAGCTGCAACAGATGAAGCCCATGCGTTAAAGAAGAACCCTAAGCCGAAAGAAAAGTGTGAAGCTGGGTCGCCTTCACAGGCGTTAAGTTCACCCAAAGTACGAAATGCCCCCATACCTTGTACGGTTGGTGCGTGGAACATCCGTGCTGCCCCGGCTCCTAAACCGAAGCCGCAGAGCCCACCGATAATTAGGGACATGCCCAATATTTCTAAAAAAGATGCAGTTTCACTCATGGAATTAACTCCAGACCTGATTGCTATTATTGTTCTGTAAATGGTATTTCGTTGACAGAAAGTAAGGTGACATCCAGCGAAACGTCGAGTACAACACGAAAATGTTCACGCTTGCGTGGCAAAAAGATAAAAAGAAACTTTTCTGTTCGCGATTGTGAGTGAGCACTAACAACCTCAACATCCTTTGGTTCTATCCGCAGGATGATATCTGTATTGTTTTTCAGTACGGTTTTTTGAATTGAATTTAAGGCGTCAGCAATGGCTTTTTGTTTGGTATCGCCTTGCCCTGTTACCCGTACAACCGTTTCGATAGATTTTTTCATTAAGCGTTGCCGTATTTTTTATTAAAAGCTTTAACTAAGCGCTCACCTAACTCTTCCTTGTCCATAAAACCAAAACCTAGCACGTTGCAACCATCCGCAATGGCGGTCTCTCCCTCTTCGATAGAACGCATCCCATAACGAGCTTTGTAACCATATTTAGTTTGAGCGGTAATAGCGCCTGCGCCGCCGCTACCACAAAAAGAGATACCTAAATCGGCTTGCTCTGCATTCATAACGTCACCGAGTTTCATATCCGCAGCAACACCAGGAACGACAATGGCTTTACCTCCCGCAGCTTCCACACCTGCAGCCACTTTTTGCCCTTTACCTAAGCGATCTCCGATAACAACAACCATCTGTTTCATAAAATATTCTCCAAATTCTACAATGTTAAAAATTAATCATTCGCGCGAGCGACTTCAAAGTGAACAGAGAGTAAATAGGTCTCTTCTTGTGCCAAGCCGGGTAACGTGTCGACAACGCGTTGTGCTAGTGCAATTGAATGTGCTGATATTTCGTCAAACAGGCTGATATCGATTTCTGGTAAGGCTTCACCCGTTTTTGCTCTTGCCACCATGGCTCGTAAGTGAGATTGCAACATTTGTTGTTGTACATCTGTAGTGTAGCAGTCCTCCTGCTTGAGCCAGTCAGTAATCACTGCCAGCAGTTTTTGTGTCACCTCATCGATATCGAGGTTATGTTCTAACATCTTAAAAACTACAACTGATTCACTCATAACTATTTAAAATCCAAAGTAATATTGCAAGTTAGACCACTCTGTTCCTTCATGCTTAATACCTTAATACGTCCATACCCATTTTTGCAGGCAATGAATTTCCACTTATAAGTGGAAATTATTTGGAAGTTAGAACTTACAAGAATGGTTCGTTTTTTAGACCATTTGGAAAATAAGTGGAAAAAACGGATGTTTGTCAACTATTGTTGAATAATTAAATTATGGGGTTTTCTTTAAAATTTTATATCTATCAAATAGATATGGTTTTTTATAAACAAGTGGAAATGGAAAATAGAATTGGAGGGTAAAGTGGAAACTCTAAATGGAAGCCATCTAATGTATCTGATAATGACTTCCACTTAGCCATTTAGCGTGTAAAATCACCAGTTTTGGATAGGAAAACATTTGGTGGAGTTGTGGTTAGGATCACGTAAAAACCATCAATCATCATTTTTCCATTACTAAGTGGAAGTTGCTCTTAACCTAAAGAATTCGCGCTAGGCTATCTTTAGCGATCACTTGGAATTCATTAAAGTTTTTGACGCCTATTAGGCGGCGAGTGGTTTTTTCCTTCACAAAGGTGACGAATAAATCATAGATTGCCATGGCTTCTTCATAATCCGCTTTGCTGATAGCCAATAGAAAAATGACATAAGCGTTTTCTTTCGTTTCTTTATTCCATTCAATACCTTGTGGAGCAACGACAGTGGCAACGACGGTTTTATTCGCCAATAACCCTAATGAATGCGGCAGTGCAATCCCTTCCCCAAGTAATGTGGAAACAATGGATTCGCGTTCTTGCAAAGAAGGATAGAAATCTGAAGTGACATAACCTTCCCGTTGTAATTTATGGCACACGGTTTGAAATAACTCTGCTTGGCTAATTTTTTCGTTAACGACCATAAAAAAGCGTTCATCAAAGAAGCGTTCAATGATGTAGGGGCGTGTTTGGTCTACCATGGCAAGGCGGCCCACTTGCTCTAGCTGGTAAGGTGTAGGAAAAGGCGCGATTTTGATGACGGGTTTATTTTTTTCCGAAACACGAACTGTAGTAATGACAAAATCTTCCGTAACTTCATTTAGCGATTCATATTCTTGCAGTGTTAAGCCGCGACTAAATTTAAGTTGTGGAAATTCACGCATAATTTTTGATTCAACGACTCGGAAGGTTGAGTTCCCTGCATCAGTGACTACGAGTACCTCGGTCTGGCGAATTGAACCTGCACCGTAATTTCGCTCAAGGCTAACCCCAATATGTACGGCTAAATAACCTAATTCGTCTTCGTTAATAGGGTGGGGAAGTAATTGCTTACTTGCACTCGTTAAAGCACTTAAGGTGACATCGTAAGCAAAAGGATAATATTGTTTAATATCAGAGAGTAATGGATTTGGCGTAGAAATATGGTATTGCAGGCGGGTGATTAGCGCAGCAAGATGAGTGTTGAGGTCTTTTTTAAGTTTTTCATCATTACGCAAATCGTAGTTATATAACTCGTTGATATAGTTTAAAATATATTCGGATAATTCATTGTGGCTCCCTACTTTTTGGCTGCTCGGGTCTTGATTGCTAATGCGTTGAGCTATGATTTGATCGTGTAGGTAACTGAGCTCAGCCCCTGAAAGGTCATTACCAAGAAAGTAAATTAGGCCTTTCGATATTTCATCACATGCCTTGCGGATCACTTCTTCGCTATCATCATTTTTTACCGTTGTCGTTAGTTCATGGCCGCGAGTAATACGCAAAATAGTTACAGCACAATTAAAAACAAGGTACAAATGGCCTTCATTGCTAATACGAATATCGAACCGATTCATACTGTTATGTAGGACTTTGTCAATATATGTTAGGTCTAAATTATCAAGGCAATCAGGGCGGAAAGACGTTAAGTCTGGGGTTAACTGTGCGGAATATCGGCGCCATAACGTTTCGGTCATGCAAGCACGAACGGCCCATTCACTACCATTTAACCGAATACCTTGATGGGGAATACTTTCTAATGAAATTTGATATTTATGTAATTGTTCCCTGACCGCTCCCATGTCTTGCTGTAAAGTACCTCGACTGATAAACCATTCTTCAGCGATATCATCAAGCTTTACTGGCAGGGATTGCATTAGTAATTTGAGAAGCAAGGCGTCAATGCGTTCTTTGCTTGTACGAGGAATGCTATTTTCCTCTTCAGTTTGCTTGGTGAAAGTGGCAAACAGGGCTTCATCCTCAATTTTTAACCGATAACCATGACCACGCTCATACACAATGTGTGCGCTATATTCCTGAATCAATTCATTGATTTCATTGATATCTGAACGAATGGTTCGTGTTGAAACTGAGCAAAGTTTTGCTAGCTCATCTTGAGGAACGACCTCATTGAGTATTTGTGCAAAAATTTGGTTGTGTCGCTGCTGCGTAAATAGGGCCACTAAAACACCTTTAAAATCAAAATCAAAAAGTATTTGAGTTAGAAAAGAACGTATTTTCTTTCTCTCTAATGGCAGGACTCTATCATAAGGGTGTCAATATGTAGGACATGTAAATGATTAAATTTGCGAATCCGTTCGCAAATTTAATCATGATATTGAAAAAAATTGAGTCTTAAAGGAAAGAATATGATGTTGAGATAGCTATAAAAAACGGTTTAGCTTTGGTCGCCGAGGTCAATCAATAACCCTCGAAAATATTTATCTGCTGTAATAACGATTTCATTATCATTTTGGATAAAAACGCCATCATTACAGCCCATAATTAAACTCTCACCTTGCTGACTGCGTATAGTTGCGCCGCCATGTATGGATTGCAGGAATGCATTGTTACCTTTTAATGTCATGGAAGCTGATTCTTGGGGCTCCAGATGGATATGGTTTATCCAAATTTGTTGGCGTAATTGAATGCTTTGATTTTGACCATCAGGTGACGCAATGAGTTTGTTTTCATCCTGTTGAATCGCTATTTTTTGTAACGGAAGCGATTCTTGTTGCGGGCAAGCATTTAACCAAAGCTGTAAGCGAGTTAATGGTGTTTGTGGGCAAATGTTTTGCTCGCTATAGCTGAGGTCTGAACGGGGTGAGAAACGCACACATTCCCCTTCACTGGCTTGTATTGTATTACCTTGACTATCACGGTATTGCGCATGCCCTTTAAGAATAATGTTTAATATATCAACATGAGGGTACATTCTAGGTTGTAAGGCGTTTTGTGGCGCAATAACTTCTTGATTTAACACTCGTAGGGTTTTAAAACCCATAAAGTCAGGGTCAAAGTAGTGGCCAAATGAGAAGGCGTAACGCGCTTGTAGCCAACCATAGTCTGCTTTTCCACAATGGTTAGCGGGTCTAAGTGTCATCATAATGGTTGCCCCTCAGCTAAAATTAATAAATTAATACTATATTGTTATAATAAATAGCTGGACGTTGAATTGTTAGCCAGTTAATCTGTTTCCTTTATTCAAATTTCCTGAAAGAGATACGTCATGAGTAAAGAGAGAGCATTAACGCTTGAATCATTAAGGGTGATGGATGCAATCGACCGGCGTGGTAGCTTTGCAGCAGCGGCAGAAGAGTTAGGTCGAGTACCTTCCGCGCTTAGTTATACCATGCAAAAATTAGAAGAAGAGCTCGATGTCATTTTATTCGACCGTTCAGGACATAGAACCAAATTTACCAATGTCGGTAGAATGTTGCTGGATAGAGGACGGATTCTACTTGAGGCGGCCGATAAATTGACTTCGGATGCTGAGGCCTTAGCAAAAGGGTGGGAAACACACCTGACAATAGTGTGTGAAGCATTAATTCCAGCTCAGTCATTATTTCCTCTGGTTGAACGTTTGGCTGAGAAATCAGAAACACAATTATCATTAATTACTGAGGTGTTAGCAGGGGCATGGGAACGCCTTGAAAGTGGTAAAGCGGATATTGTGATTGCCCCTGATATGCATTTTCGTTCTTCATCTGAAATTAACTCGAAATCGTTATATACCATTAACCATATTTATGTTGCGAGCCCTGATCATCCTATTCATCAAGAACCCGAGCCGCTTTCAGATGCGGTACGAGTGAAATATCGAGGGATCGCGGTTGCAGATACTGCGCGAGAACGCCCAGTGATCACCGTACAATTATTGGATAAACAGCAGCGATTAACAGTATCGACAATTGAAGATAAACGAAATGCATTGCTGGCAGGGTTAGGGGTGGCAACTATGCCATATCCAATGGTTGAACAAGATATTCGAGAAGGGCGCTTAAAAGTTGTCGGGGCTGAATTTAGTCATGAGACGAATATTATTATGGCGTGGCGCAGAGATAGTATGGGGGAGGCTAAGTCGTGGTGTCTCCGAGAAATCCCCAAATTATTTAGGGTGTAAACTCGTTATATTTTGAGCCGTAGGGGTGTTGGCTTCATTGAGTCACCCGAGTCACATACTTATGTATGCTCACGGGATGACTCAATTTGCTGCCTACCGAGGACACCTCAACTAAGTGATTTTCTCTTCACTGATTCAATACCTTTATTTTAGACAAAAAAATACCTCCCGAAGGAGGTATAAATTGGACAAAAAAATCAAATAAATTCACAAGGGTGATAATGAAATCGGAGTTACCATTTTTTATTTAATAAATGGTCGATACTAAATTTACCCGGACCAGTGACTGCTAACAGTAAGAAGCCGCCCGCAATCGTAAAGTTCTTCATAAACATTAGGCTGTTTGGTGCAACACTAAAGTCAATGTGGAACAGCAATGCTGTTAGTACAGTAAAGCCTGCTGTAAACAAGGCAACAGTTCTGGTTAAGAAACCAAATAGGATTGCTAAGCCGCCGCCAAATTCTAATAAAATGGTTAAAGGTAATAAAAACCCAGGGACGCCCATTGCTTGCATATATTGTTGTGTTCCTGCATAAGCATCACCTAGTTTCCCGTACCCAGCGACAATAAATAGGATTGGCATCATGATACGAGCCAATAATATCGCACCACTTTCTAAATTTTTCATCAAGACTCTCCAGACTAATAAGCTATTAAATTCTATTAAATTGCGATATATGTCGCTTTGTAGTGTTGTTTTCAGCACTAATAGGTAAGAAAACATTTGATGTGCTTATAGTAGTGATTTATTTATTCAATAAAAAGCAAAGCTTATTAACAAACAAGTACAAAAAAATTGAATAATAAATAAATTGTTGGAGTTGATTTCAGGAAAGGGGGATTTTATTAACCTATAGCGATTAATTGATTTCAAAATAGAGGATTATTTTTTACTTGCGTTGAGGGTGCTTTGTACTGTTCGAGCCAAACTCCAAATTGTGAGTGCTTTTTTACCTAACCGTAAAAGTTTTTGAGGCTTTTTCAATGAGTAGATTGACAGTATTCCTGTTGCGGCAATAAACAGAGGGCGGAAGGTAATAAAAAATTTCCATGTGCGGTCGTAGCGTTCAGTGGTTTGTAGCCAATCTTTAGAAGAAGCAGCAAGGTCACTCCGTTGCTGCTCAATCCTTTTGATTAACATTTGTTTTTTGGTGGCTAATAATTGGCGCTTATTTCTGCTCATTATCCTTTCCCGCTAAAGCATTAGCATCTTGGCTTAACTGCTCTCGAGTAGAACCCAATAACGTTGATTGCTTCGCTTTTTTTAATGCCCAAAGGGCAAAAATAATAGCGAGTATGATCAGACTCCCTGTTGTCATTGCCAGTGCTTGATAGCGATAGACGGGGTCGACTGACCAAAAGATTAAACCGATTAAACACATCAAACCAAAAGCAGTAAATAGGAGAGCTAGCCCAACTAACAGTAATAGTTGAATAAAGTTGATTTTCTCCTCTTCAAGCTCAACGGCAATAAGCTGAAGACGAGTTTCAACAACATTCACAGTGATACTTGCGATACGTTGTAATATTTCAAGGACCCCTTTCCCGGGGCCCTGACGTTGTTGGTTTTGTTCCATATACGATTAACGTTTAGCGAGTAATACGCCAAGAACAACCCCGACGGCTGCACCAATACCGATGCCTGTCCACGGGTTTTCCTTCACATAGTTATCCGCTCGTCCCGCGATTTCCTTGGTTTGTTCTGTGATCCGCTCAGTGGTTTGGCTGAGTTTAGCGCGTGATGAACACAATGCATCTTTTGCCTTGGATTTTAGGCTTTCAATCTCTTCTTTCGATTTTTCACCGGTATCATTGAGTACCGCTTCCAGAGAATCTGCTAAAGCCCGTAATTCCGCACGTAAGTCTTCTGATGAATGGTTAGCTGACATGTACAACCTCCTGTTAATAGAAAAATCGTAATTGCTGTATTAACAATAGCTTTTTTTGTACTAAGTGCAATGGATTATTTAGGCCAAGTGCATGTAACAAAGGAAAATTTACATAATGAAATGATTAAGAATAGTTTTTTATCAAGGAGTTAAGGAGGTAACTCTTTGATAAATTAACAGAGGGTAAATAAAAGTAAAACTAAAAATATGGGGGCCAATAGACCCCCATCGTAGATTTAGTTTGCTTTTTTGCTTGAGAGTTTTTTCTTTACAACAACAGCAATACTACCGATTAAACCTATAATCAGCAGACCCACAGGGATTAACATCAAGACATTCATAATATGATGTTCATACTGCAGGAAAATAGGGCTTTTACCAAACCCATAGCCAATAGCGGTTAAAATCAGAACCCATAGTAGACCACTTAGCCAGTTAAAGACTTGGAAACGGCCATTCTGCAAACCTGCAAGGCCCGCGATGGTGGGTAATAATGTTCTGACGAAGGCTAAAAAACGGCCAACTAATAATGCAGCGAGGCCATGGCGATGGAAAAGCCCATATGCGCGCTGGTGGTAGTGTTCTGGTAAATGTGCAAGCCACCCTTTAACTAAGCGTGTATTCCCTAACCATCGCCCTTGTATATAACCAACCCAGCAGCCTAAGCTTGCCCCGGCAGTTAAAATTGCGATCGTCAGTGGATAACTTAGCGTACCTTTAGCGATGAGCACACCGACTAGAATCAATAAGCTATCGCCAGGTAAAAAAGCCGCAGGCAAAACCCCGTTTTCAAGAAACAAGATAGCGAACAGCATGAAGTAAATCGACCAGACTAACGCGGGGTTAGACAGGGTGACATAATCTTGGTGCCAAAGGGCAAAAAAAAGTTCTTTAACTAATTCCATTAATGTTTCCTAAACGGCAATAACAGCAACAAACTTGTTGTTGGGCAGGGAGAAATGGATTAAGTGAATGCCAAAGTGAAAGTGTTGTTTCCTCAGGCTGTTAGTGTAAAGCACGCTCACTTTAACAAAACAGAAAATAACTAAACAGTAAATTTTAAGCTTATTTTTAGAATTCATTTAAGTTTTGGCTTATTTTTACAATTTATCGCTCATTGTATACAGGTTTAAAGTGCTTAAAACCCGCTTTTAACCTATTTTTTAGATGATAAATGTGAAATATGATTGTTCTTTCATTTTTTAATGTGAAAAAAGAGTGATAAAACCCTCGTTGCTAATTATTGCATTTTAAGATTATTTACCGTATCTTATCGCCATAGCAAAGGGGAGTAACTTCTTCTTGTCGGTTTATCGTCATTACGGTGTACAAATTACACCCGGTAGCCGAGCACCACAGTTTCCTAATCTCAGGTAATTTGTGTTGTAAGTGAGACCTTGCCAGAAGGCGAGGTTTGCTCATAATTTACAACCAATAGATAACTCCTTGAGGTTAAACAATTTTAAGCGGCTGATGTCTTCTGGATATCAGCCGTTTTTTGTTTTTAAGGGATAGGAAAATGCATTCAGTCGGTAACCCTGTTTTATGGGGTAGTTTTGCAGTTATTATTTTACTCATGTTACTTATCGATTTGTTTTGGCAGGGAAAACATAAAGGCCAAGCCATGTCGATGAAGCAAGCGGCTGCTTGGAGTATTGTATGGGTGACACTTTCATTACTCTTTGCCGCAGGGTTTTGGTGGTATCTTAATGATAACGTGGGGCGTGAGTTTGCTGATAACCAAACTATCGCATTTTTAACCGGTTATTTATTAGAAAAAGCATTAGCGATAGATAATGTATTTGTCTGGTTAATGCTCTTTAGTTATTTTGCTATTCCAGCAAATTTACAACGTCGTGTCCTTGTGTACGGTGTACTGGGTGCCATCGTATTGCGTACGATTATGATTTTTGCTGGTAGTTGGTTAGTTACGCAATTTAGCTGGATTTTATATGTATTTGGCCTGTTTTTATTATTTACCGGGCTTAAAATGGCATTTGCTAAAGAGGACGATTCCCCTATTACGGATAAACCTCTGGTCAAATGGGTGCGCTCACATTTACGTATGACCGATGAATTACATGGGGAAAAATTCTTTATTAAAAAGAATGGGATATTGTTCGCAACCCCATTAATTTTAGTGCTAATTTTAGTTGAAATTAGTGATGTGATATTTGCGGTTGATAGCATTCCCGCTATTTTTGCGGTAACAACTGACCCGTTCATTGTCTTAACATCGAACCTATTTGCTATTTTAGGGCTACGTGCGATGTACTTTTTATTAGCTGGTGTGGCAGAAAAGTTCTCAATGCTCAAATACGGTTTAGCGGTCATTTTAAGCTTTATCGGTATAAAAATGCTGTTAATTGATATTTTTCATATTCCAACGGCTATTTCTCTTGGGGTTATTGCGTCCATACTAGTTATAACGTTAATTATTAATACAATTGTTAATAAACGAAACGAAGCCAAAAGTTAATTTAGTGGTTTTAGTTGAAGCCTCCGCTGGAAAGTTGGGGGCTTTTTTTGTTTTAACCTTCTGAAAGTATTCACTCATTTTAAAATTCTCTATTCTACTTTAAGAAACAAAACTCTATTGAGATCACAGATGTGTAAAATGTTTGTTAAATAAAGTCAATCATTGTGTATATTTTGAATAATTGCCTTTTCAGGCGACTATTATTCCTTATACTTGCTGTGCAAACACATTTAATTCCTAATAAAGATAACTAATATAGGTCTACTATGGATACAAATAAAATAGGGTTATGGCGAGTAATTAGCCAAGGTAGTCTAGTCAAGCAGATACTGGTTGGTTTGATCGCAGGTATCTTACTGGCATGGTTATGGCCTTCAGCGGCGAAAAATGTTGCCCTACTAGGCGACCTATTTGTTAGCGCGTTGAAAGCAGTCGCTCCCGTGCTGGTCTGGGTATTAGTCATGTCGTCAATTGCGAATCATCGTCAAGGGCAAAAAACCAATATAAAACCGATACTGGTTCTGTATATCTTGGGGACTTTTTTTGCCGCGGTTGTCGCAGTCATTGGTTCTTTCATTTTCCCATCTAACTTAGTTTTAGTGGTGGGAGACTCTCAATTAAACCCCCCAAGTAATATTGCTGAAGTTTTAAAAGGCTTACTGATCAATATCTTTGCTAACCCTATCGATGCATTAATTAAAGGTAACTATATTGGTATTTTGGCATGGGCGATTGGGCTTGGTATTGCATTGCGTCATGCCAACGATACAACAAAGAATTTAGTGCATGATTTCTCTAATGCGGTGACTCAGTTAGTACGCGTTGTGATCCGTTTAGCACCAGTGGGGATTTTTGGTTTGGTCGCTTCTACCATCGCAACAACTGGTTTTGAAACCTTAAAAGGTTATATCCATGTCCTAGCGGTATTAGTTGGTTGTATGTTAGTTGTGGCACTTGTTGTTAACCCATTGATTGTTTATTGGAAAATTAGGCGTAACCCATTCCCCTTGGTATTTGCCTGCCTGCGTGAAAGTGGTGTAACTGCCTTCTTTACGCGTAGTTCTGCGGCCAATATACCTGTTAATATGGCAATGTGTCGCCGTATGAACCTTCACGAAGATACCTATTCTGTTTCGATCCCATTAGGTGCAACCATTAATATGGCGGGTGCTGCAGTGACAATCACTGTATTGACTTTAGCCGCTGTACATACACTCGGTATCCCTGTTGATATTCCAACAGCTCTGTTGCTGAGTGTTGTTGCTGCTGTCTGTGCTTGCGGTGCTTCTGGGGTTGCTGGCGGGTCGTTATTGCTTATCCCATTAGCATGTAACATGTTTGGGATTTCGAATGAAGTTGCCATGCAAGTCGTTGCTGTTGGTGTGATGATTGGGGTATTGCAAGACTCAGTGGAAACGGGGCTTAACTCTTCAACTGATGTCCTTTTCACAGCTGCAGTCTGCTTAGCCGAAGATGATAGACTGGCAAATTCAGAAGCGCAGTTATCTCATCGTGATTAAGTGTTCCTGAATTTAGATAAATAGGGTGGAGGCTGCGAAAGCAAACTCTACCCTTATTGTTTTAACAGCTTATAGATTTAAAACTCATTACGTAGACGACGGTAGCCTTCAACAAGTTGAATGTTCGTAGTTGCGACCTCTTCAGAGAATTGCAATGAAGCGTGATCAACTTGGTTGAATGCCGATAAATCACTGTATGCGTTCACATGTATGCATGACGGAATATATAAACCATCCGGCAGTGTTAAGCCATCGACGACTGCGTTATAGCGGATCACACTGTTTTTACCAATTTTGCAGTTAAATAAAACGCTATTAAAGCCAATAAACACGCGCTCAGCAATTTCACAAGGGCCATGGACAATTGCTCGGTGCGCAATCGATGTGTGTGAGCCAATTTGTACACCCGCGCCACTTTTTGAGTGAATTACCACCCCATCTTGAATATTTGAGTGTGAGCCGATCACGATGGGGGACATATCTGCATTTTCATTGAGTTCATCAGCACGGATCACGGCATATGGACCAACGTAAACATAATCTTCAATAATCACTTTACCGCAGATAATGGCGGTAGGGTCAATATATGCTTTTTCCGATACAACAGGCGAGTGCCCCGATGGGTTTTTACGCAACATACAGACTCCGTTTCCATTGTGTGTGGGCAATCGCATTATGGGCATGTAAGCTTTCTTGGTGATCAATGTGGATCGTCGCTTCGTCAAATTGGCATTGATGGCGAAAGGCATTCACTAGTTTACGAGCGGCATCTTCACAAAACATCAAGTTCTGCCCATTAACAATAGCAAAAGCTTGTTCATCTTTACGTTTCACCACCGTTTGTACTGGGGTGGAAAGAATATTTTCGATTTGGTTGATTAACTCAATAATAGGAAGCTCTTTATAAGTTGTTTTTAGCTTGATGGTTACCCATGCCCAACTGCGTTGACTGTGTGGTATTGCTGGGACCCCTTGTTTAATTAACCAATCAAGGACTTGAGATTGAGTTAATGTTTGTTCTGTATCATCAAAATCAATCGCAAACTGTTGTTGCATAACTTGGCTGCTGAGTGCGGCAGAGCTTGGGCAAGTTGATGAATAGGGGACTCCGACTTTCAAATAAAGAGATAATGACTTATCAAATGATGCTGAAATCTCAAACGGATAGGCTTTCCAACCAAATTGAGCTGATACTAACGAACGGCGCGATAATAAAATATCACCATAAAATCGGATATGAGCCTTCGATGAAATAGTTTGATGCGACAATAATACTTGTTCTAATGTTTGCTTTATTAAATCTGGCGTCAGTTCATTTTGTGTTAGGCCATCCAATATTTGATAGAGACGAGACATGTGGACCCCTTTTTGCCCTTGTAGATCAACGCCAATATCGATAGTCGCATTAACTGGGCGGCTTTCAATTTCAATGGGCAAAGCAATCCCTGTCATTCCAACCCAGTCAAGCTTGATATTACTGTGAGTGTCATTTTGTGCTTGTGCGTCAGGCAAAACAGAAGAGGGTAATTCAGTTGAAAGTGTCATAAAGCCTCAAATTATCTATGAAATAATGAGATGTTATAACATAACAATTTGAGTTATTAAAGTCAGATAAGAGTAGATAGTCAGGTTGAGCTTAAAGTTGGGGCACAGAAAAGCCCCTTAAGCTAATGGCTTAGCACAAGGGGGAAGAAGTTAAAGTTGGTAAGCTATTTTCATGCCTTGCTCGATGGCTCGGCGTGCATCGAGTTCTGCTGCTATATCTGCACCACCAATAACATGCGCATTAATGCCGAGTTTTGCTAACTGTATTTTCAACGGGCGATAAGGTTCTTGCCCTGCGCAAAGAATGACATTATCAACGGGAAGGCACTGTATTTTATCTTGATAACGAATATGTAGCCCGTTGTCATCAACTCGCATGTATTCAACGCCATTCAACATTTTTACACCGCGCTTCATAAGAGACAAACGATGTACCCAACCAGTTGTTTTCCCTAAATTAGCGCCAACTTTACTATTTTTACGTTGCAATAAATAGAGGTGACGAGCAGGCTCTATTGGCCGTTTTTGTGGAGGGTATATACCACCTTTAGAGTGAATTGAAGTATCAATATTCCATTCTTCGTTAAATAACGAAGTATCTAAACTGCTACTTTTTCCTGTTTGGGTTAATAGCTCTGCGACATCAAAACCAATCCCCCCAGCACCAATGATAGCGACATTTTTCCCTACAGGGCGTTGTTGGGTAATAACATCTATATAGGAAATGACCTTATGGTGGTCTATCCCCTCAAGCTGAATTTGGCGTGGTACAACACCCGTTGCAATAATCACATCATCAAAGCCTGACAAGTTGTCTACATCGGCTTGCTGTTCAAGGCGTACATCCACATTCAATAATTGTAGCTGTCGGCAAAAATAACGGATCGTTTCATGGAATTCTTCTTTACCCGGAATTTGCTTTGCGAGGTTAAATTGCCCACCAATATGATTAGATTTTTCAAATAGGGTGACTCGATGCCCACGTTTAGCGGCATAAATAGCACAAGAAAGCCCTGCGGGGCCTGCACCGACTATTGCCACTGATTTGCTAATCGTGGCTTTTTCGTTAGGATAATCAAACTCCCTGACGGCTTGAGGGTTAACTAGGCAACTGGCTAATTTTCCGCTAAAAATGAGGTCTAGACAGGCTTGATTACAGCCAATGCAGGTGTTTATTTCATCTGCTCGGTTTTCCGCAGCTTTGCGAACAAATGACTCGTCAGCAAGAAAAGGTCGAGCCATGGAAACCATATCCGCTTGTTGATTAGCGATAATTTGCTCAGCTACATACGGGTCATTGATACGGTTAGTTGTGATCAATGGAATATTAACTTTACCCATTAACTTTTGAGTAACCCAGCTAAATGCACTGCGAGGGACTTGAGTTGCAATTGTGGGAACTCTGGCCTCATGCCAACCAATCCCTGTATTAATTAAGCTCGCGCCGGCAAGCTCAATTTGTTTTGCTAGTAACTCTATTTCTTCCCAAGTGGAGCCATCCTCGACGAGATCAAGCATGGAAAGCCGGTAAATAATAATAAAATTATCCCCAACGGCTTCTCGTACTTGACGAACAATTTCAATGGGAAAACGAATGCGGTTTGCATAGCTTCCTCCCCACTCATCGTCCCTATGGTTAGTGCGCTTGGTAATAAACTGGTTGATTAAGTAACCTTCAGAACCCATGATTTCAACGCCATCATATCCCGCTCGTTGGGCTAATTTTGCAGTAGTGACAAAATCTTGTATGGTTTTTTTTACTTCATCAGATGTCAGTGCTTTAGGGGGAAATGGAATAATTTCAGCTTGAATAGCACTGGGGGCAACTAATGCGGGGTGCAAGCCATAACGGCCTGCATGTAGGATTTGTAAAGCAATTTTTCCGCCTGCTTGATGAACTTCGTTTGTAATATGCTGATGGAAGGGGAGCTGCTCTTGGTTATTGAGTACAGCCCCATGAGCAGTTAGTGCCCCTTCTGGGCTTGGCGCTATTCCCCCAGTAATAATAAGACTGACCCCATTTTCTGCACGTAAACGATAAAAATGTGCGAGTCTTTCACTTCCTTCAGGATGCTCTTCGAGCCCAGTATGCATTGAGCCCATTAATATTCTATTTTTTAGAACGGTATGGCCTAAATCTAGAGGGGTAAAAAGGTGTGGAAAATTGCTCATTATTATACTCCCATTTCGGGCTCTATTAACAGGTCAGATGAGTTAACTGTAGCCTAATGGGATGATGAATTGGTAATAATGTTAATTTTTTGTGATTTTTATCATGACTTTTAATTAAAAGTGCGGAGTTAATCTAAATATAGCGGAGAAATTTATTATTTTGTCATAAAAATAAATTATCAATAACATTCAAATTAATATTCACGCACAATCAACATTTACTTATCAGGAACTCACAGCCTATGAAAGAAATTTGCCAAACTATCACTTTAGAAGGTTCACACGTTCGCTTGGAGTTTTTATCTCATCAATACGATCAAGCGTTGTCTGCTATGATCCAAAAGGATGGGCTACATAAGTTATGGTATACCTCTGTCCCTGAACCTGAAAATGTCGCTAAAGATGTGGATAACCGTCTTAAGCGGTTTCAACAAAAAGAAATGTTGCCTTTTGTTGTTATTGATAAAAAAACAGGTAATGCAGTTGGTATGACTTCCTATCTGCGTATTGATAGTGTGGTTAGGCGAGTTGAAATTGGCGCGACATGGTACGGTAAAGAAGTGCAGCGTACAGCGATTAATACTGAGGCTAAATACCTGTTATTACAGTATGCTTTTGAACAATTAAATTGTGTTGCTGTGGAGTTAAGAACGCACTTTTTAAATCAACAAAGTCGCAGAGCGATTGAACGTCTGGGAGCAAAACTTGATGGGGTCCTCAGAAACCATATGCTCACTCGTACAGGGGAACTGCGTGATAGCTGTATTTACAGCATTATTGAGTCAGAATGGCCCGCGATAAAACGGCATTTAGAGTGGCAAATGGTCAAGCCCCGTTAACGATTACCATTAAATCGGCCAAAAAGCCCACCACTGTGTTTTGGGGTGGGCTAAATAGGTTTATAAATATTCGTGCATTGGTTTGGTCATATAGACGTTATTTGGCATTTTTTCCGTCGTAGTATATCCCGCAGGGCTATTAATCAGTGCAGGGATGCGGTTGACTAAATTGGCACAAGTTAACTCAACTGTCGCTGGGTTATTCACTTCAATAGACGTATCTGGCTCACCAATTAATTGCCAACTATTTTTATCACATTCATCAGCGGTCAAAATTTTACCAATACATTCTGTTTCAAGGGTAACGCCTTCTGCTGTTTCGGTGATCACAACAGCAGATAAACCGAGTACATCCCCTTTTTTGACGGTCATTTTTAAGGTGTCTGAATAGGTATCTTGTTTGGCGATTTGTGGAACACAGCGCTGAATTTGGCTTGTAATGGTTAACCCTAGGCGGCTACATAACCAACCATTTTGCGTCCACATGTACGGAGGTGCATATTCACCGCTTTCAATTTTTTGTGAGATAACGTCGTATGGTAAATCATTGTAGTTACCGATTTGTTGATTAAATTCATTAACAGTTAACCCTGCGCCATGACCAACAGCTAAGGCAATACCGTAATCTTCAACGTTATAGCAACTAGAGCCTTTAACTTTTACTAATTTATGCATTGAACCTGCTAAGGTGTCGATCAACACTCCCCAATACATATCTGGGTAGCCACTCCCTGCTAAGGTACAATTATTTTCTTTGGCCAATGTATCAAGTTTTTGGGTTATTTCTGGTGATGAATTCCAAGGGTAAAGCGCTTCCTCTCCAGTTGAAATTGCATTAACACCGTGGCGGGCAAATAAGGAAAATGCATCTTCTAAATCAGCCATCGTGCTCAGTGTGGCAATGATCCCAACATCAGGTTTTAAGGTTTCGAGTGTTTTATCTGCTTCATGGAGTGCTTGGACTTTGACTCCGGTTAGTGCGGTTCCTGCAATTTCGCCTATATCTTTGCCGATTACAGCTTCATTGATATCAAAAGCTGCCACAACTTCAGCGCCATGTTCTTGTAAGTAACGGATTAGGTATTTACCCATTTTCCCGCAACCATATTGAACTGCACGTACTTTTTTCATCATTTTTGTCCTATCAGCGAATTATCTATAAATCATATTGTGAGATCTTGATGAGAAAATTGTTGTTCTATATCAAATGATTGGGGGAAGAATGTTTAATAAGCCTGATTGTGTTTATGCTGTGGTTTATATTTTTAATTTGATATAGATTGATTTTTAATGTCATGGATACTATGAGCATTGGTTGAATTAAAAATGACAAAATAAACGAGGCTTTATGGCAAGTATGAAAGAATGATAGTTTTTGGTGATGCTATCACTTTGAATTATAAGTGATGCGATTGATTTGAACACAATTTCGCCATACAGTTTTGAAACACTAGACCTAAGAGAAAACTGCACGTATAATCCTTTCCACTTTGGCCCCTTAGCTCAGTTGGTTAGAGCAGTCGACTCATAATCGATTGGTCACTGGTTCAAGTCCAGTAGGGGCCACCAAATTTATCAAGGAGTTAGGTGTTAATCATCTAACTCCTTTTTGTTTTTACCTGATTTTGGGTCAGAATGACTCAAGTTATCTAATTCAATACATCCACGCTGACTTCTTCAGTAGACATAATCCGATCCGTTTCGTCTTCCCTAGAAATTACCAGAACGCCAGTCTTATTTTTGGATAGGTTGACTATACCTGTATTATGATCCAAATAAATGTATTGGCTTTTATTTGTTTTTGTATTGGCATCCAATAGGGTGGGAACTAAACCATGTAGGGTGGTTAGCCTAGCACTCAATGGCATGAATAATTTTATCACTCATAACAGGCACCTCTTATTCATTTATTAACATATTACTTGTTGTAACAATAAGTTATCGTTTTCTTGGCATACAATTAGTTGGTTTTCGTGATTATCGCTGACCAATGACAAGATTGTGCTATGGCGAGCAATCCCACTCGTACCGAAAAAGGCATCGGCATCATAAAATTGGTTTAAGAGACAATGAATATCTTGTTGTACATAGCTTTCAATACATTGGCTTTTGTTTTTATCTGTGACCCCGCTATGCCACACTGAATTTAATTGGTGACCCGGTAATTGAAATTCACATTGTGCTTTCAATGCATCATCGAAGGATTTTACCTCGGTGGATATCGGGCGTAATAGCTTCGCTTTGATAGGTGCTCTTAGACTCTCGTAGAATCCTTGAGGGGCGAGTAATAGACTCGCGGCTTCTTCACTCGCCGTTGAGTCTAATTGAAATGCTAAAATAGCGTATAACTTAGGTTCAAAGGGATTTTCATACAGTGCTAACAACCATTCACTTAATGAGTCATATGGCAATGTTTCAACAGATTCAAGCTCTAATGATAAGCGCGTGGCTTCCTGCTCAATCAGTTCCTGCCAATTAGGCTCATTATCTTCAGCTTGCCAATATAGGGTAATAGGTTGGGAGAGAGAATGTTGATGGTAATATTCAGCAATGGGTGCAAGTAACTTTCGCACCGCCATTTCTTGTTTCTCCCATAAAGAAAGTGATTTGAAGGCGTTTAATTGCAATATATTGTCTTTATTCGGAGGCAGTGAAGACAAAACAACGTTTGTTTGTTTTTCTTCATCAAATTGTGTCAATCGTGTATGCGCTAAAATTCCTAGATGCTTCCTAGCCCAATATCCCCATTCTTGACGTGCATCATCGAGCATATCAGTAAACTGCCGATGGTCATATGACATTATCGAATAAGCCAATAGACGAATAAACAAAATAACAATCACGGGAAGAACAACAAATAAAGCAATTATTTGGTTGTTACTGACTTCACTAGACAATACCCCAATTGAAGATAAATAAGCACCTATGCCAAATCCGATAACACCAATAATCACGACTAAAAACAACCAAAGCATCAAGCGAGGTAATTTAGGCTTAGGTGGGTGCTCTAAAGAGGGAATTTTCCAGCTTATCATGACTGTTCACCTGACGAGGAAAGGCTCGCAATGAGGGTACAGCCACATTCGGTTTGAAAGCCGTTCAATGCCGCTTGGCGACCGGATATTAAAATGCGCGTTGAGCCGGGTAAAATGGCATTGACACCATGTCCTTTTTTAGGACAACTGACTTTATCTCCCACTAAGGCAATGGGCTTACCGTACATCATCGAGCCAGAAGCGGAAATCACTTCGCCGCAATGAGTAGTTTTGTCACCTAATCGAACAAGTGCGCGCATGTTAAGATCCTTTTATTGGTTATCCTGTTGTTTTTTATATTCAAACGTACCATCCCATTCAGGGAGTTCGGCAGGGGGAAGTGGAACGATTTTATCGATATCGGGGAACTTGGCGGTTTCGTCAGAAGCATCCATTTCTTTGACAATTGCTTCATAACGGGCTGAGCGTTCTGGGTCTGGTTTAACCGCTAGGTAATAATAGTCTTTTGGTGTTGTGTCTATTTTAAATGTATCAATGAGTATTGAAGCTGAGATTCTATGTCCATTTTCCGATGCTAATTGAAAAAACTCTAATGCTATGTCAAAGTTTTTTTCCACACTCTTATAAAACATCGCTGCTGTAAATGCAGCTTCTTTATTACCTTGTTGAGCAGCACAAGCAAGCATTTTTTTTCCAATTTCAGGTTGATAAGCAGGATTGTCTTTATCTGATAAACGTTGAGCGAGAAAAATATCACCAATAACATATTGCCCTTCTGGGCTGCCTAAATCGGCAGCCTGCCTAAAATAAGCTAACGCTTTCGTTCTATCAGCAGGTACACCATAACCCGTATCGAGATAATGTCCCATTTGGTAATAACCATAGCTGATATTCAATTTAGCCATTTTTTGGATAATATCCCACACTTCTTGCGCTGGGCCTTTCCCGCCAATCGGGGGCACTTTGCCATAACTGATTAAGTTACTTAAGTTAAGCATGGCTTTAGGGTGATTACGCTCTGCGGCTTTGCGGTAGAGATCACCAATTTGCTTATAATCTCGTTGATGTTTATTCACTTTTTCAAGCTCACGCGCTTGTTTAAACCAAATATCCGCTTCCGGATCAACAGGGGGTAGCGTGTCTTTTTCATACACACAAGTGAAAGTTAAATCAGGTTCTGTTTTTTGAGTCACAGTGACGTCCTTTTTATCGATAGGCTTACAGCCCGTCAGCAGAATAAATCCCAATAATAATGCGATTTTTATTTCTATGTTCATCAGTTAATCCGCATTTTTTAGGCTAATAGTTTTATCTTCAAAAAGGATTAATGATCCGTTAGGTGATTCTTTATTTTTTTTATTGCTCGCATTTATAGCAACTATTTTTTTCCATTCTTTAAATTCGGCTGTCAAATTACTTGAAGCACTCCCAGTCCTCTTATGCAATCCCCATAACTTTTCTCTTAACGGTTTTACAATTGGAAAATCATCGGTATCTTGCAATATCACGGCGATTTCACTATCAAATGCCATGCTACGTAAATTAATATTGGCGGAGCCTTGAATTAAAAAGGTATCATCGACTAAAGTTAATTTACTGTGTACATATACTTGCTGCCATCTATCCGAATCAGGAGAAACAAGAGTACAGATCATTGTTTCTAGCCCCTCTATTTTTTCGGGTTGGATATCATCAGGGCTTTTGATATCTTCACTTCGAATATAGACCCCCCAATAACCCGACTTAGGTTTGTACGACTGATCGTAAACGTGCTCTTTCATTAAATCTCGACGACCAAGTTGTTCTAACATCTTATAAGTTTGATAACCGCCTACCTCATTCGAACTTCCGACAGAGGGTTTTTCCGTTGAATTAGTGACAACAAAAAGATAGAACGGAGGTGGTTTAATGCTTTGTAATTTGCTGTCAGTTTCAGCAGCTTGTAAAAAACGTCGGTTTCGTTCTTCAACCATATCCCGTAAATTGGTCGCTATAGATGACAAACGAAAATATTGGTTTTCAAAATAGATGTAGTTACGGGCATGTTTAACACCATGATCATAGGCTTTTAATATATCGTATTCATCGTGTTGTGGCTGGGTTCGGCAAATTTTTCCGCCCGTGGGAACTAAAGGATTATTCGCTAAAAAGGTGTAATGAGCGTTGAGGTTTTTGATATGCTCAGGTGTCGGGATATAGTCACATCGTGAACGACTTTCTCTCTGTGCAAGTTGCTCTACATCGTCACCTTTGCTGGCGAAAAAACCATCAGTTTTTTTCCACGCCGACACAAAGTTATCATTTAAATCATACAGTAGCTCACCATACACACAGTTTGAGGTATCCTGCCACGCAGTTACGCCATCGCGACCAAGCCATGACTCTTCTTTATAACGAGTGATGGCATGTGCATCTTGATCCCAATATTCCGAGTGCATATTGTGCCCCATCACAAAACCAATCGCATTTTCAGGCTCTTCATAATCGATTAAAACCGCTTTTTGATGATGCGTTGAACCAGCCGCTAAAGCAGCCCAGCGAGCACTTAGCTCAGTTTCTTGACTCGAAAATTGATGATTGGTTCGCGCCGTAACATCTTTTAATCGCGAATCAGGTATACTCATTGCAATATCACGAGTCCGTACTGACAAGTTTTTGACAAGGCCCATATGAACTTTACGGTTCCAAGCGATATCAAACTGATATTGTTTTTGGGTTTGATAATCGAGCTTTGCACCAAAGACAAGAAAATCATTGAGTTGGGATGGCGATATCACTTGTTTCCCCCAACCGGGAAAGCTTTTCTCAAAATGTTTTCCCACATGATCAAACCACACAAGTACACGCACTTGCACACCTTCATTGGCCTTTTGCTCTAACAACTCGCCAATCATCGGATATTGACCTTCTCGGGCATTCGAACTACGTTCAAAATACATAGAGGGTTGAAAGCCCCATGTAATAATATCAATACTTTTTTTCGATTTTCGAATGGCTTCCGCAACGGCGGCAAAGGTTTGTTGTCCATTAATTAATGGTGCATAGGTAAATAAACTCATGGGGTATTTCGTGCGTTCAGGTATCCAGCTTGGCGTCATATGTGCCACCATGCAACTTGATACTGGTATATCAATCATCGGTGGCGTTGCTGATGTTGGGAGTTGAACTCCTAGCGGGAATTGACTCCAATTACCTCCAGACATATTACTTATCCTTTTTGAATGCGGTTAAAAACTCTGAAAGGTTTTGACCCCAAGCATCGCCAATACGTGCATTTTCACGCTCTTGGCTAGGTGCGCTTGGTCTAAATCCAATATTGACTGTAGGCTCGTTACTGTCATCATCTTCAGCAGGTGGTGGCACTGTAATGTCATAACGATCGCCACTGAGTAGGTATAGTTGATAGCTATCTGTGGGAATATCATGGTCAATTTGGACATTACCTTGCGCATCACTTATACCTTTTAAAATAAGCGCTCCGTTGGCATACAGTTCATACGGCTCAAAAGCACGCGCCTTCATCGGACTCTGCGGAGAGGAGCTCAGTTGAAAGCGCAAGGTTTGTTTTGGCATTGATTGCGGAAACTGTGGATGAGTGACATCCATTGAAGCCGCTCCTTCAACCACCCAGTTAGTTGCTTTGACGGTTTGGTTGCTGGGGCTGCCGTACTCAATCTGCCCACCTTTCAAGCGAATATAAGCACCACCGCAGGTCAGCAATAACTCATCTTTAGCGGCGACGACAGTTTTACCGCCCGTGCTGGTGATGGTCATGTCTTTGAGTGAGGTGAGGTGCATTTCATCGCTTTGCGCTTGGATTTCCACCTTGCCTTTAGCCGCGAAGGCTTTTATACCCAAAGTATGGGCAAACAAACTAATCGCTTGACCTGCCGCTAAGGTGATTTTTTTACCTACCGAGATATCAGTCTGTTTATTGGCCGTCAGGGTAATGTTTTCACCGCTGTGAGCCTGCACCGTTTTCGGGGAGGTGAGAGCAATACCTGCAGGGGCGCTGAGTAATAACGCCGCTTGCTGCAATTTATCAATAGATTGAGTCAGTAACGTTTGTTGCGCTTTTAAATCTGCTAGTTCGGCTTTTGCCACCTCTGCCGCTTCGCGTAGCGAACTGACTAAATTCAGCGCATCATCAAGCTGTTGCTTGGCTTCGCGCATATCCAGTTGTTCAGACGAGGCTTTCGTGCGTAAATCTGTGCTGATAAACAGCCCTTTTCCTGCTCGAATAGCGCCCCAGCTGTCGGTTCGCAGCTCAAAGCCATCACCGCGCTTTTCACGCCCTTGATTAACCAGATGCCCTAAATTGAGTTGCGATTTCCCCCCGTATTCGGTGCTGAATTTGATGTGTTCTTCCCCGCGTTTGTCTTCCATGCGTAGCTTATTATTTGCCGGAGTACGAATGACATTGCGGGTATTATTTTTGTCGGTGATGTGGTCGGGACGATGCGAGTCATGCAACGCATGGGCGATATACGGCCTATCCGGGTCGCCCTGATGGAACCCAATGGCAACTTCTGTCCCTTGGATTAAGGGGAAGTGCATGCCGTAGGTATCGCCTGCGTAGGGTTTCGCCAGCCGCACAGGCATGCTTTCATACCCAGTGGGCTTTTCATCACGGTCGGCATCGAATTTAACCCAATAAAATCCATGTTCATTTTGATGGGCATAGATATCATGTGGCTTGGCGCTAGTAATCCGCGCCATTAACGTACCTGCAATCACGGGGCGAGGTTTAAGAGCTGGTCGCCAGCACAAAGCTTCGGTGTACGACGTTGCTTCAAACTGCACGACTAAGGCACTGCTGCGGCTACCTGAAAATCGCAGGCGGCTCAGGAGGATTTCAGATTGAAAGTCAGACGGTAATGTTGAAGGCAGTTGGTTATCGGTAATTTTGAGCACCAATAGCGGCGTTAGCATCGGTGAATTACTTTTACCGTACAGTTGAGTTTGACGAACCAAAAAGCGTTCATGGTCAAGGCGTGACCAAAAGTGAGCGGTTTCCGTTTCAGGTTGGTACTTCTCACCGCGCTCAAGGTGACGAGGTTTATAATGGTAGACATCGCCGTAGTGGATGTCCTCTCCCTCACCTCGAGTCATATCCGTTTCAATCGATTGCAGAGTTTGCATCGCTTGGCGGTGATTGTAATCTTT
This sequence comes from Providencia sp. 2024EL-00732, assembly GCF_044006275.1. Classification (NCBI taxonomy): domain Bacteria; kingdom Pseudomonadati; phylum Pseudomonadota; class Gammaproteobacteria; order Enterobacterales; family Morganellaceae; genus Providencia; species Providencia sp. 2024EL-00732. Next base: position 79,109 of record NZ_JBIPDG010000012.1, on the reverse strand, counting down.
GGTGGTGACACTGCGCTCAACCACTTGATGACGTAGTGATAACCCCCAGACACTTTCTACACCCTCGTCATTCATCCCTGATGGGCTATTGAGAGGTAGCTTGAGGTCATACACATAGGCTCGTTGGCTATCCCCAAAATGAATAACTTCGGTTTTGGTATCCGGTTGCAAACTGAACGAATAGAAAATCCCCACTTCACTTAGCAGGCGTTCAATAAACTGCCAATCACTCTCATTGATTTGGTTAATTTGCTCCCGCTTTGGGTATTGACGCTGCAAATGAAACTCAAATTCCCAGCCTTTCATGTCATGCTCACGTAAGATGAGGTCAATGACGTCTGGCACGGATTTATTTAAGAAGAAGCGGTGAGTGCGCATTTGGTGGCGTAATAAGGAGACAAACGGTTCTATCACAATTTGGTATTGTGTTTCATCAGCGGAGCCAGACAGCCGCTTGAAGTGGGTGATCACGCCATGAACACGTTTTTGCGGCTCATTCAATGTGTTCAGCATAGCCAATGGCAGGGTAGGCGATGAAAAGGTAAAATCAGCACTGCGGCGTAGAAATTGTTGCGCTTGCAGGTTTTTGTTTGGGGAGGTAAAGGTAATCTGATAACGATAAGTTTCACTAATGGCTTCACGTCCCGTGAAGTGCTCAACGTCTAAGTGGGTCTGGCAACCTTGTACAGCAAGCTGGTAGCGATTATGGGATTGAAACGGCTTAATGACAATGTCGAACAAGCTCATGACGTATTCCTTTCAGATGCTTTGTGGCAACCGAAAATGAAATGCTAGAGTAAGGTTATCCACGCTAATGCCAATTTATTTACCTTAAGCTAACCGATTGTTATAAATAAAAACAAATTTATTATTTAAAAATTTTGACGCATTTAGCATAAAATAGATTTATCTGAATGGTTTTACACGAATAATAAGTTTTTTTGGCAGTTAAATTATATGCATGTGGCGGGTTTAACTAACCGTTTGTCTTAATGCTTTACTTTTGGTTGTGGCTTATACTTGGGGTATTAGCGCTAGGTGTTCAGAGTCGTTTAGAAAAGACATATTGTTCCGATAACCGAGTCCAGAAGAAATTCTAAGGTAAGCTGGTGTCCTTTTAACCGTGAGATCCCTGTCGGAAAAATTTTATAGATATTGCGTGGAAACATTTAATAATGATCTTAATACGTTTCATCATTACTCTTTGATTAATCGTGGGGCCTTCTCATGGCAGGGCGATCCATCATCATGGCTATTAAGTATAACATTTACTATGGTTGAGCGAGTATTTGTGAAACGTAGTGATTATCAAATCAACCAACATGGTGCTGATGATTGAAAGCCTTGCTTGTGTGATGGAAGCATTCTGAGTTGGATTTTTATTATTTAAGGCTTGTTATGCTGTAGAAGTACCAAGGCAGGCAACGTGAGACCCATATTGCTTTATTTTGCCTTTTTAGTTTTAGCCAGTTAATTTTTACAACTAATAAAACGCCTCATTACCTATTTTCAGCTTTTAATTGGCATACTCCATTTTTTAGAGGTAGATTCAATTGCTAAATAAATCACTTTCGGCACAGAGTCATCGCTGGGGAAGACCTTACGTTTCTTTATAGCATGACGGATAACGCTGTTTAATGACTCGATGGTATTAATATAACTATCTAATTCGACTATATGAATTAAATTTTTAGGGGGAATATATACCGATGATATATAAATTGATGTGGTCGACTTTCGTTTTAATAAAGTTTTAAAGTTAATTTTTGGAGCGGTTATTTTTGATTGTCATAATAAGACAGTCTAATTGTTACCTGAAATAGGCCAAGAGTAAAATTGTTTTAAATTTCTAGTGTTAAATCATATCGAGATAGTTAAATTAGTTCATATTTCCGTTTAATAGGCTTAGTTAATCAGTTTAAGCGGTTAATTTGATATTGAACTTTGCATAATATTGTACTTGTTCAACATTATAACCAGTATGGTCTTATACTGATTTGATTAATGTATATGCTTATTAATCAATGTATTGGGTTGTTATTGAGCTTTTTTTTGACGGGTGGGGAGTCGGTGAAACTCAGTTAATAAAAAATAAAACCAATGTTTATCTAGTTGAAATTTATTTATTTTATAATCATAAAAAAAACGCTATAGTAATAAGCAATCAATTAATAATCATATAATGATAGGTAATATTGATGTGAACTTGCTTAAAAAATATTGTCATCATTTTAGCATTAGCTTGCTAGCTTTTTTATTAGTAGGCTGTACACAGGGAAACTCCCCACTATTTCCTATGCTAGGTGCTTATTTTCCTTATTGGATGTTGTGTGTCTTAATTGGACTAATAGGCGCAGTGTTATTACGTGTTCTTCTGGTCCGCTTAGAAATCGATGATAAGTTACCGTTGCCCTTGCTGTTTTACTTTGGTGTCTTGCTATCGATTGCCATTACAATATCTTTACTTTATTTCTCTCATTAAATTATGAATACAGAAAATAAAAAAAAGCTCGCAATCATTATCACAATCGGTGTGTTTGTGGCTCTATTGCTTTTGCTATGGAAAAGCCTGCAATCATCAGTTTTGAACCCATTAAGTGAAGATGCGGTGATTGAGGCAAATAAAATCAATATATCTTCTGTGGTACCTGGGCGGATCAGCCAATTTCATGTTAAAGAAAACATGGAGGTCAAGGAAGGTGACCTATTATTTACGATCGACCCTACCATGTACCAGTTGCGAGCGGATCAAGCTCGAGCTGAATTACTTGTTGCAGAAGCAGCCCTCAGTAATAAAAAGAGGATCATCGTTGCTGAAACTTCAAATTCTGAAGTAGCAGAAGAACAAATCAAACGTGCACAAGTTAATCTTGCTCTTGCCACACAGTCATTAAAACGTTTAGAGCCTTTATTAGCTAAAGGTTTCGTGACTGCTCAACAGGTTGATGATGCACGTACTTTAAAACGTGATGCAGAAGTCAGCTTAAAACAAGCCCAAAAACAAAATGTAGCTTCTGAAGCATTAATTAATAATACCAAATCCGAAGAGGCTCTCGTTCAGTCATTAAAAATGTCATTGGCTATGGCGGAGTGGGAATTAAGTAATACGGAAATCAAAGCACCGAGTAATGGTTATATCGTCGGGTTAACCATGTCTGCTGGTGAGTTTGTGTTATCAGGCCAGTCTATATTTACATTAATAGATACTGATACATGGTTTGCATCTGCTTACTTTAAAGAAACGGAGTTAGGCAATATTCAGATGGGGAGCTGTGCAGTAGTTTACTCTATGATCAATAATAAGCAGCCAATTAAAGGTAAAGTGCAAGGTACAGGTTGGGGGGTTATGTCTACTGATTTGCTCAATATTCCTAGGGATTTGCCTTATGTGCCTAAATCACTAAATTGGGTACGAGTCGAACAACGTTTTCCTGTCAGGGTGATTTTAAATAATCCACCTAAGGAATTAATGCGAATAGGTGCCACAGCTACTGTTAATATAGTATCTAAAGATGATGACTGCTAAAACTTCACTAGTTTTTCAACAAATAAAGCAGGATTTGTTGCCATTCGAGTTTCGGTTTTCGACGGCGTGGCGTATTTCTCTACTCTGCGCATTAATGGCAGGTATTGCCATGTTATACGAAATACCAGAGTCGGCGATCAGTTGTTACCTGATCATTTACCTTGTTAAGTCTGACGCAGTTGAAAACATACTATTGTGTATCGGTGTCATAGTCTTATGCAGTATTGCTGTTTGTGTGATTTTTATATTATTTAACTTAACCATTCAAAATGTGATGTTACGCTTTTTCTTTATGGCGTTATTTTCTGGCTTATTTATGTATTTATCTTCCGCCAGTAGTTTGGGCGATATTGGTAATTTAATCGCGCTTGTGATCGCATTTTTAATGACATTAATTGATGATATTCCTTTTGGCGATGCTGCAACTAGGGGGCTGCTGTATGCTCTCTTAATGGCAGTATCACCTATGTTACTGGTTATTATCTTTAATTATTTTTTTGGTATTAGCCCAAGAAAATTATTACTCAATAAATTGTCAGAGCGCTTTTTAAGTGCGCATCAATTTTTTTTAGGGGATAAGCTCCAGCCAATTAAAATAACCGAAGCTTTAGCTACTCAGTCTGAATGCAAACGTTATTTAATGTTTATTAAGCTTTTTTTCCTAAAAGGGAAAAAAGAAATACAATGGCTAGATAGCATGATTGATAATTCCTATGAAATACTGATCATGTCTTTGAATTTACCGGATGATACATCATCAGCAGTGCGTATTGAGCTATCAGAAAAATGCCAATTTATTGCACAGTGTTTATCTACAAATCAACTTGAACAGTTAGAAAACCTTAAAGATAGCAAACCAACTAATAAGAGCAATCAACAGTTATTGGATGATTTCCTAAATATTTTATTTAAGAATAAAACATTCAGTGACCCAAAAACGAAAATGCCGTTTTTTGTTGAGGATGCTTTTACTAATCCTAATCATAAATATTTTGCAATAAAAACCACTTGCGCAGCACTGATATGTTACGTTCTTTATGACTTTTTTGAATGGCAAGGCATCCATACGGCGATGATCACTTGCTATGTTGTCGCATTAACATCAGTTGGTGAAACTGTGCATAAACTGACACTGCGTATCACGGGGTGTTTAATTGGTGCACTGATTGGGATTATTTCGTTACTTTATATTATTCCTCATTTATCCGATATTTTTAGCTTAATGGTATTGATTTTCTTCTGTATTTTACCCGCAGCATGGGTGGCTGCCGGTAATGAGCGTATTTCCTATGCAGGAGTCCAAGTTGGACTTGCATTTTTGCTAACGGTATTACATGGGTTTAAACCTAGTTTTGATATGGATGTCGCTTCCGATAGGATTTTAGGCATCTTATTAGGCAATATAGTGATGTATATTATGTTCACTAAAGTGTGGCCCGTATCCATCATGACCACGATTAATAAGCAAATTAAGAATATCTTAGATAGTTATGCGGCACTTAAATTAGGCAATTATGAGAATAATGTGCAAGCGCTCAGTTTAGTCTCAACAATTAATGAAGGCGTAATAAAAGCAAAAGATGATATAGACTTGTTAATCTTTGAAACTCACTCTAAAGATAAAGGTGATGCTTTAACTCGCTTCTTTAAACAGCTGTTAGCTGAAGCCTCAGTGGACAGTTATCAAAATTATGCTTCTAAATTTATCTATTTTAATCATAAAGATAATTTAGATCCCCATGCATGCGCTAAATCAATTAGTGACTTTAAACGTGATGTATTAAATTCGCTACCGATAATATTATCAGCTCAAGAAAAAGAGCAAGTCATGCAAGAACTCATTAGTGAGAAGTAATAATGACGGCACAATTAACAAAAAGTAAAAACAAACAGTATTTGCTCACTACTTTTCTGAGCGTATTTCTTGTCGGATGTGTCGATACCAGCCGCTCATTTATGGAAAAAGCCCAGCAGCCGCTACGATATGAATCCGAAAAATACCTTTCTTCTCCTGAAGAGAATTTGTATGCCGAACATAATGAAACACTTAAAGAGCAGTATGACTTGGCTGATCTTATCGATGTTGCGCAAAAAAATAACCCTGAAACACGTATTGCTTGGGAATTAGCCAAAAAGGCGGCGGTTGATGTTGGAATGGTTGAAAGCACCTATTTGCCTGTTATTACAGCAACAGCATTAAGTGGTTATCAACGAGGGACTGTAAAGCTTCCGCATAATGATCTTGTTGATAAAATCGATGTTTCTAACCATGTTTTTATCCCAGCGGTGACGTTTCAGTGGTTGTTGTTTGATTTCGGTAAGCGTGAATCTCTCGCGAATGCAGCAAAACATGCGGCTCTAGCTTCCGATTTGAACTTTAATTTACTTCATCAAAAGGTCATTCATGATGTTACTACGGCTTACTATACTTACGGAGCCGCACAGAAAAAAAACAAAATTACTGCTGAATCCTTAGCGCGCAGTAAAAATGTCCTTTATGCGGTGGAACAGAAAAAGGCGCGAGGTCTTGCGACCGTGCTTGATGTTGCATTAGCTAAGCAACAGGTTGCTCAATTAGAATTCCAAAGCGTATTAGCCGCAGGGAAAGAAAAAGACCAGTACCAATTATTGCTATCATCCATTGGTATGTCTCCACTTCAGTCTATCAATATCCAATATAGCGACAAAGATGTTCTCCCTGATGATATCGCGCCATTGACCCATGAAAGGATCAGGAATGCATTAGCTCAACGCCCTGATGTACTTTCTAATTATGAGCTTATGCAAGCAGCGATGAAAACGACTCAATCCGTTGAGTCTGATTATTTTCCTAAAGTCTATTTGGCCGGCGCTGTTGCTGGGGGAAATAGTAGCTTAGATGTACAGGGGTTACCCGGTATCAATCAAAGTACTTCCTCTTCAAATATTTTACTTGGGGTGAGTATTCCGCTTTATGAAGGGGGGATCAGGCAAGCCCGTATGAAGAATGCACAATCAGATATTCTGATTGCTCAAGAAAATTTACGAAAAAGCCAAGAGTTAGCGATCCGAGAAATGAGCTTAACTGAGAACGCGTTAAAATCAGCATTGGAAGCGCATAAAGCGGCAAAAAATTTAGTTGAAACAACTCAGTTAAGTTATACCGCAAGCGTTGATTTTTATCATAATGGGCTAGGCACGGTGACTGAAATTAATGCGGCAGAAATAGCATTATTTACAGCAGAACTTGCCCGTATTGATGCTTATACTGGCTCAGTTATTGCTGCTGTTGATTTAGCTTTTTCATTAGGGGAAATAGAAAAAGCATTACCTCGTTATGAACAGGCTAAAGCTAAATAAATAGTTTTAAACTGTAGAAGATAGGGATTACTATCTTCTACAATTGGTGATTAAATTAATAAATATCGAGTTGTTTAAAAATAGCTTTACCTTCATGGCTAAATTGGTCAATCGAATATTGAGTATAATTCATTTCACCATACCCTCTAATATAGATAGTTCCATTAGATAAATCAGATAAGCAAGTCCAGACAGTATATTCAGACAGTAAAATATCACCTTTCCCTTCACCTTCTCCGATATTATCAACAGTGATATTTTTAGTGCGATCAAAGTTATTCATTATATGGGCAAGGGTATTTATTGCCTCTTTTGCATTATCAGCTTGCGGTGCGTAAGTACTATAAAAAACGGCACGAACAAAACGCCCAACCGAGGTATCTGAAGAAGGGAGGTTTGCAGTTGCAATTCCGCTATCTGGCTGAGTCACTCGGATATTACCTAATAGATTGGTTGACTTATCAAGGTTAGATAATTGGCTATAATTATTGAGGTTTTTTAAATGCCATTGAAAATCAGGCCCATTAGTCATTACACGAGTTGGGTTATCAAAGACTTGTAATTTGCCGTTAACAGCTTCAACGACGATACTGCCACCTTGTTTATCATAAAAAGCATAATGGAATGGTGATTTTAAATTCCTAAAGTTGACGAGGATTGGGGACCAAAAGAAGCCACTTTCAATAGCTTTTTTCACTTCGTTAACATTGCTAAAACTAGATAAAGCCCATTCACCTATCGAGGTGACAGGTAATGACTTGGAATAATTTTCAGGTTCAATCGGTGAGAGTTCTGCTTCTGTGATCATATTGGCACTAAAAGTTAACCCCTCACTATTTAAACCTTGAAACATATTATGGTTATCACCATCAAAATAAATTTCAGTTGTTATAGCAAGAATGTCGAATTTAGATGTATAACTAATACCATTTTGACCATCAGGTGATTTTTTCTGAAAGAAGGTATTTACTGGGTAATATGTTATCCAAGAAGGTAAGTTTTCAGTTAATTCTAGTGTTCGTCCTTGGTAAATATGATTTTGACTATCTACTATTGATAAGCTTGTGCACATTTTATTAGTCTCTTATTGATAACATGTCAGTAAATTAGTAAATAATAATGACGCATACTATAAACTTATATTAGCTTCACTGAATAAACAATAACGAATATAATTTAATGTTGTTTTATCTAATAAATATCGGTTGGTAATTCTGATTTTTTATGTAATTAATTCTTTGTGGTGCTATTATTTTCGCTTAATCACTGAGGTTAATTGGGGGGATTAGATGCCATCAAATACGGGTATTAGCAGAATAACCTTTCGGGTCACTTTAATCGAATGAAAGATGGATTTATCAGTGGTTAAGTTGCTGAATTAAAGTTTGATACATCATTGCATCATTGCATCATTTCTCATACTTTTTTGATCTTAAGTGAAGTTTTCTTTAACTATTAGCGTGAAAATATACCCTTAGTAATAAAGAGGGTGTGTAAGTGGAAAACGGAATACAGCTTCGTATAAAAGGTAAGGTTCAGGGGGTAGGGTTTCGGCCATATATTTGGCAACTTGCTCATCAATGCCATCTTTATGGTGATGTTTGTAATGACGGTGAAGGGGTGCTAGTTCGTTTATGTGCAGGCACTAATTTAAGCGAGTTCATACAATTACTACATCAACACTGCCCGCCTTTAGCACACATTGAAAGCGTACAATCAAGTTCATTTCAATGGCAGATATTACCTGAGAGCTTTACTATTCGCCGTAGTGGCGAAGGTCGAATGGATACACAAGTGATCCCCGATGCGGCAACTTGTGATGCGTGCTTGCAAGAACTTTTTACTCCCTCAAATAGGCGTTTTCATTACCCATTTACTAACTGCACCCATTGTGGTCCAAGGTTTACCATTATCCGCCATATGCCGTACGACCGACCAAACACGGCAATGGCTAACTTCCCATTATGCGCACATTGTTTATCTGAATATCAATCACCAGCCGATAGGCGCTTTCATGCTCAACCCAATGCTTGTGCGCAGTGTGGTCCAGAAATTAAGCTTTGCGATGGTTTAGGGCAAACTTTAGCGCAAAAAGAGGATGCTCTGTTATTGGCAACGGAGCAAATATTGCTTGGCAAAATTATTGCAATAAAGGGGTTAGGCGGCTTTCATCTAGCTTGTGATGCGACGAACGATGACGCGGTGAAACAATTACGCCGACGTAAGCGGCGGCCTACAAAACCGTTTGCAGTGATGGTTCCGTCCATAGGTTGGCTAGAGGATGAAAATATAAAGGTTAACAATGGGTTAAAGGCATTATTAAAAAGTCCTGCGGCACCTATTGTCTTAATTCATAAATGGGCGAATAACTCACTGAGTGCAGCGGTTGCTCCTAAACTGACAGAGTTAGGTGTGATGTTACCTTCCAACCCTTTACAGCACCTATTGATGGCAAAAGTGAAACGGCCATTAATTATGACTTCTGGTAATGCCTCTGGAAAACCCCCCGTATTAACTGAGGCTGACGCATTTACTGATTTAGCGAATGTCGCTGACTTTTGGTTGACACATAACCGAGACATTGTGCAGCGAGCTGATGACTCCTTAGTCCGTTACCACGATGGGCAGGCTGAAATGTTAAGGCGTGCAAGGGGTTATGTCCCTGATGCATTGGCCTTACCTAAAGGGTTTGAAAATGCGCCCTCAATACTCGGTTTAGGTGCGGATCTAAAAAATACTTTTTGCTTGTTGCGGGGCAATAGTGCAGTGATGAGCCAGCATTTTGGCGATCTTGATGACATGGATATTTGCCAACAATATCAAGATACGATTACTTTATTTGAGTCAATTTATCGCTTTATACCGAGTGTCATTGTGGGGGATATGCACCCAAACTATGTGAGTTACCGTTACGGAGAAACATTGGCGCAACAACGACAAATTCCCTTCATTAAGGTACAGCATCACCATGCTCATATCGCTGCTGTAATGGTAGAACATGGCTTGCCGTTAGATGGTAGTAAAGTGATTGGCTTAGCCCTAGATGGCTTAGGTTATGGCGATGATAATCGACTATGGGGAGGGGAATGTTTATTAGTCGATTACAACACTAGCCAGCATTTAGGGGGGCTACCGCCAGTAGCGCTACCCGGAGGTGAATTAGCATCGCGGCAGCCTTGGCGCAATTTATTGGCCCATTGGTTACAGTTTGTTCCACAGTGGCAGCAACAGGAAATGGCATTGCAGTTAAAGGAATTTCCTTGGCAGGGTTTGCAAAAAGCGATTCAACGAGGAGTTAACAGCCCCGTAGCTTCATCGGTAGGTCGGTTGTTTGATGCAGTTGCCGCTGCGTTAGGGATTTGTACGGCGGCGACCAGTTGGGAAGGGGAAGCTGCGTGTCAGCTCGAAGCATTAGCTTCGCAATGTGATGTTATGACGCACCCAGTCAGTATGCCTTTAATTGGCCAGCAATTGGATTTAAAAACGTTTTGGCAACAATGGGTTGCTTATCAAGCCCCTAAAGTGCAGCGTGCCCATGCATTTCATGTTGCTCTAGCACAAGGTTTTGCCGAACTTGCTAGAAAGTCAGCTCACCAATATGGTATTCACCGGATAGTGCTGTCTGGAGGGGTTATTCATAATCAGTTATTAAGGCGGTTGCTGGTCAGTAATTTGAACGAATTTGATGTACTGTATGCTAAACAATTACCCATGGGGGATGGGGGGGTATCATTAGGGCAAGTAGCTATTGCAGCAGCAAGATTAAAAGTTTAATTGAATATAGATACGATGATAATGAAATTATATAAGTGGATGGTAATATCTTCTTATACACCCATATTCTATTATTATCTTTATTATTTTTTGATATTGATTCTTATTTACTTTATTTCTCTGTATTAAAAATAGGCTTTTTATTAATACGCAAATTTCGGTTAATTAATTTAATTTAAAATAATGGTTTTCATTATCCTTATGAAAATAAATAAATTTTATATTTAAATTAATGTGATATGTAGCGCAATATTGAATTAAACAGACTATTTGTTTCTATGGTTATATTTTTTAATCCTCACGAACTGAATCGATTTTTCTAACAAATATATAAAAAAGATAAATTTTCTTATTACCTCTTGATAAAGATCAAGCGATAAAAAGCAAGTAGGAATAGGATCTTGTTTTATATTTATGCATCAGGTTACTTAAATAAGAACTTATTTCATTAGGCATGGTTTTATTTTCAATCTTACGGTAACAATACTAGCCAAAGGCGTATGCACATTAGGGCATAGGCGTGGTGGTATTTATAACCTCAAGATAATAAACAAAATTTGCCTAATGAATAGGTTCTAAGCCACCCATAATAATAGGAAAAAAGAATGATAGGAGATAACTCTATTATTTCTTCTCATGGTATAAACCGCCGTGATTTTATGAAGTTATGTACAGCATTGGCAGCAACAATGGGGCTAAGCGCGAATGCGGCCGCTCAAATTGCTGAATCTATTAGTGACCCATCACGTCCCCCCGTTATTTGGATTGGGGCTCAAGAGTGTACGGGCTGCACAGAGTCTTTGCTGTGTTCTACTCACCCCACCTTGGAAAACTTAATTCTTGATACGATTTCACTGGAATACCATGAGGTATTGTCCGCCGCTTTTGGAGAACAGGTCGAACAGAACAAGCATGCTGCGATAGAGAAGTATAAAGGCAAGTATGTATTAGTCGTTGATGGTTCTATCCCATTGAAAGATGGTGGTATTTACTGCATGGTTGCAGGAAAACCGATTGTTGAGCATATCCGTGAAGTGGCTGAACATGCGGCGGCGGTAATTGCTATTGGTTCTTGTGCATCATGGGGCGGTGTTGCGGCTGCTGGGGATAACCCAACAGGTGCAGTTGGCCTCAACCAAGTAATTAAAGATAAAACGGTTATTAATATCCCTGGTTGCCCACCAAACCCACATAACTTCCTTGCGACAGTTGCTCATTTAATTACCTTTAACAGACCTCCAAAACTAGACAGTAAAAATCGCCCAATGTTCGCGTACGGTCGATTAATTCATGAACACTGTGAACGTCGTCCTCACTTTGATGCGGGACGCTTCGCAAAAGAGTTCGGGGATGATGGTCACCGTGAAGGTTGGTGTTTATACCATTTAGGTTGTAAAGGGCCCGAAACTTACGGTAATTGCTCCACATTACAATTTTGTGATGTCGGTGGCGTGTGGCCAGTGGCAATTGGTCATCCTTGCTATGGTTGTAATGAGGAAAATGTGGGTTTTCATAAAGCTATCCACCAACTTGCGAGTGTTGAAAACCCAACACCGCGTGCGGACAAGCCTGATGTGAATAACCGTGAAGGTGGGCAAATATCATCAACCGCAGTGGGGTTAATTGGTGGCGTTGTAGGGCTAGTGGCTGGTGTGAGTGTGATGGCTGTGCGTGAATTAGGTCGTCAAAAACGCCAACAAGATACTGACTCACGGGGAGAATAACCGTGAATAGACGAAATTTTCTTAAACTCTCCGCTGGGGGAGCACTATTAGCTGGTAGCTCGCCTAGTTTAGCTGGGGCAGAGAACCGGCCGCCAATTCCGAATTCTCTTGGCATGCTGTATGACTCGACGCTATGCATTGGTTGTCAGGCTTGTGTCACTAAGTGCCAAGATATTAACCACCCTGAGCGCAACCCTGTTGGGGAGCAAACGTGGTCAAATAACGACAAACTGACCCCTTATACCAATAATATTATTCAGGTCTGGAGTAGCGGGACTGGGGTTAATAAAGATCAGGAAAAAGACGGCTACGCTTACATCAAAAAACAATGCATGCATTGCGTTGACCCTAACTGTGTGTCGGTTTGTCCTGTTCAAGCATTAAAGAAAGATCCGAAAACAGGCATTGTCCATTACGACGCTAGTGTGTGTACCGGTTGCCGTTATTGCATGGTGGCATGTCCATTCAATATTCCTAAATATGCTTACGATGACAAATTTGGTGCAATTCATAAATGTGAGCTATGTAACCAAAAAGGTGTAGAGCGCTTAGATAAAGGGGGGTTACCGGGGTGTGTAGAGGTTTGCCCTACAGGAGCAGTGATTTTCGGTACGCGTGAAGAACTGCTGGCAGAAGCAAAAAAACGTTTAACACTCAAAGCAGGGGATGAATACGGTTACCCTCGCCAAACTTTGCATAGTAATGACCCGAATGTCATTAAAGTACCTAAATATGAGTCGCACATATATGGCGAGCTTGAAGGTGGCGGTACGCAGGTGATAGTGCTTTCAGGGGTGCCTTATCAGAATCTTGGGTTACCTGAACTAGACCAGCTTTCTACCGGCGCTCGCTCTGAATATGTGCAGCATACCCTTTATAAAGGCATGGTGTTGCCATTAGCCGCACTAGCAGGGCTGAGCTTCTTGGTATACCGCAATACCAAGAATGACAAACACGAAGGAGATGACTCAAATGACGACGCATCATAAAGAACAGCCGCTCGGTGGGCGTTTAGTCAGTTGGCCAATAATGGTCTTTGGGCCGTTGGTTCTAATTTGTGTCATTCTGATTATAAAACGTCTGGTTTTTGGACTCGGTTCCGTTTCTGACTTAAATGGCGGCTATCCATGGGGAATTTGGATTGCTTTTGATCTGCTGATTGGTACAGGGTTTGCTTGTGGCGGTTGGGCACTGGCTTGGGCAGTGTACGTATTTAATCGCGGAGAATATCATCCGTTGGTACGTCCTGCATTACTCGCTAGTTTGTTCGGTTATTCGCTTGGTGGTTTATCGATAACTATCGATGTGGGGCGTTACTGGAACTTACCTTATTTCTATATTCCCGGCTTCTTCAATACCAATTCGGTGCTGTTTGAAACGGCAGTATGCATGACGATTTATATCGGGGTCATGGCCTTAGAGTTTGCCCCAGCATTGTGTGAGCGTTTTGGTTGGAAGGTCTCGTTAAAACGCTTGAATAAAGTCATGTTTTTCATTATTGCATTAGGAGCCTTGTTACCCATGATGCACCAATCCTCAATGGGGTCATTGATGATTTCTGCGGGATATAAAGTTCATCCTATTTGGCAAAGTTATGAAATGCTGCCGCTGCTCTCACTGTTGACCGCGTTCATTATGGGTTTCTCGATTGTTATTTTTGAAGGTTCATTGCTGCAAGCTGCCTTAAAGGGGCAGGGGGCTGACGAACGACCATTATTTGTGCGATTAACGCAAATTCTGCAAGTGCTCTTGATATTGTTCTTAGCCTGCCGATTTGGTGAGTTGATTTACCGCGAAAAATTACATCACATTTTTAATGGCGATTTTTACGCCATGATGTTCTGGATAGAAACCGTGTTAATGGTGATCCCTCTGGTTATTTTCCGTATTCCATCGCTGAGAAATGACTCGCGTTGGTTATATATCAGTGGGTTGAGCATGTTAATCGGGGCGGCAATGTGGCGGATGAGCTACTCCCTTGTCGCGTTCAATCCGGGGGGCGGTTACGACTACTTCCCAACAACAGAAGAACTTTTAATTTCAATAGGTTTTGTGGCAATTGAGGTATGCGCTTATATCTTATTGGTCCGCTTACTACCTGTTATCCCAGCATTGAAAAAAACAACGATGAGCCATTCACAGGCCCGAGGTAAAGCATGAGCCAACGTATAACAATAGATCCAGTCACTCGTATCGAAGGTCACTTACGCATTGATTGTGAAATTGAAGATGGAAAGGTCACTAAGGCTTGGGCTTCAGGCACTATGTGGCGCGGTATGGAAGAAATCGTCAAAGGGAAAGACCCTCGTGATGCATGGATGATCATGCAGCGTATTTGCGGGGTTTGTACGACTGTCCATGGTATTGTATCTGTCCGCACGATTGAAAGCGCTTTGAATATTGATGTACCTGTTAATGCGCAGTACATCCGTAATATGATTTTAGCCGCGCATACTATTCAAGACCATATTGTCCATTTTTATCAGTTATCTGCATTAGATTGGGTGGATATCACCTCCGCATTAAATGCCGACCCAAATAAAGCCGCTGAAATCTTAAGCGGTATTTCAACTTGGCCGCTCAATAGCGCCGCAGAATTTACACGCGTGCAAGATAAAATTAAAAAATTAGTCGCAAGTGGTCAATTAGGCATTTTTGCTAATGGTTATTGGGGGCACCCAGCGATGAAATTGTCGCCAGAGGTAAACTTAATTGCGGTGGCTCACTATTTACAAGCCCTTGAGTGCCAAAGGGATGCAAACCGTATTGTGGCATTGTTAGGGGGGAAAACACCGCATATTCAAAACCTTGCTGTTGGTGGTGTGGCAAACCCAATCAACCTTGATGGGGTTGGTGTACTTAACCTTGAACGCTTGATGTATGTGAAATCTTTTATCGATCGTTTGGGGGATTTTATTGAGCAAGTGTACAAAATCGATGCGGCTGTTATTGCTGCGGGTTATCCTGAGTGGTTAGAAGTTGGTCAAGGTGCTCAAAATTATATGTGTATGCCTGAAATGCCAATGGATGGTAAAAATGGTAGCTTCTTATTGCCCGGTGGTTACTTAGAAAATAGTGACTTTAGTACTTATCGCCCAATTACCAGCCATACAGATGAGTATTTGATCAATGGTATTAAAGAAAGTAGCAAACATGCATGGTACAAAGAAAACGAACCACAAGCGCCATGGGAAGGAACCACTAACCCTGACTACACTGGTTGGGATGATGACGGTAAATATTCATGGGTAAAAGCACCGACTTTCTACGATAAAACTGTTGAAGTGGGACCGTTGGCAGACTTACTGTGCAAACTGGCAGCAAAACATGAGCCAACGGAAAAACATTTTAACGATGTAGTGAACCTGTACCAAACTCTGTCAGGTAACAGTATTAGCATCGACCAACTGCATTCCACATTAGGTCGTATTATTGGTCGTAGCGTGCGTTGCTGTGTATTGAATGAAACGTTGTCGATTCAGTGGCAAGCGCTGGTGGATAACATCGGCAAAGGGGACTTTACCACCTTTGTTAAACCGAACTTCCCAGAAAATGCCACCATCAAAGGGGTTGGCTTTGGGGAAGTACCTCGTGGGCTACTTTCCCACTGGGTGGTTATCAAAGACGGTAAAATTGAAAATTACCAAGCCGTTGTGCCATCGACATGGAACTCAGGCCCACGTAACTTTAACGATGAACCGGGTCCGTACGAACAAGCCCTTGTGGGAACACCCGTTGCTGACCCAACAAAACCTTTAGAAGTAGTCAGGACCATTCACTCCTTTGACCCTTGTATGTCTTGTGCTGTACATATTGTGGACACTGAAGGTGGTGAAGTCACTAAGGTTAAGGTGCTGTAATGCGTATTTTAGTCTTGGGTGTTGGCAATATCTTATTGAGTGACGAAGGGATAGGTGTGCGTATAGTGGAAGCGTTAGAAGAACGTTATCACTTGCCCGAATGTGTAGAAGTGCTAGATGGTGGTACTGCTGGTATGGAATTGATCGGCCCAATGGCCGACCGTGACCATTTGATTATTGCGGATGTGGTGTTATCGAGCCAGCAAGCTGGCTCAATTTTAGTACTACGCGATGACGAAGTGCCCGCATTATTTACCCGAAAAATTTCCCCTCATCAACTTGGCCTATCAGATGTGCTATCGGCTTTGCATTTAACGGATGAATTCCCCCAACGTCTAACCTTAGTCGGTGTGGTACCTGAATCCCTTGAACCGCATATTGGCTTAACGTTAACGGGGCAAGCTGCCCTTGAGCCCGCGTTGAGAAAAGTGGTTGAAGTGCTGCGCAGCGAAGGCCTAGAGGTGATTGCCAAAGAAGAGAGTTTACATGTCTGATGATATTAAAGGCTATGAAGCCAATCCCCGGCCTCTTGTTGAGGCCGCATTTCAGCGTGTTGTAGAGCAATCGATGCATGATTTATCTTTTTTACATCCGACTATGCCGGTTTACGCCAGTGATTTTGTCTTGTTTGAACATCAATGGGTAGGCGTTGTTATCACTCCATGGATGTTAAGCGCTGTTATTTTGCCCGGCCCTGAACAATATTGGCAGCGGCGTAGTGTGGGGGACAAATTAGGGTTAATTCTGCCTTACGGTGAAATGACTTACACCGTAGGGGAACTTGAGGGGTTAACGCAATATTTGGCTTGCTCTTTAATGTCACCATTAGATAAAGGCTTGAGCATTGAGCAAGGTATTCACCTTGTGGATGATTGTCGCCGGATTTTGCTGTCATTGCCTGTTAGCGACCCAAATATTCCGCAATCACCTGCACGTCGCGCTTTATTTGCTCGTCATTTGAAGGGGGCATAATGCATGAGGTTGCTCTGTGCCAAAGCACAGTAGACATTATTGAGCAGCAAGCCAAGCTAAATGCGGTAACACGAGTTTCAGGGGTTTGGTTAGAAATTAGAGCGCTCTCTTGTATTGAAGAGGGGGCTTTTCGCTTTTGTTTTGATATTGCTTGCCGCGGTACGGTGGCGGAGGGGTGTCAACTTCATGTTATCCATACTCCTGCGCAGGCTTGGTGTTGGGATTGCAGTAAAATGGTGGAAGTCGAAAGCCACCAATCAGGCTGCCCGCAATGTCAGAGTTTTAATTTAAAGGTTGAGAATGGCGACAGTTTACGCATCAAAGAGCTCGAAGTTGAATAGTTTTTCAGGTTGGGTTTGAGGTGCATCAACCAGTCTCAATGGATTATGTATTAACCTAATTTAACAATCTCATTGTTGGGAGTGAAACTTATGTGTAGTACTTGTGGGTGTGCTTCAGGGGAGCGCAAGATCGAGGGCGATGACCCTCATCACGACCATAATCATCACCATGACCACCCTCATGATCATCATCACGACAATGATCACCATCATGGACACGATCATCATGATCATGGGCTTTCGCACCAAGACGATAACCAAGGGCAAACGGTTATTATCCATCATCATTATTATCATCAAGGTGATGTGCATAATCACTATCACCAATATGAACCGGCTCCCGTCGAGGCGAAATCAAAAAAACATAAACATAAGCATAAGCACAAACATGTTTATCAAACTCTAGAATCAAGCTTTAAACCTGCGGGGGAGCATCACGATCTGGATTATGGCCACGGGGAGGCAGGGACTCATGCACCGGGGATTAGTCAAAAACGCATGCTGCAAATCGAAATGGATGTATTAGATAAAAACAATCATCTTGCAGAGCATAACCGTGATGGGTTTAACCAAAAAAATATTTTAGCGTTAAATTTAGTTTCCAGCCCCGGTTCGGGTAAAACAACGTTATTAACTGAAACCCTATTAAAAATGCGGGGCAAAGTAAATTGCGCAGTCATCGAGGGGGATCAGCAAACCACCAATGATGCGCAGCGTATCCGTGAAACGGGAGTACCTGCTATTCAAGTGAATACAGGTAAAGGTTGCCATTTAGATGCACAAATGGTGCATGATGCGGCCGCACGTTTAGGTCTAGAAGATAATAGTTTGTTATTTATTGAAAATGTGGGGAATTTAGTATGTCCTGCAAGTTTTGATTTAGGGGAACGTCATAAAGTCGCAGTGCTTTCGGTAACGGAAGGGGAAGATAAACCCTTAAAATACCCACATATGTTTGCGGCTGCAGACATTATGTTACTGAATAAAATCGACTTACTGCCTTATTTACATTTTGATGTGGACGCTTGTATTGCCAATGCCAAACAAGTGAATCCAAACATCCAAGTGATCCAAGTCTCTGCGACGCAAGGAGATGGTATGGACGCATGGCTAGCGTGGCTGGAGACTCAGTTATGTGCTTAGGCATTCCGGGAAAAATTGTCGCAGTGGGTGAAGATATTCACCAATTGGCGCAAGTGGATGTGTGTGGTGTAAAGCGGGACGTTAATATTGGTTTAATTTGTGAAGGGGAAACTTCAGATTTATTAGGCCAATGGGTATTAGTACACGTCGGCTTTGCCATGAGTATCATTAATGAAGAAGAAGCACAATCGACGTTAGATGCCTTAACGGCAATGAGCCAATTAGATCATGAAGTGAGCGATTTTAGTGGGTTAACAGTAGGAGACTCTGATGCAGTACGTCGATGAGTTTCGAGACCCAACGTTAGCGCAGGCATTATTAAGCCATATCCGTAAACGAGTGAGTGACATTCCACAAGCGAAGTTCCGCCCATTACAACTCATGGAAGTGTGCGGCGGCCATACCCATGCTATTTTCAAATTTGGTATTGACCAACTTTTACCTGATGAAATTGAATTTGTGCATGGGCCGGGCTGCCCTGTCTGCGTATTACCGATGGGGCGTATCGATGGCTGCATTGAAATTGCGGAGCGCCCAGAAGTGATTTTTTGTACTTATGGGGATGCCATGCGAGTGCCTGGTCAAAAAGGCTCATTATTAGATGCCAAAAGACGTGGGGCTGATGTACGTATTGTTTATTCTCCTCTTGATGCGCTAGCGTTAGCTGAACAGCAGCCTGAACGCCAAGTGGTTTTCTTTGGCTTAGGCTTTGAAACCACCATGCCGAGTACGGCGATCACCTTGCAGCAAGCAAAACGCCGTCAGCTCAATAATTTTACGGTATTTTGCCAACATATTACTATTATCCCAACGCTTAAAAGCCTGTTAGAACAACCTGATGTACGTATTGATGGCTTTTTAGCACCGGGGCATGTCAGCATGGTGATTGGCTCTCAGCCTTATCAATTTATTACGGATGACTTTCATAAACCGCTGGTGGTAACGGGGTTTGAACCACTTGATATTCTGCAATCCATAGCGATGCTTGTTGACCAACTTGCAGATGGCCGCTGTGAAGTAGAAAACCAATATAAGCGTATTGTATCTGATCATGGCAATATGTTGGCATTAAAAGCATTGGGTGATGTTTTTGAATTAAAAACAACGAGCGAATGGCGTGGACTTGGGGAGATTGCGGGTTCAGGTGTTCAGCTCTCGAAAGCTTATCAAAGTTTTGATGCAGAATTACGTTTCCAAATACAGCCTCATCAAGTGGCTGATGACCCGCAAGCTCGTTGTGGTGATGTCTTAACGGGGCGTTGTAAACCGAATGAATGTGCTCTATTTGGCAAACGTTGCACGCCTCAAACAGCATTTGGTGCATTAATGGTTTCTTCAGAAGGCGCTTGTGCGGCTTATTATCAATATCGTCGGGAGGCATAAATGAGTCGTGATGCTAACAATGTGGTGACGATGGCACATGGGAGCGGCGGGCAGGCTATGCAGCAACTGATAGAACAGTTGTTTTTGCAGGCATTTGCCAATCAAGCACTTAATGAAAGGGAGGACCAAGCGCGGTTATCATTGGCGGAGTTAACGGCTTTAGGTGACCGTTTAGCTTTTAGTACTGACAGCTATGTGATTGATCCTATTTTTTTCCCTGGTGGCAATATTGGTAAGCTTGCCGTGTGTGGTACGGTTAATGACGTAGCGGTGAGTGGCGCTATTCCTAAATATCTTTCTTGCGGTTTTATATTGGAAGAAGGTTTCCTTCTATCTGAATTACAAACTATTGTTGAATCCATGGCAGCAACAGCTGCCGCCGCAGGCGTTGAGATTGTGACCGGAGATACTAAAGTGGTGCAGCGTGGAGCTGCCGATAAAGTCTTTATTAACACTGCTGGTATTGGGGTGATCCCAAGTGAGATCCGTTGGGGGGCCCAGCAAATTCAAGCGGGTGACAAGGTAATAGTGAGTGGCACTTTGGGCGATCACGGCGCAACCATCTTAAACTTACGAGAACAGCTTGGTTTGGAAGCTGAGCTAAATAGTGATTGCGCGGTATTAACGCCATTGATTGAACCACTGCGCAATATTGAGGGGGTCCGTGCATTACGGGATGCCACCCGTGGCGGGGTTACTGCTATTTTGCATGAATTTTCACAGGCCAGTGGGTGTGGAATAGCGGTGAATGAAGGGGATTTACCCGTTTCTTCTGCTGTTAGAGGGGTTTGTGAACTATTAGGTTTAGAGCCACTTAACTTCGCTAATGAAGGTAAATTGGTGATTGTGGTTAAACCTGACGCAGAAAGCGCAGTACTCGGCGCGTTGCGCAGCCATCCATTAGGCGAAAATGCTGCTACCATTGGTTGTGTCACAGAGCAAAAACAAGTGAAATTAGTCGGGGTTTTTGGTGCCTCAAGGCTATTAGATTTACCACACAGTGAGCCATTACCACGTATTTGTTAATCAGATGCCCTATAGGCAAAAAACTATAGGGCAAACTAACAGACTAACGCCTTAGCATACCTTTATCGATAATAAACTCGATAATGGTCTCTAAGCCTACTTTTTTCTTCAAGTTGGTGAAAACATAAGGTTTGATTGGGCGCATTCTTGCGGTATCTGCTTCCATAACCTCTAATGATGCCCCAACATACGGAGCGAGGTCTATTTTATTGATCACCAATAAATCAGAATGGGTAATACCCGGGCCGCCCTTACGTGGGATTTTTTCCCCTTCAGCGACATCAATAACATAGATCGTTAAATCGGCGAGCTCTGGGCTAAAAGTTGCACTTAGATTGTCGCCACCGCTTTCCACAAATACGACATCGAGGTTTTTGTGGCGCATTGCCAGTTCCTCAACTGCCGCAAGGTTCATGGAGGCATCTTCACGAATGGCAGTGTGAGGGCAACCGCCTGTTTCTACGCCGATAATGCGGTCAGCGTCTAAGGCTTCGGCACGCGTGAGTATTTTTGCATCTTCTTGGGTATAAATATCATTGGTGACGACCGCAATTTGGTAGGTATCGCGCATCGCTTTACATAAAACTTCGAGTAATGCCGTTTTTCCTGAGCCTACTGGCCCACCGACACCAATTCGTAGGGGTTGGTTATATTCTTGCATTGTATATTTCTCATGAACGAAAAAGTCGTGTGTATTGGGTTTCATGCCGACTACTGGCAATAATTTGGGCAGGAGTAAAACTGCCGATATCTTCTAAAGGCCAAGTGGCTGATTGCGCGACAATGGTTGGGATGCGTTCTGTCAGGGTAAATAGGATGTTCTGTCCAGCACTTTGCCCAAGAGGGATTAGCTTAACACCAGACATGACGGTGTTTTCCAGCCAACCCCATGCATAGGCACTGCACAGCTTTTCAATATCAATATTCCAACTGACTGCCGCAAGAGCAAACGCCATTAACTGTGTTTGCTTAACGCAGGTCTGTGTGGTTGTATCAAGCTCAATCCCTAGCTGAGGTAGCAAGCGGGCGAAAGCAATACCTCGCTGGCACTCCTCTAAGCGTAGCTCCTTCGTTTCACGGCTGGCGATCATAAAATCACACCAATAGGTGACTTTTTCTATATCGGAACATAGCAAATGTGTATGAATTTGCCGCAAAACAGGAAGTTCTAATGTCGCAATTGCGTGGGTCATTTGTGCTGTTAACCAGCTTGCAAGAGTATCCGGCGTGGTGACCCAGCCGTTTTCAATCGCCCATTCCAAGCCTTGGGAATAAGTGAATGACCCAACAGGTAAAGAGGGACTGACAAGTTGATATAAGCGCAAATCTGCTAACATGGATAAACTTCTCCAGTGTTATTAATGGTGGTGATGTTCATCGTGGTCATGTTGATGGTGATGATGATGCCCACCGGATGACCCACCATAAGCCCCCGGCTCAGGTTGGTATTTTTCCAGCCCCACACTGACCGTTGCACCTAATCCACGGGCCATATCATCTAACACATGGTCGTGAAAATAACGGCACCAACCCGCTTCAATTTGCAGAGGAACGTGGCGGTTGCCTAAGTGATAGCAAACACGCGCCAACAGCAGTGGGTCATCACTGTAAACCGTCGAAACTTGCTCTTTTGCGGCTTCGATAGTGACGAATTCCCCAGTTTCCGTGGCTAATACATCACCTTCCTTAAGTATTGTTCCACGGGGAAGGAATAACCCCGCTTCTTGTCCATCACTTAAGGTGACTTTTAAACGGCTCTTAGTGCGCTCATCCATGGTTAAACACAATGATAAATGCATATCAGGTGCCTCATGGTTATCTATAACTTTAATAAATTTTTTCATGCACTGGCTCTTCAATTAGGGATCAGAATAAAAAGTAACGTTGTGCCATGGGGAGTTCAGTGGCTGGCTCACAAACCAATGGAATACCATCAGCTTTGACAATGTAAGTTTGTGGGTCGAGCTCAATATGAGGCACATAGTTATTGTGGATCATGGATGCTTTGGTGATGTTACGGCAGCCCTCAACTCGGCCAATTTGACTTTGTAAGCCTAGTTTCTCAGGCACGCCTGCATCGATACCGGCTTTCGACATAAAAATCATCGAAGTGTGGTATTTGGCTTTACCTAATGCGCCAAACATTGGGCGGTAATGGACAGGTTGAGGCGTTGGAATAGCCGCATTAATATCCCCCATAGGGGCATAAGCCACCATGCCACCCTTCATAATCAAGGCCGGTTTAATGGCAAAAAAGGCAGGGTCCCACAACACGATATCCGCGAGTTTACCTTTTTCAATCGACCCGACTTCATGGGCAATGCCATGGGCGATAGCGGGGTTAATTGTGTATTTAGCAACATAGCGTTTAATTCGGTTATTGTCACTTTCCGGTGTATCCCCTTCTAGGGTGCCACGCTGCAATTTCATTTTATGAGCGCATTGCCAAGTGCGAATGATAACCTCGCCAACACGCCCCATTGCTTGCGAATCAGAGGACATGACAGAAATTGCTCCCATGTCATGCAAAATATCTTCTGCTGCAATGGTTTCACGCCGAATTCGCGACTCGGCAAAAGCGACATCTTCAGGAATAGAAGGGTCGAGATGATGGCAAACCATCAACATATCCAAATGTTCGTCCACCGTGTTGATGGTATACGGCATAGTTGGGTTGGTTGAAGCGGGGAGAATATTGGGCTCACCCACAGATTTGATCACATCAGGGGCATGACCACCCCCAGCACCTTCAGTATGGAATACATGGATCACTCGTCCAGCAATGGCTTTGACGGTTTCCTCATAAAACCCACCTTCATTTAAGGTATCTGAGTGGATAGCGACTTGCACATCCATTTCATCTGCGACATTTAGGCAGTTATCAATTGCCATTGGGGTTGCGCCCCAGTCCTCATGGATTTTAAGGCCAATTGCACCTGCTTCGATTTGTTCGCGGATAGCTTCAGGTTTGCTTACGCAGCCTTTACCAAACAGGCCCACATTGATGGGTAACTCGTCTACTGCTTCTAACATGCGGTACATGTTCCAGATACCGGGCGTTACTGTCGTCGCATTGGTACCAGCTACAGGGCCCGTTCCACCGCCTATAAATGTAGTAACTCCAGATACCAAACCTTCTTCTGCTTGCTGTGGGCAAATGAAGTGAATATGGGTATCGACACCGCCTGCGGTAATAATTTTACCTTCACCGGCAACCACTTCTGTTCCCGGGCCAATAACAATATCTACGTTGGGTTGAACGTCAGGGTTACCTGCTTTACCAATACCGGCAATACGGCCATTTTTAATACCGATATCTGCTTTGACGATCCCCCAATGGTCTAAAATAATGGCGTTGGTGATTAGGACATCAACACATTGGTCACTCGTGACTTGGCTTTGCCCCATGCCGTCACGGATGACTTTACCACCGCCAAATTTAACTTCCTCACCGTAAGTGGTGAAATCTTTTTCGATCTCTAAAAATAACTCGGTATCTGCTAAGCGTAAGCGGTCACCTGTTGTTGGACCAAACATATCAGCGTAAGCTTGCCGTGAGATAGTTTTCATTATTAATTCTCACTCTTTAACTTGCCCATGACTTTGCCATGGAAGCCATAAATTTCTCTTTTGCCACTAAATGCGACTAACTCAACCGTACGGCTTTGGCCTGGTTCAAAACGAACGGCCATACCCGCAGGGATATTTAAACGAAAGCCTAACGTCGCTTCCCGCTCAAATTTAAGGGCGTCGTTCACTTCATAAAAATGGTAATGAGAGCCAATCTGAATAGGGCGATCACCATGGTTAGCGACTTGGACGGTTTGGGTTTCTCGACCTGCATTGAGTACGATGTCACCTAAAGCTGAGTTAACTTTAATTTCACCGGGGATCATATTGCTACCTATACAATTGGATCATGAATGGAAACAAGTTTAGTGCCGTCAGGGAATGTGCATTCCACTTGGACGTCTTTGATCATTTCGGGGACACCTTCCATGACTTGATCGGCGGTTAAGATGGTACGGCCTTCACTCATTAATTGTGCGACGGTTTTACCATCGCGAGCGCCTTCCATAATCTCACAACTGATCAACGCAACCGCTTCTGGATAGTTGAGTTTTAATCCACGATCTAAGCGCTTTTGCGCAACAAGCCCGGCGGTAAAAAGCAATAATTTATCTTTCTCTCTTGGTGTTAGTTCCATTTTTGCTCCTAAAAATAACGTTTAAGTTGCCCAAATTCGTGGTGGTTCAGGGCAATAACCTAGCCAGTGCTGCCTTGTTGCTTGCCAAATTTGCACAAAGCAAGCCATCATAGGTTCAGTTTGAGAACCTAATAACCGCAATACTAAAATGCCATCAACATCCGTTAAGCCATATTCGATAGGTTTATTCTTTGAAACGAAAAGCGGGTTTAAACTTTGATGAATAACTTCTTTCAATTCATCCGTTGCGGGGTATATATATAATGAACCGAGCATTGGATATTCATGCATTATCGCTAATTGGTTTTGTAGGCCATTGATCCATAAGGATTCAGTTAGCGTTAGTTTGTTATCAATATAGAAATTTAGTCGCCCTCTGATATCGCCATCTTCAAACCACTCATTTAATACTGGTCGCCCTAGGCATTGCATTTCCCAACCAATAAACCTTGCCTGTAAACCAAGGTGAATATGGGTTTCTAGCCGAGCTTGGGCTTTCGGGAAAAAAATATTTTCCTGCGGTAACCATTCAAGAAAACCATCGTTGGCGACAGTTAGCGTCTGTACTTGACGCGCAACGCCACCAGCACTACGGTAAAATTTTGTCGCTCCAGGTGTTGTAAGTAGTGCATGAGCATTGGGTTGAACATCAATATTGATAAGTAGTTTATCCCCCCCGACGACACCTCCTGGGGGATGAAGTAAATACGTGTGTGCAATCCCTTGCTCGGGATAGAATGGCCGCTGTACCATTAAAGGGCCGATATGTTGTTTATCCGTTAAACGGGTTATTCCACGTTTTAATTCATATCGTAAAAAAATTTCAGCTAACCAGCCTGATCCTGAAAAATCAGACATACTTTCTCCTGCAAATCAGCCAACTAAAAATACGCGAACATGTTTAGCTATACCCCTAATCTCAAGGATTGGTGTATATGAAGTATATACTCGTGATACTGCAAGCCTGAGCGTCGTTAACGAGGTACTTTTGCCCTTGTCACACACTTAAGTATGCGACGAAAAGCCTGTTCGCTTGTCATCTAGCTACAACTTGGATCATTAAGAATATAAGCTAATGCAAGTAGGGTAGGGTGTGAATAAACGCCAGAAAAGTGATCCTTTAAACCGGCGTAGATTCATCTGCCGCGCGATTTTACACCTTATAGTGAAAATTACCTTTCAATTAAATAGCAATTTATTTAGAAAAAGTAACAAGCATAAAAATAACAGTAAAAAATGAACGTATATCTATATTGCGATTTTTCAGCAACAGGACTATATTCTGAGCCGCAAGCAGGTAGGGTATGTGTACAATCAATTTATGGCGTTTTACTGTTCATCAAAAATGTTATGTTCTGACTTATTCAATCGCCCCTTTTTCTAGGGATATTTTTCACATGTTGACTGCAGTGTATTGAGATTATGGAATACAAATATTTTCTTTCAGAGAGCCAAATGGTGCTAAAAGCGTTTTATATTGAAAGCGCGATGATTGCCATGCTGTGTGGCGCGAAAGGGAATGTGGTGATCAATGGGCAATCTATTGATATTTCATCGGATATCACATTAATTATGCCTAAATACAGCCAAGTTTCTTGTAATATTGTTTGTAACACTGTGAATCAACCGATTGAAATCCATACTCTATCGATGACAGAGTTTGAGTTACAAGCCGTTTTTTTATTACTGATCACCTTGATGAAGTCTAGTGCACCTTTGACGAGCCATCAGCCAATTTACCATGTTTCACCCCCTGAAACTGTCAGAGATAACTTTAGTTTATTAAAACAATGCTTACCATTGAAAAAACAAAGTGAATCTCAAGAAGCGCTGTTGATGAAGCAAAGCCTATATTTTATTTTAATGGCGATATATCAAGAGGGTGTTGATATCCTTACTATTTTTCGTTTCAATTATGATGAACCGAAAAACCAAGCAATTACCCATTTGATCACCCAAGAACCCCAGAAGAAATGGAGT
Organism: Providencia sp. 2024EL-00732; assembly: GCF_044006275.1. Lineage (NCBI taxonomy): Bacteria > Pseudomonadati > Pseudomonadota > Gammaproteobacteria > Enterobacterales > Morganellaceae > Providencia > Providencia sp. 2024EL-00732. Next base: position 51,834 of record NZ_JBIPDG010000012.1, on the reverse strand, counting down.
TTGGATGATGTTGCAAAGGCGTTATTTACAACCCCTTCAACTTTACGCCGTCATTTAAACCGTGAAGGTGTGTCATTTCGCCAATTATTATTAGATGTTCGAATGGGGATGGCTCTTAATTATTTAACGTTTTCGAATTACTCTGTATATCAAATTAGCCATCGTTGCGGGTTTGGTAGTAATGCCTATTTTTGTGATGTATTTAAGAGAAAATATAATATGACGCCTTCTCAATTTCGTTTGCAATCAAGGCAATCTAATGACCCAGCTTTTATTACTACCTTATTGTCGAGTTCAAATCCTATTGAATTTGATAAAGAAATTGAAGAATAGCCATTACCGAATTTATTCGGCATAGCCAAGGTGTGTTACCGTTTTAATAAGTTTTTCATTAAATTCGAAGTTCTCTTGATATAGAACGTAGAAAATAATGGCTTTAAATTTAATATGACTCACTACACACAGTGAATATCTCACCAATAGCAATAATTAATGAAATAAAGCTCATTAATTGTATGAAATAAAAAATAAAACCAGTCTATAGAGGGATGTATGATTAAAAATATCATTGCAGCAATGTGCCTTATGGGGCTAAGCCTGCAAGTCCAAGCCGCAGAACCTATTCACTCGCAAACCTTACGTTTAGCAATCGGTGCTGAACCCACAGAAGGTTTTGACCCAATGTTGGGGTGGAGTCACGGTAGCTACTTCTTACTGCATAGCCCGTTATTAAAACAAAAAGCAGACCTTTCATGGCATAGCTATATGCTTGAAAGCTATCAACATAATGCTGATGGTAAACAATGGACGCTAAAACTAAAAAAAGATTTAAAATTTTCTGATGGCTCACCGTTAACAGCTAAAGATGTGGTATTTACCTATAATAATGCGGCGGCAAGTGGGGGTAAGGTGGATATGGGGAATTTTGCTCAAGCAGAAGAAATTGACCCATTAACCGTCAAAATTACCTTATCTTCTCCCCAAAGCACTTTTATTAACGTCCTCGGTTCATTAGGGATTGTTTGTGCCGATAAATATGATGCGAAAACCTATGCTCATAACCCAATTGGGGCAGGTCCTTATCGCTTGGTTGCGTTCCAACCGGGTCAGCAGTTGATTGTTGAACGAAACCCATACTATGCGGGGCCAAAAAATGATTTTGGCAAAATGGTATTTGTGTTCCTTGATGAAGATGCTGCGTTTGCTGCTGCACAAAGTAATCAATTAGACATTGTCCGTATTCCTGCTGCGGTTGCTACGAATGCGAATAACGTTAAAAACATGAAACTGATTGAGCGCTATAGTGTGGAAAATAGGGGGATTTCCTTCCCAATTCCACCAGCAGGTGAAAAAGATGCCCAAGGTAACCCTATAGGTAATGATATTACGTCAGATATCGCAATTCGTAGGGCTATAAACTATGCCCTTGATCGTAAATTATTAGCAGAGTCTGTACTTGAAGGGTTTGCTGTGCCGGCTTATACCGGTGTTGCGGGTTTACCTTGGAATAACCCAGACTCAGCATTTAAAGACGGTGATTTAGCAAAGGCTAAGTCGATTCTAGAAGCCGCAGGTTGGTCACTAAATAAAGATGGCTTAAGAGAAAAAGACGGTAAGGTTGCGAAATTGACTTTATGGTATGCCAGTGGCGATACCACACGCCGTGATTTAGCGCAGGCTATTCGTTCAAGTTTGAAACCACTCGGTATTGAAATGGATTTAAAATCAGGTAGCTGGGAAACTGTTGAACGTTATATGCACGCTAACCCGACTTTATTTGGGTGGGGGAGTTTAGACCCTATGGAATTGGTGCATAATTACAGCAGTAAAGCGGCGGGTGTTGGGTTTTATAACCCAGGTTATTATAAAAACAGCGCAGTTGATGAGCTGATTGAAGACGCGCTTCGTCAACCTGACCAAACAGCCGCTATCCCTCTTTGGCAAAAAGTTGACTGGAATGGCACGACAGGCGTGGGGGTTAAAGGGGACGCAGCTTGGGCTTGGTTAATGAATCTACAACATATTTACTTGCTGAATAATTGTGTGGATTTAGGCGCGAGTGCACCCGAAATTCACGGTTCTTGGTCAGTATTAAATAACGTTGATGAATGGGCATGGACTTGCCAGTAATGCGAACCACACTTGGGCTTTTATTGCGGTTTATTTGTTTGTTAACCGTCACTGCAGCGGGGATTTTTATCCTACTGAGTTACTCGCCTATTGACCCAATAAAAGCCTATATTGGCAATGATTTGATGCATGTCCCCCCTGAACAATATGCGTTAATTGCAGCTCGTTGGGGGCTAGATCAACCATTATGGCTGCAATTTTGGCGCTGGTTTTCGCAAATGTTACAAGGAGATATGGGGTATTCCATGCTTTATAATACCCCTGTTGTCCAAGTGATATCAGACCGCCTTGTGCCTTCCCTTGCCCTTCTAATTTGTGCTTGGCTTTTTTCTGGGGTTGTGGGTTTTGCTTTAGGGGTTATTGCAGGGCGTTATTTAAACCGTTGGCCTGATAAGCTGATTTCAACCTTATGTTACTTGCTTGCGTCACTACCTGTTTTTTGGGTTGGTCTTTTATTACTTTCTTTATTTGCGGTTTCACTACAATGGGCGCCAATTTGTTGTGCATGGCCGATAGGGTTGGATGAACAAACCGCCACTTTTACACAGAAGCTTCATCACCTAGTTTTACCTGTTATTGCTTTGGGTATGCTAGGCATTGGTAACATAGCTCTACATACGCGTGCGAAAGTTGTTGAAGTATTGAATAGTGAGTTTATTCATTATGCACAGGCACAGGGTGATAAAGGTTGGTCAATGATCGGCTTTCATGTGTTAAAACATGCGATTACCCCAGCAATTTGTTTACAGTTCGCTTCCGTAGGGGAGTTACTTAGCGGAGCACTATTAGCAGAAAAAGTCTTTGCTTATCCAGGGCTTGGTCAGGCAACCATCGACGCTGGGTTACGGGGGGATATCCCCTTGCTGATGGGGATAGTTATGTTATGTGCAGCACTGATTTTCTTTAGTAATACGATTGCTGATGTACTGCTAAAAAAGGTGAATAAGGGAGTGATGAGAACCTCATGACATATAACCCAAATCGTGCTTTGTTTAAGTTGGTCATTTCTTTGCTTTTATTGTCTATTTTGGCTATTTACGCTTTTGGGTTTTCCATCAATGATGTTGAAATGAGCTTACTCGATAGGCGGCAAGCACCTTCTTGGCAACATGTCTTTGGAACGGATAATTTAGGGCGTGATTTATTCGAGAGAACTTTTCAAGGTGTTGCTACAAGCTTGCAAATTGGTTTGATTGCCGCTTTTTCAAGTGGGTTAATTGCTGTGGTGATGGCAGGTTTATCCTCTTTAAATAAAACAATGGATTACGCTGTCCGAGGCATAATTGATGCCTTACTTGCTTTGCCTCATTTACTCCTATTGGTATTAATTTGTTTTACATTAGGTGGCGGTAAAATGGGGGTGATTTGGGCGGTGGCTCTGACACATTGGCCAAAACTGACGCTAATTTTACGTGCTGAATTGCAGCGTGTAAGCCAATCAGACTACATTATGCTCTCTCAACGTATTGGTAACAGCGCTATTTACCGCTGGCGTTATCACTATTTACCTATGATTTTACCTCAGTGGATAGTTGGGACTCTACTGATGTTTCCTCATGCGGTGTTGCACAGTGCGGCATTGAGCTTTTTAGGGTTTGGTTTATCCCCCCACGAGCCTTCTCTTGGCATTTTACTTTCTGATGCACTGCGTTATTTGAGCACTGGAGCATGGTGGTTGGTGGTATTTCCTGGTGTTGCTTTAATGGGGTTGGTACTGTTATTTGACCAGTTCGCTAAAGCCGTGCAGCAGTTATGGTTAAAGGGGGTTGCATGTTGAGTTTAGACAATTTAACGATTGATGTGGCTCAATTCCGTTGGTTAGGGCGTAAGCGCTGGTCACCTTTATTAAAAGGCATTTCATTAGATATTCAACCGGGTGAAATGGTAGCACTGGTTGGTGGGAGTGGGGAAGGGAAAAGCCTGTTATTGCAAAGTGTTTTAGGGTTACTCCCTGAAAATATGCGTTGTCGTGGCGATATTAATCTTAATGGCAAACGGCTAACAGAAAAAAATAAGCCACAACATCGTGGGAGTTCCTTATGTTATATACCTCAGGGGGTGAGTGCCCTTAACCCGTTGATCAGAATTGGCCCTCAGTTAGAGCGTGCAGCTATACTCAGTGGGCAGCATATTAAAATGCATGATGTGGCTCGCCATCTACAGAAATATAACTTACAAAGCTCGTTAGTCGGCCATTATCCAAGCCAATTATCAGGCGGAATGGCAAAGCGAGTGTTAGCGAGCAGCGCCACGCTATCTTGTGCGGAATATATTTTAGCTGATGAAATTTCATCGTGGCTGGATGATGAACATGCTGTTCAACTTCTTGAAAATATACAAACGCTTTGTCACGATGGGCGAGGTGTTTTATGGGTCACTCATGATCTCTCCATGGCAGTACGTTTTGCAGACCGCATTGCACTATTGCGCAATGGGGAGATGGAAGAAGTATTGAGTAGCCAAAAATTAAAGCAAGGTGGTGGGGGCAAGTGGTTGCAATCACTATGGAATGCACTACCTGAACACCAATTTATGGCAATGAAATGAGTGTAATTGAAAGCGTTTTAGATGTTAAAAACTTATGTATTGAGCAAGGTAACCAAGTATTATGGGATAACTTTAGCTTTTCACTTGGCCATCATGAACGCCTTGGGATTTCAGCGCCAAGTGGTTTTGGAAAAACGACATTAGGGCGGGTATTAGCGAAGTGGCAAAAGCCAACCCAAGGGCATATTCTATTTGAAGGCAAGCCATTAAATAACCAGGGGTATTGCCCAATCCAGCTAGTTCCTCAACACCCTGAAAAAAGTTTTAATCCTTACCGTACTGTCGGTGCCAGTTTATATGATGCATGGCGACCAGAAGCTGATTGGTTGGCACAATTTTCAATAAAGCCCGAATGGCTAGACAGGCGGCCAAACGAGCTTTCTGGTGGGGAGCTTGCTCGGATTGCACTATTACGTGCTTTAGACCCTCGAACTAAAATTTTAATCGCAGATGAAATAACGGCTCAATTAGATGCCAATTTACAAAAACAGATTTGGCAGCGTTTAATCACATTATCGCAAGAGCGCCCATTAGCTATGATTATTTTTAGCCATAACAGAGCGCTATTAGAGAAAGTTTGCTGCCGTGTCATCACATTAGGTCAATTATCAAAATGATGGGTTAATTGGCCCCAGTGATTTGGCTAAGCTTATCAATTTCTGCTAATAAATCATCTACATTAGGGCGATAACCGATCCCATAATCAACCCCCTCGGTATATGTCGACTTTTTGATAATTTCTCGCATTCCCCACGCAGATAAAACGATTTCATTTTGTTTGGCGTAGTCTTGGATTAATGCAAGGGCACCAGAACACAAAGGTGTTGCACTTGAGGTCCCTGAGTAATCTTTTGAATAATTACGATTATTACCGGGTAATTTCTGCAATGAGCTATACCCCGTGGTGGTGACACTCCAGTCTCCCCATGAATTTATCAATGAGGTTTTTTGGTTGTAGTTTGAGAAATAAGCGCGTGTCCCCGAAAGATGATTACAAGCGCCCACTAACATGCTGCCGCTATCCCCATAGTCAGCCATCACGCCCGGTAAATTTAAGTCTAAACCACCGTTACCAGCAGCAAGGATTACAACTGCTCCTTTATCAACCATGATTTTAATGCGTTCCCACCAACTTCGAATGGCTGTTGCCGGAAGCAATTTCTCATTAATTTTAAATTGTATATCTAGGCTAACAATGTCTCCGGGGGCGACGTGTTTAGTTAATATATCGAGGTCTCCAGTATCGTAAAAGTAGTATTGGCAATCATAGGCGATCCCCGTCACACCGAATGCATTATTGGTGGCGACAATACAACCTGTTGATGCAGTTCCATGGTTGCAGTCTTCAGTTTCAGGGCGGCTATAGACTACTGTTATTTTTGAATCTTTTAGATCTTCATGGTTTTTATATACGCCAAAATCTAAATGTCGAACTACCGCTTTTGAACCATTGACATGTTTATTCCATGCGTTGCGAATATTCATGCCTTTTGGGGCATCTAAATAAGTTTGTAAGTGATTAAAATTTGGTGTTATGTCATCAACATTATCTACCTGCTCGGTATTTTCTGGGGGATTCTGATTAAATGGTAACTGCGGAGGTGTATATAACGCCGTATTTGGGGTAACACAACAATATTCAACATATTCAAAAGTTTCAATTAGATTAGCAAGTTGTAATAGGCTCTCAAAATCAGTTTCCTTGTCATAAGTTACATAATCATATTGGCTGATGGGCTGGCTATTAGTTGAATTAACTGGGGCAATATTAATAGGTATTAAGTCTATTAACAATTTAGTTTCAAGTAAAGTATACTTGCCTTTTAGTACTTTGATATCTAACTTATAATTATTTACCCCCGCTACTTTTTGATTAATTGTTTTTACTGGGCTGTTATATTCCTTAACCTGAGTTTGAATACTGTTTATATTGAAAGTGATCGCTTTTGAATTAAGTTTTTGCTTACTTTCACTTAGCGTTTCATATGTAATCTCAGCATGGTAATCTCCTGATTTATATATATTAAATAGGTGGTGATTTTCTTTGGTAATTATAGAGTCTATTTTATTGTTATTTAAAAATAAACCAACCTCAACATTAGTTTCTTCTGTATTATTAAAATTAACTAAAATCCCACTTAAATTAAAGTCTATATATTTATAAATTTTTATACTCATCGTATCTCTTTATATTAATAGTTATTGGTTGTTCATTGAATTGGTATTCTATTTAAGGTTTGTTTTTTACTTGTTGCAATATTAATAATTTACTAGTTATTAATGAAAAAAAATTCACAATATTAATTATGCTTTATTTATTTTTATTTTTGACAAATGTCATAGGGATATCTTCCTCCTTCAATTATTTTACCCTCACAAATGAAAATGATAACCATTACTATTTATGGGGTGAATATATGCCTTATCCATTAAAACAGCATAAATTAACGTACTATATTGCTTTAACCTTCAGTATCAGCACGTTAGCGACTACTAAAGTGGTGGCTGCTCAGCAACCGACAAAACCAGAGGTAATAATTGTCAATTCTTCTACGCAGCACAGCCGCTTAACCCCAAGCGAACAGCAAGAGAAAGAGAAACTTGAAAAAGTTGCTGGGGGAACAAACCTCGTGATGATAGAGAAAGACTCCCGCCTTGCCACATTACAGGATGCGCTTGATTACCAGCCAGGGTTAGTTATTCAAAATTTTTTCGGTGGGATTGATCAGCCAAGACTAAATATCCGGGGGTCTGGGGTACAGAGTGCTCCTCTTGCTCGCGGTGTTTTATTATTACAAGACGGCTTACCAGCAACTGATGCAGATGGTAGTTTCCATATTAGTACATTAGAAATGCGGGATGCACGCATGGTCAGTGTACGTCGAGGAGCAAATAGCCTTAACCCTCAAAGTAATAGCCTTGGGGGGGAACTAGATGTTCTGTCTTATACCGGAAGAAATGAACAAGGTCGTTTACGCTATGAGTACGGCTCTCATGGGCGTGAAGCGCTACAAACGGCTTTTGGTGGTGTATCTGATAATGGGTTATTTGATGGGCGTGTTAATTTTACCTATGACCATTTTGATGGTTATCGTAAACATTCCTCCTCTCAACGAAAAACATTACGTAGTAATTTTGGCTATATTACTGATAATTTTGAGAATAGAACGTGGTTAAATTGGACGGACTTACGTTTTGATGTTGCTGGGCCTGTTTCTGAAGAAGTACTAAACGATAACCCTACCGAGGTCTACCCGATGGTATGGCTACGTGATCCGCATCGTAATGTTGAACAATTTCGGGTTGCTAACCGTTCCGATTGGCAGGTAGGTAACCAAGCCATAGGGGCTGGTCTATGGCATATTCGTACTCATGATAACTTCACTACGCCTGCATATTACCGTTTTAGCCGTAGTCACAGTGAAGGTTTACAGCTAACGTATAATATTGAAACTGAGCCTGTTACCTATCGCACGGCATTAGCGTGGGATCAAATGACGCTGCAAACAGAACTGATGCAAAATCGAAAAGGTACGCCAGCGGATAAGAAAAAAATAGGTAAATATGACGGACGTGCGCAAAATATCTATGGCAGTGTTGGTGTCGATATCCATATTACACCAGCCGTGACAGTGAATTTAGATATGAAAGGGACACATGCACGTCGTGATGTTGAAAAGCGGCAAAGCCATCTTTCACTTGATCAAAACTGGACATTTTGGACACCAAAGGCCGGTATTGTTTGGCGTCCAACGGAAAGTCAGCGCTATTTTGCGAATATTAGTGCTAGCGAAGAGCCTGCGACGTTCTGGGAGATTATCAACTCGGGTAATGGAAAGCTAACCAAACTTTCGCCACAAAAAGCGGTTACTTATGAGATTGGTGGTGAGAGCGATATAACAGAAGCCTTGAAGTGGAACCTTGCGCTATATCGTAGCCAAATTAAGGATGAATATATAACAACCTATGACAGTGAAGGGACGGTTGTGGGGGTATTCAACTATGCAGCTAAAACACGTCATCAAGGTTTAGAAGCCGGCTTGGCTGGGCGCATTGGAGCAGGCCCTGGCGATTTTAATTACCGGGTTTCTTGGACTTACAATGATTTTCGTTTTATGGGGGGAGAATATAATGGCAATTATATCGCAGGTATTCCCCGTAATATCATTGCTGCCGAGGTTTTGTATGAGATAGGCGATTGGAGCGTAGGCCCGAATATCCATTGGGCGCCTACGGATATGGCAGTTGATCATCAAAACAATCTTGATATTCAAAAACGCAAGCACTATGCGATATTGGGGCTCAAAGGGAGCTATAAACCAACCGAACAATGGTCCCTTTACTTATCAATGGATAATTTGACGGATGAACGCTATGCAACAACATCAGTTGCTAACCAAACGGTAACAGCGAGAGACAGCACATTATTCCCCGGAATGGGCTTTAATGTGAATGGTGGAGTGACCTTTAATTTCTGATAATTAATAAACGCATTAGCGCAAGTTAATGCGTTTTCCTTAAAATGGGCGCTGCGCAGAAATAGATAACTGTGTCAGGTAATTTTCGTTATAAATGTGCACCGTATCTTTTTCGATACTAATAAACCCTTTTTGACGCCAGCCAGAGACTAAACGGCTCAGTGTTTCATAACGTATTCCTAATTTTGCTGCTAATTGCCCTCGAGATAATGGCAGAACAATATTTAGGCTTAATTGTTTGTGTTTTAAATCAATAAGATAAGCGGCAAGCCTTTGCTCTGCTGAGCTGGAAGTCAGCCAATCAATATGATTGATATTTTCATAAAGCTTACTGCTAAAACGCATGAGTAACTTTTCCATGATGTGTGGGCATGCATGGCAAAGGCGCAGAATATCACGTTTATCTAGTAATAAAGCTTCCCCATCAGTTTTGGCTCGTAAGCTCATAGGGTAACGGTTGTGAGGCATAAACACGGCAGCAATTGCGACGATTTCCCCGACATCAAACAAACCAAAAACTTTCTCTTCGCCTAAATAGGTGTGCCGATATACCTCTATTTGGCCACTGATCATCAAAGGGCAATGTTTGAATGGTTCCCCTTCGTGGTTAATTATTTCACTACTTTTAAACCGTATATAGCCACAATTTTCCAGCAATAAAGATAATTTTTCATCTTCAACTGATTGAAATAAAGAACATATTTTTAGCGAGTCTAAAGATTGTGTATGGGGGAAAATATTTTTGACAAATGTCATAGGTCTTCCTCTTTTGTCGCCTTAGAATAGTCAGAGTATAAATGATAATCATACACATTATCAATTAAGATATTGGCGGAGAATTGAATAACCTTATGATAAATAATGCTTTTAGAATAGTGACAGTCTTCGTAACTTTTTGGGGGATGCTAAGCCCAGCCACTTCCCAATCAATTGATTTTACCGATATGTCAGGTGATAAAGTTCATTTATCTGCCCCTGCAAAACGTATTGTGGTGATCCCGATCCCTGCCGCTTCGATGCTAGTGGGGATGGACGAAAGTAGTGAGAAGCTGGTGGGGATGCACCCGTTTGCGAAGGTCGCCGCACGAGAGGGCATGCTGGGTCAAATGTTTTCACCGGTCTTACAGGTGAACTCTAATGTGGTGGGGAATAGTTTTACACCAAATATTGAGGCATTGTTGAATGTTGAACCAGATTTAGTATGGCAATGGGGGCATCGAGGGGATGACATTATTTCACCAATGCGAAATGCAGGGTTGACGGTTGCTACACTTGATTATGGGCAAGAAAGTTATACCCAAGAATGGGTCCGCCTAATGGGGCAAACGTTAGGCCATAATGAAAAAGCGCAAAAGATGATCGAGTGGCGCCAACACGTCATCGCATTGCTTTCCTCAACCACCGCCAAAATTCCAGAATCCGAACAGCCTCGCGTTTTATATCTATCTCATTTTAAGCAGAGTATTCAAACCTTTGGCTCAACTTCACATAATAATGCAGATTTTGCTTTAGCAGGTGGTGTGAGTTTAAACCGCGACCTCACTGGGCCAAGAACCTTAAATATAGAGCAAATCTTAGTTTGGAACCCAGATATCATTTTATTGGGCAATTTTGAAGAGGGTTTATCCCCTGAGGATGTGTATCAAAATCCGATGCTAAGCGAAGTGACTGCGGTGAAAAACCAACGAGTCTATAAATTACCGATTGGTGGGTTCATTTGGGATGCGCCTAACCAAGAAACGCCTTTGTATTGGCAGTGGCTAGCAATGATCTTCCATCCAGAAACCGTAAAAGTACCAATACGAGAGGAAATTCGTCAACGTTATCAGCAACTTTACGGTTATAACGTTTCAGAGCAACAAATCGATGGTATTTTGCAAATGGGAATGAACAAAAAAAGCCTGCACTACCTTTCTTTGATGGGGAAACCTGATGCGTAATTCGCAAATTCTGTGGGGTGGCTTAGTTATTTGTTTATTACTCACTTTTTTATTGGCGCTGAGTTGTGGGCGTTATCCTGTTTCGTTTTCTGCTGTTTTTCATATTTTCTATGACACCATTTTAGGCAATGACACTGGTTTAGCATACAGTCGCACGGAACAGAATGTAGTATTAAATGTCCGTTTACCTCGGGTTTTGATTGCGGGGGTCGCAGGAGCAGGTCTTGCTGTGGCAGGGGCTGCGCTACAAGGTATTTTCCGCAACCCATTAGTTGGCCCGCAAATTATCGGGGTGTCATCGGGTGCGGCGTTAGGTGGTGCCTTAGCTATCTTGCTGTTTTCTTCATTATTTATAACTATTTCCTTTGCTTTTGTGGGGGGGGTATTGGCGATTGTATTGGTTTTCTTGTTAGGGTTGAATCGCCAAGGTAGCCAGTTATTAATGTTGATTTTAGCTGGTGTGATTATTAACGCTTTTTTTGCTGCTTTGATCTCATTAATTACGTATTTTGCCGACCCAAATAATACCTTACAAACAATTGTTTTTTGGCTAATGGGCAGCTTTGCTAGCGCGTCCTATTTAAAACTATCCATCATCTTTCCAGTAGTTCTAGTTGCTGTTCTGGTCATTTTTGCTCTTCGTTTTCGCATCAATGTGTTGTCTCTTGGTGAGGAAAATGCACAGGCTTTGGGGATGAAAATTAACCGTACACGCTGGGCGGTTTTACTTTGTGTAGCCTTGATCACCAGTGCAACCGTTGCGGTATCTGGAACGATTGGTTGGGTAGGCCTAATTGTTCCGCATATTGCTCGGATTGTGGTGGGGCATGATCATCGTATCTTACTTCCGGCGAGTGCAGTGATTGGTGGGGTATATATGGTTGGTGTTGATACCTTCGCTCGAAGTATTACCAATGCGGAGATCCCGCTCAGTGTGATCACTGCATTAATTGGAGCCCCTATTTTTGCCTTACTTATTCACACGCTAAATAAAAGGGTGGCTGACTTATGATCGATGTTGAACAGCTCAATTTCACGATAGGTCAACGCCAACTATTTACTGATTTAAGCTTTAAACAGCCAAAAGGCAGTATTGGTGCAATTTTGGGGCCAAATGGCCGCGGGAAAACCACGTTATTGAGGTTATTACTCAGTTTACAACAAGGTGCGACAGGGAAAGTACGGATAAATGCTCCTGTTGCTTATGTGCCACAACTTAGTAGTTCATTGTTTCATTATTCAGTGCGGACTATGGTGAGTCTTGGGCGCATTCGCCACTTACCTTGGTATTCCTCGCCCAGCAAAAAAGACCATCAGATAGTTGAGCAATGTTTAACCTATTTAGAATTGAATCACTTTGCTGATCAACCGTTTAACCGCCTTAGTGGGGGCGAGAAACAAATGGTGATGATTGCTAGAGCGTTAGCTAGTGAGCCAGAAATTCTCATTCTTGATGAGCCTACATCGGCTTTAGACCTAGCAAATCAAGACAATGTGCTTAGCGTATTGCGTGATTTAGCCGCGCACCGAGGAATGACCATCTTATTTACCAGCCATTACCCTCAGCATGCCCTGCATATTGCCGACCATTCCTTACTACTGTTTAACAATGGCAGTTTTTTATTTGGCGGTTCTCAAACCATTCTAACGGAAGAAAACCTCGCAAAGCTTTACCAATTACCGGTGGCTATAACGGCTATTAATGACCAAGGTCGACAGACACATGGGGTCATTCCGTTATTTAGGTGATTATTTTCGAAGATAAATAAAATTATTAAATTGAGGAATATAAAACAATGAGTGATAACACAATAACTCCATCAGAAGCGCTTACCATCAGCACATTAATTAATTATACAGAACAGGGGATTGCCAGTCGTGTTCTGGCTAAAAATACTGGGGGCAATATGACCTTGTTTGCTTTTGATAAAGGCCAAGCACTTTCAGAACATAGCGCTCCCTTTGATGCCATCGTCATGGTTGTGGAAGGAAGTTTATTATTAACCATAGAAGGGAACCCTGTCACCGCAAAGCCGGGGGAAATTGTCAGAATGCCAGCAAATATTCCCCATGCAGTTGATGCACCTGAGCCTGCAAAAATGTTGCTGGTAATGCTACGCGAACCTAATACTGATTGTACACATTAACTTAGAGGCGATTATGGATAAATCATTTACAGCTCATGAGGCTGGACATAAATTTTTAGCTCGCCTAGGGAAAAAACGCTTGCGGCCCGGCGGGAAAATAGCAACTGAATGGCTACTTAGTCAGTCTGGCTTACATGCAGAAAGCCACGTCCTTGAAATTGCCTGTAATATGGGGACAACTGCTATTGAAATTGCTTCACAATTTCGTTGCCACATCACTGGTATTGATATGGACAAACAAGCTTTGGCACAAGCTAAAAAAAATGTTGCGGATCATGGTTTAACTGATTTGATTACCATTCAAATGGCAGATGCCTCAAAATTACCATTTGCAGATAACAGCTTCGATGTGGTGATTAATGAGGCAATGCTAACGATGTATGGTGATAAAGCAAAAACAAAGCTATTACAAGAATACTATCGTGTATTAAAGCCGGGGGGCCGTTTATTAACCCATGATATTGCTTTGAAAAATGAACAGGATGTCCAGCAAGTAGCAGCTCAAATGCAGCAAGTTATTCATGTTAAAGCGCAACCTTTGCCACAAACTCAGTGGGTTAACTTATTCAAACAAACAGGCTTTCAAAATGTGACGTCGATAACGGGGCCAATGACATTATTGTCTCCGAAGGGGCTAATCTATGATGAAGGGCTATTAGGGGCGATGAAAATTATTAGAAATGCGTTAAAAAAAGAAAACCGCCCACAATTTTTGCAGATGTTCCGCCATTTTCGTCGAAACCGTGGAAAGTTAAACTATGTTGCCGTGGTTAGCATGAAATAATTAAAAGGAGCCGTTAAGCGCAAGGATGCGTGATTAACCCCTTCCGTCATCATTCTCTCTCTTATTAAGTATTGGTAATGATAATAATACTTATATACATCTTTATTATTAGTTATAATTGATGATAGTTTTTATACAAAATAATAAGCAATGATTTAATCATGCTTTGTGAATTGTTTGTAAATTGATCATGCTGACTTTTATGACCACATTTAAAGGCCTAATTTAATGAAAATAAAACACCTTTTCATTCTTTCACCATGTTTACTCCCTTTCGTTTCCCCCTCAGTATTCGCCGCCGATAAAAAAGAAGAACAAATTACGGTATCTGCAACTCGTGGTTATAAGGCTGTTTCTGAAATGGCACAAACCACTTGGGTGATTGATAATGCTGAAATTGAGCAACAAGCGGAGGGCGGGAAGGAGTTAAAAGATATTTTAGCTCAGTTAATCCCTGGGATGAGTGTTAGTGGCCAAGGTCGTACGAATTATGGTATGAACATGCGTGGTCGTTCGATGATTGTCATGGTAGATGGCGTGCGTTTAAACTCTTCTCGTAGTGATAGCCGCCAACTAGACTCTATCGACCCTTTTAATATCAATCATATTGAAGTGATCTCTGGCGCTACCGCGATGTACGGCGGTGGTAGCAGCGGTGGTTTGATTAATATTGTCACGAAAAAAGGCCAAGAAGAAAAACAAGTTTCTCTTCAGTTAGGTGGAAAAACAGGCTTTAACAATGGCAAAGATCATGATGAAAATGTTGCAGCGGCTGTCAGCGGTGGTAATGAAAACGCACATGGACGCGTTGCTGTAGCTTATCAACGTTATGGTGGTTGGTATGATGGAAAAGGGAATGCGATCAATATCGATAATACGCAAACAGGCCTGCAATTTTCTGACCGTCTAGATATCATGGCATCAGGTACGATTAATGTGGATGAAAAACAGCAGATTCAAGCTGTATATCAACATTATAAAAGTGAGTCGGATGGTAAACATGGCCTATATTTAGGGAAAGATTTTTCTGCGGTAAAAGGGCAAAGTGATGCCTACAATAGCGGTAAATTAAATTCTGACCGTTTACCGGGTACTGAGCGTAACTTACTTAATTTGCAATATTCAAATGCAGATGTATTCGGGCAAGATTTTGTAGCGCAAGTTTATTATCGTGATGAATCACAAAAGTTTTATCCATTCCCAACCCTCAAAGGGAAAGAGGTGACAAGCATTAGTTCATCCGACCAGCAAACCAATTTCTATGGAACTAAGCTGACATTTAATAGCCAACCAATGGATGAGCTAACGTTAACTTATGGTGTGGATGCAGAACATGAGCAATTCCGTGCCAATCAAATGTTCTTTGATTTAGACAAAGCCAAAGAATCGGGGGGAATGGATTTAACCAAAGCTTTCCAAATTGGCCGATATCCGAGTTATACCACCACGAACATGGCGACATTTTTACAAAGCAGCTATGACATTTCGCCAATGTTTACATTAAGCGGTGGCGTGCGTTACCAATATACTGAAAATAAAGTGGATGATTTTATTGGTTATTCACAGCAAGAAGCTATTGCGAATGGTAACGGTAAATCCGCAGATACAGTTCCGGGCGGGAAAACGGATTATAACAACTTACTGTTTAATGCGGGGGTTTTAGTTAACCTAACGGAAGAGCAACAAACATGGTTTAACTTCTCACAAGGTTTTGAAATTCCTGATATTGCTAAATATTATGGTACAGGTACCTATTCATCTACTCCAGATGCAAATGGCCATTGGAATTTAAAGAATAGTGTGAATATTAATGATACCAAAGTTAAAGGTATCAAGGTTAACTCCTTTGAGTTAGGTTGGCGCTATACCGGTGAAAACTTACGCACGCAAATAGCCACCTATTATTCCCTATCTGATAGAAGCTATGGTATCAATAAAGATGATATGACCATCTATATGAAGACCGATAAACGTCGTATTTATGGGGTAGAAGGTGCCGTTGATTACTTCTTTGATGATTCAGACTGGAGTGTAGGAAGCAACTTCAATCTACAAAAATCAGAATCGAAAGTTAATGGTAGTTGGGAAAAATGGAGTGTTGATTTTGCTAGCCCATCTAAGGTTAACGCTTACGTTGGCTGGGAGCCAAATGACTGGGCATTACGTTTACAAAGCCAGCAGACATTTAACTTAACGGATGCAGCAGGCAAAAAATTAGATGGTTATAATACCGTTGATTTATTAGGAAGTTATATGTTGCCAGTCGGTAAGGTCAGCTTTGCTGTAGAGAACTTACTCGACAAAAATTACTCTACAATTTGGGGGCAGCGTGCTCAAGGATTGTATAGCCCTAAATACGGAGCTCCGAACCTTTATGATTATAAAGGTCGCGGTAGAACCTTTGCGCTTAATTATAGCGTGACATTTTAAATGATTGACATAAAGCCACTTTAGAGTGGCTTTATGCTTATAGAATGATGCAGATTTAAGGTAAAGAGATATCCTATGAAATTATTTCTGGCAGGGTTATTGTGCTTATTTAGCGTTTGGGTACAGGCTAAAACGCCAACGCTGATCACCGATCTACAAGGCCGAGAGGTGATGGTAAATCTTCCGGTTGAAAAATTATTTCTAGTTGATGGTCGCGATATTTTGCCAATTGATATTGCTGGTGGTAAGGAGGGCATTTCACGTATTTCGGGGTGGAGTGATTCATTAACACAATATGCGCCAGACTTAAAACAAGCTTATTTTGCGGCGGTTCCTGAGCTCGAAAATATCCCAACATTGAAAAAAACACGAGAAGCGGGCATCCAAATTGAGAAATTAATAGAACTCGCGCCTGAAGTCGTGATTATGCATAAGGCTAATTATGGGTCGATGCGTGATAGCCAATTCTTACCACAATTAGAAGCCGCGGGTATTAAGGTTATTTTTATTGATTTTCGAATGGATATTGCGAAAAACACCCCGAAAAGTATCTTATTATTAGGGCAATTGTTAGGTACGCAAGAAAGAGCAGAGCAGTTTGCAACGTTGTACCAAGAAAAATTAAAGGCGATAGAGTCTCAGTTGGTTCAGCCGTTTCCTTCCGTGTTAATTGAAGCGAATGCAGGGCTATTTGCAGATAACTGCTGTCAGCTATATGGTCGTTCAGGCTATGGCGTTTTGGCGTCGTTAGCGGGGGGAAATAACCTCGTTGCTGATAGCTTTCCAGCTAAAGGGGCAGAAAGTTCCATTGAGAATATTATTACATTAAACCCTGATTTTTATCTCTTAACAGGGGCGGATTGGCATAATTTTAACCGCCGTTCAATTGCAGTCAGCTTAGGATACCGTGCAAATAAATCTGATGCACAAAAGCAATTGGTGGTATTAGTCGATAGGCAAGGCATCTCCTCATTAACATCGGTAAAAGAAAAACGGGTGATGGCGATTTACCACAACTTTTACAATAACCCGATGAATATATTTGCTATTGAAGCAATGGCAAAATTTATGCACCCTGAGATATTTACTAAGTTAAACCCAGAGCAGAACTTAACGGATTTTCAAAAGCAGTTTACTCAATTGCGCTCGGAAGGCGTTTTCTGGGTTACATTATAACTTATCATCACATCTGACTTTTTGTTAGCAAGGATAGCTAACAAAAAGTTTGGTCATTTTTTATGATTATAAAATCAAGTGACATACCTCTAAGCCTTGTTATATCGGGCTCCTTCATTAGTTTATTTCTTCTTTGTAAACGAACCTATTAAAGACCCCGCGGAAATGGAGGTAAAAACAGCATAATGTAATATTATAGCCACTTTTTATAAGTGGCTTTTTTTATAAATATTATCGCCCTCATTTATTCGGTTGGTAAAATCGGCAAAAGTCACAAAACAAGTTTGTGCCTTTTAGCGATTTCTCATCGTTTTACCTGTCAGTTTACATGATGTTAAAAACGCACTCAGAAGCTCGCAAAACCGTTCTAAACTTTCAGCATAGTTTAAGGGTGTTCGTGTCTTAAAATTGTTTTGAGTGGCTTTGATTGGGGGGAGCGGGCGATTTTAACTAACTGACTCACCCGTTTAACATAATGGATCTTGCTTATAAGAAACGAGAAAAAAATTGAATTAAATCCATTCAATAATAGATAATTTACCTTAAGTGTACGATACTGTTTTTTATTTCCAATGAACAGGAACTGTACATGAGAGTGTGCACTTTAGCTTTTTTCATTCTTCCACTCTTCATTTTAGGGTGTTCGCCCGACGATAAACCGAAAGATAATATCGCCTATGTGGGAGCGAATTTATTGGGGTATAACCATGTCGCGGACACGAATATCAATTGGTTTTCGGTCAATGGTTACCGGGGGCGAACCGGGGGATTCACTTGCTGTATCATGCTACCTGAAATATGGCAGCCCAATATGCAGGTCAATATCAAGTGGGAAGTGAATCCTGACCCGTTTCCTAAAAATATGCCTGGAGTTGCTGATCCTGCATTTAAAGATTTTATAAAAAAACAGGAAGCAAATTACCGACAATATCAGACCACCGTGACTATCCCGGAATATACGGATTCCTGTGGGTTGCAAGTCCACTTCTTACCGTGCCAACAAGTGAAAGTCACCGCGACGTGTCATGGCATTGAGCATCCAGACCACCCAATTAAAGATCCTTTTGACCAACCGGAGCCCGCACAATGTCCTCAATGATTATCGCCCCTCAAAAAGACCAAATCTCAACTCAAGGTGACCCTTGTTGGGTTCCTCCTGAATTTCCGCTTGATGGGCGGTTAAAACTGACAAAAGAGCAGTTAACTAAGAATATTGAAAAAATAAGACAAGAAGAATCTCGACATCGGAGTCACTGTCACCGAGAATAAAAAATTCGTGCTGTAAAAGTTTACATATCAGCTTGTTTTTTGATGGCACCAATAACAATGAACCGAACGACACAAGCAGTACACCGTCGCATCCTTCTAATGTGGCTAAACTGTACCATGCCAGTGCTCCCGAAAATCGTCAGGCCAATGAGCGTGGTTTTTATGCTTATTACATTCCGGGCGTCGGTACGCCATTCCCTCAAATTGGGACGTATGATTATTATTCTTCGGGGTTGCAGTTTGCGGTTGGAGGTGAAGACCGCATTAATTGGGGCTTAGTTCAACTGTGTAATACATTACATCATACGGTGACAAAAAATTTCATCGGTAATGGTCACATGAAAAAAACGGTTGAAACGATGAATTCATCCGACCCGTCTAGGCAGCTATCTCGAAACGCCGCCATTATGGCGGCAACAAGTCCAACAGCCTCATTAACTCGGTTGGTAAAATCGGCAAAAGTCACAAAACAAGTTTGTGCCTTTTAGCGATTTCTCATCGTTTTACCTGTCAGTTTACATGATGTTAAAAACGCACTCAGAAGCTCGCAAAACCGTTCTAAACTTTCAACATAGTTTAAGGGTGTTCGTGTCTTAAAATTGTTTTGAATGGCTTTGATTGGGGGGAGCGGGCGATTTTAACTAACTGACTCACCCGTTTAACATAATGGATCTTGCTTATAAGAAACGAGAAAAAAATTGAATTAAATCCATTCAATAATAGATAATTTACCTTAAGTGTACGATACTATTTTTTATTTCCAATGAACAGGAACTGTACATGAGAGTGTGCACTTTAGCTTTTTTCATTCTTCCACTCTTCATTTTAGGGTGTTCGCCCGACGATAAACCGAAAGATAATATCGCCTATGTGGGAGCGAATTTATTGGGGTATAACCATGTCGCGGACACGAATATCAATTGGTTTTCGGTCAATGGCTATCGGGGTCGAACCGGGGGGTTTACGTGCTGCATCATGCTACCTGAAATATGGCAGCCCAATATGCAGGTCAATATCAAGTGGGAAGTTAATCCTGACCCGTTTCCTAAAAATATGCCCCCTTTAGGAACTGATGAATTTAGGGAGTTCATGAAAAAAAAGGAAGCCAATTACCGACAATATCAGACTACCGTGACTATCCCGGAATATACGGATTCCTGTGGGTTGCAAGTCCACTTCTTACCGTGCCAACAAGTGAAAGTCACCGCGACGTGCCATGGCATTGAGCATCCAGACCACCCAATTAAAGATCCTTTTGACCAACCGGAGCCCGCACAATGTCCTCAATGATTATCGCCCCTAAAAAAGACCAAATCTCAACTCAAGGTGACCCTTGTTGGGTTCCCCCTGAATTTCCGCTTGATGGACGGTTAAAACTGACAAAAGAGCAGTTAACTAAGAATATTGAAAAAATAAGACAAGAAGAATCTCGACATCGGAGTGACTGTTATCGGAAATTAAAAAATTCGTGTTGTAAAAGTTTACATATCAGCTTGTTTTTTGATGGCACCAATAACAATGAGCCGAATGACACAGGCAGTACACCACCGCATCCATCCAATGTGGCTAAACTGTATCATGCCAGTGCCCCCGAAAACCGTCAGGCCAATGAGAGTGGGTTTTATGCTTATTACATTCCGGGCGTCGGTACGCCATTCCCTCAAATTGGGACGTATGATTATTATTCTTCGGGGTTGCAGTTTGCGGTTGGAGGTGAAGACCGCATTAACTGGGGATTAGTCCAACTGTGTAATACATTACATCATGCAGTAACAAAAAACTTCATCGGTAATGGCGTCATGAAAAAAGCAATTCAGACGATGGACTCCACATCACCAAGCAATAAAGCCTCATTGATTTCTAAACAAGCTGCTATTATTGAAAGGACAATTCCTGGGCATAATTACAATCGAGTCAACCAGGCATATTTAGATGCGGTTTCGCCAAATAATAATCAACAGACC
The DNA here is from genome assembly GCF_044006275.1 of Providencia sp. 2024EL-00732. Taxonomy (NCBI): domain Bacteria; kingdom Pseudomonadati; phylum Pseudomonadota; class Gammaproteobacteria; order Enterobacterales; family Morganellaceae; genus Providencia; species Providencia sp. 2024EL-00732. The sequence continues at coordinate 30,969 of NZ_JBIPDG010000012.1, read as the reverse complement.
GCACGCTTACATGCTATAGAGAAACTGCTAGAGCCGATTAAGAAAAAAGTGCCCGACTCTCAATGTAAAATTGTCGCCATTAAATTGTTTGTCTATGGTTTTTCTCGTGGTGCAGCGGAAGCTCGGGCGTTTGTGAGTTGGTTAGATGAACTGTTATCGTCCAATCTGTTAGGGTTTCCCGCTGGAACGCTATTGGGTGTCAAGGTCTCGGTCGAGTTTTTAGGCATTTTTGATACCGTTCCTGCGGTGGGGATAGCCAACGTCGTGCCGGGATTTACAGGGCATAACGGTTGGGCGGGGCAAACGCAACCCTTACCGCAATCAGGGTTGATTAAAAAATGTTGTCACTTTGTCGCGGCACATGAGCAGCGACAGGCATTTTCACTCGATTCAATCCGTACTGAGGTCGGGAATTATTTACCTAACACCGTGGAAGTGGTTTACCCCGGCATGCATTCGGATGTCGGGGGGGGGGTATCCGATGGGCGACCAAGGCAAATCCCGAGATAATGAGGGAGAGGTATTGTCTCAAATCGCGCTACACGATATGTACGCTGCAGCAATTGAAGCCGGTGCCCCATTAGCGGTCCATCCTGATGTTTTTAGCCAGATACATGCCGATTATCAGCAGTGGTATTCATTCCGGAAAATGAATGATGCTACAGTAAAAGAATTCGATTTTTCCTTAAAATTGATTTCGACGTTTAACCATTGGCTATCCACCACGTTGATTGATACTCAACAAGAGTCTGATTTATCAGACTGTCCTATCTATTCTCCATTTCGCTTTGAAACGGTGTGCTTAGAGCAAATCATGGAAGATCAACTCAGTTGGATAACGGGGTGGCGGATTATGCGCTTTGCATCCTCTATCTCATCCCCGATGAACATAGTGTCACAACCTTTTTTTCAGCAGGCGCCTCAACACCCGAAAATTCAAGCTCAACCTAATGAAACTGGGTATAGTCAACAAGCACAAGATGCATTGGCAGAGCAATGGACTCTTGTATCAAGAGAAGCTCAACGTATTGAAAAAATACGCAATGATGAAATTGCTAAGCATAGAAATGATAAAGATTGGTTCCCAAGTGGAAATTTCATCGGCTCTCCGTTGTTTGATGCCGATAATGCACGAGGACAGCTTTGGGAAGCCGCATTGGAATTTGCAGCAGACTATGAGCGTAGACCTCGGCCAGCCCCTTTATTTACGCCTGAAAATAGAAAAACGAGAGACGAATGCATCATTGAAATTCGTCACTTGCAATCGTCTAATGCGGGTTTCTTCGCTAAAGAAGGTATCACCGAACCCTTTCCGACCACACATTGCGAAACGTTACCTGAATACAGTTTTGATGCAGCAACCAGTTTACAAGCGAAATATCTTTTACAAAAAGTCGATCCTCTTCTTGCGCGTAGTGCTTATATTTATACATATCAGAATGAGGCATACGAATATTTAAAATTCAAAGATACTGGGCGTTATAAATTTGAACAGTTTTTCATAGGTCGACCCGATCCTAAAGTGGATTCTCTGATTGATTTATATGATAACTATATCCACGATTCTCGAGCGTGGTTTATGCATTCTGAAAGTGGTGTGAGAGAGCCGTTTGGCAGTTATTTTTTATCAAGAATGATTTACTTTGGGAATAAGTGGAATAAAGCCGTACAATTGCGTTTTGATGGCGACCATGTGCTTGGTGTTGAAAAACATTTGCAAGATATGGCTGTTTTTGCTCACCATCCAACCTATGGGGTCAAAATTTACCACCGTACGACAGGGCAAGAAATTCCTGTTAATGATAGTCAATTGCCGCCATCAACTCATGAATTTATTGCACAACTGAAACCGTTGGTTCAGCAACGAAAAGACGATAGAGAAGCCAAAATATATGCGAATATACAAAAAATAGCGAATGGTACTTTTGTTTCTTAGCCTTTATTTTTGGTGGTTATGTCTATCTGCCTATTTTTCTTCAGTTTGTTGTTTTATTTAATATAAGGGTGCTTAAGCGTAACGTGACTTAGGCACTCAACTCCAAAATCCTCTCAAACAGTTTAAACCATCCTTTTCTACCGTAAAAAGTACCACTTATTACGTTGGTCATTTTTTATCATTATAAAATCAAGTGACATACCTCTAAGCCTTATTATATCAGGCTAATTCATTGTTTTATAAAGTGCTATTATTATTGACCAAACCCATTCATTCACTTTAGCGCTTGTGGTTTGTGCAACTGTCGCATTTCTTGCTTCATTGGTTTATTTCTTCTTTATAAACGAACCTATTAAAGACCCCGCGGAAATGGAAGTAAAAACAGCATAATGCAATATTATAGCCACTTTTTATAAGTGGCTTTTTTATAAAAAATAAATCTTATACAGATGCTCTAATTAAGATTTGCCTTCGTGATTATTTGTTTTTATTATTTATTGTTTGAATTTTTAATCCTGTATTATTTTAACTATCAAAATTAGAATATGTAATTTTCATAAATAATATGCTAATAATACCTTGCCACATAATTCTGTGTTTTAAATTTTTTAAAGGAGTTCAAAATGAGAAAGGTTATTATATCTAGCGTATTATTTGCAGTGTCTACAATTTCATTTAACTCAATGGCAGCAGACAACAATACAGTTACACCTGAAAATATGACTTGTCAGCAATTTATTAATTTAGACCCTCAAAGCTGGGCACCTGTTGCGTTATGGGTAACAAACCAAGAAACGCAATTTAAAGGTGGAGATTATGTTGCGTTAACAGAGCAAAGTGTTGCTGAAGTCCCTCAAATTGTTGAGTTTTGTAAGAAAAAACCGGAAGGCACTCTGCAAGATTATTTAGCATCTAAGAAATAAAGCAAACTATTATGCCATGGAGGGCATAATAGCTATTACCAACCAGAAAAATGAGTTTTGATACTGTGGTAGATTAGAAACTATATTTTCGAAATATCGAATCGATCTTTATACTTTTATTTATTTACGGCTAATTTATCGGCTAAAAAATCGATAAATGCCCGTGTCTTAGCAGGTAAAACAAAAGTATTTGGATAAAGTAATTGAATATTTTGTTTCGGTAAGCGGTATTCGGGTAATACATGGACTAAACGACCATGCTGTAAGTCATCATCAACCATCCAAGCAGGGCATATTGCGATACCTAAAGAAGCTAACACCATATGGTGAATAACAGCTGCAGAATTAGACTCATACTGATTTTTAATTAAAGGTAAGTAATATTTTTCATTTTTTGAATTCTGTAAAAAATATTGAGGATCTTGCCAGTTTAATAATGCATGGTTAATCCATGGAACATTGGCTAAATCCGTAAGTTGTTTGATCGGGTATTTTTTTAGAAATTCAGAGGTGGCGACTAAGAAAATCTCATATTCACCTAATTTTTTCATTTTAAGGGATGAGTTTTTTAAATTACCTAATCGAATGGATAAATCGAGTTTTTCTGTGATGAGGTCGTCTAAGGATGAGTTAAATGAATATTGTAACCTTAGTTTAGGATAAAGACGGCAAAACTCAGGGAGTAGCGGTAAAATAAAACGTTGGCCAAATTCACTCGTTGATGAAAAACGCAGTAGACCCGCAATATTAGTGCCTAAATTTTGGCTTCTTTCGAAAGCTTCATCTATTTGGCTTTGAATACGTTTAAAGTCGTCATAAAAATGTTTTCCCACCTCTGTTAATGCAATATTTCGTGTATTTCGTGTTAACAAGCTGACATTAAGCTGAGCTTCTAATTGCTTGATATCGACACTAACCATAGAACGGCTTAGCCCTAAAATATCTGCGGCTTTAGTGAATGAACCGGAATCAACCACTTGTAGAAAGCTAATAATCTGCTTGAAATTTTTTTGCATAATAGAGTCGATTGTTTGTTTTTATTAAACAATGATTTTACTTCCTTTGTATCGACAAAGAAAGACCCTAACTCTATTCTTTGCCACCGGAGGAAGTGTATGACTTATCGATACAAAATAGCGACAGTCTTTTTACTTGGTTTCTTTATTGATTGTATTAACATTTTTATGTCGGCTATTGCCTTACCTGATATCGCATTTTCATTTTCAGCCAGCCAATCTCAGGTGGCTTGGGTAGCAAATGCTTATATTTTAGGACTCGTTTTGGTGATGCCAATGAGTTTGTGGCTTGCGGGTAGGCTAGGTCACCGAAAATTATTGTGTTATTCAATGCTGCTTTTTTCTTTAGCTGTGTGGTTAAGTGGGGCGAGTGGATCAATTTATCAATTAATTTTTTGGCGTTTTACGCAAGGAATGGCAGGGGGATTATTAATACCGGTCGGTCAGGCATTAGTTTTTGCATTATTTCTAAATAATGATCGCCAACGGATCTCTACCTTGATAATGACGGTTGCGTTAATAGCACCTGCATTTTCACCTGCAATAGGTGGCTTAATTATTGATTCTTTATCGTGGAATTGGATTTTTTATTCGAATCTTCCTTTTTCATTATTAACTGCATTTCTTGCTTGGATATGGGTAAAAAATGAGAGTAAGAAAACCAGAGAAAAACCTGATATTTTAGGTCTATTAATGGTGAGTATCAGTTTATTATGTTTATTATTGTCATTTTCGTTCTACAACGATTATCACAGTATTTCATTAGCCATATTGAGCTTTACGGTTTCAGTATTAGTATTTATTTTTTATCTACAATACGCAAAGAAATGCCGTGAACCTATTCTAAATTTTCAGTTATTAAAGAATGCGAACCTACGTACTGCTTTTATTGTTTATTATGCAGTACCGGGGGTTTTTACAGGCGTAAATTTACTGAATATATTTAACTTACAAGTGAACCTTGGGTTTAGTGCGGGGCAGACAGGGCTATTTATGGTGCTGTATGCTGTAGGCGCTTTAGTTTCAATGACTAGTGGCGGGAAACTGTATCAGCGTATCGGGAAAAAGCAGTTATTTGTTATTGGAATTTTACTACACAGTTTGGGAATATTTTTTCTCTACTGGGTATCGAATTTAGATCAATTAAGCTTACTTGTTATTGCTTATCTATTAATGGGAACAGGTGGAGGTTTATGCACGAATACCGCACAAATTAGCTCATTGATGGACTTTAAAGATAAAGATTTACTACAAGGCAGTGTGTTATGGAATATTAATCGCCAAGTGGCGTTTAGTGTTGGGGCGGTGGTATTAATTTCTATATTTAGTTTAACTACTTTTTCTAGTGATTTACTACGTTACCAATATACATTTTTAATTGCTTCAATACTTGGGCTATTCTCGTTAATTTCAGTCATAAAGGAAAAATAAATGAGCGAAACAATGAAAAAAGCGCTGCAAAGCGTGGTTGACCTGCATACTTTAATTGAAAATGTATTTACTGGCCGTGATGACGATAAAAGTTTAGCCCCTCTATTAGCCAGTTTTGATGACAACTTTAAAATGGTCACAATTCAAGGACAAAGTATTGGGCTTGATAAAGTGAACACATTATTTAGCAGTAATATAGGCAACAAAACTTCATTTAGTACAAGGTGCCTTAATATGCTTCCGTTACACGAAGATAACCAGTATTGCTGGGTGCAATATCAAGAAAAACAGCTTAATGATGGGGTTGAAACATTAAGAATTTCAACTGCATGTATTAGAGTTGAAGCAGAGAAATGCTATTGGGTTTATCTTCATGAAACACCAGTAGCATAAAGATTAAAACTCATGTTCACATCAAACGACCTTAAGGTCGTTTTTTTATAAGTAAAAAAGATAAAAACATTCAAATGATATTTGTTCTCACTTTGATTGACCGTCGGTCGGTCAGGCGTTATCATGTTGCCATGATCGGGACGAGGAAAATAAAATGAGACGGCTTTTTTTGATCTTAGCAGTTTGTTTAGGCACCTTTATGGCAACGCTAGATATCAGTATCGTGAATGTTGCATTACCAGCTATTGGGCGTGAATTAAACGTGAGTATGTCGATGCTACAATGGGTTATTGATGCTTATGCACTATGTTTATCGGCATTACTTCTTTCTGTAGGGCCAATAAGTGATCGTTATGGGCGAAAGAAAGTATGGTTAATAGGCATTGTCATTTTTACTTTAGGCTCGGCTATCTGTGCATTGTCAACATCCCCTGAAATATTGATTACAGGTAGGGCAATACAAGGGATAGCAGCCGCTGCGTTAATTCCCGGGGCTCTTTCTATAATTTCCCAAGCATTTACCAATGATATTGAACGGATAAGAATTATTGGCATTTGGTCAGCAGTGAGTGCACTGTCTCTGATCATTGGCCCAATTTTAGGTGGTTTTTTAGTTGATAGCTTCAATTGGACAACGATCTTTTGGATCAATATTCCAATCGGGTTGCTGACATTATTATTAGGCTGGTTAGGTATTCAAGAAAGTGCTGACCCTGACAAAGCTGCATTAGACCCAATAGGGCAAAGTTTGAGCATTGTGGCTTTAGGTGGATTAACTTTTGCTTTGATAGAAGCTGGTGAGCAAGGCTGGGGAAATTATATAACACTTAGCGGATTAATTATCTCAGTAATAGCGAGTATCGGGTTTATCTATGTTGAACGTCGCATAGAGAGGCCATTATTGCCGATTTTTCTATTCAAACAGAACCCTTTTTTCTTTCAATATAATATGGCGTCTTTTGCGCTCGGTTTTGCGACTTATAGCAATGTATTTTTTATCGCCCTATTTTTACAAAAAGGACAGGGGTGGGGAGCGTTTGATGCGGGGATAAGAATGGCGCCAGAGTTTATTGCTATGGCTATTTTTTCATTCTCATTTAGTAAACTCTCGCGCTATATGAGCGTCAGAAATCTGATGATCCTAGGCTTTATTTTTATTGCTTTCGCTTCCTTATTATTCACGCGTGTTAATTCTGAAACAGCCTATCCTCCGATTGCGGTGATATTATTTATATTAGGTGCAGGGATGGGAATGTCGACGCCTGCAATTGGTGCATTAGTGATGGCTAGTGTTGAAAAAGCCTATTCGGGAATTGCATCCGCGGTTATGAATGCATTGCGGCAAACTGGTATGACGTTAGGAATTGCTTTGTTAGGGACATTAATGACCCAGCATGCCATTGGTAAATTACGCCATGATGACAGGCTAGTTGGTATCCTATCGGTACAGGAAATCGAACAGTTGATTCAAACTTCCTCTCGCGTTCCATCTTTGTTTATTGAGCAAATTACTCGATCAGCCTTTGTGTCCGGTTTTAATTTGGCGATGTTAGGCGGAGCAATGGCTATTCTGGCAACATTATGCCTAATGGTAAAAGTGAGGTGGGCTAAATAGTTTTATGGTGAATTAGTATGCATAAAAAAACACCTGCCGAAGCAGGTGTTAAATAATCAATTATTCATCAAGGAAGCTGCGTAGCACTTCTGAGCGGCTTGGATGACGTAATTTACGTAATGCTTTTGCTTCAATCTGACGAATACGCTCACGGGTAACGTCAAACTGTTTACCGACTTCCTCAAGGGTGTGATCGGTATTCATATCGATACCAAAACGCATACGTAGAACTTTCGCTTCACGAGCAGTTAAACCTGCTAATACTTCATGAGTTGCAGAGCGTAAGCTTTCCGATGTCGCAGAGTCTAAAGGCAGTTCTAAAGTGGTATCTTCAATAAAATCACCTAAATGTGAATCTTCATCATCACCGATAGGCGTTTCCATTGAGATTGGCTCTTTAGCAATCTTCAGGACTTTACGAATTTTATCTTCCGGCATTAGCATGCGTTCTGCCAGTTCTTCTGGCGATGGCTCACGGCCCATTTCTTGCAGCATTTGACGAGAGATACGGTTCAGTTTATTGATAGTTTCAATCATATGAACCGGGATACGGATAGTACGTGCTTGGTCAGCGATTGAACGCGTGATAGCCTGACGTATCCACCAAGTTGCATAAGTTGAGAACTTATAACCACGGCGATATTCAAACTTATCAACGGCTTTCATCAGACCGATGTTACCTTCTTGAATGAGGTCAAGGAACTGCAAGCCACGGTTGGTATATTTCTTCGCGATAGAAATAACCAAACGCAAGTTCGCTTCAACCATCTCTTTTTTCGCACGGCGCGCTTTTGCCTCACCGATAGACATACGACGGTTGATATCTTTCACCTGTTCAATCGTCAGGCCTGTTTCTTCTTCAATATGACGCAATCTTTGTAAACAACGCAGAATTTCTTCTTCAACTTCAATCAGTTTTTCAGACCAAGGTTTGTTCATCGCTTTTGCAGCGGTTAACCAAGTCTCACTTGTTTCATTGCCGCTGAATAAAGTGATGAAGTTTTTCTTTGGCATTTTGCATTGTTCAACACACAGTTTCATGATGGTACGTTCTTGAGTACGAACTCTATCCATCATTTCACGCATGTTATTGACTAAGTAGTCAAATTGTTTTGGTACTAAGCGGAATTCTTTGAACACCTCTGAAAGCTGTTCAATGGCTGCCGCTGTTTTCGCATCACTACGACCATATTGCTTAATATGTTGACGCGTTTTTTCGTATTGCTCACGAAGGTCAGAGAATTTTTGGCGAGCTAATTCAGGGTCGATGCTGTTATCGTCCTCTTCTTCTTCCTCTTCCTCTTCTTCGTCTTCTTCGTCTTTATCTAATTCTTCTTGTGGCAATTCAGAACCAACATGTGTTGCTGTTGGTGCGAGGTCTTCTTCCGCATTAGGGTCAACAAAGCCAGTGATTAAGTCAGATAAACGACTTTCACCTGCTTCAACGCGGTCGTATTGCTCAAGAAGATAAGTGATAGCTTCAGGATATTCAGCCACAGAGCACTGAACCTGATTAATCCCATCTTCAATACGTTTTGCGATGTCGATTTCGCCTTCTCTGGTGAGAAGCTCGACAGTCCCCATTTCACGCATATACATGCGCACTGGGTCAGTTGTACGGCCAATTTCACTTTCAACACTGGACAGCACTTGTGCAGCGGCTTCTGCTGCATCTTCATCAGTATCGGAAGTATTCTCAGCCAAAATTAAATCATCGGCATCAGGTGCTTCTTCCATGACCTGGATGCCCATGTCATTAATCATCTGAATGATATCTTCGATTTGATCTGAATCGACGATATCTTCCGGCAGATGGTCGTTGACCTCGGCATAGGTTAAGTAACCTTGCTCTTTACCCTTGGTTACGAGTAGCTTAAGCTGCGACTGCGGGTTTTGCTCCATAAGACGGTATCCACACTTCTGAGTATTTAGATTGGTGTCGGTCGGCGAAACATTCGGCCAACAAGAACATACAAAGGGAACATTTATTATTTCGCTACGCCCTTTATTTTTCGTAGCGTTTTACAGGCATCTGCCTTGTGTTTATCGGCACTTAAGCCGTTTTAAATATTAATTCTGTCTTGGTTATATTATGTTTTCACTCTTGAGAGAGTGATTAAGCGGACTTCTTCGCGCTCTTCTGGGGTCAGCCCTTCAGTTCGTTCTTTTGCTATTAAATAGTCGAAACGTTCGTCAAGTGCGCTATTAAATAGATGATTTAAGGCATCTATAAAGGTATTTTCCGCTATCTCCTCTATTTCTATATCGTTCCATGTTGCTAGTTTTTCAAGCTGTTTCGAAAATTTATTATCACGATAACGCTCTAGCAACTGCCCAGTAGTCATCCCGGGGGTGGAACGGCATACATCAACCAATTCCTGAAATAGAGAAAGCCCCGGCATTTGAATATGGGCAATTCCCTCCAATGAGGGAACGAGTTCCGAAAAGTTCGGATTTTGTACCAACAGCGCGATTAATATTCGCATTGTGGTTGGTTTTAATTTTGGTGCCTGATAGTTAACTGGTTCTTTGCTCTCTCTATCAATCATAGCAAGAACCTGAGAAATATCCGGTATACCAATAAAATTTCCTAGCTCTTGAGCCATATAAAGGCGCAGAGTTTCGCCTGGTATCTGTTTAATCAATGGGATAGCAAGTTTACTAAATTTTGCTTTCCCTTCTTGAGTTTTCAGGTCAACTTGTGGCACAAGTGAATCAAATAAAAATGCAGAAAGTGTTTGAGCATCTTTCATGCGTTGCTCAAAAGACTCTTTACCTTCTTTGCGTACTAATGAATCGGGGTCTTCACCATCGGGTAAAAACATAAAACGAAGTTGGCGGCCGTCAGTTAGATAAGGAAGAGCTGTTTCCAGCGCCCGCCATGCAGCTTCTCGGCCAGCTCGGTCTCCATCATAACAGCAGATAACAGTATCTGTAGAACGATAAAGTAGCTGAATATGTTCTGATGTTGTCGATGTTCCCAATGAGGCAACCGCGTAGCGGATATCATACTGGGCAAGGGCAACAACATCCATATAACCTTCAACAACCAACAACTTAGCTAATTCATTATTATTTTGTGTCGCTTCATATAGGCCAAATAACTGACGGCCTTTATGGAAAATATCTGTTTCGGGGGAGTTTAAGTATTTAGGTAATGCATCCCCTAAAACCCGCCCACCAAATGCAATCACTCGACCGCGCCTATCCCTAATTGGGAACATGACCCGCTCTCTAAAGCGGTCATAGATTCGGCCGTTATCATTGGTCACTAACATGCCTGCATCATCAAGCTGTTTGCGACTTTCTGGGTTTACTGCGAATTTCTTGAGTAAATTATCCCACCCCGCAGGGGCGAAACCAATTGAAAAATGCTCAATAATTTCGGCACTTAAACCACGTTGGCTTAAATAATCTATGGCTTTACTAGCCGAGGGATGATTTAAGGCAGCGCAGTAAAATTGATTAATTTTCTCCATCAACTGATACAGGTTTTGCCGTTGATGTAGTTCTATTTGGCTTGCTCCAGTCCCTTTTTCATAAGGTACATCAAGACCATGCAGTGCTGATAGTTCTTCAATTGCTTCGACAAAATCAAGTTTGTCATAATTCATTAAAAAATCGATAGCGTTGCCGTGGGCTCCACAACCAAAACAATAATAAAACTGCCTTTCACTGTTAACAGTAAAAGAAGGGGTTTTCTCATTATGGAACGGACAACAAGCGTGATGATTTTTACCCTGTTTTTTTAACGGGACTTTTGCATCGACTAAATCAATGATGTCTGTTCTTGCTAACAAGTCATTGATAAATGAACGCGGAATTCGTCCAGCCATAAGCCTCTTTTTCGCCTGTTGATGAACGATAATAAGCCGCGCTTCCTTGAGGAAAGCACGGCCTTTAACTGCTTAGCTATTTACTACTACGAAAACTGAGTGACTACGAGAGAAACTAAAGTTTTGTATTAGCTATCGTCTACTTATGAATGCGGTTTTCACCGCAATCAACTAGTACAGACGAGTACGGCGTGCGTTTTCGCGAGCCAGTTTCTTAGCGTGACGCTTTACAGCAGATGCTTTAGCGCGTTTACGTTCAGTCGTTGGTTTTTCATAGAATTCACGACGACGAACTTCAGCTAAAACCCCTGCTTTTTCACAGGAACGTTTGAAACGACGTAGTGCAACGTCGAATGGCTCGTTTTCACGTACTTTAATTACCGGCATGTGCCTCTCACCTCAATAGAAATCGGTTTGTTGCTGGTATTGATTCACCAGCCTTCATTTAAAATGGTGCGGAATTTTACTTCAATGAGTACGGGTTTGTAAAGTGCCGTATAAAATTGAATCACACAAGATCACCTGATTTGTTGCTTGTTCGATGAAAAAGTAAACAAAACCAGATAATAATGAGAATTAGCCACACGAAATTTTTATTACAGGGGGCTGATTATAGACTATACAGCAATGAAAGTCAGCCTTTTGACAACATTAATTACGCGATTGAGCGAAAATAGTGATAGACTTGCGGTCATGCAATAAACAAGGGTAGTGCAATGCGTGTTTTAGGTATCGAAACCTCTTGCGATGAAACTGGTATCGCAATCTATGATGATGAGCTTGGCCTAATGGCTAATCAATTATACAGCCAAATTAAAGTGCATGCCGATTATGGTGGCGTAGTACCGGAATTGGCTTCCCGCGATCATATCCGTAAAACAGTCCCTCTGATTCAGGCCGCGCTGAAAGAAGCTAACCTGACTCGTGAAGATATCGATGCGGTAGCTTATACTGCTGGACCAGGGCTGGTTGGTGCTTTAATGGTGGGGGCAACGGTTGGCCGGTCATTGGCTTTTGCATGGAATGTGCCTGCGGTAGCCGTTCATCATATGGAAGGCCATTTGCTAGCGCCAATGCTAGAAGAAAAAAGCCCAGAATTTCCCTTTGTAGCACTCCTTGTTTCTGGTGGGCATACCCAATTAATAAGCGTGACAGGGGTCGGTGAATATGCGCTTCTTGGTGAATCTATTGATGATGCAGCAGGTGAAGCGTTTGATAAAACAGCTAAATTACTAGGTTTAGACTATCCTGGTGGCCCCGTTTTATCTCGTATGGCACAACAAGGCACCGCAGGGCGTTTTGTGTTTCCAAGACCAATGACGGATAGGCCTGGGCTTGATTTCAGCTTTTCAGGTTTAAAGACCTTTGCAGCAAATACGATCCGTGAAAATGCGGATGACGACCAAACCCGAGCTGATATTGCTAGGGCTTTTGAAGATGCGGTAGTCGACACTCTCGCAATCAAATGCAAACGCGCGCTGGAGCAAACGGGGTTCAAACGTTTAGTGATGGCCGGTGGGGTGAGTGCCAACCGAGCGTTAAGAGCAAAAATGGACGAGGTCTTGAAGCAGCGTGGGGGCGAAGTGTTTTATGCACGTCCTGAGTTTTGCACCGATAACGGCGCGATGATTGCACTAGCCGGTCTTATCCGCTTGAAAGGGGGGGCAAGCACAGGGTTAGGTATTACAGTGCGCCCACGTTGGCCACTTGCTGAACTACCTCCGCTAGAAAAATAATATTAGGGCTGCTGTGCAGCCCATTTGTTATCCCTCAAATATCAATGTAAGACAGTAACCGCTTCTTCTAATCGAATTGAACGCCCTTTGACCATGTTCGACGTTTCTGTGCTTTGTTCAACTAACAATGTGCTTTGCTGCGTAATGGTTTCTAGTTCACTAACGGCTTGTGTAATGTCAGCAATGCCAGCGGCTTGTTCAGAAGTGGCTTGGCTAATATGCGTAATTAATTGAGTGACATTTTGTATCTGGTCGACGATATCTTTCATCGTGTCACCAGCGGTGTGCACTTGTTCTTTCCCTGAGTTAACTTTCTTTTCGCAATCGTTAATGAGTTCACGAATATCATTCACTGCGCTAGCACTGCGGCTTGCTAGGCTACGTACTTCATTAGCAACCACAGCAAAGCCTTTGCCTTGCTCACCTGCACGAGCGGCTTCTACAGCGGCATTTAGTGCTAATATGTTGGTTTGAAAAGCGATATCTTTGATGACATCGGTGATTGAATTAATTTTACTTGTACTGCGGACAATTTCATCCATGGTATCAACAACAGCTTCCATCATCGCGCCACCGCTAACTGCGGTTTCGCTGGTTGCATTAGAAAGCTGATCAACTTGAACCGTGTTGTCTGCATTCATTTTTACGGAAACTGCCATTTGGTTCATAGTAGCAACAGTTTGTTGCATATAACCGACTGTTTGCTGGGTATGGGTATCTAGCTCATGGCAATCGGAAACTAAAGATTCACTGCCTTTTCGTACACTATCCACTTGTGCAGAGACATCTTTGATTAACCAGCGACATATTAGCCCCAATTGGCCGATTGAGCGTAAAACCAGCCCTATTTCATCGGTACGTTGCATATGGTGAATGCTATGGCGTTCGCCTCGAGCAATACTTAAAGCCTGTGTCGCAATGTTTTCCAGTGGTTTAGCGAGCATTCTTTCAAAGGCAATATTGCCAATAATTAGCGTAATAAGTGTACAAGCACTGGCGATGGTAAATGGCAGCGCTTGTAACCCAGCTAAGCTCGCCATGGCTAGCCAAAATATCAATAGTAAACTCATGGTTAATCGAATGCGCCAACGTGTAGAAAAAGTGGAGAAGTGAAACGGCATTTTTTTGGAAAGCACAAGCCCCTTAACTATTTTACGCTGACATTTATTTCGATTCATTGCGGCATAGAGCGGTTCAACAGTCGCAATTTCTTGGCGAGTCGCGCGTGTTCGGATCGACATATAACCTGTAATTTTGCCTTGACGTTTAATCGGGACGATATTGGCTCTAACCCAGTAGTGATCGCCATTTTTACGTCGGTTTTTGACAATGCCGGTCCAAGGTTCTCCTTTTTTTAATGTGGCCCACATATCAGCAAAAGCTTCTTTAGGCATATCGGGATGACGAATAATATTGTGAGGACGTGTTAATAATTCATCTAATTCATAGCCACTGACTTGCACAAAAAAATCATTAGCACTAACAATGTTGCCTTGTAAATCGCTAGTAGTCATTAACGTGATGTTTTCGTCTAACATATGTTCATTTTGAGTGATATAAGGGGTTCTGCTCATATAAATACCATTATTATTGTTTAATTTTGCTTTTATATAGTCGACACTTTTTAAATATTCCTTAGTAATAAATTTGCAATAAATTAACTTTTTATTAAAAGTGTGCGCTAGTTATGGCAAAAATGTAACGCAGCACAAATTGCTGCCAGTACAGTTTTAAGGTGAGATATAACCCTGCTGTTATTATTCGGTGTTTTAGGCAGTCTGTGATGAAAATGAAACGATAAAAAAAGAGCTGAATTTTCAGCTCGTTTTTATCATGATAGAAAAGAGGAGGGATTAATCGTCGAGTTCTTGTTCTTTGGCTTCTTGGGCAATTTCTTTATTGGTTTTTTGCTTTTTATTTTTTAGTTTTTGCCAAATCCGGCTTTCTTGACCGCGCCAAAGACGTTGTATGTTGCCATGATGGCGCACAAGGACTAAGCAAGATAACATTGCGACAGGGAAAGTAAATTCAGGCTTAAACCACCATACGTAAAATGGTGCCAGTAGCGCACTCACAATTGCCCCTAATGAGGAATAGCCGCTTAGCAGTACAGTGAGTAACCATGTACCAGCGACTAACCCAGATAAGTCCCAACCAATAGCAGCGATTGAGCCAAAAGCGGTAGCAACGCCTTTCCCGCCTTTAAAATGGAAGAAAACAGGATAAATATGCCCAAGGCAAGCTGCAATTGCGACAAACCCAAGATAGAATGGTTGCACATTTAAATAATAAGCAAGCCAAACTGGGACCATACCTTTTAATACATCGCAAATAAGAACAGCAGCAGCGGCAGCTTTGCCACCGACACGTAATACGTTAGTTGCACCGGGGTTACCAGAGCCGTGTTGACGGGGGTCGGGTAGTCTCGCCAAACGGCAGATCAGTATCGCACTCGAAACTGATCCACATAGATAGGCGAAGATTATCATGCCAAGCGCGGTTGCACTCATAGCTAACTCCAAAAACGGTTAAGGCCATATATTCACTTCAGCCTTGGATAATACGCATATTTTTGCCGAAGTGGTATCAATTCAGTACATAAATGAGAAAATGACGTGATGGATATCGTATTTATTGAACAATTATCAGTCATCACCACGATAGGTGTATATGACTGGGAACAAGATATTGAACAAAAATTAGTGCTCGATATCGAAATGGGATGGGACAACCAACGCGCGTCTATGAGCGATAATGTTGAGTACTGCTTGGATTATGCACAAGTCAGCCAAGCCATTATCAGCTATGTAGAGGAAAATAAATTTGGTTTAGTCGAGCGAGTGGCTGAAGAAGTCGCTCAGCTCTTATTGACTCAGTTTAAAAGCCCATGGGTACGAATCAGGGTGGCTAAGCCGGGCGCAGTCGCTCGCGCACGCCAAGTGGGGGTAGTAATCGAAAGGGGAATTAAAACCGCTTAAACGGCGACTGGCGGTGTTATACCGCCAGTATGACCATGGCTTACTAAGCTATTACCATTATTTGCTGTTGTTTCAGCCAATCTTGCACAGCTTGAATACGCTGCCGTGTTAGTTCTTGGCGAATTTCCGGCCCTGTAAACCCTTGTTCAATAATCGGTTTGACCTCAACAGCACGCGCAATTGCAAATGCTTGTCTGAGAAATTCCCCTTGTGGATAGGCTTGTTGCTCAAGGCCTAATCTGCCTCTTGCATCGGCTTCACTGATTAAACTTAATTGCGTAATTCGTTCAGGTTTGCGCCAACTATCTAATCCGTCCATAACCGCAATTAAATCATTTGCAGGTAGCTTATTGATAATATGAATTTTATCATGGTAGCGAGCTGCAAGGCGAGCCAGATCACGGGCGCTACTAGGCACCCTCAATCTATCACAAAGTTTTTCAATGAGTACGACTCCATTTTCCCCATGATTAGGATGACTGGGCCAAACGGAAGGGGGCGTTAATGCTTTACCTACATCATGGCAGAGCGCAGCAAAGCGAATATCGATATCATCAGATAAGGTTGCGATAACCTTCATGACCATCAAGGTATGAACCCCTGTATCAATTTCTGGATGCCATTTTTCGGGGGCGGGAACACCAAATAAGCCATCAATTTCCGGAAAAAGGACGCGAAGTGCACCGCATTGACGCAATACGTCGAAATAAACTTGGGGTGAGCTTGATTTCAGTGCTTTTTCTGTTTCTGCCCAAACACGTTCAGCGGTTAGGTGGCTTAATTCCCCCGTTGCCGCCATAGATTGCATTAGTGCTAAAGTTTCAGGTGCGATAGAGAAACCATATTCGAAATAGCGTGCAGCAAAACGGGCTACACGCAATACCCGTAACGGATCTTCTGAAAATGCACTAGATACATGACGTAATAACCGGTTTTCTAAGTCTTTGATGCCGTTAAACGGGTCAATAATTTCGCCAGAATCACTTTGTGCCATTGCATTAATGGTTAGGTCTCGTCGTAATAAGTCATCTTCAATGGTGACATCCGGGGCGCTATAACAACTAAAGCCAGTATAGCCAGCGCCGGTTTTACGCTCAGTTCTGGCTAGCGCATATTCCTCATGAGTTTTCGGATGCAAAAAAACGGGGAAATCTTTCCCTACTTGTTGAAAACCTTGCTCAAGCATAGCTTCTGGGGTTGTACCAACTACCACAAAATCCCTATCAGAAATAGGAAGACCAAGGAGTTGGTCCCGCACGGCGCCACCAACGAGATAAACTTGCATATTAATGACCTTTGTTACATCCAACCATTATTACGTTTTTTACGACGAGGGATGATGTGAGGTAAAATCAAACCAAAAACTAACCCCGCTCCAGCAACGCCTCCACCATACATAAACCATTGTAAAATCAACTCACGGCGGCGATCATCCAAGTTGACCTCTGCTATTTCCAGTTTTTTACCTGATTTAATTAATTCATTTTTTAGTTTTTCATTTTCAGCTTTTAGCTGGTTAACAATATTGTCGTTATCCGCCACTTTTTGTTGCATTTCTGCGGTACGGGTATTCCATGTATTGTCAATGCTATCTAATTGTTGACGTAGTTTTTGATTTTCAGCCTCTAATTCAGGAATACGCGTTTTCATGCTTGGGGTATTACTTAATTGGTCTACAGGTAGCCAAACAGTTCTGCCTTTTTGATCTTTGATTTGCGCAAATTTATTATCTGTGGAGATCAGCTCAACCGTTTCTCCCGCATTAAGTGTGCCAACAATGCGGTAATTTGTACCAGGGCCACTATGAACGTAAGTTGATAGGTCATCTGATACATAACGTTTTTCTGCTGAGTGTGCATTTAAGGAAAGGCCTAGCCCCATGAGTGAAATTAATAATAATGGAATTTTTCGCATGGTATTTACAGTCTTTTGTGGTGAGTGAATTTTATATTCATTGAATACTAATAAGTAAAGTGTGTAGGTGCAAACTCTAAACATCGATGTATTCATGCTCTAAAGGATAATGAGAACTATCCTAACTGTCTAAATTACACTTCTTTTTATCTCATTTACAATATAACTCTCTGAAAGAAATGTAATAGGTAGAATTTTTGATTTATAGATAGTTTCTTTTCTCTGCTTGGCTTGATTGGGGTAATATGATGGCAGTGAAATAATCAATTAAGGATATGTATGAGCCACGTAGAGGTTGAACTCAAATTAGCCGCAAAAGGGTGTGCAATCGAGGCTGTTCGCCAGTGTATTTCTACACTTTCCCACCAATACAGTGAGCCAACTAAGTTAACCAATATCTATTTTGATACAGAAAAAAGACAATTGCGTCAATGGGATATGGGGTTACGCATCCGCGGTTGTGATGGTCGCTACGAAATGACGATTAAAACAGCGGGGCAGGCAATTGGTGGGCTACATCAACGCCCTGAATTTAATGTTGATATTGATTCGCCAGAGCTTAACTTAGCGGCATTTCCAACGGAAATTTGGCCGGAAGGCACGGATGTCGCTCAGCTACAATCTGAACTTAGTATACTTTTTAGTACTAATTTTACCCGTGAAAAGTGGCTTGTCACGTTTGAAGATAGTGAAATTGAGGTTGTTTTAGACCAAGGTGAGATTTCTGCCGGAGCAAAAGATCTACCCATTCAAGAGTTTGAATTGGAACTTAAAAAAGGCTTTATCGCAGACGTACTCAATCTAGCCAAAAAAATTGCCGATATTGATGGCCTTCACCTCTCATCTGTCAGCAAAGCAGCCCGAGGTTACTCATTGATTAACCCGACTACTACACCATTAACACGGCCGGATGCCATATTTGATTACGAAGAACAACCTATTGAAAAATCATTGACTCATATGCAGTTACTTTGCCAGCAACACGAAGCATATTGGTTAGCTGGTGAAAGTGATGCTCGGCAGGGTTTTTCTGAGTTTTTGCGTTTTGTGCAAGCCTTTTTAGTTCATTATCAAAATTCTGCGCCTCACTTTGTGCACTATACGCCGTTAGAACAGTTGCGTTTAGATATTGCGAATGAAGCCATCAGTGCTGAGGATTTTTGCTATAGTAGCCAATGGTTAAAGTGCAAATTAGCCTTTATTCAATGGCTAAGTGCTTTAACTTATCAAGAAGCTCAATAAGGTATTGATAAAATGCTCTCTTTTCCTAATTTGCTGCGAGCCCAAAGTGAACGTGTTTTAAGTCAAATAGCCGAACAAGCTCATGAGTTACTGCCCTTAAATGAGCAAGAAACCCAAGTGCTTACGTTCAGTGATTTTGTATTTCAGCAGGTTTTAGCGCATTCGCGCTTTTTACTTGAAATTCGTTCTCAACCTCCGAAAGCCGATGAATGGAAAAGTTACGCAACATGGTTAGCGCAAGAAATGTTGCCCGTCACGGAGGAAGAGCATTTGATGCAGGTGTTACGCACATTTCGTCATCATATGTTAGTGCGTTGCGCATGGATGCAAATATTAGAGATAAGCACCCAAAAAGAGACAATTTATCAATTAAGTGTATTAGCAGAAACACTGGTTGTTGCTGCTAGGGATTGGCTGTATCGGGAATATAGCCAATCTTGGGGAACGCCTTGTAACCTTGAAGGAAAGCCGCAGCCATTATTAGTGCTAGGCATGGGTAAATTAGGTGGCGGGGAACTTAATTTTTCATCTGATATTGACCTGATTTTTGCGTATCCTGAAAACGGTGTAACCCAAGGTGGCCGAAAAGAGCTAGACAATGCACAGTTTTTTACGCGTTTAGGGCAAAAATTAATTCGGGTACTTGACCAAGTCACCGCACAGGGTTTTGTGTATCGGGTTGATATGCGTTTGCGGCCATTTGGTGAGAGTGGCCCGTTAGTTTTCAGTTTCTCAGCCCTTGAAGATTATTATCAAGAACAAGGGCGAGATTGGGAACGCTATGCGATGGTCAAAGCACGGATTATGGGGGCTGACAGCCTTCATTATGCTCAAAGTTTACGTAAGCTTTTGCGTCCTTTTGTCTATCGCCGCTATATTGATTTTAGTGTGATCCAATCGCTGCGTAATATGAAAAATATGATTGAACGGGAAGTTCGGCGTCGCGGGTTGGTGAATAACATCAAATTAGGTGCAGGGGGGATACGTGAAGTTGAATTTATCTCACAAGTTTTTCAGCTTATTCGCGGAGGGCGAGAGCCTGTTTTGCAGTCGCAATCCTTATTTACGACTTTGCAAGGTATACGCGAATTAGCACTATTAACCGACGATCAAGTCGATACTCTGCAAGATAGCTACCTTTTTTTGCGTAGAGTCGAAAATTTACTGCAAAGTATTGATGACCAACAAACTCAAACACTTCCTGATGATGATTTAAACCAAGCGCGTTTATCATGGGGAATGGGTTACAGCGATTGGCAAACATTTTATCATGTGTTGAGCCAAAAAATGGCCGCCGTCCATCTCATATTTGCCGAGCAAATCGGTCAGGACGATGAAGATGAAGGTTCAGATACCTTCAATGAGATTTATATTACACTTTGGCAAAGCGAGTTATCGAAAGAAGAGTTAGCGACATATTTGCCATCTAAAAATGAAGATGTCGCGCAAAAAATAATCCATGGCATTTTAATGTTTCGTCATGATCTTAACAAGCGCACCATTGGCCCTCGAGGGCGTGATGTGCTTGATGATTTAATGCCTAAATTATTAGCTAAAGTTGGTGAGCGTGACGATGCAGGTCAGGTGATCGAACGGATGACACCATTACTATTAAGTATTGTCAGCCGTACTACTTACCTTGAACTAATACTTGAATTTGATGAAGTTTTGACGCATGTCATTCGCTTATGCGCAGCATCGCCGATGATAGCAGAACAACTTGCTCGTCACCCATTATTACTGGATGAACTACTTGACCCACAATCTTTATATCAACCCCTACCATTAACCGCTTATCGTGATGAATTGCGCCAATATTTAATGCGAATTCCTGAAGAAGATGAGGAACAGCAACTCGAAGCGCTACGTCAATTTAAGCAAGCACAGTTATTACGTATCGCAGCCGAAGATATTTCAGGTGTATTGCCAGTCATGAAAGTGAGTGATCACTTAACTTACTTAGCTGAAGCGATTATTGATGCGGTTGTTCATCAAGCTTGGCAAAAGATGGTAAGGCGCTATGGCGAACCTGCGCATTTAGCGCAGCAAGATAAAAAACAATATGGTTTTGCTGTGTTAGGTTATGGGAAGTTAGGGGGATGGGAATTAGGCTATAGCTCTGACTTAGACTTAGTTTTCTTATTTGACTGCCCATTAAATGTGGTCACAAATGGTGATCGTTCCATTGATGCACGGCAGTTTTATTTACGTGTTGCCCAATGCATTATTCACCTATTTAGTACTAGAACCGCTTCAGGTGTTTTATATGAAGTTGATGCGCGCTTAAGGCCGTCTGGTGAGTCGGGGATGTTGGTAAGCACAATCCAATCTTTTGATGATTACCAAAAAAATGATGCTTGGACGTGGGAACATCAAGCATTAATACGCGCTAGAATGGTATTTGGTGATGCTAATTTACAGCAACAATTCGCGTTAACTCGCCATGAAACTCTTTGTATGCCTAGGGAACCACAAGTCTTGCAACAGCAAGTACGTGATATGCGATTAAAAATGCACCAACACTTAGGTAGCCACCAAGACGATGAATTTGATTTAAAAGCGGACCCTGGAGGGATCACCGATATTGAGTTTATTGCTCAGTATTTAGTCTTACGGTTTGCTTCACAAAATGCAGCATTGACGCGTTGGTCGGATAACGTCCGTATTTTCGAACTAATGACCCAATATAACATTATGTCAGAAGATGAAGCGGCGGCGTTAACTTATGCCTATGTCACAATGCGTAATGAATTACACCATTTAGCCTTGCAGTCATTGCCAAGCCGAGTCAACATCAGCCAGTTTGCTGAAGAACGCCAGCAAGTTTTAGTCAGTTGGCAAAAATGGTTAGGTGAGTAAACACTGACAGCAGTTTACGGCATTTTATTTAGCTAAACAGCGCAATATGCTAGTATTGTTGCAAATTATTATCAGACTTTTTGAAAACTGGAGTGCAGGATGAAAGTAACTCTTCCGGATTATAAACAAGCCGGTGTGCTAGTAGTGGGTGATGTGATGTTAGACCGTTATTGGCATGGTCCTGCAAACCGAATTTCACCTGAAGCCCCTGTTCCTGTAGTTAAAGTGACCATGGTAGAAGAGCGCCCTGGTGGTGCAGCTAACGTTGCTATGAATATTGCGTCATTAGGCGCAAATTCCCGTCTTGTTGGTTTGACGGGTATTGATGATGCTGCGAAAGCACTCACTGAAAATTTAAATGCAGTGCAAGTACGTTGTGATTTTGTTGCGATCCCAACGCATCCGACGATCACCAAATTGCGTGTATTATCGCGTAATCAGCAATTGATCCGCCTTGATTTCGAAGAAGGTTTTGACAATGTTGATGCTCAGCCGATGTTAGAGCGTATTGAACAGGCGCTACCGCATATTGGGGCGCTTGTGTTATCAGACTACGCAAAAGGGGCTTTAACCCATGTCGAAAAGATGATTGCTTTAGCAAATAAAGCAGGCGTGCCTGTCTTGATTGACCCAAAAGGAAATAACTTTGAGCGTTATCGAGGTGCCACGTTACTGACACCAAATATGTCAGAATTTGAGGCCATCGTAGGGCCTTGTAAGAACAATCAAGATGTTGAAGAAAAAGGTATGAAGTTGCTTCAATCTCTGGATCTAACGGCTTTATTAATCACTCGTTCAGAGCAAGGGATGAGCTTAATTCGTCGTGATGAAGCCCCATTGCATTTACCAACCCAAGCGCAAGAAGTGTTTGATGTCACGGGGGCGGGTGACACAGTGATTGGGGTATTAGCTGCTTCAATTGCTTCTGGTCGTCCGTTACATGAAGCGTGCGCACTCGCTAATGCTGCGGCAGGTGTTGTAGTCGGGAAATTAGGGACTTCAACCGTTTCACCAATTGAATTGGAAAATGCTATCCGTGGTCGTGCGGATACTGGTTTTGGCGTAATGACCGAAAGCGAATTAAAACAAGCAGTTGCTAACGCAAGGCAGCGTGGTGAACGGGTTGTTATGACCAATGGCTGCTTTGATATTTTACATGCGGGGCATGTATCTTATTTAGCAAATGCACGTAAATTAGGTGATAGATTGATTGTTGCAGTAAATAGCGATGCATCTACTCGTCGTTTAAAAGGGGAGACTCGGCCTGTAAACCCATTAGAGCAACGCATGGCAGTACTTGGAGCATTAGGCGCCGTTGATTGGGTGGTTCCCTTCGAAGAAGATACACCACAACGCTTAATTGCAGAGGTATTGCCGGATATCTTAGTCAAGGGTGGTGATTATCAACCAGAAGATATTGCGGGCAGTGCTGAGGTGTGGGCTGCGGGAGGTGAAGTTAAAGTGCTTAATTTTGAAGATGGTATCTCAACAACCAATATCATTAAAAATATTATGAAAACCAGCTAATTGATTATTTGCGAGTGATAAACCTCACTTGGGTGTTTGAAACCCAGTGAGGTTTTTTTGTTTTTTAATGATTATTCGTTTTTGTCTTCGCTAAAATGGGCTTCTAATGCGCTGACGCGCTGTTCCATTTTGGCTAATTTTTCACGGGTGCGTAATAAAACTTGAGTTTGAATATCAAATTCTTCTCGGCTGACTAAATCCAGTTTACCGAGCTGTGACTGTAAAAGAGAACGCAGCTTTTTATCAAAGTCTTCGCCTAGATCACGTACGCCTTGTGGTAATGCACCTTGGATTTGGCGTGCCACCTGTTCCAGTTTTTTCGGATCGAGCATTCGCGGGTCCTTAATTAATCAAAAAATAATTATTAGTAGTGTAATGCCTCTTGTTGCGGTAATAAACCTTTTTCCACGCCATACTGAGAGCTATCACTGCGTTGGTCACTTTCTGCGACTCTAAACACAAACAATCTCTACTCCCAAGTGATAATGCCCTTTTCTCTTTTAGTCACAGAGAATGGAAAAATAAATAGAGCAGTGAAATTAACCTTTATAACGCTAAGTTTTTATTCATGTTTTTTGACTAAAAGTGTGAGTTGTTCGCCAATTTTGATCTTCATCGTTGCGCACTTGAATTATTGGCGTTATATTAATTGCGTTTATCTCAGGGCGGGGTGTAAGTCCCCACCGGCGGTAACATGCAACGCGCATGAAGCCCGCGAGCGCTTTATCATTTTGTGGTAAAGGTCAGCAGATCCAGTGTGAATCTGGAGCCGACGGTTATAGTCCGGATGGGAGAGAATTAACTGTATCTGCATGTTTGTGCGGTGTTGCACAATATTGTTCTGCATACCTGAATGAGTTGATAGCCATCTTGGCTATTTGTTTATTCATCATTTCTCGTACTCCTAAGACTGCCTTGATTCTGGTAACTAGTTAATAACTATTTAAGAGGTTTTTTACCATGGATCATACGCTACTTTCCGAATTCGGTAATCCTATCGAACGTGTTGAAAACGCTATCGAGGCTCTGCGCCAAGGTAAAGGTGTCCTTGTTCTTGACGATGAAGATCGTGAGAATGAAGGGGACTTAGTGTTTGCCGCAGAAACTATGACAACAGAACAAATGGCATTTACCATTCGCTATAGCAGTGGGATTGTTTGCATTTGTATCACTGAAGAACGTCGCAAGCAGCTTGAGCTGCCAATGATGGTGGAAAATAACACAAGCCAAAATCAAACCGGTTTTACTGTAACAATTGAAGCTGCCAAAGGGGTTACCACTGGGGTTTCTGCCGCAGACCGTATCACAACTATCCGCGCAGCAATTGCAGATAAAGCAGTACCTTCAGACTTAAATCATCCAGGCCATGTATTCCCATTACGCGGTCGAGAAGGCGGCGTATTAACTCGCCGTGGTCATACAGAAGCATCTATTGACTTAGCCACTATGGCTGGTTTCAAACCCGCAGGTGTTCTGTGTGAGTTAACTAATGACGATGGTTCTATGGCACGTACACCAGATGTTGTCGTCTTTGGTAGGCAGCATGGTTTAACCGTTGTGACGATTGAAGATTTAGTTCAGTACCGTTTGCAGCAAGAGCAAAAAAAGAAAGCTAGCTAATCCTCATCATATTTCGAGGAGTAGGTAAATTTCGAATATCACCTAAATAGCGATATTGGTTATTTAGGTAATAAGTAGTCTGTTAAGCATATAGAATCATATTGAGGCCATTGAGTTGCACACCTTGATGGCCTTTTCAAATTTTTTGATGATCATCCTCATAATTAGCCCACTGTGTTTTTTACTAAACGGCGTATGCTGTAATAAGAAACTAATTGAGGTGGAGTCAAATCATCATGTCGGTAAATACGTCTGTCGTACAAACTAAACTCCCTGCTATTTTTATTGGTCATGGCAGTCCAATGAATGCGATTGAAGACAATCCTTATACTCAAAAATGGGAACATCTTGGTAAAACTTTACCGCGGCCCACTGCGATATTGGTGATTTCAGCGCATTGGTATACACGAGGGACAGCAATTACTTCGATGTTAAAACCTAAAACGATTCATGATTTTGGCGGTTTTCCTGAAGAGCTCTATCAGGTTGAATATCCTGCTCCGGGTTCACCTGAATTGGCGCAGCAGGTTGCTGACTTATTATCCCCTGAACCTGTTTACCTTGATACCCAAGAGTGGGGACTGGATCACGGGACATGGGAAATCTTAGTGCGTATGTATCCAAAAGCAGATATTCCTGTGGTTCAACTGAGTATCGATGCAACTAAACCTATGGCTTGGCACCATGAATTAGGCAGAAAACTGTCTGTTTTAAGGGAGCATGGGGTACTAATTATGGGAAGCGGTAATATTGTCCATAACTTACGAGCAATGAATTGGCAGAATGCACAAGCAGAGCCGTATCCATGGGCTATTTCTTTTGAGCAGTTTGTCTATGACAACCTACAAAGCCGTGAGCTGCCTCATCCATTAACAAATGGTTTAGAGCGGGAGGACGGTAAGCTATCTAATCCCTCGCCAGAACATTATTTACCTATTTTGCCAATACTGGGAACATGGGATGGAAAAGAAAAAATTAGTATACCTATAGAAGGGATTGTTTCTGGATCATTGAGTATGATGTCAATTCAAATTGGTTAACTTGTTGTTATATCTTCGCATAATAAAAAGCTCAAACTATATTAGAAAGTTTGAGCTTTTTGCGTTTTAGTGATTGATGATAACTAATCGATGATCGTATGTGGGTAAAAACGCGATAGATCTTGAGTGATCAGTTCTTTATCTTCACGGATGCAGATCCCCGCAGGTTGGTCATTCACTAGCCAACTGCCCACTAAGGTATAGCTACCTTCAAATTGTGGAAGAGGGTGGAACTGCTGAATAATCATACCTTCTTCACCATATGGGCCATCAGCAGCAGCAATTTCTTTGCCATTTTCGATGATACGAATATTGGCTCCTTCACGAGAAAAAAGCGGTTTAATAACGTATTTATCGAGTTCAGGTTGTGTTTTACCATCGGCAAAATAAGCCGGTAGTAAATTAGGGTGATCAGGGAACATTTCCCATAACATTGGGAGTAAGGCTTTGTTGGAAATAATGCTTTTCCATGCAGGCTCTAACCAACGAACACCTGCATCCTGTAGTTTGGTTGAGAAAATTTCTCTTAGCATAAATTCCCACGGATATAATTTGAACAGATTACTAATAACCTGATCTTGAGTATCCGAAAACTCACCTTTTTCACCTAGGCCAATTTCATCAATATATAAGAATTCAGTGGCTACGCCAGCTTCGTTAGCACAGTCTTGAAGATACTGAACAGTACCTCTGTCTTCTTCGGTATCACGACAGCAAGACATATGCAGTAGACGGAAACCGTATTGATCTTTAAGTTGAGTAAAACGCTCGATCAACTGTTCTTGAATACTATTAAATTGATCTGCATTTTCTGGTAACTTGCCAGCTTCGATTTGATCTTCAAGCCAAATCCATTGGAAAAATGCAGATTCATATAATGACGTTGGCGTATCTGCGTTATTTTCAAGTAGTTTTGGTGGGTTAACCCCATCGTAAGCAAGGTCTAACCTTGAGTACAAGGACGGTTGTTCACTTTTCCAAGAGCTACGAACAAACTCCCAACAATGTTTGGGAATTTGAAAGCGAGCCATTAATTCATCACTTTCTACTACGCGTTCGACAACTTTTAAGCACATTTGATGCAACTCTGCCGTTGCATCTTCGATTTCTTCAATTTGTGCCATTGTGAATTGATAGTAGGCATCTTCTGACCAGTAAGGTTCACCATACATAGTATGGAATTCGAAACCAAACTCAGAGGCTTTTTCACGCCAATTCGGGCGTTCGACAATAGGAACTCGTTTCATTACTTATCAACCACCCATTGAACGGGAAGATGAAGTTGATTTCGCAGAAGAAGATGAACGTTGTGCCATTGCTTGTTTATTCACTGTATCACCAAAACCACCGCGTGTGACGGTTGATGTTGTTGGTGGCTTAGGTGCCATGGCCGTTTTAGGTACGCTCATTGAACGACCACCAGCAACGGCTGGGCCGTAACTTTTACCCGTGGCATCAACAAACTTACCGTTAGCTGGGCTAGCTGGGTTTTTTGAACTAAACAATGGTTGGGAAGCCGCGCTACCACCCATCATACGGCCCATCATGTAACCCATCATTAATGGCATCCACATGCTGCCACCGCTGCTTTGTGCTTGTGCGGTTTGTTCACCATTAGTAGAACCCGTCCCTGCTATACCTGCTTGAGCAGGAGCTTGGGTACACATTGACTCACCAAACTCAGCAATACAATCAGCTTGGGTTTCATATTTTGGCGCTGTTTTGGCTGCTTCTTGTAGGGCATTGTTGTAAGCAAGAGTACATTGTTCTGCTTGTGATGGATTAGCTTGGCTGCAATCCTGTGCATTGGTATACAGTGATACGGTTTCATCACTTTCTTCACAAGCTGAAAGCATAAATACCGCACTGACGGCAACGGCAACTGGTGCCATACGATATGAGCGCCAAGACTTACGGAATGCGCTTTGATTAATATTTTTGGTACGCTTCATGGTCATGGTAATTACCCTGAATATAATTAAGTAAGATGTTATTTAGGTTACCTCTAGGATAGGGGATAACCGCTGAAAATTAAAGCAGAAATACAGGGGAAATAAGCTGATTTTATCATTTTTGTCGCTTCCCCTCTATTTTTTGAGGATTGAATATACACAGTTACAGTAATAATTAGCTAATTTCATTAAATATCAGTACATTAATTACTGTTTGTTTTTTGTGCTATTGTGCAATAACCCTAGTGAGAATAGGCTGAAATTTCTAATTAAGGTAATTTAAAAGTAGTTATAAATCACCTAAGCTGGCTAAAACGGGCAATTTAACAGATTAGTACCGGAAATATATGGCCTTTTGCAGAAAAAAAATAACCCGCTAAAATAGCGGGTCATTGTACCACTTAAGCACCAACCAAAAATTTAGTTAATAGCTGGCGCATTGGTATTACGGATGATACTACTTGGCGCAGTTGATATTTCTTTGCCTAAATTTGCATTTAGACGCGCAATATCATCTTCATTTAAAGTACCACGAGCAAATTCAATGTTGAGTTGGTTAATCATATAATCATAGCGTGCATTAGATAGATTCTGTTTTGCTTGGTATAGGGCCGTGGTGGCTGTTAATACATCAACGATAGTACGCGTACCAACCTGATACCCAGCTTCCATCGCATCTAATGAGCTTTGTGCAGAAACAACGACTTGTTTATATGCATTGATGCTACTGATTGATGAAGATACGTTGTTAAATGATGAGCGAACTAATTGAACGACGTTACGGTATACTGTTTCGAGTTGTTCACTCGCACCTTGGAAACCATATTGCGCTTGTTCAACTTGTGAACTAGTCGCACCACCTTTATACAGTGGGATACTCAAGGTTAAACCAACGCTGTTTTGCCCGTTATAACTATTACGTGCACCAGAAAGACCTGTGTATGGGTCGCTATAGCCACTACCATGTTGGTAGTTATTCGTCACACTGGTTGATGCGCTCAGACCAACTGTAGGCATATGACCAGTTTCTGCTAAGCGAATATTTTCACGCGAAACATCTTGTGCTAAACGTGCACTTAGCAGATTAAGGTTACGTTCTTCTGCTTCTTTTAAAATCGCGTTGATATCGCCTAATTCAGTGGTTTTAAAGCGATCAATATTCAAAGAAGCAAGTTGGCTATAATATACGCCGCTGACTTGACGCAGTTTTTCAATCGCATTTTCTAAGTCGTTACGGCCTGCAACTTCTTGTGCAATCACGCTGTCGTAGTTTGCACGAGCGTTTTGTACATCCGTAATCGCCACTAACCCAACATTAAAACGTTGTGTTACTTGATCTAATTGACGGTAAACAGCTTCTTTATTTGCTTCGATGTATGATAATGCGTCAATCGCTTTCAACACATTAAAATAGGCGGTTGCGGTATCTAAGATCAGTTGTTGCTGGCTGGTTTGATACGTCACATCGGAAATACCCGCTGTTTTTTCTTGAATCGACAATTGACGCCATATCGACATATCAAAGACGACTTGCGTTAATTTTAACGTCGCATTTAAGCCCGTACTTTCAGTATTTCGCGCATCGCGGTAACCGCTTCCGTAGCTAGCACCAGCATCTAACCCTAATTGTGGTAGTAATGGGCTACGAGATTCATTAATTTTTTCAAAAGCTTGGTTACGTTCAGCTAATGATTTTCTTAATTCGGGGTTACTTTCTTTAGATTTTTTGTAAACCTGCAGTAAATCTTCTGCGTAGCTATTGGTACTGAGACCCACAAAACTCATCGCAATAAAAAGGGGAAGCAGTTTCTTCATTTTGATTCCTTGATTAAACAGCAAATTAAGTTGAGTCTGCGGTCTAAAACGTACCATGCCTAAATGAGTCGTAGGTATCAAATTATGCGTTTTAGAGAGCCAATAAAACAGACCCTATTGTTGCTCTTCGATTTGAATAATGGCGCACATTGTAACAGAGTATCACTTGTGTTAACGGTAGCCTTTTGTGCCATTTTGTCTTAATTTCATTAAACATTACCTCATCTGAGGTTAAAAAGCCTTAAAAACAGTTTTAATCCACAATTATTTCCTTAATATGGAAATTAATAGTTTTGGGAAATGCAATGACAAATAAAATAAAACAGCCAATTAAATATGGCAAAAATGATGTCGAAATTATATCCAAGCGTAAATTATTTAATGGTTTTTTTCAAATGATTGAGTACCGATTTCGTCATCGTCTTTTTGCAGGCACGTGGAGCAATGAAATCCGTCGCGAAGTATTTGAGCGTGGCCATGCAGGGGTTGTTTTACCTTATGATCCACAAACGGATAATATCGTTTTAATTGAACAAATTCGTTTCCCTGCCATAGAAACCAGCGCAACACCTTGGTTACTTGAGGCTGTCGCAGGGATGATTGAGGAAAACGAATCACCCGAAGATGTTATTCGTCGAGAAGCCATGGAAGAGGCAGGGTTAGTGATTGGCCGCGCCGAAAAAGCGCTAAGCTACCTTTCTAGCCCAGGCGGTACAACTGAGCGTATGCATGTATTTATTGGCGAAGTAGATAGCCGCCAAGCAAAAGGTGTCCATGGGCTAGCATCAGAAAATGAAGATATTCAAGTGCATGTAGTAAGCCGAGAACAAGCTTATCAGTGGGTGGAAGACGGGGTTATTGATAATGCGGCGACAGTAATCGCCATTCAATGGTTGCAGCTTAATTATCACAAGCTTCGTGGAAAATGGATGAAACAGTTTTAAATAACAATTAATCTAGTGAAGTGTGTGCTAATTAGCAGATATTTAACTAATTACTCGTCATACTTCAAGCTGCAAGTGTGTTGGCCGCGCTTCGCCACCCAAGTCACATACTGGTGTATGCTCCTTGGGATAGCTCAGCTTGCCGCCTTCTTGCAACTCGAATTATTTAGAGTAATTCGAGTAAGTTAAAAA
>NZ_JBIPDG010000011.1:0-157305 GCF_044006275.1 Providencia sp. 2024EL-00732 | reverse complement strand
AATATTTTTTTGATAGTGTCCTGTGAGTGCCCACACAGATTGTCTGATAAATTGTTAAAGAGCGTTGCGACATTTCTTTTGGAAATTCGACTCAGTTTTTATTAACTTAGGTCGTTGTCGCGAGGTGGCGTATATTACGCTTTCCTCTGTGAGAGTCAAGCAATTTTTTGCTTTTTCTTTTCAGAATCTCTCGCTGCCGTTTCAGTGTTCATCGCGCTTTGCGTTGTCTTGTTCCCGGTCAGTGGATGCGCATTATAGGGGGTCTCAGAAATCTCGCAACCTTTTTTTTAAGATTTTTTGGCATTTTTAGTTCAACTGCTGCATTCCACAGCAAAACCCCCACTTATACTGAGTTATCCACGAAATTATCCACAGGCTAAAAATAATTTAAAATTTATCGCGCATTACGCAAACGTTTGCGTTACAATTAGCGCGAAATTTCAGCATTGATTTTATTTTTATGTTCTGAAATTGTTAGTGACTTATATATTGCTATTGAAGAAGCTTGCAAATTCCGCACTGCTTTTATAAATAGGTATATAAGAAGAGCACTCTGGCTTTTCGCTAATTAGATACTGTTATTGCCTTATTTATTCAAATCCAAGGGATCTATCTCATGCAACTGCTTCGTCCTATTCGTCGTGCCCTGCTTAGTGTGTCTGATAAAACAGGGGTTGTTGAATTCGCTAAGGCGCTATCTCAACGTGGTGTTGAGCTTCTATCTACTGGTGGTACTGCAAAGTTACTAGCTGAATCAGGACTTAAAGTAACTGAAGTGTCAGATTACACAGGGTTCCCTGAAATGATGGATGGTCGGGTAAAAACATTGCACCCAAAAGTGCACGGAGGGATCTTAGGTCGCCGTGGCACTGATGATGCCATCATGCAATCCCATGATATTGCACCTATCGACATGGTAGTTGTGAATTTATATCCTTTTGCTCAAACAGTAGCAAAACCAAACTGCACACTTGAAGATGCTGTTGAGAACATCGATATCGGTGGTCCAACAATGGTACGCTCCGCAGCAAAAAACCATAAAGACGTTGCAATTGTGGTAAATAGTAATGATTACCAAACCATTATTGATGAAATGGATGGTCACGAAAACTCCCTTAATTGGTCAACACGCTTTGACCTTGCTATCAAAGCATTTGAGCATACAGCCGCTTATGACAGTATGATTGCTAATTACTTCGGTGAATTAGTTGCCCCTTATTATGGTGATACCACACAACCTTCTGGCCGTTTCCCTCGCACATTGAATCTAAATTTCATCAAAAAACAAGATATGCGTTATGGGGAAAATAGTCATCAAGATGCGGCGTTCTATATAGAAGAAAGCCCAAAAGAAGCGTCTATCGCGACTGCACAACAAATTCAAGGTAAAGCACTCTCTTATAATAATATTGCTGATACTGATGCAGCCCTTGAGTGCGTTAAGTCATTTGATGAGCCTGCGTGTGTGATCGTTAAGCATGCTAATCCTTGTGGTGTCGCAATTGGCAATAATATTCACACCGCTTATGACAAAGCGTTTAAAACTGACCCAACTTCTGCTTTTGGCGGTATCATCGCTTTTAACCGCCCATTAGATAAAGAAACTGCACAGGCAATTATTGAGCGCCAATTCGTTGAGGTGATTATCGCGCCTTCGATTGCTAAGGATGCACTGCCAATTCTTGAAACCAAACAAAATGTACGCGTACTTGAATGTGGCGAATGGAGTAAACCTGTTGCTGGCTTAGATTTTAAACGTGTCAACGGTGGTTTATTAGTCCAAGACCGCGATTTAGGTATGGTTGAAGCCGAAGAGTTACGCATAGTCACAAAGCGCCAACCAACTGAGCGTGAATTAAAAGATGCCTTATTCTGCTGGAAAGTCGCTAAGTTTGTGAAATCAAACGCCATCGTTTATGCCAAAAATGACATGACAGTGGGGATCGGTGCTGGTCAAATGAGCCGAGTATACTCAGCAAAAATTGCTGGGATCAAAGCTGCCGATGAAGGCTTAGAAGTTGCAGGTTGTGCAATGGCATCTGACGCATTCTTCCCATTCCGTGATGGTATTGATGCCGCTGCCGCTGTTGGAGTGACTTGTGTGATCCAACCTGGCGGGTCGATTCGCGATAATGAAGTCATTGATGCTGCAAATGAACATGGCATCGCAATGATTTTCACAAATATGCGTCATTTCCGTCACTAGTTATTAGGAGTTTAATAATGAATATATTAATTATTGGTGGCGGTGGTCGTGAACATGCTTTAGCGTGGAAAGCGGCTCAGTCTCCTCTAGCCGATAAAGTCTATGTGGCACCGGGTAATGCAGGTACCGCATTAGAACCAGCTATTGAGAACGTTAATATTTCTGCTACTGATATTGATGGATTACTACAATTTGCGAAAGATAATCAAATCGATTTAACCATTGTAGGTCCTGAGGCTCCTTTAGTTATTGGTGTTGTTGATACATTTACACAAGCTGGGCTAACTATTTTTGGTCCAACTCAAGGTGCTGCCCAACTTGAAGGCTCTAAGGCGTTTACTAAAGACTTTTTAGCTCGTCATCATATTCCAACCGCAGCATATGAGAACTTTACTGAAATAGAACCCGCTTTGGCTTACTTAGATAAAGTTGGTGCGCCAATCGTGATTAAAGCGGATGGGCTTGCGGCAGGCAAAGGCGTTATTGTTGCGATGACTCTGCAAGAAGCTAAAGATGCAGTACATGATATGTTGGCTGGCAATGCGTTTGGTGATGCAGGGCATCGGATCGTAATTGAAGAGTTTCTTGATGGTGAAGAAGCTAGCTTTATCGTAATGGTCGATGGTGAAAATGTCATCCCAATGGCAACAAGCCAAGACCACAAGCGTGTAGGTGACGGCGATACTGGCCCAAATACAGGCGGAATGGGCGCTTATTCCCCAGCTCCTGTTGTTACTGACCAAGTACATCAGCGCGTTATGGAACAAGTTATTTACCCAACAGTTAAAGGTATGGATAAAGAAGGAAACCGCTATCAAGGTTTTCTATATGCAGGTTTAATGATTGATAAAGCAGGAAACCCCAAAGTGATTGAATTTAACTGCCGCTTTGGTGACCCTGAAACTCAACCTATTATGATGCGTTTACAGTCAGACTTAGTCGCTCTATGCTTAGCGGGTGCAAAAGGTGAACTGGCAGGCAAAGATTCATTATGGGATGAGCGCCCGGCTTTAGGTGTTGTGATTGCTGCCGGCGGTTACCCAGGTGATTACCGCAATGGCGATATAATTTCTGGATTGCCAACCAGTGAAGCAGCTGATAGCAAGGTATTCCATGCTGGTACTCGCATGAAAGAAGGCGAAGTGGTTACTGCCGGTGGCCGTGTATTATGTGTTACCGCACTGGGTGATGATATTGAAAAAGCCCAAACAAAAGCATACGAGACAGCTAAAAACATTCACTGGAATGATAGCTTCTATCGTAGCGATATTGGCTACCGCGCTATCGCCCGTATTAAGTAATAGAACAAATAATAGAAACAAAAGACCATAAGCTGATAAGAGGAAACTTTTATCAGCTTTTTTATTGCTTATCTTTCTTTTTATTTCTTTCTATCTTTTTATTTTTTGAACTTGTTTTTGCCTTTTACCTTCACACCGCAAATGGCTCTATGTATTTCGAATCACAGCAAAGCTGCAAGAGAGAGAATCTCTAGGAGCATACATAAGTATGTGACTAGGGTGAACGAACGTAGCAATGCAGCAGTGGTTCGAAAAACGACGAGCGGTTATTTATAAACTATCTCTAGAAGGTTGCCAGCGGCAAAAATCAGTATCCGCTACCATCAAAAGTTGTGTCCCCTCTGGAGACTCTAACCACGCTAAATTTAATTGTGAGTGCCAAATTTTTGCACGACTTTCTATCCAATTTTGTGCATAGGGTTCGAAAGTGACATCCCGAACCTCCCCTTCACAAGTTGTCACCTTCCCTTGCTGCCAATGCCCTTGATAAAGTTTTACATCGCCAACAATCAAAGCGGTATTAGTTTCAAGAATACGTTCAGCCTCAAAACGCCAACGCGCAATCTCATCTGTTGAAAGTGGGGTTTTACTATTTTGCTGGACACGCTGCATAAAAATAACTTCATCATTTTTATTAAAGCGTAATTGTTCCATGATATCGCCACTTTGTTGGTTTAGAACTTGGCTGCGGATCTGCCAGAGAGCACCTGAGCGATATTCAAAGAAATTAACGGAAGTCCCCGTACCTTTATAAGGACTATAAACGACCATTAAGACAAGAGGTTGGCTTTTTGCATCGTTGAGCCGCCACATACGAATGACGCCATCATCAGCAATAAAACCACTTGCGCTAAATTCAGGGAGTTTTGGCGCATTAGAAGAGCAGGCGCTTAGTATTGAGATGACTCCCAATACCAGCAACCCTTTTTGAATAAGCAAAAGGGGTAGTTGTTTACCCCTTCTGGCAATTCGTCTGTACAATGTACTTATTTTACTGCTTCTTTCAATGCTTTACCGGCAGAGAAAGCAGGTACAGTTGTTGCAGGAATTTGGATTTCTGCTTTAGTTTGTGGGTTGCGACCAGTACGAGCTGCACGATGGCTAACTTTAAAAGTACCGAAACCGACCAGTTGGACTTGCTCGCCTTTTTTCAGCGTTTCTGAAATAGCATTTAAAGTAGATTCTAATGCTGCTTTTGCCTGAACTTTGGTCAGGTCCGCTGATTCTGCGATAGCATCAACTAATTCAGTCTTATTCATAAATTATCCTTACACAGTGTGTTTATCGTTTGCAAAGCATCGAGTGCGTCGGATATGCCAAATTGACAGCCCCTGATACACGCCCCCGATAGCCACTTCTTCTTGCCCCTAAATGTAGACCAGAGTCGGGGCAAATGTGAAGCCTTAGTACTCAGCATTACTGCGCTAAGTCACGTTTTCGATAATGAAAACATGAATATTAGCTTAAAGTAATACCTATATTGCTCACCCCCGCTTCACGGAGGTCAGATTTTAATCCTTTAATTAACTCTAAGTCGCGCTCTTCACAAGCTGCCAGTAAACGGAAAATGTCCCACTGGATATCCCACTCTTCTTCTATAGCAGGTATGTCTTTGAGTTCTTCTTCTGTCATTTCCCGCCCTGCTTGAGTCATTTCGAGCATGGCAACTGTACGAATGGATGCTTCGCTAACCAATATTGCATGTTCGAGTGTTTCACCACTCAATTTTGAGTGAATGATTTCCCCTAATGCAATACAGGCATCAATAGCTGGATATACACCATACATATCGAAATCATCGGCTGTAGGGATAATTTCTTCTAATTTTTCTAACTGATTGTCGAAATTAACTTTGCTATCTTTGATAACCAATGTTTCCCATACTATATCGAGAATAGAGCGGTACACTTTGGCATCTGCAAATTCAGTTTGCTGACAAAACATTTGAAAGTTGGGATACATTCTTTCGCATAAGCTTGCCATAAATGTGACATGCTGCCAGCTTTCTAATTTTTCCAACCTCAAATGAATGGGATTTCTTAACATAATTTCTGACTCATCAATCTTAATACTTCGCAGTTTACCTGAAAATCTGTCAATGCCACATATTTTGCTGATAATTAGCTGATTTTCTCATTCATTCGCTTAAAAAACGTTCGATTTGATGCAATTCCATCAGCAAAACGGGTTGGTTCTGGCAATTTATATCCTCTTAGACACTGCTTAACCCATGTTAATGATGATGAAAAACCTATCTTATGACCTGGCGAAACATACAAGGGTTTGCAGCGTTTCTTGCTACGTAATACCCAACCTAATTGATTTTCACCCATCATTAATGGGCAACAACTTTCAGGCTCTTCACCTAATACAACATCATCACCACATAAACGGCTTTTGGCGACACCAATTGTTGCCACATTTGCTTGTAAGCCAAAGTGACAAGCAACACCAAAACGCCGAGGATGCGCAATCCCTTGGCCGTCAACTAAGACTAATTCAGGTTTGTGCTGTATTTTTCCCCAAGCCGCCATTAAGCCAGGTACTTCCCGAAATGAAAGTAACCCCGGGATATAAGGCAATTGGGTAGGGACTCGCGCTATTTGGTACTCAACCAATTCTAATTGTGGCCACGATAAAACAACAATGACGGCTCTCGTGACTGTGCCTTGTTGCTCAAAACCTACATCTGCCCCACCAACCCATTTTGGATGCAACATTTCATCATGCAAAATAATTTGTGAAGCTTGGTCAGTTTGTTGTTGTCGTAATGATTGAGTATCTAGAACCATAATGCGTCCAATGCTTATCGAACTTAATTATTCTTAATCATAGATGATAATGGTGTACTTACAAGGTTCAATAAATACACCACAAATCAAGAACATCAATAAATGATAATTACTGATGGTATTGGCGAGAAAAACGGTGAACTGCGTCCACAAAAGCACCAGCGTGCTCAGGTGGAACATCTTGATGGATGCCATGACCTAAGTTGAATACATGACCCTCACCTTGGCCAAAGCCTGCAAGTATATTTTTCACCTCTTCTTCTATACGAGCAGGGGGAGCATAGAGCATTGATGGGTCCATATTTCCTTGCAGAGC
The DNA here is from genome assembly GCF_044006275.1 of Providencia sp. 2024EL-00732. Lineage (NCBI taxonomy): Bacteria > Pseudomonadati > Pseudomonadota > Gammaproteobacteria > Enterobacterales > Morganellaceae > Providencia > Providencia sp. 2024EL-00732. The sequence goes on along the minus strand of NZ_JBIPDG010000011.1, from coordinate 150,690 downwards.
GACCTTATCACCGACACGGCGACGAGCATCGGCAATTTCAGTTGTCCAATCTAGCCCTAAAGCATCGCAGCCTGTTGCCGCCATTTCTTCTAACCATTGACCGCCACCTTTGGTAAATAAGGTAACAGGCACACGGCGACCATCGTTTTCCCTGATCAACCCATCAATAATTTTTTGCATATAGTTTAGGGAGAACTGCAAATAATCACGCTTAGTGAGCACCCCACCCCAAGTATCAAAAATCATGATAGATTGCGCACCAGCTCGAATTTGCGCATTAAGGTATAAAATGACGCTGTCCGCCAGTTTATCCAATAATAAATGTAACGTATTTGGATCTTCATACATCATTTTTTTGATTTTGGTAAAGGCTTTGCTGCTACCACCTTCCACCATATAGGTCGCCAATGTCCAAGGGCTTCCTGAAAAACCAATTAGAGGTACATTACCTTCGAGGGCTTTACGGATGGCACGTACTGCGTCCATCACATAACCTAGTTCCATCTCAGGGTCAGGAATAGGAATATTTTTCACATCTGCCGCACAAGTAATGGGCTTGTGAAAACGAGGGCCTTCGCCAGTTTCAAAATAAAGGCCAAGCCCCATAGCATCGGGGATTGTTAAAATATCAGAAAATAAAATAGCCGCGTCTAATGGAAAACGACGTAATGGTTGTAACGTAACTTCACAAGCCAACTCTGTGTTCTTACACAAAGCAATAAAATCACCAGCTTCAGCACGTGTTGCTTTATATTCAGGCAGGTAACGCCCCGCTTGACGCATCATCCATACAGGGGTTACATCTACAGGCTGACGTAGCAAAGCACGTAGATAGCGGTCATTTTTTAACTCAGTCATTATTTACTCCATTATTATAAGTGGCCGCCGCAAATGGCTAAAAGCGAATATACCTATTGTAACATGTAAAAAGTAACATTATCAGCGCAGTACTATTTACTTATTTCATATTCCTGTTGGCGGCATAGCGCTACCGTGTCTTCAATCAAGCGCCTTGCAATTGTATCCCCCGGAGGGATAAGCGGTAATTCATTGTAATGATACCAATTTGCACTCACTAATTCTTTTGGATCAACTTGGATTTCACCACTTTCATAATCTGCTAAAAACCCCATCATTAATGAATGAGGAAAAGGCCATGGCTGCGAAGATACATAACGAATGTTTTTTATCTTTATATTACTTTCTTCCATGACTTCGCGGGCTACAGCTTCTTCTAATGTTTCTCCCACCTCAACAAAACCAGCAAGTACAGTAAATAATGGGTTTTGTGAGTGTCGTCGGTGCTGGGCTAAGAGAATATGATCATCACGGCGGATCCCGACAATAATGCAAGGCGCAATTTGTGGGTAATATCGCTCATGGCAATGGTCGCATAAGCACGCCCATTCGGTGCTACTATGGCGCATCGCGGTACCACAATATCCACAATAACGATGTGAGCGATAAAATTCAGCGAGTTGTACCCCGCGTCCGGCTAAACGAAATAACCCCTCATCTTGGGAAGCGACTAAGCGTGGAGAGGCCATATCCGATGGCATTTTTTCCGCAATTAACCAAACAATTTCACCTTGCCACTCACCAATTGGTGTCGCTATTTTTCCAATTAATGAATAGTCCTTAGCCGTTCCTCTAGGAATATCCCCACGAGGTAGCCATAAGCGACCAGCGAAACAGACGAACCACCAGCCACTTTCTGTTCCTACTAATGTTAATTTATCCATTTTTAGTATCTTTCGTTAATTTGTATATTGATAAAAACGAGACAATTATTCACACAATACACTTCTTTTAAAGAATGTCATTCAAACGTTTGTTTCATCTTTTTTCATCACTAATTTTGACACTTTTTAGACGAACCATTCCATAAAATGTCTAAAAAGTGTCACAAAAAGGTCAACTGTCTGTCACCTGTTAAAATTAGGATGCTAGGTAACCAATACGGCTCCTCAAGAGTGAGAACAAAGATGAAAGCAATTGTACCGGCAATTTTCCTATCACTAACAACCTCCAGCGTGGCATTTGCCTCAGATGCTAACCTAACAGAATTAATCAATGCCGCGAAAAAAGAAGGCCAAGTTTATAGTGTAGGCATGCCTGATACTTGGGCAAATTGGAAAGGCACTTGGCAGGATTTAGCTTCTCAATATGGTTTAAAACACCAAGATACCGATATGAGCTCGGCGCAAGAAATAGCGAAATTTGCTGCTGAGAAAAATAATGCCACTGCCGATATCGGTGATGTGGGCGCAACTTTTGGGCCAGTTGCGGTGTTAAAAGGGGTCACCCAACCCTATAAACCAACTACTTGGTCACAGATCCCCGATTGGGCAAAAGATAAAGATGGTCATTGGGCGTTGGCCTATACCGGCTCCATCGCTTTTATGATTAACAATGAGTTAGTCAAAGATGCACCAAAGAGCTGGGATGATTTGCTAAAAGGTAAATATAAAGTCACCGTTGGTGATGTCGGGATTGCTGCACAAGCAAATAATGCCGTTCTAGCTGCTGCATTTGCTCGTGGTGGTAACGAAAATAACCTAAAACCTGCCATTGAATTTTTTGCCGAACTGGCAAAACAAAAACGTCTATCCGTTAATGACCCAACCGTAGCTAATATTGAAAAAGGTGAAGTCGAAGTTGGGATCTTGTGGGACTTTAATGCCTTGAATTATCGTGATCAGATCAACCGCGATCGCTTTACTGTCGTGATCCCATCTGATGGTTCTGTGATTTCCGGCTACACCACTATTATTAATAAATACGCGAAAAACCCAAATGCAGCAAAACTAGCCCGTGAGTTTATTTTCAGTGATAAAGGGCAAATTAACCTTGCCGAAGGCTACGCTCGCCCAATTCGCGCACAATATCTAACTTTACCAGCAGATATTCAAGCTAAGTTACTACCAGAAGAACAATACAAAAATGTTCAGCCAATCAAAGATGCTGATGGTTGGGAAAAATCCTCTCGCAATTTACCGAAAATGTGGCAACAGCAAGTGCTAATCCACCAGCAGTAATCTAATCATTTGATTTTAGGAATAAAAGTCTGATGTCTGATAAAGTCATACTTGTTGTCCTAGACGGTTTAAATTATTCAGTAGCCCATCATTGCATGGGCTATCTCAATGGTCTTATCAAAGCCGACAGCGCAACACTATACAAGTTGGAATGCGAACTCCCTTCAATGTCCCGCCCACTGTACGAATGTATTTTAACGGGAGTTCCCCCCGTTAAAAGCGGTATTGTGAATAATGATATCGTACGGTTATCAAATTTCGATAGTATTTTCTCCCTCGCTCGTCTTGCTGGTAAAACTACGGCAGCAGCAGCTTATTACTGGGTTAGTGAACTATATAACCGAGCACCATTCGTTGCTGTTCGTGACCGCTTTACTCAAAATGAATTGCTACCTATTCAATATGGCTGTTTTTACCAAGCAGACCATTACCCTGATGACCATTTATTTATGGATGCCGAGTATCTTCGCAACCAATTTTCCCCTGATTTTTTATTAATTCACCCAATGAATATTGATGATACTGGGCATAAATTTGGTTTTGATTCTTCTCAATATCGCAATGCAGCACGTCATGCGGATATCATCCTGTCAAATTATATTCCCGAGTGGATCAAGCACGGTTATCAAATCCTCATTACTAGCGATCATGGTATGAATAACGACCGCAGCCATGGTGGCACGTTACCAGAAGAATGCTCAGTACCACTGTTTGTTATTGGTTCAAAATTTTCACACCAACCTTGTGATATAGAACAAACTGCCATCTGTGGCACTGTTTGCCGTTTACTTGGCGTGGACCCTATCGATAAATCAGTTTGTGAATCCCTATTACAAGGAGAAAATCATGGCTGATATTATCGCCCCCTGTGAGCAGGCTAACCAACAACAGGGAAAAATAGCCATGTTAAAAAAACGATTATCTCGTTTTCATTGGCATGCCTCACTATTACTACTGCCATTTATCATACTATTTTGCTTATTCCAGATAGCCCCTATGGTTTGGGTACTAGTGAATAGTTTTATTTATGAAGAAACTTGGTCACTAGGTAACTATCTCGAAGCCTTTAGTAATGACTTTTATCTGCAAGCTTTCGAAAATACCTTATGGCTTTCTGTCATTTGTAGCGTGATAGGCTTATTTATCGCCAGTATAACCGCCTTTTCCATCTATAAAATGCAGGGAAAAGTACGCCGGATTATGATTTCTTTCACCACTATGGCAAGTAACTTTAGTGGTGTCCCACTTGCCTTCGCCTTTATTATTATTCTGGGATTTAATGGCGCTATCACTCTACAACTTAAAGCATGGGGGATTATTGAAGACTTCAATATTTACAGTGCGAGTGGCTTGATGCTGCTGTATATCTATTTCCAAATCCCATTAGGTATTTTATTACTTTATCCTGCATTTGATGCTTTAAAACCTGAATGGGAAGATGCCGCAAAAACGATGGGCGCCAGTAAGCTAACATACTGGCTAAAAGTTGCGATTCCGGTGCTTTCTCCCGCTTTACTTGGCACATTTATTATTTTGATTGCGAACGCGATGGGGGCATATGCCAGTACTTATGCACTGACAAGTGGTAATTACAACCTTGTGACTATTCGTATCGCCAGTTTAGTCTCTGGCGATTTGTTCTTAGAACCCAATATGGCCGCTGCATTATCTATGTTGCTTATTACTATTTTAGGGTTCATTACTGCAATCCATCACTGGTTAATAAAACGGAGCTACCATGCAAAGTAACTCTGCTATTGGCTCTGCTAACATACATAATCCCCATTCCAAAATGTGGGTTCATAAACTGATATTAATTAGTGTTGCTAGTCTACTAGCCCTACCTATATTAGCGACTTTTCTTTACTCAATTGCCAGTTCATGGGGCGCAACGGTGCTACCCGATGCTCTATCCATAAAATGGTATCTGCAATTGTGGCAAGACCCGCGCTTTTTAATGGCGTTTGGTCGCTCACTCATTATTTGTTTTGGCACATTGCTAGTAAGTACGCTAGTCATTTTACCGATGACTTTCGCGGTATTTTATCGTTTTCCAAAACTCAAAGGTTTAATGGATTTATTGGTCATTTTACCTTTTGCTATTCCTCCCGTGGTGTCCTCTGTCGGTTTACTGCAAATTTTTGCGGATGAGCCATTTATGATAGTCGGCACACCGTGGGTCCTCATTGGTACCTATTTCACTATCACTTTACCTTTTATGTATCGGGCACTCGCCAATAGCTTCCAAGGTATTCATTTACATGACTTAATGGATGCGGCTCATTTACTTGGTGCCAGTAGTTTTAAAGCGTTCATGATGATAGTGCTACCTAATATTCGTAAAGGTATGTTGGTTTCATTATTAATTTCATTTTCTTTTTTAATGGGTGAGTTTGTGTTTGCCAATATTTTGGTGGGAACACGCTATGAAACCTTGCAAATCTACCTTTTCAATATGCGCCAAACGAGTGGGCATTTCACTTCTGCACTCGTGATGTCTTATTTTCTGTTTACATTATTGCTGACATGGTTAGCAATGCGGTTAAATCGTTCAGGAGATGAATGATGAGTTATGTTATTGCTGATAATTTAACGAAGTCCTTTGGTTCAAACAATGTATTTTCTGATATCCAATTTACGATTGAAAAAGGCGAGTTTATTACTTTATTAGGGCCTAGTGGCTGCGGGAAGTCGACACTGTTACGTTGCATTGCAGGGCTTGAACAGCTCAACCATGGTGAACTTTACATTAATCGTAAAAATGTTACACAACAAGCTGCACAACAGCGTGGTGTCGGAATGGTATTTCAAAGTTATGCTTTATTCCCCAATATGACTGTGGCTGAAAATATTTCGTTTGGTTTAAAAATGCGTAAGGTCGATAGTAACGATAGAGTCAAAGCCGTTGCTGAGGTAATTGAAATGGTGGAATTACAAGGCAAAGAACAGCAATATCCACATCAATTATCTGGAGGTCAGCGCCAACGCGTTGCCTTAGCGAGAGCCTTGGTCATGAAGCCACAAATTTTGTTACTTGATGAGCCATTATCTGCACTTGATGCACGTATTCGTAAGCGTTTACGCCAACAAATTCGCCATATTCAGCGTGAATTAGGTTTAACCACCATTTTTGTTACCCACGATCAAGATGAAGCCATGATCATGTCAGACCGAATTTTTCTGATGAATAAAGGGCAAATAGTACAAAGTGATAGCGCAGAAAATATTTATACTCAGCCAGCTAACGAGTTTGTTGCGCGCTTTATGGGTCATTACAACCTTGTTGATTCGGAAAAAGCAAATGCAATACTAGGCCTTAACTTGCAAGGGTTACTCGCGATTCGACCTGAGTCGATTTATGTCAAAGAATCGGGTCGTCAATACGGTGAACATATATCGCACCCTGTTGATGCTATTATTGTAGACCACCAATTACTGGGGAATATTATTCGTTATAATGTAAATACGCCTGTCGGGGTCATGACAGTCGATTTACTCAATCGCTCATCAGAGCGTTTATTCGAGCCAGGTACTCACCTTGAATTAATGTTTAATAAAAACGAAATTCGCGCACTTAGCTAATAATTAGATAGGAATATAATGCAAAACCAATTAGCCATTTTCGACTTGGATGGTACCTTAATTCAAGGAGATAGCAGCGTACTGTGGACACAATATCTGTGGGATAAGCAAATTATCCGCGACCCACAATTTGTAGAAGCAGATAAAGCCATGATGGCACAATATAATGCAGGCACATTAGATATGCCAACTTACTTACGCTTTAACCTACAAACTCTCGCCGATGTAAAAGTTGAGCAAGTAGATATCTGGTTGGACGATTTTGTACAAACCGTGATTTTACCGCGGATCTACCCTGAAGCGATTAGAACGATCGCAAATTATCGAGCAAAAGGTTTGCCAATTATTGTGATCTCCGCAACGGTGGCCTTTATCGTGAAAAAAATTGCAGATCAATTAAATGCAGATGTCGCAATGGGGATCGATATCAAACAAAAAGATGGCTGCTACACCAGAGAGATTGACGGCGTTCCAACCTTTAAAGAGGGCAAAGTCAAACGCCTGTTAGCTTGGGTTCGCCACCAGCCAATTACTGATGCCTACATTTATTTCTATACTGACTCAGCTAATGACCTGCCAATGTGCCAATTTGCTGACGAAACCTTTATCGTCAACGGTGACTCTCGTTTGCAACAAGCTGCTACGGAATATAACTGGCCACAATATACTTGGCACTTATGACTTATAAAAAATAACCCCTTGGGAATAGTGTTAGAGACTCTAAAATATAACGAGTATGATATGCAGACTGTACAACTTTCATTTTACTCACACTATTTCCTGTATCAGATCAGAATCTGATTACAGAAAATTTGTTCTGCCTTTTCGAAAGAAATAGCTTTTCCGCTAATAGACAATGTCCTCCTATTCACAATACCCATTGAGGACAAAATGCCAAATATTAACAACACTCACTTACTACATGCCAATACTGACTATATTATTACATTAGCGCAGGCAGATACTGATGATGGTATTAAGAATTTTTTTATTGATAACCATACAAATACGGCTTATCAATTAGTTTCATTGAAAAACCGTGAAATCCAGTTTCATCAAACAGCCCCATCAATATTAGATATCTTAAAAAAAAATGGTTCTCTTCTAGCAAACAGGATGGTTCACGTTAACCTTTCAGAATTAATTCAAGGTATTAATTTAACGGGTAATTCAAGCTTAACTACAAACCCAAATTTCACGAAATTAATTCTTAGCCAATATAATACTGTTATTACACAGCCCAATAGATTCAAAGCTATCTCTGAATTAAGTCAAGTTGAAAAAAACCAATACCAACAACTCACAAGATCAACTGATACCGCACAACTCCGAGCCGCTTTACTCTCGCTCATTGATGATGAGGTAAAAGGTGAGCTGAATATAATGGCCAAAGAATGGGGGATGTATGGCGTGTCTGCTTGTGAAGTTGATAAGAAAAGCTATGCCCTATTCAAGGAATTCTATGACGAAAAAATGAAGGAACATGCCGTCTGTAAGGATGACTACAAAAAACTCGACTTTGCTACCCAAAACATCAAAACCGCCATTACAGACCCCCGCTGCCTTAATGCTAAATTAACCCCACTTCAAATATTCAAAGCAGCCTATCAGTTAGGTGATATTCCTGCCGTTTCTAACTTTCGTTTTATGTTCAACCCTGCAAGTAAAGACGATGGCAAATACCGCGAGTGGATGTATCACTTTGATAATAGTAATTATGCTGCTGAATTTAAGCTGATCACCACGCGCACTGCAAATAGCCTTGAAGCAAATACCGAACAATGCTTAGCCGCATTTCCATATGATACAGAAAGTACAATCCGCTTTACGAAAAACGAAGCCGCCACCAAATTCCCAACAATGGACAACCTACAGCATGAGTTTAGCCATGTTCCAGGTGCGCACTATACTGTTATTCGCAACCCCAATAATACAACACCGATTGAAACTGGCATTCGCACTGAAATGATTGTCCACCACCGTTCTGCTAGCGGTCAAAATGAAACCCAATCACGAGATGCTGAATTGATGACATTTCATGGTACAGAACGCTGCCAACCTTTTCTTTCAATACAAGAGCTTGCGAGTGCACCACACCTGACATCACTACAACGCTTTGTATTAGGTGGATTCATTGATACTGACCCCAACGAATTTATTGACAAGTTAAGGGAGGAGAAAGAGACCTTAAATGCACAAGTCAAACAAAGCATTCAACATCAGCATTTCGTCCCTTTAGATAACATTACTGTTGCTAAATTCAGTGAACAAGGCATACAAGTCACTAATCAATCATTATTTAATAAACAAGTGTCAACCTATGATAATTTACCCGAAGTATTAGATAAAATTCCCAAACTGAAACTTGACCACCCATTAACTGAGCAACAAAAAACGGTTCTCGCGATAGTCCCTTTGCTAATGAATTACGACCAAAATGCAGAACTGAAACCTGACTGTTCTGAAAATAAAGCGTTTCCCGCAAGAACACAGCTAAGAGAGCGCACTAAAGAAGCTTTTACAAAACCGCTCCTACGTGACCTACCTAATATAACGTTTCACGATCCCGCCGATCACTTAATCGCGAATCAACATATTATTCAGTTGGCCAAAGATATTCAGCAGTTTTACCAAGATGTGGTTCAATCCCTGACGATATCCAATACCGAGCCAAAACAAATTGCCTTATATGAAAGCCGAGCGGCACTAGCGGAAGAATATATCGGCCAGTTTGATAAACGAGCGACATACCCTGAGACTCATCAGGTATTAGCATTATTTACTTATTATATGATTGAAGATTTAAAATCAGATTCTGAGCTTCAACGTAACAACCAAGCGCTATTCCATAAAATTGAAGCCCAACAGCGCCCTTTATTACAACATTTTGCCAGTCACCGCTTACTCAACGACATGCTCTCGGATGGCTAATGCAAGTCAAGCCCTCAGCCGACCCAATGATGTAATATAGGAAATACATTAATATGATGAACCATGATTACCGTACGATGATTGCCCAGTTTACAAGTCTTCCCCCAGATAATACCCAGCCATACACGGCTAGGCTCTCCATTGAGAGACCTTCTAGTGAATATATTCAATTAGATGCTGTACCCGGAAGTAGTTCGAGTAGTATAGAAAAAATGACACATCCATTAGCAGGGAGCCATAAATCGACAGAGATGTCCCCCTATATGATATCGTTACTCGGCGACCAAGCAAGCTTACGCTTTGCTGAAAAAGTGTTTCAATCGCCAAAACAGCGCCTGTTCGACCAATGGGGAATAGATAATACATGCCAAAGCTATACTGATAAATGTACTCAGCTAGATACCATTGTTCGTTTTTACTTTCGTGATCAACAGTCACAATTAAAAAAGATTGAGCTAAATGGCCAACCATTTATTGAACAACAGCCAACCAAACCTTATTTTCTTGGTCAGAAAGTTATAACCCCTGATTTTACAATCCATAGAGCACAAGAACAGCAACAGAAAAACACGTTATTACAGAGTAAAACGCGTGATGATTGTGCCTTATACTTTAATAAACAGCCTATCCTTGACCTGCAAACCTATAATGATCAGGTATACAAGCAAGAATCCCAAATACGTCAGGGTAATAATTTTTTAAATGAAGCTAAGTATTTTATTCCTATGGTGGAATACCTGACTCATTTTGGTCAAATAAAAGATCTCTTAGTACAAAATTCGCTAGAGTGTAGTAGTGACGAAAATACCCCTCATTTTCAATTTATTCCGCATGATGTGAAGTTACCGCTGTTACAGCAAAAAACATTGCCCTCTGACAATGAAAAATATAAATGGGTGGATTGGTTTTTACCAACGCTATGCATTGAAATGGATAGCGCAAAAGTTGACTGGCAGGAACAGACCTTATTAATCCAAGACTTTTGCCAAAAATTATCAGGCGAAAAACATATTAGTACGACATCAGTGTTCCAACATTTGGGGGATAGGCAAGTCACTATGTATTTAATATTCAAAAACGATGAATCTCGACTCACGCCAGAGCAACTTAAGCAATCACCGGGCTGGCTTGAATCCTGTGGGGTATTTATTACGGATACGCCAAAAGCAACATTATTTACTCATCAAGGCGCAGAACAATACTACGCACCTTATGGTGAGCTAGAAATAGATAAGCAACAAATATTGGCTGCCCTTGAACAACATATTAATTATAACTGACCACTTACTTTAGACTTGGTTCCTCTAAACCAATCACTATCCACTTCCTCTAAATTATTCAAGTAAGAAGCAGGCGGCAAGCGAGGGTATTCCAAGGAGCATACATCAGCATGTGACTTGGATAGCCGAGTGCAGCCAACGCACTTATCGCTTGAAGAATGACGAGGAAGGCTTATACTGATTAATTCTTGTCGGAGTGCCTAGTATGTGAAAACATCAGGCTGAGACCGTTAATTCGGGATCCGCGGAACCTGATCGGGTTAATACCCGCGAAGGGAACAAGAGTAATCATTTAGCGCAATTATCACTGCCTTGTAAGGTGATAAATTAGCCGCAATATCTTTTTATTACTCCTCCGAACTCCTGACAAGCAACTTTCTTTCGATAAACCCGCTACACAAAACTGTGATAGCCGAGACAATGTCAGGAAATTGCTATGTCCAATAATACACAACAAAACGTCATCCCTACTGCAGACTTATCGCCACAAGCGGCACCGGCACGTACACGTAAAGCTCAAAGAGATGCAGCAGAAAACTTTATTAATACAGTTTCTGGTGTATCATTCCCTAACTCTAAACGCATTTATTTACAAGGTTCTAGAGAAGATATCCAAGTCCCTATGAGAGAAATTCAACTCTTTCAAACTTTAATTGGGGGTGATAAAGACAACCCACAATTTGAAGATAACGAACCTGTTCCTATCTATGACACTTCTGGCCCATACGGCGACCCAACTTCTGAGTTAAATGTCCACATAGGCTTAAAAAAAATTCGAGCCCCTTGGATAAACGAGCGAGCAGATACCATTACCGTAGAAAGCTTAAGCTCAGACTTCACACAACAACGCTTAGCAGATGCAGGCCTTGACCATCTCCGCTTTAACAACCGCCCTAAACCATTAAAAGCGCAAAATAATAAATGTGTCACCCAATTACATTATGCGCGCAAAGGGATAATTACCCCAGAAATGGAGTTTATTGCTATTCGTGAAAATATGGGCCGCGAACGTATTCGCGGCGAAGTGTTATTACAACAACACCCTGGACAGGCTTTTGGGGCAAATTTGCCCGAAAATATTACACCTGAGTTTGTCCGCCAAGAAGTGGCGGCTGGTCGAGCAATTATTCCTGCGAATATTAACCACCCAGAATCTGAACCCATGATAATCGGTCGCAACTTCTTAGTTAAAGTGAATGCGAATATCGGTAACTCATCCGTGACTTCATCTATCGAAGAAGAGGTGGAAAAACTGATTTGGTCAACCCGCTGGGGAGCTGATACCGTTATGGACCTATCAACTGGGCGTTATATTCACGAAACTCGCGAATGGATTTTACGCAATAGCCCTGTGCCTATCGGGACGGTTCCTATTTATCAAGCGCTCGAAAAAGTAAATGGTGTAGCTGAAAACCTAACTTGGGAAATGTTCCGCGATACCCTGCTAGAGCAAGCCGAACAAGGTGTTGACTACTTTACCATCCATGCGGGAGTGCTACTACGTTATGTACCAATGACGGCTAAACGCCTTACGGGAATTGTCTCTCGCGGTGGCTCTATCATGGCAAAATGGTGCTTATCTCATCACCAAGAAAACTTCCTATACGAAAACTTCCGCGAAATCTGTGAAATTTGTGCCGCTTATGACGTTTCCTTGTCATTAGGCGATGGCTTACGTCCAGGATCAATCCAAGATGCGAACGACGAAGCACAATTTGCTGAACTTCATACCCTTGGCGAGCTGACCAAAATTGCATGGGAATATGACGTCCAAGTAATGATCGAAGGCCCAGGTCACGTCCCGATGCAAATGATCCGCCGCAACATGACGGAAGAATTGGAACATTGTCACGAAGCCCCATTCTATACCTTAGGGCCACTCACGACAGATATAGCTCCGGGTTACGACCACTTTACCTCGGGTATTGGTGCAGCAATGATCGGCTGGTTTGGCTGTGCGATGCTTTGTTATGTAACACCTAAAGAACACTTAGGATTGCCTAATAAAGACGATGTAAAACAAGGGCTAATCACCTATAAAATTGCCGCCCATGCCGCTGACCTTGCCAAAGGCCATCCCGGAGCACAAATTCGAGATAACGCCATGTCTAAAGCGCGTTTCGAATTCCGTTGGGAAGACCAATTCAATTTAGCACTTGACCCTGAAACCGCACGCAAATACCACGATGAAACCTTGCCACAAGCATCTGGAAAAATTGCGCATTTCTGTTCAATGTGTGGGCCGAAATTCTGCTCAATGAAGATTTCTCAAGAGGTCCGCGACTATGCCGCTAAAAAAGAAGCTGGCATGGAACAAATGTCCGAAGCATTTCGCGCACATGGCAGTGAGCTTTACCATGGTGCTGAAATCGTCAATGCAGAGGTGACTAATAATGAAAAAATCGCCTAGCGCTGTCACTATTCCTAGTACACCTTTTCCAGCTACCGAAAAATACCTCGGGCTTTATCCTGTTGTCGATTCGGTTGAATGGATTGAACGCCTGCTCAATGCAGGTGTTTCCACCATCCAATTGCGCATCAAAGATAAAACTGATGAAGAAGTACGCGATGATATTCAACAAGCAATTGCCTTAGGGAAAAAGCATAACGCCCGGTTATTTATCAATGATTACTGGCAATTAGCCGTTGAATTAGGGGCCTACGGCGTACACTTAGGCCAAGAAGACTTAGAAACCACGGACTTATTGGCAATTCATCAAGCAGGCCTTCGATTAGGCATTTCAACCCATGATGAACATGAACTCACCATCGCAAAATCAGTGCGCCCTTCCTATATTGCGATGGGACATATATTTCCAACACAGACCAAAGAGATGCCATCTTCCCCTCAAGGATTGGAAACATTAAGGCAAATGGTTGCTGCAACACCTGACTACCCAACCGTCGCAATCGGGGGAATTTCTATCGACAGAGTTCCTGCAGTGCTTGCAACCGGCGTCGGTAGTGTTGCCCTCGTGAGCGCAATTACGCTGGCTGACGATTGGTTAGCCGCAACACAGACACTGTTAGATTTAGTTGAAAACAAGCGTTTATATTAATACTTGATAATCATGGAGTTATTGCGATTTTTCGTAATTTCTCCATGATGATAACTCGAAAGGATCTATCATGTTGAGTGACCAAGAATTTATGCGTTACAGCCGCCAGCTCTTACTCGAAGATATCAGCCCTGAAGGTCAGCAAAAGCTCAAAAATAGCAAAGTGCTGATTGTTGGATTAGGGGGATTAGGTTCACCTGCCTCTCTCTATTTAACTGGGGCTGGTGTAGGGGAACTATGGCTAGCCGACCATGATGACTTACATGTATCTAATTTACAAAGGCAGGTTTTATACGATAGTGACGATATTTCGCTATCAAAAGCTCAGTTAGCAGCCAATAGACTCAACCAGCTCAATCCGCTGGTAAAAACACATGTCATAGCCCAACAACTTGATGTTAAAAGCTTAATTCCATTAGCTGAGCAAGTCGATCTTGTCCTTGATTGTTGTGACAATATGGCGACCCGCCATGCAGTCAATGCCGCCTGTGTTATGACAAGTACTCCTCTCGTTAGTGGTAGTGCTGTTGGGTTTGGTGGGCAACTGATGGTGCTCGAACCACCATTTCGTTCAGGCTGTTATGCATGCCTCTACCCTGAACAAAGCGAACCGGAACGTAACTGCCGCACCGCCGGTGTCCTAGGCCCTGTCGTCGGTGTTATTGGCACATTACAAGCATTAGAAGCCATAAAACTCCTTGTCGGCCTTCCTTCCTCTTTGAGCGGTAAGTTGCGGTTATTCGATGGCAAGCAGCAGCTCTGGAACACATTGCAACTCTCTCCATCCTCGCAATGCCCAATCTGTAGGGAGGAAATATGCATATCATAATTAACGACCAACCCATGGATTTTGATGCACCGCTTACGGTCAATCAATTGTTTGCCGCTCTTCAACGACAAACAGCAGGAACCGCACTTGCCATTAACCAAGTGATTATTCCTAAAAGTCAGTGGGATTCTCATGTCATCAATGACCAAGACAATATCTTGTTATTTCAAGCTATCGCTGGGGGCTAATGATGTTAAAAATTGCAGATTTTACTTTTCAATCACGTCTGTTTACTGGAACAGGCAAATTTGCCAGCGCGAGCCTGATGCAAGATGCTATTCAAGCCTCAGGGAGCCAATTAGTGACTATGGCAATGAAACGTATTGATTTACGTGGAAAAAATGATGGTATCTTACAGCCACTTCAAGAACTTGGCGTAAAACTATTACCCAATACCTCCGGAGCAAAAAACGCACAGGAAGCCATTTTTGCCGCACAACTCGCCCGTGAAGCATTAGGCACTAACTGGGTTAAACTCGAAATTCACCCTGATATGCGTTATTTGCTACCAGACCCAATTGAGACCTTATTGGCCGCAGAACAATTAGTTAAAGAAGGCTTCGTCGTTCTACCTTATTGCAGTGCAGATCCCGTACTTTGCCGACGCCTTGAAGAAGTCGGTTGTGCTGCAGTTATGCCGCTAGGTGCACCTATTGGCACCAATAAAGGCTTAGCTACGAAAGAAATGTTACGTATTATTATCGAACAAGCTACTGTGCCTGTTGTAGTAGATGCAGGGATTGGTGCTCCCAGCCATGCGGCAGAAGCTATCGAAATGGGGGCCGACGCGGTCTTAGTCAATACGGCAATTGCTGTCGCTAAACAGCCGGTCTTAATGGCAAAAGCCTTCAAGCTCGCCGTCGAAGCCGCTGAACTTGCTTACCAAAGCGGGTTAGCTGCGCCTCAACAACAGGCTCAAGCATCTAGCCCATTAACCAGTTTCTTGGGAGCATTATCATGATCCCGAGTTTCAAAGAACGCTTAGAAACACTGAATTGGGATGATATTACACTGCGTATTAACAGCAAAACGTCTCATGATGTGGAACGGGCTTTAGCCAATGATATGCTCACACTCGACGACTTTATGGCATTGCTATCGCCTGCTGCGCAGCCTTTCATTGAAACGATGGCGCAAAGAGCACAAATGCTGACTCGTCAACGCTTCGGCCATGCAGTTGGGTTTTACATCCCACTTTATTTATCGAATTTATGTGCAAATGACTGTACTTATTGTGGTTTTTCAATGAGTAATAAAATAAAGCGTAAAACCTTAAATGATAATGAGATAATTAATGAATGCGAAACCATCCGTAAAATTGGCTTTGATAGCTTATTATTAGTCACAGGTGAGCACCAAAATAAAGTCGGAATGGATTATTTTCGTCATACACTTCCAATTATTCGCCAATACTTTAGCTCGTTAATGATGGAAGTACAGCCATTGCACACTGACGAATATAAGGAATTGAAATCATTGGGGCTTGACGGGGTAATGGTCTACCAAGAAACCTACCATGAACCGACCTACCAATTACATCACCTAAAAGGTAAAAAACAGGATTTTCACTGGCGTTTAGCAACACCTGAGCGCTTAGGGGAAGCGGGTATCGATAAAATTGGCTTGGGCGCTTTGATTGGTTTATCAAATAGTTGGCGTACTGACTGTTATATGGTGGCTGAGCATCTACTGTATTTACAACAATATTACTGGCAGAGCCGCTATTCTATCTCATTTCCACGCTTACGCCCTTGTGCGGGGGGAGTAGTCCCAGCATCGATTATGAATGAAGCGGAACTCGTCCAGCTTATCTGCGCCTTTCGCATCCTTGCACCCAATGTAGAGCTATCACTTTCTACACGTGAATCCCCCTACTTCCGTGACCATGTTGTGCCTCTCGCAATTAATAACATAAGTGCTGGCTCGAAAACCCAGCCGGGTGGATATGCGGATACCAAAGAAGAATTGGAACAATTTTCGCCAAATGATAATCGCAGTGCAGCACAAGTCGCGGACGTACTTGTTAAAGCAGGGTTACAACCTGTTTGGAAAGATTGGGATGGTTATTTAGGACGCTAAGTATCATCAGTATTAATGGAAAGCATCCCATTAATACTGATTAATTTTGTTTTTATTCCTAAGCAATTTTATCCCAGTTAATCGTATTTTCTAAAACCAATGCCAATATGATCCCCATTAATAAACCATTTCCTAACAGAGAGCTGAACATAATGGGTAAGGAATCCAGTACAGCTGCGGGCGCTGACATTAAAAATATGCCAATAAAAATAGGTAAGGCAAGACGATAGATGTTGCGTGCGTTCAGTTTTATATCTGCGAGAAATGAAAACGACGAAAAAAGTAAAGGTAGATAAGTCGCTAACATGACCGCACTTCCGATAGCAAGCGGTAATGAACGAAAAAACTGCGTTAATATGGCAACCCCACCAACACAAAATAAGATCAGACTACCGATACAAAAAGAGAGCCGTGAACTGTCTTTGGTTTGCGTAATTAACCCAATGGAGGAAACAAAAGGAGAATAAGGCACTACCCCTATCGGGGCCGACAACATAGTGACCAAACCCGACATAATAAAACTTCGGCGATATAAGGACTTAGTCGGTAATGAATGAGGATAAAACACATCCGTCCCCCGCATAGCCCCAAACGTGTTTGACGTATTTAATATCCCAGCCAAAATAGCTGTGAGTACAATACTGATACTGATTTGATCAGATTTTCCTAATGGAAATAACATCCATTGGGCAGAAGAAACTGATGACACTGTATTACCAAATAGCCCGCTATATGTAACCCAACCAATAATGGTCCCCATTAATAGTGCATACTTACTGATATTCGAAGGCAAATAAATAATCACCCCAATAACAAAAATAAGTACTGCTAATGCCAGAAAGAAAACTGGGTAATTAACTGTAACACTGTCCCCTGCTACACCAAAAGGTAAACCTAGCATCCCTTTTAAGAAAATAGTGACTAACTGGGCCCCAAGTAAAAACATAAATACTACAAGTACCCCAGGTTTAAATAATTTAGCTAGCCAACCACCTACCCCACTTAGACCAATTAAAACAGTCAGTAAGCCAGACAAAAAAATACCAATAGCTAAGCTCCACCCCACCGTCTCAAGCGCTGTTCCTTGCATAGATTCTGATAATGTCACCGTTAAAATAGTTGCCCACCATAACCCTGTAGGACCTTCCATTACAGCGCGTTTATGACCTAAAAAAGTTTGAAGTAGACAGGCTAATGCCGTTAAGAGAAAAGCATATTGCGTGATCACAAATGTGGTCTGTGACGATAAATGGAAAGCGGATTGTAATGTAGGGGGAATAACGACCGTGTTACAAAAAATAAAAAAGAACCATTGAAAACCAGAAATAATATTATTTTTTTTTATGAGGGAATATTGCATATTGGTTCCTTGCTTTATCTTACTTAGCGTACTACTACGTAGTAATATTTAATTTTTTTCTATCTACTTAAGTATTTTCAATGTTATCTATTTGCATCATGACAAAAAAATAGCGCAAGTACCATTAAAATACATTTTAATCTATATATTGAATTTTATGGTCTCTTTATATTAATTAATCAATTTTATTTATTCATTGTTAGGTTATCGATAAATTTACCATAGTATAAATCAAACCACCTTCACGTATTTTTATAATCACATATAAAAACAAGATACTCCTTTTTAGATTACACCTTCTATAATCTTCGTTTTTTTTCGAAAACGAAAATAAGTAATAATACTTAAGTGCATGATTATTATAAAAATAATCTCAATATAAAAAGACGTTCACGATGTAAGGAATTAGCTTTTTGTACTTAATTATTGTTATAAATCAGAATTAACATCTACTTAAAGTTGTATTTATATATTGTAAAATTAACATATAAAATTAACTATATTATTTAAAATATTTTTATTCATTAAGAAGGATGTCTTTATTAATATATTTAAGATAAGTGAATAGGAAATAGTTTGTTAAATATAACATACAATAGAAGGATAGTTATTACGCTTTAATATCAATATATTAACAATAAAACATGAGGGTGAAATAAAGTATCTCATTTTAATTCATTACGCAAATAAAGCCACTATTAATTATCAAATTTATATTGTAACTAGCATTTCTTAAAAAAAATGAACAGGTCTGATATTCAAAACCTCTTTCTTCGTGATAAAAGAATGATGTTGTGAAATCAAATTACAACCGCAGAAAAAACTAATGTAAAACACATTCGATAAAATATCGGAGAATTAAAAGAATGAATATTGTTGATCGGTTTATTTCTTATACAAAAATTAACACCACCACTGACAGGGAAAAGGGCGCAGCTGGGATCATGCCATCTTCAGAAGGACAGCGCGTTCTAGCGAAACAACTTGTTCAAGAGTTAGAGGCTCTTGGCGTTGAAGATATTAAATTGCGAGATACGGCTATTGTTACCGCCACTTTACCTTCCAACCTTGATTATGATGTCCCAACAGTCGCTTTCTTCGGCCACTTAGACACCAGTGCAGAACAAACCAATGACACTAAAGCACAGATTTTGCCATACACTGGCGAAGACCTATGCATGAATAAAGAACTCAATATTTATCTACGTAAGAGTGAGTTCCCTGAACTGGTGAATTACATTGGTGATGACATCATCGTCACCGATGGAACCAGCCTATTAGGCGCTGATGATAAAGCGGCAATAGCCTCTATCATGGATATGCTGCAATATTTCAAACAAAACCCAGAAATCAAACATGGCACCATCAAAATTGGCTTTGTTCCAGATGAAGAACAGGGGCTCCGCGGCGCTAAAGCTTTTGATGTGCAAGAATTTGGGGCGGATTTTGCTTATACATTAGACTGCTGCGGGATAGGTGAATTAGTGTATGAAAATTGGAACGCTGGCGATGCCGAAATTATCTTTACCGGTAAATCAGCACACCCAATGTCTGCAAAAGGTAAATTAATCAATTCACTATTAATGGCGCAGAAGTTTATTGCTATGTTACCAGGCGGTGAAGCACCTGAATATACCGATGGCCGTGAAGGTTATTATTGGGTAAAACAAATGTCAGGTAACAGCGCACGTACTGTCCTAAAAATGGATGTGCGTGATTTTACAGAAGAAGGTTACCGCACCCGTATGGCTTTCTTAAAAAAATTAGCAGAAAGCTGTGAAGGTTTATGGGGTAAAGAGAGCGTTGTTTGTAAATTATCAGACCGTTATTCTAACGTTTATAACAGCTTGCAAGGTGAAAACCGCTACCCGATCGATATCGCCGTTGAGGCGTACCAAGCTTGTGGTATCACGCCTAAAGTGATCCCAATGCGTGGTGGGTATGATGGCGCAGCATTGTCACAAAATGGCTTGCCTTGCCCAAATATTTTCACTGGTGCACATAATTTCCACTCCATCTATGAATATTTGCCAGTAAAATCACTGTATGCTGCAAGTGACGTATTAAAACAAGTCGTACAAATTACTGCTGAGCGCTTCAAACCAGGAGCTAAAGCATGATCCCAATCCTAACGGTTCTGATTATCGTTGTTTTGGTTGCGCGGTTTATTTTGAAGGGATACAAAGCTGAACCAGTATTATTAATTGCTGGTTTAGTATTGATGATATTCACCCTAGCCCTTGGCTGGGGGCCTATCCTCCCTAAAAATGTCACCACCACAGGGATAACTTGGCTCGACCCATTTGAGGTCATGCGTGATTTATTCAGTAGTCGCGCTGCTGATCTCGGTTTAATGATCATGGCATTGATGGGCTTTGCGCACTATATGGACCATATCGGTGCCAATGAAGCGGTAGTGCGTGTTGCAACCAAGCCACTGAAAAATATGCGTTCACCTTATGTACTACTATTTTTCTCTTTCTTGTTGGCGAGTATCTTGCAATTAGCCATTCCATCAGCAACAGGCTTGGCCGTATTGTTAATGGGTACCATGTTCCCAATCATGATTGGCTTGGGGTTATCACCGGCATCTGCGGCTGGGGTTATCGCGACATCCCTTGGTGTTGCCTATACACCAACGGCGATTGATGCTATCCGTGGCGCAAAAGCTGTTGATATGTCTGTCGTTGAATATGTACTTTATTACCAAGGCCCTGCCGCATTAGCAACCGTCCTTGTTGTAGGAATTACACATATATTTTGGCAGCGCCATTGTGACCGTAAACAAGGCTTTGTACCAGAGATTGGAAAAGCGGTACAGTCTCACGAAAAAGAAGAAAACAAAAAATCCGTACCCGGATACTATGCATTTCTTCCTATGTTACCTATCGTGATGGCTGTTGGTACTTCAAACTTATTCTTTAATGGTATTCACTTGGATGTCGTCACAATCGTATTGATTGCTATGGCAATCTGTATGGTGATTGAAACTGCACGAGTCCGTAATTTCAAAATAGTTTGTAATGGCTTCCAAACCTTTTTAAATGGAATGGGCCATGCGTTTAGTAATGTCGTCGGGTTATTAGTTGCGGCTGGTGTTTTTGCTCATGGTATTAAAGTCAGTGGTGCTATAGACCAACTTATCCTTGGTGCAGAATCAGTCGGCTTACCGCCATTTGCAATGGCAATTGTGTTTGCCTTAGTCACTCTTGCTGCAGCAATTATTATGGGTTCAGGTAATGCACCATTCTTAGCATTCGTGGAGTTAATCCCACAAATTGCTCACAGTATGGGCGTTAACCCAATCGCTATGATCCTGCCGATGCAACAGGCTTCTCATATGGGACGTGGTATGTCCCCTGTTGCAGGGGTTATCATTGCGGTTTCCAGTGGAGCTAAACTACAACCTTTCGATGTAGTCAAACGTACTGCTGTACCATTGATGGTCGGGTTTGTTGCCCACTGTGCAATTATAGGTATTTTTTATTAATCACGAAACTTATCAATAATAATGACAAAGCGGGAAAATATTCCCGCTTTTATTTTTTAATAACATAACATTAATGCTGACACTGGCATGGCTCATCATGTTTTGTATCTGAGTCTATTGGGCAACAAGAGTTGATTGTTTTATTGATGATATTGGATAATGTGTTTACCGTATTAATAATTAATGGCAAGTTGTCACACACCGCATCACAACTTAATAAACCTTTATCTGGTTTTACTGGTGGGGTTAAGCTATCGCACAGTATTTCCTGTAAAACCAACGAGAAATTCGCAATTCCTGTGGTGTAAATGTACGCACGCCCGTCGGTTTCTTTGGCGAGTCGTTCATACTCTCTCGTCACGTTATCTCTATCAGCAAGAGTTGGAAAACGATCTAGATTGGTGGGGCTATCGTCTGGCGTACCTTGGTAGGTATATACTTTAATTCCTCTTTCTTGAGCCACTGATATAGCTTCATTATTTTTGGCGATAGCAGCACGAGTGAGAATTCCGCCGCCCCCTTCCATTCCTTCATCACCCAATACAAAGATAGCCCTACGGGCATCATCGCGCCAATCAAAATGTTTACTAATATCAATAACCGCGCGACATAAATCCTCTTTATTTCCAGCGTGATCTCGCCCGTCAGATTCTTTAAACGGCAATCTAGCTTGTAGATCCCTTTCGTTTGCACCTATCTTGATTAAATATTCGCTGGCAGATTGATCAAACTTTGTGTTTGCCCAATTCCCTTCTATGCCTAAAAATGTCGCTCTAAG
This sequence comes from Providencia sp. 2024EL-00732, assembly GCF_044006275.1. Classification (NCBI taxonomy): domain Bacteria; kingdom Pseudomonadati; phylum Pseudomonadota; class Gammaproteobacteria; order Enterobacterales; family Morganellaceae; genus Providencia; species Providencia sp. 2024EL-00732. Next base: position 128,264 of record NZ_JBIPDG010000011.1, on the reverse strand, counting down.
ATGGGATGGACACTTTGCTGATGCCGCTTCAATCGTCGCATCAATCTGTTGACTTAAATCCCCTGCTTCATCAGCCATTGAACCGCTGGTATCAATAATAACGACTAAATCTAAAGCAATAGGGCCGTTACCTGTCACTATTTGTGCTGTATTTTTATTATGCATAATAGATGCTTGGGATGTCTGGATATTCGGTGGGAAAATACTATCTTTACTATTATCTATATTTTTATTCAAAATGATTATCCTATCGTTTATTAATTAATATTTTTATAATTCAAACTTATTAATAATAAATTAAAAGTGAAATTATAAGTTTATCGTCACACATCGGAGATAAACATTATTAATTTATTTCCCTCAATAATCACTTAATTTATAAAATCAGCTTATAGTTAAATTTAACATTCAATATTAAATTTAATTAACGCTATTATTTATAAATAAAAATCAAAATAATAATGCAGCAAGTCATATAGCTACCAATTGAATAATTAAAAATACTATCGGTTGATATTTAATTTATATATAAAAAAACCGATGCACATAAGGCATCGGTTTTTTCTAGAAAACTAAGACTAATAGGTCTTAATTTTTGTCGCTAGTAAAGCCAGCGTTTAACAGTTCAGCTAAGTTCGCTGTTGCTTCATCTGCACTCACTTGTGGAGCTTCCACAACATCATTCAGATGACGGCGACGGATACGGTCTTGGTGATACGCAAAACCAGTACCTGCAGGGATCAGACGTCCAACAATAACGTTTTCTTTCAGACCACGCAGTTCGTCACGTTTACCTGCAACCGCTGCTTCAGTCAGTACGCGTGTTGTTTCTTGGAACGATGCTGCCGAGATAAAGGATTCTGTTGCCAGAGATGCTTTAGTAATACCCAACAGGTCACGAGCATAGTTAGCTGGAATTTTACCTTCAACTTCCAGTTTACGGTTAGAAACTTTAACACGTGAGTACTCAACTTGTTCACCTTCGAGGAATTCTGAACTTCCAGCATCCGCGATGGTAACTTTACGCAGCATCTGACGCACGATAACCTCAATGTGTTTATCGTTTATCTTAACGCCTTGTAAGCGGTAAACTTCCTGAACCTCGTTAGTGATATAACGTGTCACTGCATGAACACCACGCAGACGCAGAATATCATGTGGAGATTCTGGGCCATCGGAAACAACATCACCGCGTTCGACGATCTCACCTTCAAACACGTTGAGCTGACGCCATTTAGGGATCATCTCTTCGTATGGATCACTACCATCTAATGGTGTGATAACCAAACGACGCTTACCTTTGGTTTCTTTACCAAACGAGATAATACCGCTAATTTCAGCCAAGATAGCTGGTTCTTTCGGACGACGAGCTTCAAACAAGTCAGCTACGCGTGGCAGACCACCCGTGATATCTTTTGTACCCACAGATTCTTGTGGAATACGTGCTAAAGTATCACCCGCGCTGATAGCAACACCATCATCTAACTGAACAATCGCTTTACCCGGTAAGAAATACTGAGTTGGCATATCAGTGTTAGGAATAAGAACATCGTTACCTTTTGCGTCAATAACACGCAAAGCAGGACGTAAATCTTTACCACCACTAGTACGTTCAGCGCTATCCAGTACAACGATTGAAGACAGACCAGTTAATTCATCAGTCTGACGCGTCATCGTTTGACCATCAAGCATGTCAGAGAAGCTGATAAAGCCTGAAACTTCACTGACGACTGGCATCGTATGTGGATCCCAGTTAGCAACAGTTTCGCCACCTGTTACCGCAGCGCCATCGCCTTTCGTCAAGTGCGCACCGTAAGGGACTTTATAGCTTTCTTTCGTACGACCGAACTCATCGATCAGGCGAAGTTCTGTATTACGTGAAGTAATAACCAACTTACCTTCTGAGTTAGTAACATATTTCGCGTTAACTAATTTCAGCGTACCTGTGTTACGAACTTGAATGCTAGATTCAGCTGCCGCACGAGATGCCGCACCACCGATGTGGAACGTACGCATCGTCAACTGTGTACCCGGCTCACCGATTGATTGTGCCGCGATAACACCGATAGCTTCACCTTTGTTGATGATATGACCACGAGCAAGGTCACGACCATAACAGTGAGCACACACACCGAAGTCAGTTTCACAACTTACTACTGAACGAACTTTAACGCTGTCGACTGAGTTAGCTTCTAACAAGTCACACAGTTTTTCGTGCAGTAATGTGTTACGTGGAACTAAAATATCCGCAGTACCTGGAACCAGAATGTCTTCTGCAGTCACACGACCCAGTACACGCTCACGCAGTGGTTCTTTCACGTCACCACCCTCGATAACCGGAGTCATCAGGATACCTTCATGAGTACCACAGTCGTCTTCAGTAACAACCAAGTCCTGTGCAACGTCAACTAAACGACGAGTCAAGTAACCGGAGTTCGCTGTTTTCAATGCGGTATCGGCAAGACCTTTACGCGCACCGTGCGTCGAAATAAAGTACTGGAGAACGTTCAGACCTTCACGGAAGTTTGCCGTGATTGGTGTTTCGATGATGGAGCCATCTGGCTTAGCCATCAGACCACGCATACCCGCTAGCTGACGGATCTGAGCAGCAGAACCACGAGCACCGGAGTCGGCCATCATAAAGATACTGTTGAAAGAAACTTGTTGTTCTTCTTCACCATCACGGTTAATAACCGTTTCAGTTGACAAGTTTTCCATCATTGCTTTTGCAACGCGTTCGTTTGCAGCAGCCCAGATATCGATAACTTTGTTATAACGTTCGCCTGCTGTTACCAAACCAGATTGGAACTGTTCTTGAATTTCAGCAACTTCTGCTTCTGCTTCTGCGATGATCCCAGCTTTTTTCTCTGGAATAACCATATCGTCGATACCAACCGATGCACCAGAACGTGCCGCATAGGCAAAACCGGTGTACATGATTTGGTCAGCAAAAATAACGGTTGGCTTCAGACCCAATACGCGGTAGCAGGTGTTCAGCATTTTGGAAATCGCTTTCTTACCGAGTGCTTGGTTAACCAATGCATAAGGCAGACCTTTCGGTACGATCATCCATAAAATTGCACGACCAATCGTGGTATCAACTAAACCAGTATTAATCGTAATGTTACCTTCCGAATCTTTAACTTCTTCAGTGATACGGACTTTAACACGGGCATGCAGTGATGCATGACCTGAACGGTAAACACGCTCAGCTTCTTTAGGGCCGGCTAACACCATGCCTTCGCCTTTCGCGTTTACACAGTCACGAGTCATGTAGTAAAGACCTAATACAACGTCCTGAGAAGGAACGATGATAGGCTCACCACTTGCAGGTGACAGAATGTTGTTTGTTGACATCATCAACGCACGTGCTTCTAACTGAGCTTCCAGAGTTAGAGGAACGTGTACCGCCATTTGGTCACCATCGAAGTCGGCGTTATATGCCGCACAAACGAGTGGGTGCAATTGGATAGCTTTACCTTCGATCAAGATAGGTTCGAAAGCTTGGATACCCAGACGGTGAAGTGTTGGTGCACGGTTCAGCATAACTGGGTGTTCGCGGATAACTTCATCCAAGATATCCCAAACAACGGCTTCTTCGCGCTCAACCATTTTCTTCGCAGCTTTAATGGTTGTTGCCAGACCACGTAATTCTAATTTGCCATAGATAAATGGTTTGAATAACTCAAGTGCCATTTTCTTAGGCAGACCGCACTGATGCAGACGTAAGTATGGACCTACGGTGATAACAGAACGACCTGAGTAGTCAACACGCTTACCAAGTAAGTTCTGACGGAAACGACCTTGTTTACCTTTGATCATATCAGCCAAAGATTTCAGAGGACGTTTGTTAGAACCAGTGATAGCACGACCACGACGACCGTTATCTAACAGAGCATCAACCGCTTCTTGCAACATACGTTTTTCGTTACGTACGATGATGTCTGGCGCAGCCAGATCCAGAAGACGTTTCAGACGGTTATTACGGTTGATTACGCGACGATACAGATCGTTGAGATCGGACGTTGCGAAACGGCCACCATCCAATGGAACTAATGGACGCAGATCAGGTGGTAATACTGGCAGCACATTTAGGATCATCCACTCTGGTTTGTTGCCAGATTGAATAAATGCTTCCAGTAGTTTGATACGCTTAGTCAGCTTTTTACGCTTAGTTTCAGAGTTAGTTTCGTTTAACTCTTCACGCAGCGTTTCACACTCGTTCTCAAGATCGAGGTTTTTCAGCAGGCCTTGGATAGCTTCCGCACCCATTTTCGCATCAAATTCGTCACCGAACTCTTCTAGCGCATCTAAATATTGCTCTTCTGTCAGAATCTGTGCACGCTCAAGGCTAGTCATACCACCTTCAACGACGACATATGATTCAAAGTACAGAACGCGTTCGATATCACGCAGTGGCATATCGAGCAACAAACCGATACGTGATGGCAGTGATTTTAAGAACCAGATATGTGCAGTCGGAGAAGCAAGTTCAATATGACCCATGCGCTCACGACGGACTTTGGTCTGTGTAACTTCAACGCCACACTTCTCACAAATCACACCACGGTGTTTTAAACGTTTGTACTTACCGCACAGACATTCGTAATCTTTTACTGGCCCGAAAATACGTGCACAGAAAAGACCGTCACGCTCAGGTTTGAACGTACGGTAGTTAATGGTTTCTGGCTTTTTCACTTCACCGAATGACCACGAACGGATCATATCAGGTGATGCCAGAGCAATTTTGATCGCATCAAACTCTTCGGTCTTGGTTTGCGCTTTCAGAAACTTTATTAAGTCTTTCACAAAATGGCTCCTGTCGGAGTTAGACCTGTCAGGTGAGTGTTCAAAGCCACTCTCCCCAAATCCCAGTGCTTACATAGGCCGGAAGGCGAGCCCTCCGGCACAAAACGAATTACTCGTCTTCCAGCTCGATGTTGATACCCAGTGAGCGGATTTCTTTCAGCAATACGTTGAAAGATTCCGGCATACCAGGTTCCATCTGATGGCTGCCATCGACGATGTTTTTATACATCTTCGTACGGCCGTTAACGTCATCCGATTTAACTGTAAGCATTTCTTGAAGAGTATAGGCTGCACCGTATGCTTCCAGTGCCCACACTTCCATCTCCCCGAAACGCTGACCACCGAACTGCGCTTTACCACCCAGCGGTTGCTGAGTAACCAAGCTATAAGAACCTGTTGAACGGGCGTGCATCTTATCGTCAACCAAGTGGTTCAGTTTCAGCATGTACATATAACCAACAGTAACTTGACGTTCAAAACGCTCGCCAGTACGACCATCGAATAATGTAATCTGACCTGAAGTTGGTAGACCACCCAATTTCAGTAGTTCTTTGATTTCTTTCTCTTTCGCACCATCAAATACTGGTGTTGCAATTGGCATACCTTTTTTCAGGTTCTCAGCCAAACGCATAACTTCTTCGTCAGAGAAAGTGTTCAAGTCAACTTTCTGGCGCGGGTCATCACCTAAATCGTATGCTTTTTGGATAAACTCACGCAGTTTGGCAACTTCTTCTTGCTGTTTAAGCATAGCATTGATTTTCTCACCAATACCTTTCGCAGCCATCCCTAAGTGGGTTTCCAAAATCTGACCGATGTTCATACGTGATGGTACGCCCAGCGGGTTCAGAACGATATCAACTGGGTTACCGTTTTCATCGTAAGGCATGTCTTCAACTGGGTTGATTTTTGAGATAACACCTTTGTTACCATGGCGACCCGCCATTTTATCACCCGGTTGGATCTGACGTTTAACAGCCAGATAAACCTTAACAATTTTCAGTACACCCGGTGCTAAGTCATCACCTTGAGTAATTTTACGACGTTTCGCATCGAGTTTTTTCTCAAACTCAGATTTCAGTTCATCGTACTGTTCGGCTAACTGTTCTAACTGGTTTTGCTTCTCTTCGTCTGCTAAAGATAGCTCTAACCAACGATCACGAGGCAGTTTATCCAGTTTTTCAGCTTCAATTCCGCCGTTAACCAGTACAGAACGGATACGAGCAAACAGACCTGCTTCAAAAATACGCAGTTCTTCTGTTAAGTCTTTCTTCGCATCACGTAACTGAGTTTCTTCGATCTCTAATGCACGTTTATCTTTCTCTACGCCATCACGAGTAAATACTTGTACGTCAATAACCGTACCAGAAACACCGTTAGGAACACGTAAAGAAGAGTCTTTAACGTCTGATGCTTTTTCACCGAAGATAGCACGTAACAGTTTCTCTTCTGGCGTTAATTGTGTTTCACCTTTAGGTGTCACTTTACCGACCAGAATGTCGCCGCCTTTCACTTCTGCACCGATATAAACGATACCGGATTCGTCAAGTTTAGAAAGTGCAGCTTCACCGACGTTTGGAATATCCGCAGTGATTTCTTCAGGCCCTAATTTAGTGTCACGAGACACACAAGAAAGTTCCTGAATGTGAATAGTTGTGAAACGGTCTTCTTGAACAACACGCTCAGAGACTAAGATGGAGTCTTCGAAGTTATAACCATTCCATGGCATGAATGCCACACGCATGTTTTGACCAAGCGCTAATTCACCGAGGTCTGTTGAAGGACCATCAGCTAACACGTCACCACGTTCAACTGGTTCACCTAAAGATACACAAGGCATCTGGCTAATACAGGTATTTTGGTTCGAACGTGTATATTTGGTCAGGTTATAAATATCGATCCCAGCTTCACCCGGATACATCTCATCTTCGTTAACTTTAATCACGATACGAGAAGCATCAACGTACTGAACTGAACCACCACGTCTTGCAACAGCAGTAACCCCTGAGTCAACCGCTACTGCGCGTTCCATACCTGTACCTACCAACGGTTTGTCAGCACGTAAAGTAGGAACCGCTTGACGTTGCATGTTCGCACCCATCAATGCACGGTTAGCATCATCGTGTTCAAGGAATGGGATCAGTGACGCCCCTACAGAAACAACCTGTTGGGTCGAAACGTCCATATATTCAACTTGTTCACGGCTGAATAAGCTTGATTCACCTTTGTTACGACAAGTGATCAGTTCTTCAACAAAGCTACCATCATCACCTAAAACGGTGTTCGCCTGAGCAATGATAAAGTTGCCTTCTTCGATTGCAGACAGATAGTGAATTTCGTCAGTAACTAAGCCATCACGAACTAAACGGTATGGGGTTTCCAAGAAACCGTACTCATTGGTCTGTGCATAAACAGATAATGAGTTAATCAGACCGATGTTCGGGCCTTCAGGCGTTTCGATTGGACATACACGACCGTAGTGAGTTGGGTGAACGTCACGTACTTCGAAGCCCGCACGCTCACGAGTCAGACCACCTGGACCTAACGCAGAGATACGACGTTTGTGCGTAATTTCAGATAGCGGGTTGTTCTGGTCCATAAATTGGGACAGCTGGCTGGAACCAAAGAACTCTTTAACTGCCGCTGAAATTGGTTTCGCGTTGATCATGTCTTGTGGCATTAATGCATCAAGGTCGCCCAGAGAAAGACGCTCTTTCACTGCACGCTCAACACGAACCAGACCTACACGGAACTGGTTTTCTGCCATCTCACCAACAGAACGAATACGACGGTTACCTAAGTGGTCGATATCATCAACTTCGCCTTTACCGTTACGGATATCGATGAGTTTACGCATAACATCAATGATGTCTTCTTCACTCAAGATACCAGAACCTTCGATTTCTTCGCGGTTCAGTGAACGGTTGAACTTCATGCGGCCTACTGCAGACAAGTCGTAACGGTCTTCAGAGAAGAATAAGTTTTCGAACAAGTTCTCAGCAGCTTCACGTGTTGGTGGCTCACCAGGGCGCATCATACGGTAGATTTCTACCAGTGCACTTAAACGATCATTAGTTGGGTCGACACGAACAGTTTCAGAAATGTAAGCACCGTGGTCTAAGTCATTAGTAAACAATGTTTCGATTGTTTTATGACCTGACTGGCTTAAACGCGCTAACATATCTAAAGAAAGTTCCATGTTCGCTGCACAAATCAGCTCACCAGTACTTTCATCAATGTAGTCTCTTGCAACAACTTTACCTGCAATATATTCAACAGGTACTTCGATGTTACTAACTTCTTCTTTTTCTAACTGACGAATATGACGTGCTGTGATACGGCGGCCTTTTTCTACATAGACTTTACCGTTCGCTTCGATATCAAAAGAAGCTGTTTCACCACGTAAACGCTCAGGAACTAGCGTCATCATCAGTTTGTTATCGCGGATTTGGAAGACAGTTTTTTCGAAGAACAGATTTAAGATATCTTCAGTACTGTAATCCATTGCACGTAGAATAATGGTCGCTGGTAATTTACGGCGACGGTCAATACGTACAAATAGGTTATCTTTCGGGTCAAATTCGAAATCAAGCCATGAACCACGGTAAGGGATAATACGTGCGTTATATAGCACTTTACCTGAAGAGTGTGTTTTACCTTTATCGCTGTCAAAGAATACACCAGGGCTACGGTGTAACTGAGAAACGATAACACGCTCAGTACCGTTGATAACGAAAGTTCCGTTTTCAGTCATGAGTGGAATTTCACCCATGTAGACTTCTTGTTCTTTGATGTCTTTAACTGTACCTTCTGGCGCTTCACGCTCATAAACGATGAGACGTAATTTCACTCGTAAAGGTGCAGAGTAAGTTACACCGCGAATTTGACATTCTTTAACATCAAAAACAGGCTCGCCTAAACGATAGCTGACATATTGTAGTTCAGCATTACCGCTATAGCTCTGAATTGGAAACACAGAACGGAAAGCTGCTTCTAGCCCATTCTGGCCATCTGGATCTTGCTCGATAAACTTCTGGAACGAGTCAAGTTGGATAGAAAGGAGATATGGTATGTCCAAAACTTGTGGACGTTTACCAAAGTCCTTACGAATACGTTTTTTCTCGGTATAGGAGTAAACCATAGGTTTCCTCAGCTCGTTGATCAGTGACCCAAGTGGTTAGCTCTTTTAGTAAGAGTCTGAACCGCAACGCGTTTTTTATTAGAAACGGAAAATGAATACTTTCCTTAATACTCATTGCTATTACTCTTAAATCATTTCATTGCGTTACATTTGCTACCGAGCTACCCGAGCGGGTCGTAGCTAAGAACACAGTATATTAAGTCGTCAATAGAAAGAAGTATTGGAGGGTTGTTGTTAACATTAAAACTGCGTGAAAAGCTGTTAACACCCATCACGCTTTACAGCGCAAAAAGGCTGGTGATTAAAAAATCACCAGCCGTCAGCCTAAATAAACTAGGCTGCGTTCTTAAAGTTAAACTTATTTAAGTTCAACAGAAGCGCCTGCTTCTTCAAGAGCTTTCTTCAGAGTTTCAGCTTCGTCTTTGCTTGCGCCTTCTTTGATAGTCGCTGGAGCTGATTCTACCATGTCTTTAGCTTCTTTCAGGCCAAGACCAGTTGCGCCACGAACTGCTTTGATGACTGCAACTTTGTTGCCGCCAATACCAGTCAGAACAACATCAAACTCAGTTTTTTCTTCAGCAGCTTCAGCAGCAGCACCTGGTGCAGCAGCAACAGCAGCAGCAGCAGAAACGCCGAATTTTTCTTCCATCATAGTAATCAGTTCAACAACGTCCATTACAGACATTTCTGCAACTGCATCAAGGATTTGGTCTTTAGTGATAGACATAACAAGTGTTCCTAAAATTCAGAAATAGTTTATACGTTAAAAAGCAACGAAGGAAAGGGCTTATGCAGCTTCTTTCTGATCGCGCAGAGCAGCCAGAGTACGAACCAGTTTGCCGGCAGCGGCTTCTTTCATGGTTGCCATCAGGCGTGCGATTGCTTCTTCGTAAGTTGGGAGAGTTGCCAGACGATCGATATCTTTCGCTTGGATTAACTCACCTTCAAAGGCCGCAGCTTTAATCTCAAATGCTGGATTCGCTTTCGCGAACTCTTTGAACAGACGAGCAGCAGCGCCCGGATGTTCGTTAGAGAAAGCAATTAAGGTTGGACCAACAAACGCGTCTTTCAGTACATCATAAGAAGTACCTTCAACAGCACGGCGGATCAGTGTATTACGAACAACACGGATATAAACGCCAGCTTCGCGACCTGCTTTACGCAGTTCAGTCATTTTTGCTACAGTTACGCCGCGTGAATCAGCAACAACTGCAGAAAGCGCGCCTTTGGCTACTTCGCTGACTTCAGCAACAATCGCTTGTTTGTCTTGAAGATTTAGTGCCATTAGCTTCTTGCTCCTGGATTAACCGGGAAACCCCCGGGACTCACATCACTCAGACACAACATGTGTTTGAGCGCTAAAACACGGTGAGCAGAATCCAGAATAAAATTCTAGGTATCTCTGTCACCGTCTACGCAGGCAAATTAAGTAGCTATTAATAACTAATAAACTACACCTGCGGTCTTGGACGGGGTCTGGAAAGGCCAGACTCCATACCGAAATTCGTGGTTTGTTGAGCATATTTCCATACCCAACAAACTCAAGGCGTCAAATTCTATACAAAATTGACGCAAAGGTAAAGCCTAATTACCAATTAGCCAAAGCTATGGAAATTAAACTGTCGCTGATAAACCAGCTTGGTCAACAGCAACACCTGCACCCATCGTCGTAGACAGGCTAACTTTCTTGATGAAAACACCTTTAGCTGAAGCTGGTTTTGCTTTTTTCAGAGCAACCAACAGAGCTTCTAAGTTTTCTTTCAGTTTGTCAGCATCGAAATCAACTTTACCGATAGTGGTGTGGATGATTCCGTTTTTGTCATTACGGTAACGAACCTGACCTGCTTTAGCATTGTTAACTGCTTCAGCAACGTTTGGTGTTACAGTACCAACTTTCGGGTTTGGCATCAGACCACGTGGGCCTAAAACTTGACCTAATTGGCCAACAACGCGCATTGCATCTGGAGATGCGATAACAACGTCGAAGTCCATTTCACCAGCTTTGATTTTATCAGCCAGATCTTCCATACCAACCAGTTCAGCACCTGCAGCTTTAGCAGCTTCAGCGTTTGCGCCCTGTGCAAATACAGCAACGCGAACTGAACGGCCAGTACCGTGTGGCAGTACAGTAGCACCGCGAACGTTTTGGTCAGATTTACGAGCATCGATGCCCAGGTTGATAGCTACGTCAACGCTTTCTACGAATTTAGCAGTTGCTAATTCTTTCAGCAGTGCAACGGCTTCGTTGATGTCGTACTGTTTAGTTGCATCAACTTTCTCACGGATATTGCGCATGCGCTTAGTCAGTTTAGCCATTGTCTTAGTCCTCCACTACCAGGCCCATGGAACGAGCAGTACCTTCGATTGAACGCATCATTGCGTCAATATCAGCACCAGTCATGTCCGCAGCTTTAGTTTCAGCGATTTCGCGAATCTGAGCAGAGGTCACTTTACCAACTTTGTCTTTGTTAGGCTTGCCTGAACCAGACTTAACGCCAGCTGCTTTTTTCAGCAGAACTGCTGCAGGTGGAGTTTTGGTAACGAAAGTGAAAGAACGGTCTGCATAAACAGTAATAACAACAGGAATTGGTAAACCTTTTTCTAGGCTGTCTGTTTTTGCGTTGAACGCTTTACAGAATTCCATGATGTTAACACCTTGTTGACCCAGAGCTGGACCAACTGGTGGACTTGGGTTCGCCATACCAGCTGCAACTTGCAGCTTAACGTAGGCTTGAACTTTCTTAGCCATGATATTTCCTCTAGATGGGTGATAGCGCCTTACGATTTGCAAGGCTCCCCGTTACATTAAACATGCCCCGCCCTATATTAAGCCAGTTAAGAGGCTAAATTGGCAAAGCATAAAAACAAAAGGCGCGAAATTGTAGTCAAATTTCACGCCTTTTGCAAGTCAGTTTTGTCGTTTAGATTAGGCTTTTTCGACTTGGCCAAAATCCAATTCGACTGGAGTTGCACGACCAAAGATAGAAACAGAGACTTTTAAGCGGCTCTTTTCATAATCGATTTCTTCAACAACACCGTTAAAGTCAGCAAATGGACCTTCACTAACGCGAACCATTTCACCAGGTTCAAACAGTGTTTTCGGACGTGGCTTATCACCAACTTGTTGTAAGCGGTTCATGATCGCATCAACTTCTTTATCGCTAATAGGTGCAGGTCGATCTGACGTTCCACCAATGAACCCCATTACACGTGGTACACTACGTACTAAGTGCCAAGAGTCATCGTTCATGACCATTTGGACTAAGACATAGCCTGGGAAGAATTTACGTTCACTCTTACGGCGCTGACCGCTACGGATTTCAACAACCTCTTCTGTTGGAACCATAACTTCGCCAAAAGAATCTTCCATAGCATGTAATTTGATATGTTCACGTAAAGACTGTGCTACGCGACCTTCAAAACCAGAGAATGCCTGAATGACATACCAGCGCTTTTTAGGTGAATCGGACATTTAGAATAACCTCAGGCTTGTAATAAATGAAACTAAACGCACCAGGATACCATCTAATCCCCACAGTATTAATGACATAACCGCCGTTACTGCGGCAACAATCAATGTAGTTTGTAATGTTTCCTGGCGAGTAGGCCAAATGACTTTTCTCATCTCAATGCGAGCTTCGCGCGCAAACGCCAGTGTTGCTTTACCTTTTGCAGTCCATAAAGCGACAGCACCCGCAATAGCGACAACAGCCACGACCGCAAAAGCACGCAGGGCGAGATTATATTGACGGAAGTAATAGTTGCCGACAATAGCAATTATTAATAGGGCACAGACAATTACCCATTTGAAGATGTCTGCACTGCGTCCACTTCCTTGAGCTTCGCTATTCGCACTCATAATTCAACCTGTTACCATGAAGTATGTACAAAGCCAGCTTGTTTACAAAGGTAAAACAAGCAAGCCAAACCAATAGAATATGCCAACATATCCCCCAAATACTACCAACTCAACCTGTAGCACCTGATAAGGATATCAATAACATCACCTGCGAGTTAAAGGCGATTAGCCTTGTTTAATGGAGTTAAATTAGCGCTATTGGTTCTGCAAATACGACTAAATGCAGTCACATTCTATTTCGCAAGTACTATTTGTTGGCCAGTACTATCCATTTCACAAGTGCTATCCATTCCGCAGGAATTTCAGCATGCTCAGCAAATTTTTCAACCACACCAATAGGAAAATAACCTTCTTTTTTGTGGCAGCGGTAAAATATACCATATCTTCTGAGCAAAACCTTAATAAATCTCATATAACTGCGTAAAGTAAACAACGCAGTTACCAATTTATTGTTTCAAATCGTTGTTTCAGAGCCTATCTCACCAATAATTATATAAACGATTGATGAGATAGGTTCTTAATTTTGCAACGTATAAAAAGGACGTCTAATAGACGCCCTTTTTTACTAAAGTAGTTCTTTCTTATTCAGAAAGAGCGGTATTATGCAATGATTTTTGCAACAACACCCGCACCTACAGTACGGCCACCTTCACGGATTGCGAAACGTAAACCGTCGTCCATCGCGATTGGGTGGATCAGGGTAACGATCATGTTGATGTTATCACCTGGCATTACCATTTCTACGCCTTCTGGCAGTTCGATAGTACCTGTTACGTCAGTTGTACGGAAGTAGAACTGTGGACGGTAACCTTTGAAGAATGGAGTGTGACGACCACCTTCATCTTTGCTCAGAATATAAACTTCTGATTCGAACTGAGTATGTGGCTTGATTGAACCTGGTTTAGCCAATACTTGACCACGTTGAATTTCTTCACGTTTTGTACCACGTAACAGAACACCAACGTTCTCACCTGCACGACCTTCGTCAAGCAGTTTACGGAACATTTCAACACCAGTACAGGTAGTTTTTACAGTGTCTTGGATACCAACGATTTCAACTTCTTCACCAACTTTGATGATACCACGCTCAACACGGCCTGTTACTACTGTACCACGACCTGAGATTGAGAATACGTCTTCGATTGGCAGCAGGAATGGCTTGTCAATTGCACGCTCTGGCTCTGGGATGTAAGAATCCAAGTAACCTGCTAATTCAACAATTTTCGCTTCCCACTCTGGGTTGCCTTCCAGCGCTTTCAGAGCTGAACCACGAACAACTGGAGTGTCGTCGCCTGGGAAATCGTATTGAGACAGAAGTTCACGAACTTCCATTTCAACTAATTCTAACAGCTCTTCGTCGTCTACCATGTCACATTTGTTCAGGAAAACGATGATGTATGGAACACCAACCTGACGACCTAACAGGATGTGCTCACGAGTTTGTGGCATTGGGCCATCTGTCGCAGCAACAACCAGGATTGCACCGTCCATCTGAGCAGCACCAGTGATCATGTTTTTAACATAGTCGGCGTGTCCTGGGCAGTCTACGTGTGCGTAGTGGCGAGTTGGAGTATCGTACTCTACGTGAGAAGTAGAGATGGTGATACCACGCGCTTTTTCTTCTGGTGCGTTATCGATTTGATCGAATGCACGCGCTGCGCCGCCGTAAGTTTTAGCCAGAACAGTAGTGATAGCTGCTGTCAGAGTAGTTTTACCATGGTCAACGTGGCCGATAGTACCAACGTTAACGTGCGGTTTTGAACGTTCAAATTTTTCTTTAGACACGACTCTATTCCTTATGGAGTTCCCTCTTCACTATAAAGAAGGAACTTAAATTAAAGTAGTTAATCGATAAAAAACCGATTATTTAGCGTTACGAGCTTCGATAACAGCTTGTGCAACGTTGTTTGGTGCTTCATTGTACTTCAGGAACTCCATAGAGTATGAAGCACGACCTTGTGTCTGAGAACGCAGGTCAGTAGCATAACCGAACATTTCCGACAATGGTACTTGTGCACGAACGACTTTACCAGTAGGTAGGTCATCCATACCTTCAATCATACCACGACGACGGTTCAGGTCACCAATAACATCACCCATGTAGTCTTCTGGTGTTTCCACTTCGACTTTCATGATTGGCTCAAGCAGAACTGGTTTAGCTTTTTTGAAGCCATCTTTAAACGCGATTGATGCCGCAAGTTTAAACGCCAATTCAGAGGAGTCAACATCATGGTAAGAACCGAAATGTAGACGAACACCCATGTTAACCACAGGATAACCCGCTAATGGGCCAGATTTCAGCTGCTCTTGGATACCTTTGTCAACCGCAGGGATGTATTCAGTAGGAATTACACCACCTTTGATTTCGTTGACAAATTCGTAGTCCATTGGAGCACCGTCTTTATCGTTTTTGTCCAGTGGGAACATATCGATAACGACATGACCATACTGACCACGACCACCAGACTGTTTAGCGTGTTTACCTTCGATATCAGTCACTTTAGCAGTGATTGCTTCACGGTAAGCTACTTGAGGTTTACCAACGTTCGCTTCAACTTTAAATTCGCGACGCATACGGTCAACCAGAACGTCCAAGTGCAATTCACCCATACCAGCGATGATAGTCTGATTCGTCTCTTCATCACTTGATACGCGGAAAGATGGATCTTCTTGCGCCAAACGGCCCAATGCAATACCCATTTTTTCTTGGTCAGCTTTAGTTTTTGGTTCGATTGCAACAGAGATTACTGGCTCTGGGAATTCCATACGCTCTAGGATGATTGGTGCATCAATCGCACATAAAGTATCACCTGTAGTAACGTCTTTCAGACCGATAGCTGCCGCGATGTCACCAGCGCGAACTTCTTTAATCTCTTCACGTTTATTAGCGTGCATCTGTACGATACGGCCAAAACGCTCTTTTTTCGCTTTAACTGCGTTCAATACTGTGTCACCTGAGTTAACAACACCAGAGTAAACACGGAAGAACGTCAAGTTACCCACGAATGGGTCAGTTGCAATTTTAAATGCTAATGATGAGAATGGCTCATCATCACTTGCGTGACGCTCAGCTGGAGTGTCTTTACCGTCGTCCAGAATACCATTGATCGCAGGTACATCTGTTGGCGCAGGTAAGTAATCGATAACTGCATCCAGCATCGCCTGAACACCTTTGTTCTTAAATGCAGAACCACAGGTAACCAGGATAATTTCACTTGCAAGAACACGTTGACGTAATGCAGCTTTAATTTCTGCTTCAGTCAGTTCTTCACCGCCCAGATATTTTTCCATCAGTTCTTCTGATGCTTCTGCTGCGGTTTCGATTAGGTTGTTGTGCCACTCTTCAGCTGCTTCTTGCATGTTCGCAGGGATATCTTCGTATTCGAAGGTAACGCCTTGGTCTTCATCGCTCCACTTGATTGCTTTCATTTTCAGCAAGTCAATAACACCAGTGAACGACTCTTCTGCGCCGACTGGTAATTGCAGTGGAACTGCGTTAGCTGCTAAACGTGTTTTTAATTGCTCAACAACACGTAAGAAGTTCGCACCCATACGGTCCATTTTGTTAACGAACGCAATACGTGGAACTTTATATTTGTTAGCCTGACGCCATACAGTTTCAGACTGTGGCTGAACACCACCAACCGCACAGTAAACCATTACTGCGCCATCAAGAACACGCATAGAACGTTCTACTTCGATGGTGAAGTCAACGTGTCCTGGGGTGTCGATGATGTTAACACGGTGTGGCTCATACTGTTTTGCCATACCAGACCAGAATGCAGTAGTCGCAGCAGATGTGATAGTAATACCACGCTCTTGCTCCTGCTCCATCCAGTCCATTGTTGCAGAACCTTCGTGAGTCTCACCAATTTTATGGTTTACACCAGTATAGAACAGAATACGTTCAGAAGTTGTGGTTTTACCGGCGTCGATGTGTGCACTGATACCGATATTACGATAACGTGCTATGGGCGTTTGACGGGCCATTTTTTCCTCTCTCGTGGGCGTTCATTTCTTCATATAAAGGGTAGCAAAGGCTACCCTGAGATACAGCACTAAGGTCGATAAAAAATTACCAACGGTAGTGTGCGAACGCCTTGTTAGCTTCTGCCATACGGTGAACGTCTTCACGTTTCTTAACAGCGGAACCTTTGTTCTCAGCAGCATCTGATAATTCGTTTGCCAGGCGCAGAGCCATAGATTTATCACCGCGTTTACGAGCAGCATCAACGATCCAACGCATTGCCAGGGCATTACGACGAACCGGGCGAACTTCAACTGGAACTTGGTAAGTTGAACCACCAACACGGCGGGATTTAACTTCCACAGTCGGACGCACGTTATCCAGTGCTAATTCGAATGCATCAAGTTCAGTTTTACCAGAACGCTGAGCAAGGGTCTCAAGTGCGTTATATACGATTGCTTCAGCAGTAGATTTTTTCCCGTCTACCATCAGGATATTTACAAATTTGGCCAGTAATTCTGATCCGAACTTAGGATCTGGAAGAATTTTACGTTGACCTATTACGCGACGACGTGGCATGGATATGACTCCGTTGTTAATTCAGGTTTGTCCAAAACTCTACGAGTTTATTTTGACATTAAGATTAAAAATGTTTGGCCTTACTTAACGGATATCCATTAAGCCTTAGGCTTTTTAGCGCCGTACTTAGAACGTGCTTGTTTGCGGTCTTTAACACCAGAACAGTCCAGTGCTCCGCGAACGGTGTGATAACGCACACCTGGCAAGTCTTTAACACGACCACCACGGATAAGAATTACGGAGTGTTCCTGCAAGTTGTGGCCTTCACCACCAATGTAGGAAGAAACTTCATAACCATTAGTTAAACGAACACGGCATACTTTACGTAATGCTGAGTTTGGTTTTTTAGGAGTAGTAGTATATACACGTGTACATACACCACGTTTTTGCGGGCAAGCTTCCAGTGCTGGAACGTTGCTTTTCACAACTTTCGAGCTACGGGATTTGCGTACCAGCTGATTAATAGTTGCCATTATTAAAAAAGCTCCTGGTTTTTTTGCTTCGTAAACACGGATTTCGACCTCGTTCGCCAACATGACGATACACGAGGACGCGAAATTTTATTGCTGACTGGCTCAGGTGTCAAGAAATATACAACTTTTAGTGCCTTTATATGGCAAAATGTTGTTTTTGGACTTCTGTTAGCTTCACAAAACCTTGATAAGTGATTACAGAAACTGCGTTTGAGAGGGAATTTTGTAACCCCCGCGCGTTGATGTCTACATCTAATGCATACAACTGAGCCCCTGTTTTTTGCAATGCATCAAGGTAAGGCGACTGCTGTACCGCGACAACCACGCCATCTTGCATCAGTAAAACTACGTCTTTATCAGTAATTAAACGTAACACTGCCGAAAAATCACAACTAAACGGAGATGTTGCTAATGTATACAGCATAGAAAAGATCCTATCATAGATCAAAAACCACACAAAAGATTAAAATCTAAGCAC
Organism: Providencia sp. 2024EL-00732; assembly: GCF_044006275.1. NCBI lineage: Bacteria > Pseudomonadati > Pseudomonadota > Gammaproteobacteria > Enterobacterales > Morganellaceae > Providencia > Providencia sp. 2024EL-00732. The sequence goes on along the minus strand of NZ_JBIPDG010000011.1, from coordinate 109,961 downwards.
CACATCGCATTCCGCAATTTTCTTGCGAATCTCTTCAACGCCAAGGATCTTAGGCGGGACTACCCATTCATGATGTTCATCCAACCCTCTTTCTTGCATAGAAGCGCGGCAAAGATAAATATTTTCAATATCATACAGCGGTAAAATTTTAAACGTAGCGATGTAATCTCGGGCCAGAACTTTGCTAGGTTGTTGTTTTGCAAGAAGCTGAAAAATACCATCAGAAATAAAAAATACATTAATGTCTTCTGTCAGCGCTGAAGTCGCCAATAAGGCATCTAACCCTTCTCGGCCACTTGCATTTCCATGAGGCATAGTTGTAAAGACAAAGGCAATTTTTTTCACACAATACCTTAGTGTTGGGCTGTTCTTAGAATTGGACTGTTCTGTCTGTGGTCATCATAGCCTCAGCTAAGCTCCCTAAGCCGCTCATGATGAAGCCATTTGCAAGATTAGCGACGGGCAGCGTTAAATTTTGCGCTTGTTCTTGGTCAACGATACCCCGTCGTAATGCGGCAGAAACACAAATGTGCATTTCACACCCTGATTGCTCTGCCAGTTCCTGCCATGCTGCAACTAAATTAAATTCATCCGTTGCAGGCGAGGTCAACAAATTAGCATTGGTCACCCCTTCCCGATAAAAAAATAGGGTTTTCAATTGGTGCCCTTCTGCAAGAAGGGCTTTCGCAAATTGGAACGCACTTGTGGCTTGTTGCGTTCCATAAGCCGGACCAGTAACTAATAAACAGTAACTTAATGAATTTACGTGACTCATTCACCGCTCTTGAATTGACGAATATATAAATAAACTGTGTGTTTAGAAATATTCAGGCGATCAGCAACTTGGTTTATCGCGTCTTTGATATCGAAAATCCCTTTTTCATAAAGGTTAAGTACTACCTGCTTGTTTTTCGCATTATTCGAAACATTACGGTCATTACCGACTTCTTCGATAGTATATTCCAGTGTTTGTGCAACAAGATCGTCAACAGAAGATGCAAAGTTAACATCTGAAGTGACTTCTTGTTTTGTTTCTGGAACAAACGATTGAATAATTTCAGAGAATGGCACATCCAAGTTCATATTAATACATAGCAAGCCAATAACACGCTGCTTACGATTACGGATAGCAATCGTCACTGATTTCATTAAATCGCCACTTTTGGCTTTCGTAAAATAAGCCTTGGAAGCGTTGGATTCTTCATCTGCCATATCATGCAACATGCGCAGTGCGAGATCCGTTATCGGCGAGCCAATTTTACGACCAGTGTGTTGCCCATTCGCTATTCTCACTGCTGAACAGTTTAGGTCTTCCAAAGAATGAAGAACAATTTCGCAGTGCCCACCAATTAACATTGCTAAGCCATCAACCGCCGCTTCATATGATTTTAAGATTTCGTGGTCGGTCTCAGTAAACGGCTGGTTATCCAGTATATTGATATCGCTGAGGTCGTGTGACTGTAAAGAATCTGACATTTTCAACATCATCCTTCTAAATGTAAAAATTCATCCCGTTGACTAATAAGGCATTCATTATTCGACTAATTTACCTTAATTATACGACTTGTAATCAACAATTATGATGATAAAAAATAAAATAGAGTCTTGTGAAGTTAAAACTCCAAGACGTTGCCGTCAAGCGAATGAATGCAAGACAGTCTGTTTTATCACAAGTTTTAAACAATTTGAGAATTTTTTTACAGAAAATTCATCAAGGTTAGTCTCTTTCGTCACCACCATGGTGTGACGTATCGACAACTTACTCATTAACCGGGAGTACCTCGACTTAGCAAGATCTATAACAGAGTAAATTTAGTTTTTTCGTTATTCATATAAATGGGACTATTCGCGATAGTGATTTATTATTAATAATATATGTAAAACCAACTCATAATTATTAATTAAATAATAAAGGTATAATTATTTACAATTTTACTTAGCTGAAATAACATCAAAAACTCACCATTATAATTAAAAAGCAATTTCACTAAAAAATTTTATTAATTCGTAAGGTTTCTTATACCAAAATACAAATCTATAGTTCTAACTATTTACTTTCTAATAGTTTCATTCAATGAAATATATGACTTATTACTGTTAATCACCGGCATTGTAACAGTGTACATCGATGAACTGACTATCTATTCAATAGCCTTTACTTTACTAATTATGGTAATGCGCTCACTGTTACTTACCTCTGTTCTAAATTATTCATTACATATCAAATCCATAATTAAACGTATTTTTATGTTAGCTATTTCATTAGTATTAATCGTTGATGCGATTAACCTTTTTGTTTTTTATTTATCAGATATTGACATTTCATATTTTACGCCTTTCCATATCATTAGAAACTCACCTAAAACATTTATATTTTTAACCGTATTATCTACTGTATTTTCTTTATTTTTAAATAAGGAGCTACCATGGCAGAAAACAAAGATATCTTATAGATGCCAATGAGTCGCCGTAGAGATAATTAAAATGCTTTATACAAAAAAAACCCAAGACCTGACGCCTTGGGCTCTTGAAACAAACTTTATTTGCGCTTATTTAGCCGCTGGTTTGATATCTAATAATTCAACATCAAAGACTAAAGTTGAGTTTGCAGGGATACCCGGAACGCCGTTTTCGCCATACGCTAAATCAGCAGGGATCACTAACTGCATTTTACCGCCTTTTTTCAGGTTAACTAGACCTTCAGTCCAGCCTTTAATGACTGAGTTTAAAGGAATAGTCAGTGGCTCATTACGTGTGTATGAGCTGTCAAATTCAGTACCATCAATCAGAGAACCTTTGTAGTGAACAACAACGGTTTCGTCTGCTTTAGGTTTTGCACCTGTACCTTCTTTTTCAATTTTGTACAGTAAGCCAGACTTAGTTTTTACTACGCCTTTTTCTTTCGCATATTTTTCGCGGTACTCAGCACCTTTTTTCTCATTGCTTGCTGATTCTTCTTTCATTTTTTTGTCGGCAGCTTCTTTGACTTGCCCTTCAAATTGACGCAGTGTTTCTTCAACCTCTGCATCCGTCATTTTGCTTTTGCCATTGAAAGCATCTTGAACACCCGCCAGTAATTGAGCGTTATCCAAGTTAATACCAATGGTTTTTTGTTCTTCTAAAGAATTCTGCATGTAGCGGCCTAATGAAGCACCTAATGCATACGCATTACGCTCTTCTGCGTTTTTGAATGCGCTGCTTTGTGCTTTGGCTTCCGCTGCCATCACCTGTGGAGCAGCGAAAGTAAATGCTAGCGTAGTTGCTAAAAGGCTTGCCTTAAACAGTGATTTCATCCTAATCTCCGATAACTTTTATTCGAGTATGTTCGAATAGCGAACTATTCGTTTTTATGTTTATTGATAATCAACTTTTAACTTTAGAAACTGATTACCAATTAGTATAGAAAAAAATAAGAATTTCTTAGACTACATTAACAAAAAGAGGTTTCATCGCCTACATCTTTAACTAAAACTTATCTATGGATTTGTAATGTTCGGTTATTATGATGGTTTAATTATGACAAATACACCTAAGGAGAGTCGAAGATGGGCTCATCTGATACATTAGAACAACGTTTAGAACTTTTAGAAAGCAAAGTCGCCTTTCAAGAATTGGCGATTGAACAACTCAACCAGGTTATCACCGACCAACAAATGCAACTTAACCGTATGCAAGAGCATTTACGCATTGTGACGGAAAGGCTGAAATCTTCGCAAGATAGCCATTTAGCAAGGCCAGAAGAAGAAACACCCCCGCCTCATTATTAATGAGGCCACAAAAAAGGAAGCTTTCGCTTCCTTCTAATACTTAGCTATTGCTAGTTATTAATGGCAACCGCAGCCGCCTTGTTTGTGACCATGGCCTTCACCGCCGCCACAACAACCGCCTTCTGAGCCGTGGCTATGACCGCCACCGCCACAGCAACCACCTTCGTGGTCGTGGTCATGGTCGTGACCGCCTGCACCATGAACGTGCCCATGTGCAATTTCTTCTTCTGTTGCTTCACGAATAGCCATGACTTCAACATTAAATTTCAAGTTTTGGCCTGCTAACATGTGGTTACCATCAACGATAACTTCATCACCTTCAATACCGGTGATTTCAACAGGAACTGGGCCCATGTCAGTGTCAGCTAAGAAACGCATACCCACTTCTAGCTCATCAACGCCCATGAATACATCTTTAGGAACGCGTTGAACTAAGTTGTCATCGTATTGACCATATGCATCGTCTGAAGCAACTTCAACATCAAAGTTTTCACCGACAGCACGGCCTTCTAATGCTTTTTCTAGACCTGAAATTAAAGACCCACGGCCATGCAAATAGTCCATTGGCGCGCTTGCTGGGGACTCATCAACTAAAACACCGTCTTCTGTTCTTACTTGATAAGCCAAGCTGACCACCAAGTCTTTTGCTACTTTCATGACATCTCCTACTACCCATATGGGGAAAATTTTTCTGCCAATTGTACCGAAAAACTATAGTGATGTATTGAGAATTGACAAAATTCTCTCATTCAGGTGTAAAAATCCCTATAACTTGCTCTTTTTCCCTAATATGCCCAGTTGTTTCATCCCCAGCTTGACGCTGCTGATCGCCACAATTGACACATTCAACTACATCAATTTTATCTTCACGCCACATCATTAACGTGTCTTGTGACTTACATTTAGGGCAAATTGCACCTGCAATAAACCGTTTACGTGTTGACGACATGTTGGTTTCCTTTATTCATCTTTATTCCAGCCATGTGGCTGGCGATGCTCTCTAAGCATTTCTTTTTCAAACAGCTCATTTAACTCGCGCCTTGCCTCTTTGACACGAGAAACTTGGCCGCTATCCCCTTCATTTTCAGGAATAATCTCTCTAAGCACACGCATATCTAGACGGCGGAAATGTTGTTTAGCTCGGTATGCTTTATGTGGATGCATACCGGTACTAATTAATGCCTTACTCCCCAATTCTAATGCGCTAGAGAAGGTTTCTCGACTAAAGTCAGTGACACCACTTTGCAATAATTCGTGTGCCTCTACACGGCCTTTCGCGCGTGCGATGATATGTAAATTAGGGAAATTCTCTTGGCATAAATGTACAATTTCCATAACTTCTTCGGGCACATCACTAGTGATCACAATTGCCTTCGCTTTTTCTGCTCCCGCTGAGCGCAATAATTGTAGCTCACGCGCATCCCCATAATAAACAGTATAGCCATAGCGCCGCATTGTACCTATCGCTGTAACATCCTGTTCAAGTACGGTAATTTTGACTTTATTGGCCATTAATAGGCGGCCTACCACTTGCCCCATACGACCAAAACCAACCAAAATAACATGAGGGTCGTTATCTTCAACAAATGGTTTTTCACTTGACGTTGGTTGCCGATTATAGCGGTAGTTCAGATAAGCATCTATCAACTGCATCACAAGTGGTGTTGTCATCATAGAAAGGGTGACGACCACCAATAAGAGGTCCATTTGGCGCTCGTCAATCACACTTGCACCAGATGCGGTTGCGTAAATGACAAAAGCAAATTCCCCGCCTTGACTTAAAACACCAGAAAATTGTGCTCTAGCACCATTCCTAAGCCTTGCTGCATGGCTCAGGCCATAAAGGACAAGGGCTTTTACCGCGACAAGAATGACCACAGCAACCAAAACTTGTGGTAAATACGCCCAGAGTATTTGTAAATTTAGTGACATCCCAACTGAGATAAAAAATAACCCCAGCAATAGCCCTTTGAATGGCTCAATATTAATTTCGAGTTCATGGCGAAATTCTGTTTCTGCTAGCATCACACCTGCCATAAACGTCCCTAATGCCATAGAGAACCCAAGGCTTTCCATTATTAATGCAGACCCTAACACTACCAATAGTGCTGCAGCTGTAAAAATTTCATGTACGCCTGATTTCGCCGCTAATTTAAACATTGGGCGTAACAAGTAACGCCCCACCACCCATAAACCGGCAAATGCGATAACTTTTAAGCCAATCTTTTGCCAATCACTTGTGGCTGAATCCCCAGCTAATAAGGGGATCAATGCCATAATGGGGATCACCGCCATATCTTGGAATAACAACACAGAAAAACCAAGCTGCCCGCTTTCTTTGTTGGACATGCCTTTTTCATTCATGAGTTGCAAAGCCATAGCGGTTGAAGACATTGCCATCCCCAGCCCACCAACCACAGCAGCTTGCCAAGAAAACTTCGCTAAAAATAACAGTGATGCCATTATTGCCGCAGTAACAACCACCTGCACGGTTCCTACACCAAAAATAGAGCGCCTAAGTTCCCACAGTTTAGATGGTTTTAACTCTAAACCAATTAAGAACATTAGGAATACCACCCCCATTTCAGAGAAATGTAAAATGTCATCGACGTTATGAATAAAGCCCAAAACAAATGGCCCAATCATAATCCCCGCGAGTAAATACCCAAGCACCGCCCCTAAACGGATTTTTTGTGCAATAGGTACCATCACCACACCGGCACATAAAAAAATAATGACAGATTCAAATAGCCCCAATTCTGACATTAGGAGAGCCCTCCCGCGCTTAGCGGTTGTTGTATCCATTGACGGTAGTCATCAATCAGCTGTTGAAACCGCTCAGTGGGCTGCCGACGTGCTGCATAAATAATGATAGGTTCCAACCATTGCATATCACACATCAATGCGGTCAATTCAAATGGTCGAAGTATTTCGTTAAGTGGGTAATGATTATAGCCGTCATGTTGATATGCATGAATGGGTTCGCCTGTCGTGATCACAGAACGCCAGTATTTCCCTTTCAGTTTTTGATAACCCATCTCCGTTGCAAAACGGCGCGTTAAAACACGGTCAAACCATTCTTTCAACAACGCAGGGCAACTATAAGTATAGAGAGGGTGTTGAAAAACAATGATATCGTGCTGGCACAGTAATTCTTGTTCCGCAGTTACATCAATAAAATAATCAGGATAGGTTGCGTATAAATCATGGACTGTCACATGTTCAAAACCACACACCACACTAAGTAATGCCTTGTTAGCAATAGACTCATCAGGGTCTGGGTGAGCGTAGATCACCAGTACTTTAGGTGTATTTGACATCTTTCCCTCCTCAAAGGCGTGTCAGACGGAACATTTTCCGTTACCATGCAGCCTGCTATACTCGTCATACTTCACGCTGCTGTGTTGTTGACTACGCGCATTCGCACTAGTCACCTACTTAAATAGGCTCCTAGCGACTCATTTGTTTGTCGCCTAACAGCACCGTGAATTATTTAGAGTATATACGTTGATAATTTAACATATTTTTAATAGACGGTTGCTATGATTGTTTTCTCTTCACTCCAAATTCGCCGAGGTGTTCGTGTCCTACTGGATAACGCCACTGCGACGATTAACCCTGGCCAAAAAGTTGGTTTAGTGGGTAAAAACGGCTGCGGTAAATCGACCCTTCTAGCACTATTAAAAGGCGAATTACAAGCTGAAGCAGGTTCTGCAACCTTCCCAAGTAATTGGTCCATGGCATGGGTCAACCAAGAAACCCCTGCCCTTGATGTCCCTGCCCTTGAGTATGTGATTGACGGTGACCGTGAGTTCCGTGCTCTAGAACAAAAGCTACAACAAGCCAATGAAAAAAATGATGGCCATGCCATTGCGGTTATCCATGGGCAACTCGATGCAATTGATGCATGGACAATCCGTTCTCGCGCCTCCAGCTTGCTACACGGCTTAGGCTTTAGCCAAGCGCAATTAGACTCACCAGTGAAATCTTTTTCTGGTGGGTGGCGTATGCGTTTGAACCTCGCTCAGGCTCTACTTTGCCGTTCTGACCTATTACTACTCGATGAACCAACTAACCACCTTGATTTAGATGCGGTTATTTGGTTAGAAAAGTGGCTTAAAGGCTACCAAGGTACATTAATTTTAATTTCCCATGATAGGGATTTCCTTGATCCAATTATTGATAAAGTCCTGCATATAGAACAAGAAAGCCTGTTCGAATACACGGGCAACTATTCTTCTTTTGAGCGCCAACGTGCAACTAAATTAGCACAACAACAAGCGTTGTATGAAAGCCAACAAGCAAAAGCCGCTCATTTACAAAGCTATATTGACCGTTTTAGAGTGCAAGCGACAAAGGCCAAGCAAGCGCAAAGCCGTATTAAGATGTTAGAAAAAATGGAAATGGTGGCGCCCGCTCATGTGGATAACCCGTTCCATTTTTCATTCCGCAAACCTGAAAGCTTACCTAACCCATTATTAAAAATGGAAAAAGTCAGTGCGGGTTATGGCGAAAAAGTCATTTTGCAATCGATAAAATTGAATTTAGTGCCTGGTTCACGTATTGGTTTATTAGGCCGTAATGGTGCTGGTAAATCCACCTTAATTAAAATGCTAGCTGGCGATTTACCACCATTACAAGGGGAGATCTCCCTCGCTAAAGGTATTAAGTTAGGTTACTTTGCTCAGCATCAATTAGAGTATCTACATCCTGAAGAATCGCCCTTGCAGCATCTAGCTCGTTTGGCTCCTGAGCAAACTGAGCAGCAGTTACGCGACTATTTAGGCGGTTTTGGCTTTAAGGGTGACCAAGTGACAGACCCTAGTGGCCGTTTCTCTGGCGGTGAAAAAGCACGCTTAGTCTTAGCGTTGATTGTTTGGCAGCGCCCGAATCTGTTGTTACTCGATGAACCAACCAACCACTTGGATTTAGACATGCGCCAAGCGTTGACAGAAGCCTTAATGGCATTTGAAGGGGCTTTAGTGGTGGTTTCCCATGATAGGCATTTATTGCGCTCAACTACCGATGAGCTGTATTTAGTTCACGGCGGCGCGGTCGAGCAATTTGATGGTGATTTAGAAGATTACCAACAATGGCTTGCCGAGCAAAACAAGCTGGAACTACAGCAAGTCCGAGATCAACAAGAAAAAGATAAGCCTGCGGCAACTTCAACAGTCACCGCCCAAGATAGAAAAGACCAAAAGCGCCGCGAAGCAGAGTTCCGTCAACTGACTCAGCCAATCCGTAAAAAAATCACGGAATTGGAAAAGCGGATGGATAAACATTCCAACGCCCTGAGTGAGCTAGAGGCAAAACTTTCTGATGCAGCTATCTATGAACAAGATAAAAAAGCCGATTTGGCAGAATGTTTGAAAAAGCAGACTGAGCACAAATCAGCACTTGAAGACGTTGAAATGGAATGGATGGAGCTGCAAGAACAGTTAGAAGCCATGACCAGTGAGTTTGAAATAAATTAGTTATAAAACATCACAATTCCTTAAAATCACGAAAAGCTATCTTTGATAGCTTTTCGTTTTTATCATAGTTGAATCTTATCCTTTCACACACATCACATAATACTGCCCATCGATAATTTCAGTCCCTTCGGTTTCGTGTTCAAAACCGGGGAACTCACTGTCCCACGCTTGCAAGCTATGCAAGTAACCGATATGTGGACTATTTTTATCACCGAAGCTTTCACCTGATAACAACATTGGGATACCCGGTGGATACGGAATTATTGAGTTAGCAGCAATGCGCCCTGCCAGTTTATCAAGGGGCACCGCTTCAACACGGTTAGCGACAATCTCTTGGTACGCATCCCTTGGGCTCATCATTACTTCAGGCAGTTGCTCATAAGCTTGGTTCAGTTGCCCTCCGGGGTTATTTTTTTGCAGATAAGTGAACATTTTATCACCTAAGTCACGTAACCCCATATGACCATAAATCTCAGGAGCGGTTTCCACCACTTCCGGTAATACCTTCTTCAGCCCAGTATTATTGTCATAGTGGCGTTTAAAAGACAGCAGCGCATTGACCAAAGTCCCCCACTTCCCTTTGGTGATCCCCATAGAAAACAAGAACATAATCTGGAAGTCAGTGGTGCGGGTCGGCACAATACCATAATGATTTAGCCACGCGGTCACTAGTGCCGCGGGTACACCTGTACCCAGCAGTTTGCCATCCTCCCCCATTCCCGGTGACAAAATACTGACTTTAATTGGGTCAAGCATCGCCCAGTTTTCAGGGATATCCTTAAAACCGTGCCATTTATCTTCAGGATTCATTACCCAGCAGCTTTGCTCTTTCATCAACAATTCAACAGGGGCTTCTTCAAAGGCATAACCTTTACCTGTTGCAGGGTCTTTCACCATTTCCTGATTCCATGGTTTAAAGAACCATTCATCATCGTTAAGAAACTCTTTATACAAGTAACCTAATGATTGGCGAAAATCGATAGCTTCACGAATAACTTCATCTGTCAAAGAACGCCCACTATTACCATCCATCATATCTGCTGCGATATCATTCGAGGCACAAATCGCATACAGCGGTGAGGTGGTGGCATGCATATGATAAGCCTGATTAAAGCGATTGAAATCAATAGCATTACGGCCATTTCGGATATGAATAAATGAGGCTTGGGAAAGCGCGTTAAGTAATTTATGAGTGGAGTGTGTAGCAAAGATGGTCGGTTCATCGCCATTTCGTGGTTCATCCCGCATGGCAAAATGGCCATGATAAATTGGGTTAAAACGTGCATAACCGTACCATGCCTCATCGAAATGGATTCTATCTAAGGATTTATCGAGTAAATCTTGCACCTTACGTGCATGGTAGCAAACACCGTCATAGGTGCAATTGGTTACCACGCTATAAGCTGGGCGTTTGCCGATTTTATCCGATGTTAGTGGATTTTGAGCGATTTTTTCAGTGATCGCTTCCGGCGTCATCTCTGTCGGGTAAATTGGCCCAATAATTCCGTAGCGGTTACGACTCGGGGTCATGTATACGGGCTTAGCTCCGGTAAGGATCAGCCCTTGTTCGATAGATTTATGGCAATTCCGGTCGATTACCACCACATCTTCATCAGTCATACAGGCTTGCATAATGGTTCGATTGGAGCCCGAGGTTCCCACAACCACGGAATAAGACTGGTCAGCCCCGAAAATACGCGCTGCATTTTTTTCGCACTCACCAAAAGCACCGGTATGATCCAGTAAAGAGCCTACTGCGACGCGTTCAATACCAATATCAGTACGAAATAAATTTTCACCAAAAAAATCATGATAAATGCGGCCCGCAGGGGTTTTGGTAAAACCAACGCCACCTTGGTGACCCGGTGCTGCCCACGAGTATTCATGTACATCGCTATATTTAATTAAGCTTTTCATCAGTGGCGGCAATAATTGCGCACGATAACGAATAATAGCGGCGAGGACGCGCCCTGCGATAAAATCAGCTGAATCTTCTAAAATCCATGCAAACTCATCGACTTGTTCCATCATTTTTCGGTCAAATGCCGTTAAAGCTTCTTCGCGATCACTCAATAAAAAAACGGGGACATCTTCTTGGCGGCGATGAAGTTGAGTAATTAATTGATGTGCTTGTGTTTGTTCTTGTTTGTCGGACATATCACGCCCATATAACAAACAATCAATGCTGGTATTCGAGCGAATGTATGCCATTCCATCTTCAAAATCGCGGATAATCACGGTCTCTACGTGTTCATCATTAAGCTCACTAGCAAGCCTTGCTACGGCATGGCTGATAACGGAATCTTCGTCGGTTAACTCAGTATAAACAATGAGTGCTCTCATCAATAATTCCTCTTAAACTAGTTAAAATTAAAATACTTATATCGTTAGTCTTAACGTAAATAAGGATTTTTTGCAAAGTTATCGATGAGCCCGTTCTTCCTTTTCAACGCTATTCATCTAATTTATTAATAACAACTCTTGCATTCATTACTAGCGATTTTGCTTTGGCTTCTCGCCTTTGTAATAGCGCCATAAAGATTAAATCGGTCAGCGTATTCTGAGCGGTTCTCGATGAAATAGAAGAACTACGCCATTCATCTTCTTCTGCGACACTTTCAAGAATGTAATCAGAAATTTGTGCAAGAGGTGAATGCCGGTCCCGGGTAATGGCAACCACACAGGCTCCTTGTTTACGTGCAATATTAGCCGCTGTTAGCATGTCTTTGCGCTTACCTGTAAAAGAGATAACTATCTGTATGTCATTGGCATTAAGTGTTAAAGCGGCGGCAATTTGCACATGATGGTCGGATTCGACGAGTGTCGTAATACCTATTTTTTGTAACTTGTAGCTCAAGTCCTTTGCCGTCAGCCCTGACCCACCAATGCCAACAATTTGTACTCGCTGAGATTGGTCTATTCGTTCGACAATTTTTTCAAATTGCTTGAAATCAATTAATTTTGTTGTTTCCGTGATGGAATGGTTCTTTTCCATCGCTAATTTTTGAGCTACCACCATCAAGTTATCATTCGGTGCAATACGGTTATGCAAAGCCACGTGAGGGGCACTTTCATTAAGCTGTTGACGCCCAATAATCTCACTTAATGCCAGTTTTAGCGCTGGGTAGCCTTTTACCCCAACTTTTTGACTAAACTTAACAATAGCTGATTGGCTCACATCTAAGATTTCTGCCAATTGTTGAGAAGATAAGTTCAGTACGTTTTCCGGATTTTCAATAATAAATTGTGCAATTTTACGTTGATTTTCGGCTAATCGCGGTAATGAATAAGTAATGATATCCAATAATGTCATGACAACCTCAGCTGATAATCGCTATATCAGGGTTCATAAAAATAAAATAATAATAAATTATTCCTCTTTTAATTCGCTGATGAATCAAAAATAATAACTATAATTCAATCGCATACAATTTAAAGCCATTTAAAAAATAACAAAATATTCTTTTATATTCGCAAGTTAGAATAGATAACACCGTGATTCCAATCACACCATTGGAATAAATAATTCCTTAATATTAATCCAATTATGGATTTAGGAGCAATTTTTTATGGCTATCGATTTAAGCAAAATGGTAACGGAAAGCCGCAATGCGGCGAGTACGCATATTGACCAACTACCGACCTTGCAAATGCTGCAAGTGATTAACAACGAAGACAAACAAGTCCCTTTGGCAGTCGAGAAAGTTCTTCCTGAAATTGCACAATTGGTTGATAAGGTCGCAGACGCATTTCTAAACGGCGGGCGGTTAATTTACTCGGGAGCAGGAACATCAGGGCGTTTAGGAATACTTGATGCCAGCGAGTGCCCACCAACGTACGGTACCCCCCATGAGCAAGTCGTTGGGCTTATTGCAGGCGGTCACCAAGCGATTTTCCGTGCCGTTGAAAATGCAGAAGATAAACCCGAATTAGGTGAGCAAGACCTGAAAAATATTCAATTTAATGAAAAAGATATACTCGTTGGTATTGCTGCGAGTGGGCGTACCCCATATGTGTTAGGTGCGTTAGCCTATGCAAACAAGATTGGTGCAACCACAGCTGCCATCAGCTGTAACCCAAATAGCCCTATCGCTAATGCAGCAGATATCGCTATCACCCCTGTTGTGGGCGCAGAAGTGGTCACAGGCTCTTCACGCATGAAAGCGGGAACCGCTCAGAAATTAGTGCTGAATATGATCACTACTGGTGCGATGATCCGCATTGGAAAAGTATTTGGTAATTTGATGGTCGATGTAGAAGCCACCAATGCCAAATTAATTGAAAGGCAAACGAAGATTGTCATGGAGGCAACAGACTGCGACCGAGCAACCGCAGAAACCGCGCTTCAACAATGTGATAGGCACTGTAAAACGGCCATTTTGATGGTGTTAACCGGCCTGAATGCCGATGATGCACGTCAACTACTCTCGGACAATCATGGTTTTATTCGTACAGCACTCAATATGGCACCTTCCGCCTAATTCGCGGATTTTAATGAGATAAATGGTATGGCTAAAATAACAATAGAAATGATGCAGCAGATCCTGCAACAGGTTGGGGGTCGTCGCAATATTAAATTAGCGGGTAACTGTATGACCCGTTTACGACTCACACTCAATAATGATCAATTAGTCGATAAAGCCGCACTAAAACAAATCGCAGGTGTGCTTGGCGTTATCGAAAGTGATGAACAACTGCAAATTGTTCTGGGCCCCGGTAAAGCCCAAACTGCCGCGGACTTAATGAACCAAATGCTAGAAGATGCTGAAGATGATATCGACGAGTCTTCTCATCAGACCCAAGACCTTAACCAAATTGCTTCTGCTAATAAACAGCAGTTAAAAAAGAAACAAACTAGCGCAGTACACCGCTTTCTCTCAAAATTCGCCACCATATTTACCCCATTGATTCCAGGATTCATCGGAGCGGGTCTTTTGATGGGGATAGCCTCATTGCTTGGGTTGTTAGTCGCCAATGAAAACTTATTTCCACCGGACTCCCAACAGTTGGGCTGGTTAAAAAGTGCCATTGCCTATCTCGCGATATTCGGCAAAGGTTTATTTACCTTTATGGGACTATTAATTGGCTATAATGCCCAAAAAGCCTTTGGAGGTAGTGGCGTTAATGGTGCCATTATTGCCGCTTTATTTATTTTAGGTTACGACCCAGAAGCAACAAAAGGCTTTTATTCGGGGATGTCAAACTTCTTCGGCTGGCACATTGACCCTCGAGGCAACATCATTGGAATTTTAATTGCCTGTATTTTTGGGGCATGGGTTGAAAAACAAGTTCGCAAAATTATCCCATCCAGCCTTGATATTATTTTAACCTCAACCATAACTCTGTTAATTGTGGGCGCAGCAACCTTTATCTTTATCATGCCGATTGGTGTTTGGCTGTTTGATGGAATGTCTTGGTTATTCATGCACTTAAATGGCAATCCTATTGGAACAGCTATTTTGGCTGGGGTGTTCTTAATCGCCGTGATGTTTGGTGTTCATCAAGGGTTTATTCCTGTCTACGTTGCCCTCGTTGATGCACAAGGGTTTAACTCACTATTTCCGATATTGGCAATGGCGGGTGCTGGTCAAGTGGGTGCAGCCCTCGCCTTGTATGTGAAAGCGAAAAAAGGTTCAGTCACCCGTGGGCAAATTGGTGGCGCCCTGTTCCCCGGTTTCTTAGGGATCGGTGAGCCGCTGATTTATGGTGTCACACTCCCGCGCGTCAAACCGTTTGTCACCGCCTGTTTAGGTGGCGCAGCTGGTGGTTTCTTTATCGGGGCCGTCGCGTGGATGGGGTTACCTGTCGGTTTAAATACTGTGTTTGGGCCATCTGGGTTAATTGCCATTCCATTAATGACATCCGGTCAAGGTGTCCTCGCCGGGATGGCTGTGTACGCGGGGGGAGTATTGGTTTCCTATGTGTGCGGCTTCCTATTTACCTACCTGTTTGGTAGTAAAGGCGTAGATTTAAGTTAATCATGCCCTAAACAAAAAGCAGCTCTTAGGGCTGCTTTTTTCAATCAATAAAAAACGCTATTCCAACCAAATCAATGGGACACACAGCGCAGTTAGCAGCCCCATCGCTAAATTAAAGATAAACCAAGCTTGGCGACTACGTAAAAATAAGCTAATCAATGAGCCAAAGCCCATCCAAATCAAACCTGCCACTAAGTTGACGATTACAAATGCCACGCTCATGACTAAAATAGATTGGCTGAATAACTCACCAGGCAGGCTAAAGCCACCAACTGCCCCTAGCCCCATCATCCAAGCTTTAGGGTTTAGAAATTGTAATAAGCCCCCCTGATACCATGTTACGCTTTTCCCCACTTCGCTATCCGTCTTAATTGGTGCATAATTAGCTGTTGCTGTTTTCCATGCCAACCAGAGAAGATACACACTGCCCACCACTTTTAAGGCAATATGAATCGCAGGATAGAGCAATAAAAGTGCAGCAATACCAAATGCTGAGAGGTAAAGTATCGATTGCATACCTAGCATAATACCTAAGCATAATGTAATCGCATGACGAAAACCGTAGTTTGCCGCACTTGATGTTAGCAACATATTATTAGGGCCGGGTGTGACTGCTGCAATGAATAGAAATGTAAAAAGAGAAAAGATCAGCCCCAGTGTCATTTACAATTTAATCCTCAAACCCAAATTTGTTTACTTGCATCACAAAAAAATAACAGTATGTTATGTGACTCACAAGAGCTCCTATTAAATAAAAATAAGGTTATGTCTGAAAACTTTCGTCCAATCAGTTGGGCTAAAAATCCACACCTCCAAACTCTACTGCCTAGGATTTTTCGTAGAACCCCGAAAATTAAACCTATTTGGCAGCGACTTGAATTGCCTGACGGTGATTTTATTGATCTCGCATGGAGTGAAAAACCTGAGCTTGCGGCTCATAAACCACGCTTAGTCATTTTTCATGGGTTAGAAGGTAATTTTAAGAGCCCTTACGCTCATGGAATGTTAGAAACAGCGGAAAAACACGACTGGCTAGGCGTTGTCATGCACTTTCGTGGGTGTAGCGGCGAACCCAATCGCCAACAGCGTATTTATCATTCAGGTGAAACCGATGATGCTCGCTACTTCTTACGCTGGTTAAAACAAACTTTTGGTGATACGCCAACGGCTGCTGTGGGGTATTCCCTTGGTGGGAATATGTTGGCTTGTTACTTGGCTGAAAGTGGTCAAAATGCGGATTTAGATGCGGGAGTGGTTGTATCTGCCCCATTAATGTTAGAGGCTTGCTCCCTACGAATGGAAAAAGGCATTTCCCAGTTTTATCAGCGCTATTTATTAAATGGCTTAAAACGTAACGCAACTCGTAAACTCGTACGCTATCCTGGGTCATTACCACTGAATTTATTGCAGCTTAAGCAAGTTAAACGCATTCGTGATTTTGATGATGTTATCACTGCACGTATCCACGGTTTTGATGATGCCTCAGATTACTATCAGAAATGCAGTGCATTACCTAAATTGGCTCACATTACTAAACCAACATTAATTATTCACGCCAAAGATGATCCATTTATGGCTCCTGAGGTTGTTCCTGATTTATCTTTTCTTCCCCATAATGTGGAATATCAAATGACAGAACATGGCGGGCACGTTGGTTTTGTCAGCGGGACCTTTAGAAAACCGCAAATGTGGCTAGAAACTCGAATTCCGCAATGGTTAACCCCTTATTTAAATAAGGAAAACCCATGATTATCCCTTGGCGTGAGTTATCTCCAGAAGCACTGGAAAGCCTCATCGAAAGCTATGTTTTACGAGAAGGAACTGACTATGGGGCACATGAGAAAAGCTTACAAGACAAAGTTAATGATGTGAAACGGCAGTTAGTTTCTGGCGAAATTGTGCTAGTCTGGTCTGAATTGCATGAGTCGGTTAATTTCATGCCTAAAACCCGCTAACCCGCTTTGTTCGCTATTTTGCCATAGTGGACATAAGCGCAACACAGGGAGTTCGCTATGTCCAAAAAACATCCGATTATTGCTATCACCGGTTCCAGTGGTGCAGGTACGACCTCAACTAGCCAAGCATTCCGTAAAGTTTTCCACCAACTCAATATCCAACCAGCTACATTAGAAGGGGACAGCTTTCATCGTTACACGCGGCCTGAAATGGACATGGCTATCCGCAAGGCGAGAGAACAAGGTCGGCATATCAGTTATTTTGGTCCTGAAGCGAATGACTTTGCTTTGCTAGAACAAACTTTAATTGATTATGCAAAAACAGGTTGTGGACAATCACGAAAATACCTACATACCTATGATGAAGCGGTTCCGTACGGTCTACAACCAGGTACTTTTACACCTTGGGAACCACTCCCTGAAAAAACTGATGTGTTATTCTACGAGGGTCTGCATGGTGGGGTTGTTACACCTGAGCATAATGTAGCGCAACATGTTGATTTACTTGTTGGCGTTGTCCCGATTGTCAATCTTGAATGGATTCAAAAGTTGGTTCGTGATACGACCGAAAGGGGCCATTCCCGTGAAGCGGTTATGGACTCTGTTGTGCGTTCAATGGGGGACTATATCAACTACATTACCCCTCAGTTTTCGCGTACTCATATCAATTTCCAACGAGTTCCGACTGTAGACACTTCCAACCCATTTTCAGCCAAAACTATCCCTTCACAAGATGAAAGTTTTATTGTGATCCGCTTTAGAGGGCTCGAACACATCGATTTCCCCTATTTGCTTTCAATGATCTGCGGTTCTTTTATTTCGGCTATGAATACCATTGTCGTACCCGGAGGAAAACTCGGTCTAGCAATGGAATTGATCATGATGCCATTAGTTGAAAAGTTAATTAATCAGAAAAACAGTTAAATTATATCTCAAATAATAAGTAAGACGCTTACCATTAATTAAGGTAAGCATCTTTTTATTAAAATTTTAATATAAAAAATAAATTTATTTTTAATTTTTTATTTCAAAGCTATGAGTGACTTCAACCGTTTTTTCTAGCATCAGTGCCACTGAGCAATATTTTTCAGCCGAGAGCTGAACAGCTCTTTCAACCGTTTTTTCCGTTAATTCATTTCCTGTTACGATAAAATGCAAATGTATTTTAACAAAATAACGTGGAGCTTCTTCACGGCGCTGCGATGTTAATTTAACTTCACAATCAGTAATATCATTTCGCCCTTTTTGTAAAATTGAAACGACATCTATTGCACTACATCCACCTGCCGCCATTAGCACCATTTCCATTGGGCTAGGTGCTTTATCACCTGCATTACCATCCATCATGACTTGATGCCCTGAAGCTGACTCACCTAGAAAGGAAAGTCCTTCTACCCATTTTACTCTTGCTTCCATTTTATTCCCCTTGAAATGAAATCGGTTTAAAGGCTACATTGTTCCATAGATATAATGAATGTTATATCAGCTTTATTAGGCTGAAGCGATACAGGGGAGACTTTCTTCATTGGATATGCTACAAACAATACTTAGTTGATAGGACTAAGATCAAAACTCAGCGGTTTAATTGATTATATTATAGTGTTGATATCAATTTGTTTACCCTAGCCTATCGAATGCGCTGAAGTTATTCAGCTCTTCACATTATTTAGGGTATATAAGGCAAATTAATATGCTAAGCTAGTGACTTTAAAGCCAGCCTTTCTGGTAAGCTTTTCCGGATGGCTGCAATAACATACAGAGGATAACGCTAATGGTTCTCGGCAAGCCACAAACAGACCCTACTCTTGAATGGTTTTTGTCACACTGCCATATTCATAAGTATCCATCCAAGAGCACACTGATCCATCAGGGTGAGAAAGCAGAAACCCTTTACTATATCGTTAAAGGTTCAGTGGCTGTTTTAATTAAAGATGAAGAAGGCAAAGAAATGATCCTCTCTTACCTGAATCAAGGGGATTTCATTGGTGAACTGGGGTTATTTGAAGAAGGGCAAGAACGTACTGCGTGGGTGAGAGCTAAAATCGCTTGCGAAGTTGCTGAAATTTCTTACAAAAAATTCCGTCAATTGATTCAGGTTAACCCTGATATTTTAATGCGTCTCTCAGCGCAAATGGCCAGTCGTTTACAAACAACATCCGAAAAAGTCGGCAACCTTGCCTTCTTAGATGTCACAGGCCGTATCGCTCAAACCCTATTGAATCTAGCGAAACAACCTGACGCAATGACCCACCCAGACGGTATGCAAATCAAAATTACCCGTCAGGAAATTGGCCAAATTGTCGGTTGTTCCCGTGAAACTGTTGGCCGTATTTTAAAAATGCTGGAAGATCAAAACTTGATCTCTGCACACGGTAAAACCATCGTTGTTTACGGTACACGTTAATTAACCTTTCAGCCTCGCTCTCTTGGCGAGGCATGCAATTTAAAATAGCTTTATATCGTCGATATAAGGCTATTTCAGTTTAATTATAGCAACATATTTATATGCTTATATTAATGAGTATCGTTTCTTTATATTTTATCTATTTAGCTCTCTATAAAATAATAATCATAATATTAAGTAGGGTTATATTTATGAAAATTACACTTAGCAATTTGTCAGGCCATTCCGAAATTTTTAAAAACATTAGCAATTCCGATGATTTTATAAAGAAAATCTTTGCTGTGACTGCATCATCGAGAAAAGAGCCCTTATCCACTCAGCAACAATCTAAACTATCAGATGCTTATAGCCTAGAAAGCATTGACTCAGCTTATGAAAGTGATTCAGAAAGTATAAATAATACTAAATTATTGAGCGCTGACGAATTTAAGCATAAAGTTAATCAATTGAAAGTCCGCTTGTATAAATTTTATGCATCTACTTTTTATAATGAACAAGATGCAGACTCACTAATAACAGAAAACCAGACAGTTTTTGAGGATTTTAATAGTGCTGATAAAGAAATTCATAAATATGCTGATTTTTTGTATCGGTACGTTAAAACTCCAGGGATTAACATCAAAAACTCAGAAATAAAAAACGAAATCATAAAAAATCACCATCATCCTAAGCAACTAGGAAATAAAAATAGCACTAAAACCCCTTTAATAACCAGAACAAACAAAAAAAATACCAATAATATTGATTTACCTTTGGAACCAATGAAACAAAAAACAAAGAATTCCTCTCAGAAAAAGTTTAAATATGTGCACTATAAAGTCGCTGATAATAATCAAGATAATTCCAAATACATTCCTCTACCTAAAAGCACTTTTGAATTCAAGGGAAATATACAACAAACAAAAACTTCAGTATTAAGAACACAATATATCATGCAACATTACAAACTATCTAACAAATCTATGCCATTAGACTATAAACCACGAAAAAATCACTTTAATAGAAATGTTAATTCAATTAAAACCGCTGACTTAATAAAAATAAGCAATAGCATTGAAAAAGAAAAAAGACTAACCATGGAAATGAAGGCACTTAAAGATAATATATTTGAAATACAAAACCAAATTCATATTAACGATAACTTATTGAAAGAATTAAAAAAACAAACCATTAAATAAAAAATCTCTATTTTATATAAGATCATTATTAATTCAAATGATTAATAATACATTATTAGTAAAATCATAATGCCATAAGATAAAATCAATGCATTGAATAAATTAATTATTTCAATATTAAGCATGAATATTTACTTAGCAAATTACTTTTTTAATATTAATATAGGATATGACTATGAAAACCACCCCCCTAGATACCACCATAACTAGCTCACTATACAGAAAAAACTCATCAACTGGGGCTAAGAAAGAAACACCCACTATTACACAAAAAATTAAAAATTTGAAAATAAATAATCCATTCTCATTTTTTCATTTTAACAAAAAAAATACGGAATCAAAATTCTATATTAGCTTACCAGAAGCTGGTTCAAAGGGAAGTGATTTAAATTTACTTAATAAATTAAACTCAAACAAAAAAACAATTTCTTCCCTTGAAAATAAGCTTATAGATAATTCATTTAATATCCCACAATTCATTAAGGATTTAAAAAATAAAACAGAAAACTCCATTGATAATTTACTAGGTAAGAATGATTTTTTTAGCGAAATTCCAGCTACAGATAAAATCATAGCGAAACAAAATGAAACAATAGGCTATCTTAAACATTACCTAGATTTATTAGACAAAAATAAAAAATTGACCAATAAAAGCGAAGAGCTAAAAAACGAAATTGATGATCTGAAATCAGCCATAAGATATGAATCAAAAACAAGAGGAATTGCATACTTAAAAAAAGAAAGTAAATACTTAGTGTCATTAGAAAAAGAAATACCAATGGAAAATAACATAGAAGGAAAAAATAAAAAAATCGAAAAATTAATTAAAATACAAAACTCAGTAAAAATTTTATTGAGTAATGAATTAAAAGATATAAAAAATAAAGTTCACAATATTACATTGGATAAAAATGCTCTAGAAAAAAATATTTTAGCTCTGAAAAAACCGATAATATGTGAATCTTTCATTACCTACGATGAAGATAATACACCTATTTACCACAATGAGTCTCACGACTTTGATTTTGATGACCTATTTGAAAAAAAATTAGAAACTGAAAACACAAAAGATAACAGAATTATTAAAAACTTAATATTAGAAAATGACTTGTTATATAATTCAATTGAAGTGTTAGATAATGATAACCTTGATTATAGAGGTTTAGTCCAAGACTTAAGAATTGATAATAATAATAAAAATCATGAAATTAGAGCACTACAGGAAAAGCTTGCCAACAAAGCGCTATCTATGGCCTCAATTAGTCTCACCTCGTTATCTTCTGGCTACCATTCCGATAATGAAGACAATAACCTTACATCAGATGTTAAGGTTAGTGAGGAAAAAATAGCTCAAAAAGAAGAGACACTAAAAAATAAATATCCTTTAGCCAATAATAAAGGAGTAAAAAAATATTTATATACACATAAAGTTCAATGCCTAGCTGCTGGAATACCAATTAGTAGTTCAAAAGAGCAATTACAAGCACGATTGAAGGCAATAAAAATACAATTACCAACTCAGTAAATGCTATAAAAATTAAACTTTCAATAAGTTGCAGAAATCATTCTGCAACTTATCTCTTAGTTATTTCAACAACTTCCCAATCGCTGTCTCTAATTTCACCATACCGCTATTAATTTCTTCTTCAGAAATAATCAGTGACGGCGTAAACCGCAATACATTAGCACCCGCATTAAGCATCATTAAACCTTCTACTGCACTGGCTTGCAGGATATCTTTCGAACGGTTCAATAGTTTGCCGTCTAACTCAGCACCAATTAATAAGCCCATTCCTCTGATCTCAGAAAAAACGTGGTATTTATCATTCAGTTTATTTAAATGAGCGATAAATAATTCACGACGTTTTTCGACACCATTTAGTACTTCCTCAGTATTAATAATATCAAAGGCCGCGTTCCCTACCGCACAAGCCAATGGATTACCACCATAGGTTGTACCGTGAGACCCAACTTCCATTGTTTTAGCAATTTCTTCTGTGGTGATCATAGCACTAATAGGAAAGCCGCCCCCCAGTGCTTTTGCCGTGGTTAAAATATCGGGGGTCACATCATAATGCATATATGAAAATAATTTCCCTGTACGCCCCATACCGCTTTGTACTTCGTCAAAAATTAACAGTGCATTATTTTCATCACACAGCTTACGTACACCTTGTAAAAATGCAGATGTTGCCGCGGTCACTCCACCTTCACCTTGTACAGGCTCAAGCACTACCGCACAGGTATTTTCATCTATAACCGCTTTTACTGCTTCAAGATCGTTGAAAGGGACATGGATGATATCGGCAGGTTTTGGCCCAAAACCATCTGCATATTTCGCTTGCCCACCAACAGAGACCGTAAATAATGTTCTGCCATGGAAAGCTTGCTTAAATGCAATAATCTTAGTTTTATAAGGATTATATTTGGTGATGGCATAACGACGCGCTAACTTAAATGCGGCTTCATTCGCTTCAGAACCTGAATTAACAAAAAATGCACGGTCAGCAAAAGTAGCGCTAGTTAATTTTTGCGCTAACTTAAGTGCTTGCTCATTGGTAAAAATATTACTGACATGCCACAGTTTTTCGCTTTGTTCACGCACTGCCGACACTAAGCTAGGATGGCAATGGCCAAGGGCAAGAACGGCAATCCCCCCTGCAAAATCAATATATTCTTTACCTTGCTGATCCCAAACACGGCTACCTTCACCTTTAACTGGGATAAACTCAGCGGGTGAAAAAATAGGCAACATAACTTGATCAAAAGTCTGCCGATTGACTGATTGTTGTTCTGACATACCCCTCACCTACCCTTACTCTCTGCTAAAATGAAAATATAATCATCAAATATGAATAAAAAATCACAAAAGAGCAATAGTTAACGGAGAAATATGCATAATTAATTTGTTATCAATGATATTCGCAAACTAATACTTCAGAAAATTATTCAGTAATTCATGACCTTGTTCACTTAGAATACTTTCTGGGTGGAATTGAACACCTTCTATAGGTAAAGTTTTGTGCCGTATTCCCATGATTTCATCAACATCACCGTTATTTAATGACCATGCTGACACATCAAAAGAAACAGGAAGTGTCTCTGCTGCAATAACTAAAGAATGGTAACGAGTCACAGTCAAAGGACGGTTTAAACCTTTAAACACACCTTGGTGATTATGATGGATTGCTGATGTTTTGCCGTGCATAACTTGACGAGCCTTAACGACTGATGCGCCAAAAGCTTGCCCAATCGCCTGATGCCCCAAGCAAATACCCAAAATAGGGAGTTTACCCGCAAAATATTTTATTGCCTCAAGGGAGATACCAGCCTCATCAGGCGTACATGGCCCAGGCGAAATCACAAGATGGGTAGGCGAAAGCTGTTCAATTTCTTCGATGGTAATTTCATCATTACGTTTTACAACAACCTCAGCACCTAACTCACAGAAGTATTGGTATAAGTTGTAGGTAAATGAATCGTAATTATCAATAAGTAGAAGCATATTAGGCTATCCGACTGATTTTTATCATTATATATTATTTTCTTATGCATATTTTTTAGGTCTTGGCAATCAGAACGATGATTAAAAACGCTAAAAAATAATAAGGTCGGCTATCATAGCACAGCCAAGACAAGAAAATAGCCTATTTAAGTCAATGAATGCTTTTATCAGAAATAATTTTCCATATAAAAATCATGGAATTATATTTACATTACGATAACAAAATGATATTGAAGTTAAGAATTACTTTAAATACAAGGAAGTAAAAGCCACCTCAAAAAATAGAAAATTCGGATTAACTTTTAGTGGATAACACAAGTAAGGTGCATCAGAACATGTCACAGAACCGATATTTACAACTCAAGCGGGCAGGTAAATTCACCTACCCACTGTGTATATAAGATTAAGGCTTTTTAATCACTTCTGCTGAAATGATAGTAACGGGTTCAACAGGAACATTTTGATACGGACCAACATTCTCTGTTTTCACTTTAGAGATTTTATCCGCTACATCCATACCTTTTACCACTTTACCAAAAACCGCATAACCAAAGTCACGTTGACCATGGTCTAAAAACGCGTTATCAGCAACGTTAATAAAGAACTGGCTTGTTGCGCTATCTTTATTTGCAGTACGAGCCATAGAGATGGTGCCACGTAGGTTACGTAGCCCGTTATCTGCTTCATTTTTAATTGGCGCTCGAGTTTGTTTTTGCTGCAAATCTTTATTAAAGCCACCGCCTTGGATCATAAACCCAGGAATAACACGGTGGAAAGTGGTTCCGTTGTAATAACCTTCATTAACATATTGAACAAAGTTTTCTGTCGAAACAGGGGCTTTCTTACCATTCAGTTCTAATTCAATATCACCCGCTGAAGTGACTAATTTAACATAAGTCTCACCCGCCGATAATGCAAAAGAGGACGCGCTAATTGCGCAAATGGCCAAAATTGGCACAAAAATTCGTTTTAACATGTAAGATCCCTTTCATTGTGACTCATTACAACTACAATCAAGCAATTCTAGAGCGAAGCTAGCAAGATTGCTGAAGATTTACCTATATTTACGCCAAAAACGGTCAAACCTACCAAGCGTGTTAAATTGTAGACTAATTTAGACAAAAAACTTCACAGATAATGATTATTTATCAATTAGCTAGATTTTACGATTTATATCACGCTAAAGGTAAAGCATTTCACTATTAAGTCAGTAAAACCAATACAAGGGATATTTCAAGTTGTCGGGATGGCGTAAGCAAAGCTATAATCCCCCAGCCTTTTGAGGCTAACTCAGGGAGAACGACAAATGGCAATTAAGAATCATAACTACCAGATGGCAAAATTTGTCATCAGTGCACCGGATATTCGGCATTTACCAAAAGATACCGGTATCGAGGTTGCTTTTGCTGGCCGCTCAAATGCGGGTAAATCAAGCGCTTTAAACGCATTAACTCAACAAAAAGGTTTAGCACGCACCAGTAAAACCCCAGGAAGAACTCAGCTAATCAACCTATTTGAAGTTGAGGAAGGCATTCGCCTTGTTGACCTTCCCGGTTATGGTTATGCCGAAGTTCCCGAAGAAATGAAACGCAAATGGCAACAAGCGCTCGGTGAATACTTACAAAAGCGGGAATGTATTAAAGGGCTTGTGGTGCTAATGGATATTCGCCATCCATTGAAAGATCTTGATATGCAAATGATAGAATGGTCTGTTGCAATGAGTGTACCAGTCCTCGTTTTACTGACTAAGGCGGACAAACTTGCCTCTGGCGCGAGAAAAAAACAGCTGACGGAAGTGCGTCAAGCTCTTGCACCACTTGAGGGGGATATTGAAGTTGAATATTTCTCAGCACTGAAAAAAATAGGCGTTGATAAACTTCGTATTAAGTTAGATAGCTGGTATAACACACCAATTTAATCCCATCACTGTGTGAGCTAGAAATAGCTCACTAAGCCTTTGATAGTCTAATCTACTGAATTTTAGGCAAAAAAATGCTCCAATCAAAAAAATTGACTGGAGCAGCTAATATTCAGCTAAATCCGATTACGTGAAGTAAAAGGTCTGAAAGATAGAACATCTTACCTCTGTACCCTACGCCTATTAATGTACTTTATTTTTCGCTCGAAAAAAAGGCTTTTTGTAGTTTTTTTTCAAAGCTTACTACGATTCAGCAAGTACACCTTAAAAATACAGCCCTAAAAACGTATTTTAATTACATATTTATGAGAGGTAAGTCGCATAAATATGTCATGAAATCATTCTGTTTTCATTGTTAGTTTAGTGGTTTATCGGGTAGTTATATTCAATTTATAGTGAATAATGTCAAATGCATAAAAAAACGCCTAATGGTTTTATTAGGCGTTTTTTATTGTCAGTCAGATAAAACTAATAATTAATGAGCTTCATCCCAATTATTACCTATTCCAATATCTACTTTTAACGGAACATCCAGTTTCATGCTTTGCTCCATTAATGTCTGAACCTGTGCTTGTACCTGTTCGAGTTCTGACTCCTTAACTTCAAACACTAATTCATCATGAACTTGCATTAGCATATCAGCATGGGGTTTCTCTGTTTGTAGCCACTCATCGACAGCAATCATTGCCTTTTTAATAATATCAGCAGCTGTTCCTTGCATTGGAGCATTGATAGCTTCACGTTCAGCAGCTTTACGGCGCATACCATTACTTGATTTTATATCAGCCAAATAAAGCCTGCGCCCTTCTAGTGTTTCAACGTAGCCTTGTTCTGATGCTTGTAGACGTGTATTTTCCATATAGCGTAGAACACCCGGGTAACGTTCAAAATAGAGATCCATATAACGTTGAGCTTCACCACGCGGGATACCTAATTGCCTTGCTAGCCCGAATGCGCTCATCCCATAGATAAGACCGAAGTTAATTGCCTTAGCACTACGACGCTGATCACTGGTTACTTGTTCAAGTGGAACACCAAATACCTCTGCTGCCGTTGCTTTGTGAATATCCTTGCCTTCCGCAAATGCAGTGAGTAGGCCTTTATCTTGAGATAAATGTGCCATGATACGTAATTCAATTTGTGAATAGTCCGCAGCCATGACTTTATAGCCTTCGCGTGCAACAAAAGCTTGGCGAATACGGCGGCCTTCTTCTGTTCTTACTGGGATATTTTGTAAGTTTGGGTCCCTTGAAGACAAACGCCCAGTCGCCGTAACGGCTTGATGATACGACGTATGCACACGCTGCGTACGTGGGTTTATCATAAGCGGTAGTTTATCTGTGTAAGTCGATTTCAATTTAGCTAAACTACGATGCTCCAGAAGTAATTTTGGTAAAGCATGGTTTAATGCAAGTTCTTCAAGTACTTCTTCATTGGTCGAGGCTGCACCACTTGGCGTTTTTTTGATAACAGGTAGTTGTAATTTTTCAAATAAAATTGCCTGTAATTGTTTTGGTGATGCCAGATTAAACTCTTCACCAGCGAGCTCAAACGCTTCTTTTTCAAGTTCTGCTAAACGCGCAGTAATGATTTTCGACTGTGCGGCTAATACTGTTGCATCAATCAAAACTCCTTTACGCTCCATTCTGACTAAAACAGGAACTAATGGCATTTCGATATTCTTAAAAATATGGTTAAGTTTTGGCTCAGCTTCCAATTGAGGATACAGTGCTTGGTGCAGTAATAATGTTACATCAGCATCTTCTGCCGCATAGTTCGAGGCCTGCTCTAACGCGATTTGATTGAAAGTTAGCTGTTTTTTGCCTTTGCCCGCAATTTCTTCAAAACTCACTGTCTTATGGTTCAAATGACGCTCAGCCAAACTGTCCATATCATGACGGCCCATCCCCGCAACGCTATTGAGCACATACGACTCCAACATCGTATCGTAGCCGATACCTTTTAACTCAATGTCATAATTTTCAAGAACTTCCGCATCGTATTTCAAGTTTTGCCCGATTTTGAGGATTTTTTCACTTTCCAGTATCGGTTTCATTGCTTGTAAAACTTCATCCAGTGGCAACTGAGCTGGTGCATCAAGATAATCATGGGCTAACGGTAGGTAGGCGGCATGACCCGCTTCAATTGCAAATGACATCCCCACAAGGCGCGCTTCTTGTGTGTCTAAGCTATCCGTTTCAGTATCAAAAGCAAACAAAGATGCTGAGCTCAATTTTTCCACCCAGCGGTCTAAGTCTGCCTTTTCTAAAATTGTTTGGTAATTTTCAGCATTTAAGGTGGGGGCCGTCGGTACTGAGACTTTTGCCGTAGATGTTGCTATAGCCGGATTTGCTTTAGCAGTTGAACCTTTACCTTCCATCCACGTCCCATTTTCTACATCAGACAACCAGCGCTTGAATTCATAACGGCTAAACAACTGATGCAATTTGTCTACATCAGGTTGATCGACACGTAACTCTTCACAGGTTTTGTCTAACTTAACATCCGTTTTAATAGTGGCCAGTTGGTATGATAAGAAAGCTAATTCACGATTTTCAGCCATTTTTGGCGCTAATGTTTTAGACCCTCTAAAGCCCAAAGGCGCTATAGCTTCTAGGTTCTCATATATTTTTTCTAAGCTGCCAATCCCTTGTAATAAAGCCAGCGCTGTTTTTTCACCAACACCAGGCACACCTGGGATATTGTCTGATGAATCCCCCATTAACGCTAAGAAATCGATGATAAGCTCAGGTGGAACCCCATATTTTTCTTGAACCTCATCCGGACCTAAAATAGTGTTATTCATGGTATTGATGAGCGTAATATTAGGCTCCACAAGTTGTGCCATATCTTTATCACCAGTACTAATCAAAACAGGTGTACCGTTACGACTAGCTTCACAGGCCAAAGTACCTATTACATCATCAGCTTCTACACCAGAAACAACGAGCAACGGTAGCCCCATAGCTTCAACCATACTGTGTAGTGGTTCAATTTGTGCGCGTAAATCATCTGGCATCGGCGGGCGATGAGATTTATAACTTTCGAATAACTCATCACGAAATGTTTTTCCCTTCGCATCAAAGACAACAGCAACATGGCTAGGTTTATATTGCATGACCAAGCTACGCAGCATATTAATTACGCCATACATAGCCCCTGTAGGTTCACCAGCACTGTTGGTCAAAGGTGGAAATGCATGGTAAGCACGGTATAAGTAAGAGGAACCATCAACCAAAATAAGAGGGTTTTCTGCAATCTGAGCCATAATCTGTCATCATCTTTTATCGGGAACGAATGCTAATAGGATGCCATAATGTCGCTTCAGATACATCCCAAGTTTTTTCCACTTAGCCACTTTGTTAAAATCTCGCCGATCAGCATCTTCTTTCAAGTAAACGACCTAGCTATAGTTAACCTAAGTGATTACTTTCATTAACTCTAGTCACTTAATGTTACTAGCTGCTTTGACAAAACCTGTGGATAACCGTGTGTATAAATTTATGTTGCTCAGTAAATTCAACAAGTAACATGCATTAAAAAGACTAAAACAAGAAAGTAATATCAATGACTTAGTGTAATTAAGAATTGCTTTAATGCAAAGAAGAGGAGATTAAGTAATTGTGGATATTGATTCAATATACTTTATATGACAGTTGATGGTGGCGATATTACCACCATCAATCATACTTATTTTTTATTGACTAAAAAATTCACAACGTTAGAGAATTCTTTACCATAGTCTGCGGCGTTATCTACAGTGATGCCGTTATTACGTACTTGGTATTTACCATTAACAAATACGGCTGGAACGCCTCTAAGCTTTAAGTTCTGCGCGGCTTGTCTTTGTTGCTCAACAAGACCTTTAACAGCGAAACTATTTAAAGCTGCATCATACTCCTCAGCAAGAATACCAGCTTTGATAAAGGTATTACGGATATCTGCTTTGGTGTTAATAGTTTGCGTTTTTTGAATACCTTCAAACAAAAGAGGGGTCATTTTATCTTCTACTTTCAGAACAGTAGCAACCACCCAAGCTTCAGTTAAATCAGGCCCCAAAGGACCAAGGAAATCGACGTGATAGCGCGCTTTTGTTACATTGTCTGGTAAGTTTTTTTCTACTGTTGCAGGTACTTTATACACAGTTTCAAATTGGTAACAGTGTGGGCAATAGAAAGAGAAAAACTCAATAACTTGTGGTAAACCTTGCACAGGTTGTACCTCAGTGTACTCTTTACCTTCGGTATAATTTGCCGCAGCAGCACCAAATGACATAGCAATACCAAGCAAAGCCAACATAATTTTTTTCATATACTACATTCTCCAAAAACAAAGACTTAAAAGTTAAAACTGAGGGGTTAACTGCAAAGGGGGATCTTTCAATCGTTCGGTTTGTTGTATAAATTCGAGTGATTGTTTTTTCCAAAAATCATCAGCTTGCAGCCATGAAAATGCACGAGGGAATGCAGGGTCTTGCCAGCGACGGATAACCCATCCAAGATAATGCACCATACGCATAGCCCTGAGAGGTTCAATAAGCTTTAGCTGTTTTACATCAAAGTCACAAAACTCATTATAACTTTCTAATAATGTATCTAATTGAATGACCTGCTCTTGACGAGGGCCATTTAATAACATCCATAAATCTTGGATTGCGGGACCATTTCGAGCATCATCAAAGTCCACCAGCCAAGCCTCATCTCGCCATAAAATATTACCGGGGTGGCAATCACCTTGTAAGCGAATTGACGACAATGTTGTAGGCCACAGTAATTTTACTTGTGCAATTAATGCATCCAGTGACTCAATAAACTGCTCTTTATAACGTGCAGTTATCAGTGGGCTAGATGTAATTATGTGCCGAGGTTGATCAAGGTATTCCTCAACACCCATTGTAGGACGAAATGCAAAGTTTTTACGTTTACCAATCTGGTGTATTCGCCCTAATAAGTGCCCTACACTTTCTAATTGAAATAAATTATCAGTTTCATATTGCCGACCACCGATACTCGGAAAAACAGCAAATAAAAAACCACCGAACTCTAATACTGTTTGCCCTGCAAATTCAATTGGTGCAGCTATAGAGAGACCTTCCTCGACTAATTCCAATGTAAAGTCGTGTTCTTCTTGAATTTGTGAGCGGCTCCAACGTTCAGGGCGATAAAATTTCACCACATAACGCTGACGGTTTTCGTCTTGAAATTGATAAACTCGATTTTCATAGCTGTTTAACTCTATTAAGCCCGATTCAGGGTAAATCCCCACTTCCATCAAGGCATCTAGAATCAAATCAGGAGAAATTCCACTGAAATGGAAATTCGAATGCTCTATTTTATCCATCACAGTTTAATCTTTAATGATGCCGCGAGCGCGCAAAATGGCTGTTTTAAAGTCATCTTCATAATCTTTTTTTAGACCAGGGATCACTTCATTACTGTTCGTGCCACGCATTTTTAAATGATAAATTAGTACATCATCTGTCAATTCAGACAAACTGCCTTTAAAACCTGCTTCATCAGCCAGCTTTTGTAATAACTCTACTAGGTTTAAATCTGAATTATCTTTCCAAACAGGATGTAGTAGCTCAATAACTTCATTTAAACGATGGCATTTCATGTTTATTCCTTTATCACGAATATTCGATACAAGTTACCAATAATCATACAAGAGAAAAAGCGAACTGTTGTCAATCTACGTAAAGTTTAACTGCAATTGTGACGAATATTCATTGATTTTATAACCAAATAGAATAAATTTTAGCAATTACTATACTCGAAGGTGTTTTCTGGGAATGTTAAAACATTTTATTGAAGATATTCAAGGATATTGAACATGACGTTTCGCCAGTCAATAACAGGTGTCATACTTGCAGGTGGCCTAGGCACCAGAATGGGGGGGCAAGATAAAGGTTTAGTCCCTTTGATGGGTAAACCTCTTTACCAACACATATTAGAGCGCCTAAGCCCACAGGTAGGGTCAATAATGATCAATGCCAACCGTAACCAAGCTCGTTACAATGAAAGTCAGTTAACGGTCATTTCTGATTTAGAGAATAACTTTTCTGGCCCTCTTGCAGGTATGCAATCTGCAATGCATTATGCCAAAACTGATTGGTTGCTATTTGTCCCCTGCGATGTCCCCGCTTTTCCGCT
The DNA here is from genome assembly GCF_044006275.1 of Providencia sp. 2024EL-00732. Classification (NCBI taxonomy): domain Bacteria; kingdom Pseudomonadati; phylum Pseudomonadota; class Gammaproteobacteria; order Enterobacterales; family Morganellaceae; genus Providencia; species Providencia sp. 2024EL-00732. The sequence goes on along the minus strand of NZ_JBIPDG010000011.1, from coordinate 77,627 downwards.
AAATTTAGCTGAAAAAATGTTTAACGAAAAAGGCAATCATTTAGCCTGTTATGCACAAGATGAAAGACGCGAGCACCCTACATTTGCCTTGCTCCATCGTTCATTAAAAACACAACTTGATGATTACCTTGCAAGAGGTGATCGTAAATTGATGATATTTATGCAAGAAGTTAATGCAAAAGGGATTATTTTTTCATCAGAATTCGATGCATTTGCAAACCTAAATACCTTAGAAGATAGTCGTAATTGGGAGTTACAACAAAAATAACTATGAAGCAAAATACTCTACCTCTACTAGGAATTACTGCTTATAGCGGTACCGGTAAAACAACATTGTTGAAAAAAGTGATCCCTTTGCTCCGCCAGCGTAACTTACGTGTTGGCTTAATCAAACATACACACCATGATATGGAAGTAGATAAACCGGGCAAAGACAGCTTTGAACTACGCAAGGCTGGGGCTGACCAAACCTTAGTCGCCAGTCAAAAACGCTGGGCACTGATGACTGAAACCCCTGATGCCAATGGAATGGATTTGTATTATTTAGCGAGTCGCTTCGACCCCGCGTCATTAGACCTTATTTTAGTCGAAGGGTTTAAACAGGAAACGATCGATAAAATTGCCTTGTTTCGTTCAGAGGTCGGTAAGCCACTCAACGGCTTGATTGACAACTATGTCGTTGCTGTTGCTAGTAATGAAATTATCGATACCAATGTGCCACAGTTAGATATTAATAACCCTGAACAAATTGCTGATTATATTGTATCTTGGTGGCAAAAGAGCCATTAGCTTGCTAATTTTTGTGTAATTAATAAACAAGTAAATTTGGATTAACTATACATAGCAATACGAGGTTCCTCACATTTTCAAGCTTTGACATTTGAATTCATATCCCAATTTGATTAAAGTGCAGAAAAGTAAGAATACTGGATTGTTACTGTCATTACTGACAGGCAAAACCTGATATACCAATGATTTGTCATTGGGCTATCGGGTTTTTTTCGTTTCTAAGGGATTGAAAGTGAAGATCGCAAAAATATTAAACAACAATGTGGTCATTGCCCTGAATGAGAAACAACAGGAAATCGTTGTCATGGGGAGGGGCTTGGCATTTCAAAAAAAAGCACATGACGATGTCGATATAACAAAAATTGAAAAAATTTATGAGTTACGTAGCGACGAGTTAACTGCTCGGCTTAGCGAATTACTTAGCCATATTCCCATTTCCATCATGAAAACCTGTGATGAGATAATTCAACGAGCTAAATACCAGTTAGGTGAATTAAACGAAAGTTTATATATTGTATTAACCGACCATTGTAATTATGCCATTGAAAGGCAAACAAAAGGCTTAGCAATCACTAATACCATGCTATGGGAAATACAACGTTTATATCCAAAAGAGTACCAATTAGGCTTAGATTCATTAGCTCTAATTAATGAAAAACACGGTATCGAGCTACCTGTTGATGAAGCGGGGTTCATTGCTTTACATTTTGTAAATGCACAACTTACTGGGGAAATGCCTGTTGTCATACAAACAATGAAAGTAATGCAAGAAATCATTAATATCGTGAAATATAACCTCAAAGTTGACTATCATGAAGAAACTTTGAGTTATCAACGTTTTATTACTCACTTAAAGTTTTTTGCCCATCGCATGATGAATAATACACCCGTGCCAAATGATGATGCTTCGATGCATCTTGTCATTAAAGAAAACTATTCAACATCTTGGCGATGCGCCGAAAAAATAAGCCAGTTTTTACAAAAAAAATACCAACGCACTTTAACGGATGAGGAATGTATGTTTCTTACTATCCACATTGAGCGTGTCAGAAAAGAGAACTCGATATAACTTAATTAAATACGCTATGTGACTGACTTACAATAAAAACCTAATGGATTGTTACCGCCAATTCTGGTGGGCAAAACCTGATAATGACTCTTCTTACTGATAAGAAGAGAGTATCAGGTTTTTTTTTGCACATTCATAGCACTAATGTTTATCATCATGTGATAAAGGAATATTTTATGAAGTACCAACCTTTAGCAGAACAAATCATTCACGATGTTGGCGGTCAAGACAATATCGTCAATGTTATTCATTGTGCCACTCGCTTACGCTTTAAACTTAAGGAAATAAAACAAGCCAACCCTGAACATTTGAAACAAAATTCAGAGGTGATTACCGTTGTTGAAAGCGGTGGGCAATTTCAAGTTGTCATTGGCAATCACGTTCATGAAGTCTATAACGCAATAAATCAATTAATTGGCAAAGAAGATACAACCGTAGTGTCTCCCTCTAAAAAAGATAAAAACCTATCCAGCGAAAAAGAGGATAAAGAAAATATTTTTAGCCATTTTATCGATATTGTTTCCAGTATATTCACGCCAATACTGGGAGTTATGGCTGCATCAGGGATTTTAAAAGGCTTTCTTTCTTTATTTGTTACACTTCATTGGCTATCAGAACAAAGTGCCACCTATAAATTATGGTTTGCAGCCAGTGATTCACTATTTTATTTCTTCCCGCTAGTGCTCGGTTATACCGCAGGGAAAAAATTTGGGGGTAGCCCATTCTTAACCATGGCTATTGGAGGTGCGCTAGTACATCCATCCATGTTAACTGCGTTTCAACAAAGCCTTGCGGGTGCAGCTCCCGAATATTTTTTAGGAATTCCACTCACATTTATTAATTACAGTACGTCTGTTATTCCTATTATCTTTGCAGCTTGGCTGAGCTGTTTATTAGAAAAAAGGCTGAACCTCTTATTACCCGCGGCGATGAAAAATTTTATTTCACCATTTTTATGTTTATTAATTATCGTCCCCCTCACTTTCTTGGTTATCGGCCCGTCAGCAACTTGGTTAAGCCTATTAATTGCAGATACATTCCAAGCTATTTATAACTTTACCCCCATTATTGCTGGCGCATTTATGGGCGCAATTTGGCAGGTGTGTGTTATTTTCGGTCTACACTGGGGAATTGTTCCAATTAGTATCAATAACCTCAGTGTATTTGGGCAAGATGCACTCGTGCCATTACTTCTCCCTGCTGTTGCTGGGCAAGTCGGTGCAGCACTTGGCGTCATGTTAGCAACCCATAATGCAAAAATGCGAATTATGGCAGGCTCTTCCGTCACCGCGGGGATCTTTGGTATCACTGAGCCCGCTGTGTACGGTGTTACCCTACCACTACGCCGACCTTTTATCTTCGGCTGTATTGGAGGCGGTGTCGGTGGTGCAATCATCGGCTACAGCCAAACGCTAACTTACTCTTTTGGGCTAGTGAATATTTTTACCTTTACCCAAATCATCCCTGCAAGCGGCTTTGACAAAACCGTTTGGGGAGCAATCATCGGCTCATTGATTTCATTTACCTTCGCTTGCCTAGCAACCCGTTTTTTTGGCGTTAAAAAGCAGCCACAACAAGCTCAACCTACTGATGTTCAAGTGCAACCCGTTGCTCCGAATGACATTCTATCGCCAATGTCTGGCCGTACATTACCTTTAAATGAAGTTCCCGATGAAACCTTTGCAAGTGGATTACTCGGCCAAGGTACCGCAATTATTCCAAACATTGGTGCGGTATATGCCCCATTTGATGGGGAAGTGGCCTCATTTTTTAAAACTGGGCATGCGCTAGGTCTATTAAGTCAAAGCGGTATTGAGGTGTTGATCCATGTGGGTATAGACACCGTGAAACTAGACGGTCTCTACTTTACTCCTGAGGTAAAACAGGGGGATACGTTCAAAGCCGGTGACCTGTTACTCACCTTCGATTTAGAAAAAATTATTGAATCTGGTTATGACGTAACAACACCAATCATTGTTAGTAATAGTGATGACTATGCTGCTGTTAAAACCATCACGCTCAACCAAACAATCAATCCCGGTATTACATTCATGACAGTTAATCCGAAATAAGGAATAAAATGATGACAAAATTTCCTGAGACATTTTTATGGGGAGGCGCCATTGCAGCAAACCAAGCCGAAGGCGCTTATTTGACAGCAGGAAAAGGGTTAAGTACCTCTGATGTTCAACCAAATGGTATTTTTGGTGGAGTCGTTAAACGCACCAATAATGACCAATATATTAAAGATATCGCTATCGATTTTTATCATCGTTACCCAGAAGATATTGCTCTTTTTGCTGAAATGGGGTTCACCTGTTTACGTACCTCTATCGCATGGAGCCGTATTTTCCCACGTGGCGATGAGCAAGAAGCAAATGAAGAAGGGCTGGCTTTCTACGATAAATTATTTGCAGAAATGGCGAAATACCATATTCAACCTGTAGTTACTTTATCTCATTATGAGATGCCCTATCACTTAGTCACTGAATATGGTGGTTGGGGAAGTCGCCAAGTCATTACATTTTTTGAACGCTATGCACGCACTGTTTTTCAACGGTATAAAGACAAAGTCAAACTTTGGCTCACATTTAACGAAATCAACATGTCACTTCACGCCCCGATGACAGGTGTAGGATTAGCAGAGACCAGTTCAAAAACAGCGATTTATCAAGCTATCCATCACCAACTTGTTGCCAGCGCAAGAGTGACAAAAGCCTGCCATGAAATTATCCCTGATGCCAAAATAGGGAACATGTTGCTCGGTGGGTTAGTTTATCCCCTAACATGCAAGCCCAATGATATTTGGGAAGCCATGACTGAAAATCGCACATGGTTATTCTTTGGTGATGTTCAATGCCGTGGGGCTTACCCCGGTTATATGCTACGTTATTTTAAAGATAACCAAATTCATCTGAATATTACCGAAGAAGATAAACAAGATCTTAAACAAACTATTGATTTTATCTCTTTCAGTTATTATATGACTGGCTGCATTACCGCAGATAAAGAAGAATATAATAAGAAACGAGGTAATATTCTCAGTATGATCCCAAACCCTCATTTAGAAAGCTCACAGTGGGGATGGCAAATTGATCCTCAAGGGCTAAGAACAATATTAAATTTATTATGGGATAGATACCAAAAACCATTATTTATTGTTGAAAATGGGCTAGGGGCTATCGACCAAGTGACTCCTGAGGGAGATATTATTGATGATTACCGCATACAATATATTAACGACCATTTAGTCCAAGTACATGAAGCCATTCAAGATGGTGTAGATGTTATGGGTTATACTAGTTGGGGACCGATTGATATTGTTAGCGCCTCAAATGCGCAAATGTCTAAACGTTATGGGTTTATTTATGTTGATAGAGATGACCAAGGCAATGGCACGCTTGAACGCAAACGGAAAAAAAGCTTTTATTGGTATCAAAAAATCATTAAGTCAAAAGGGGAGTTATTAATTCGTTAATTAACCTAATTAAATATTGAGGGGTTTATACTTTATAAGCCTCTCTAGTAATATTACAGATATTATATAGGTAGTTTCTACATCCTATATTTAATATATAAAATTTACGTAGATATTAATAAATACTATTTTGTATTTATTAGTTTTTTGCGCCTTAAAATAGGTTCCATAATAAATGAATAAAAAAATTATATTTCCCCTGTTATTTTTAACATTACCCGCTATTGCTAATGAACAATCATGGGATGGTACTGTATTAGGGTTTGAACCTGCCCCTAAAGGGCTATTTGGCGACATGCTTGGCATTCGCCCTATTTTATCGGATCATGGTTTTTCATTTCATAGTAATTATTTAAGCCAAGTTGCCTATAATGCAAGTGGCGGTTATGATGATGATAAATACACCGCTTATATTGACCAATTTGCCTTCACCTTTACCCAAGACCTAGAGCGGTGGACAGGCATCCCAGATGCTCGTATTGAAGGGAATATTGTTAACCGCAATCACAATGATGACCTCACCTTAAAACGGGTTCAAGACCCACGAACTCCTAATTATGACCAAACCCAAGAAAGTGCTGGCGGTGGTTCTATTACACGCTTAGGTTGGCTAACTTTCGCCCGAAGTTTTGACGAACGCCGTCTCACTTGGCGTATTGGCATGATGAATAAAGTACAAGAATTCGACCAAATTATTCCATGTGATTTTCAATTGCGCACCCAGTGTGGTGGTAAATCTGCAAATGCTCTTGTCTGGAGTAACTGGAATATTCACACGTGGGGAACCACTGTCAGCTATAAAATCACACCAGAGGTGACTATTAAAACAGGGGTTATGGAACAAAATCCTCAAGCAACTGATAGAAGCCACGCTTGGAGCTGGTCAACTAAAGGCAGTAAAGGCATTGTATTACCTTTAGAGGTCGAAAGCCGCACTTTCGTCAATGGGTTACCGGGGGCCTATAATGTAGGATTATTGTACACCAATGCCAAACAGCAAGATCTCTACAAAGATAAAACCTACCACAGCACATGGTTTATCTATGGTGGCATGAACCAACAATTAACTCGCCACCAAGACGACCCCAATAGAGGTTTAAGTTTATCCTTAAGTGGAAGCTACCACGATGAACGTAGTAATTTTATGAATTATGTGGTTTCAAGTTCCTTGCGTTATCGTGGATTATTCGATGCAAGGCCTGAAGACTGGGTGGGTTTAGGTGTTTCTTATATTGAATTAAGTGATCACTTTGCCAAAGGCCAAAAACAGTATAACCAACAATTTGGCATCACAGATTACCATGACCCTTTCTTTCGCCCTATAACCTCTAACGCGTTTAACGCAGAACTGTATTACCGTTTCAAACCGGTTTCTTGGCTAGAGCTACAACCTGATGTCCAATACTGGCACAATCCAGGGGGGATTAAGCAAACCTCTGATGCATGGGTACTCGGCTTAAAAACCGTCGTCACTTTCTAAACATATCAGGCCTGAAAGCTAAACTTACCGGCTATCAGGCCAATAATTTTCCGCCATCTTTCGCAGCTTTGATTTTTCCCTGTAATACCCTATTCTGTGTTTAATTTCTTAATCTATCGTTCTAGCTAGGCTGATAAATGACTCGCACTCAACGCTTACTGACTTTATTGCAAATACTCAAAGAAAACCGCTACCCCATTACGGCAGAAGCTCTTGCTTCTCAGCTACAAGTCAGTATCCGCTCTATTTACCGAGATATTGAGTCGTTACGCAACCAAGGCGCTGAAATCTTAGGTGAGGCGGGTATTGGTTACCAACTAAAAACCGGCTTATTATTGCCTCCACTCACTTTCGATGAAAATGAACTGGAAGCACTGGTTTTAGGTTTGCGCTGGGTTAAAAGTAATGCCGATAGAGAGCTAAAAAACTCAGCAATACGTGCCATTAGTAAAATAAATGCTGTCGTAGCAGGTAATTCACAGAAAATCTTAAACCAAAACACCTTGTTTGCGCCCACCACACATTTCCATGAAATAAACGATATTATTGCTAAAGACTTGCGCCTAAGCTTGCGCGAAGAATGTAAAGCTCAAATTATTTACCTAGATGGCCAGAACCAACAGAGTGAACGAATTATTTGGCCGATTGCAATTGGTTATATGAAAGATTCCCAAGTACTCGCCGCTTGGTGTGAATTACGGGAAAGTTATCGCCATTTTCGTTTAGACCGCATTCAATCCTATCGTGCCCTTGAGCATAAACTCCCCTACCCTAAAAATTATTTGCTTGAACGATGGAGTAAAGAAGTCCTCTGCGTGTCTACTGACAATTTCTGACACAGCTCTACCTTATAGTAAGTGCTCAACTTCTTATAAGGGAATAATCATGAGCGAACTGGTGCTTTTTACTAATTCAATGTCACGCGGTAATACTGTTGACCTACTGTTAAAAATTTTAGATGTTCCTTATAAACGTATTGAATTAGATTATGGTGCAGATATGCACACGGCCGAATATTTGGCAATTAACCCAATGGCAAAAGTCCCAGCATTGGTTGATGGTGAGGCTATCGTCACTGAAACAGCGGCGATTTGTTTATATTTAGCGGACAAATTTATTGAAAAAGGCTTAGCTCCTGCACTTAACGACGCCAAGCGTGCTGATTATTATCGATGGTTCCTCTTTACCGCGGGCCCAATAGAAACTGCGTTCACAATTAACGGCCTTAATATTCAGCTCAATGAAGAACAACAAAAATCATCTGGATTTGGTTCTGTTGAACGCACAATGGCGTGCTTAGAAACCGGTTTAAATAACGCTAAACCTTTTATTTGTGGCGAGCAATTCACCGCAGTGGATGTGTATGTAGGGGCATTTGTAATATTCTTCACTAAATACAATATGATGGAAGTCACACCAGCAATGAAAGCTTACATGAAAAGCTTGTCAACTATTCCTGAAATTGCCGAGCTACTCGCGTAATCCCCATGTAAAAAGAGCCAAGTTATTAACTACTTGGCTCTTTTATTCATTAACAGTATAACCAATATTATTCGTATGCTTAACGCATAGTCACAAACTCTTCCGCTGCGGTTGGGTGAATAGCCACAGTGTTATCAAAGTCTTTCTTGGTTGCGCCCATTTTTAACGCTACTGCAAAGCCTTGCAGAATTTCATCCATACCAAAACCAATGCCATGAATACCGACAATTTTTTCTTCTTCACCCACACAAATTAACTTCATACGGCAAGGTTGACGATGAGAAGTTACCGCAGTATACATGGCTGTGAAAGACGATTTATAAGTTTTCACATTTTCAGCGCCATATTTTTCAACGGCTTCTGGCTCAGTTAAACCCACAGTGCCAATTGGTGGGTGTGAAAATACTACCGTTGGAATATTACTGTAATCTAAATGTTCATCTGGTTTATTATTAAATAAACGTTCGGATAAACGACGCCCTGCCGCAACAGCCACAGGAGTCAATTCAACAGCACCAGTATTATCACCCACTGCATATACACCAGCGACATTGGTATTTTGGTATTTATCCACTTTGATGTAGCCTTTCTCATCCAGCTCAACACCCGTGGCTTCAATATTCAGGTTATCCGTCATTGGCTCACGACCAATAGCCCAAATCAATGCATCAACTGTATGCTCTTGGCCATTTTCCAATTTTAACGTTAAAGAACCATCGGCATTTTTTACCACTTCTTTTGGAATAGACTCTGTGTGCAGTTTTGGCCCTTCCGTGTTCATAACTTCAACCAGCGTTTCTACAATCAGAGGGTCGAATGAACGCAGTGGCGCATGTTTACGAACAAATAAGTGTGCTTGCGCACCGAGTCCATTTAAAACACCTGCCAATTCAACAGCGATATAACCCGCACCCACCACAGCAACACGCTTTGGTAGCGCTTCCAGCTCGAAGAAACCATCAGAAGTCATACCATACTCTGCACCAGGGATAGCAGGGATCACAGGGCGACCACCGGTGGCAATTAAAATATGATCCGCGGTATAAGTTTCGCCATCCACTTCAACAGTATGTGCATCAACAAAACGAGCAAAACCACTGATCACATCAACTTTATTATTGCCAAGAACGCGGTCATAAGATTGATGAATGCGATCAATATAAGCAGTACGGCTATCAATTAATGTTTTCCAATCAAAACGATTAATTGTCGTATCGAAACCATAGTCAGGACCATAATTACGAATGGCTTCAGAAATTTGTGCCGCATGCCACATAACCTTTTTCGGTACGCAACCTACGTTCACACAAGTTCCACCTAATGCTTTAGCCTCAATTAAGGCACATTTTTGCCCATACATTGCTGCACGGTTCATCGACGCAATACCACCGCTTCCGCCACCAATTGCAATATAGTCGTAATGTTTGCTCATAATTTGGTTATTCCCATTGATTGAATGACTCATTGATTCATTTTCTCGCATCATGCTATTGATTGCCATGGCATGAATAGCGTTTTATGATAGCTAATACCTGTTAATTCAATTGGCTATACCTATCCTATTGTGCGAATTATTCTGGTACAACCCACTCAACTAAAGTATGCCCTATACCTTCAGGCACCAGTGTTTTATGTAACCAAGGCAGCACATTTTTCATTTGCTGTTCCAATTTCCACGGTGGGTTGATGACAATCATACCCGATGCCGTCATGCCGCGTTGGTCGCTGTCAGGTCGCACAGCCAATTCGATTTGTAAAATTCTGCGGATCCCTGTTGCTTCTAATTGATTAAGCATACGTTTTATTTGTTGGCGCAACACGACGGGATACCAAATTGCATAGGTTCCCGTTGCAAAACGTTTGTACCCTTCAACCACACCTTTAACGACCGCTTCATAGTCTGTTTTCATTTCATAAGGTGGGTCCATCAACACAAAACCTCGACGACTTTGTGGTGGTAACTTTGATTTTAATTGTTGATAGCCATCTTCTTTAGAAACTTGTGCTCGATTATCACGTGAAAACTCAGTACGTAATAACGGATAATCGCTCGGATGTAATTCCGTTAATACCAGTTTATCTTGCTCACGCAATAAATATTTGGCTAATAAAGGCGAGCCCGGATAATAACGCAAACGGCCATTATCATTGAGCTTACGTACAATACTCATATAGGGCTGTAATTCCTCAGGTAAATCTGGTTGCTCCCATATCCGCGCAATCCCTTCGAGGTATTCACCTGTTTTTTCTGCATGTTCACTGGTTAGTTGATAACGACCTGCACCTGAATGCGTGTCTAAATACAGAAAAGGTTTTTCTTTCTCTTTTAGAGACTCAATAATCAAACTCTGTACCGTGTGTTTTAACACATCGGCATGGTTGCCTGCGTGAAAGCTGTGACGATAACTTAACATGTAACGTTTATTTCCTGAGGAAATTCAACACTAGCCAAATAAGATGACTACTATTAAATAGGTGCTTTAAAGAGTGCCTTTTTGAACAAAAAATAGGCCGGATTAATTCTTCAGCCTCATTATAGCTAAATTTAGCCACAATTGTCACAGTGAAGGCAGCGCTAAAATTCACATGACCTAAATGAAATAAAACGCTATCCTAAATACAAATTTCAACATAACCAGGGGTAAATCATGAAGAAGCTACTGATAGTAACCACAGCTTCCGCTTTGTTTTTTGTAAGTTCATCAGTCATGGCAGCTAAAACACAAAATGGCTGCGACATTAAAAAACAAAGAATTGAAGCACAGATAAAATACGCGAAACAGCATGGCAACCAATACCGTGTTCGCGGCTTAGAAGAAGCATTAGATAACGTTAATCGTTATTGCACCCCAGAGTCTTTATATCGTGATAGCCAAAAGAATGTCGACGAAAAACGTGAAAAAGTGCAAGAACGCGAAGCTGAATTAAAAGAAGAAAAGCAACAAGGTAATGACCTCAAAAAGATTAAAAAACGTGAACGCAAATTAGCTGAAGCGCAGGCTGAATTAAAAGAAGCACAAGACGAGATGCAGATATACAAAGGGGCTCTTTAATTTTGATATATTCCCTTTTTCCTGATTAATGAATTGGTTACTTTCACTGCACAATATCATTCCAATGACATTTGTTTATCTAAAAAATAGGCATTGGGATGAAGTTACCCTTTATTTTAGGCTATAGTATTGTGCATATCATTCATAACTAGCCACTGAACAAGGCCAAAGTAAGACAGTTTTCGTTGCAGGAAAAGGGGATTAAATGTCGAATATGCAGGAAGAAGAACAAAAAGATAGCAACAAGCTGAAAGCGACACTGAATAAAAGTATTGATGGCAGTAAAAAAGCGCTCACATTCTCAATGCGTGTTGTTAATTTTATTTGTGCAATTCCATTTATTGCACACCTCATTCGTACCGCACAACGTTTTACTGACCGTATGGGAAACCAGTTTGGTGCCGCAATTACCTATTTCTCATTTCTATCGTTAATTCCTGTTTTAATGTTTTCATTTGCAGCTGCGGGTTTTGTCTTAGCCAGTAACCCTGAACTACTTGAAAAATTAGTCCGAGGAATTTCTGCAAATATTACTGACCCAACCCTAGCTAATACATTAGAAAGAACCATCGATACTGCAATTCGCCAACGTACGACGGTCGGGTTAACCGGTTTAGCCTTAGCGGTATATTCAGGGGTCAACTGGGTAAATAACTTACGTTTAGCTATTTTGGCTCAATCGCGCCCTGTATGGGAGCGAAATGAAGATGAGCACGAAAACATTATTTTCCGCTATATCCGCGATTTTTTTGCTTTGATTGGTTTGCTGATCGCATTGGTTGTCACAATCATGCTCACTTCAGTGGCCGGTTCTGCACAAGCAACCATTGTCAGCACATTAGGGCTTGATGGTATCGAGTGGTTAAAACCTGCGTGGACACTAATAGGGTTAACTATCTCTATCATGGCTAATTTCCTATTATTTTTATGGATTTTTTGGATTTTACCTCGTATGCAACATCGTCGTCGGTCACTCATCAAAGGGACTTTTCTGGCTGCCATCGGGTTTGAAATTATTAAATCAATCATGACATGGATTTTACCGAACCTAGCGTCATCTCCTTCCGGTGCAGCATTTGGTTCAGTACTAGGTTTAATGGCTTTTTTCTACTTTTTTGCCCGTTTAACCCTATTTTGTGCAGCATGGATAGCTACCGATGAGCAAAAAGACTCATTGCCTACCGAAACAACGCTTTAATCATCCAATTAGGGCAGCGATAATCGCCGCCCTACTATTTACACAATTTATCCATTCATCTCTTCAACCCACGTTTTCACAAGCAAGGCGGCTGGCATTTCGCGGATTTTCACTAGGTTTTTCCCTGCCCAATGAGCAGAAAAGTCATCACTCCCCAACTGACTTGCTGCGGCATTTAACTGTTTTGCAATATCATAAGCAATTGGATAATCAGGTAATTCATTTATTTTATAATCAAGGCCTATTTGCGTAAATTGATTCGCAATCCCCCTTGCCGGCCGCCCTGAGATTACAGTTGTTAAAGTGGTGGTATCCGTTGTCTGGCTTTTCAATTTTTGCCGATAGCTACTATTTGCGGCAGATTCAGGACACAAAATAAACGCCGTTCCCAACTGCGCTGCGGCTGCACCGCCATCTAATGCCCCTTTGATATCATAACCATCCATCATTCCCCCTGCTGCAATAATAGGTAACTGGGTCTGTTTTATAAGTAATGATACCAATGCGTTAGTCGTTAATTGTTCATCTTGCATATTTACATCAAATATACCGCGATGCCCACCAGCCTCAATACCTTGAGCAACAATTGCATCAATCCCGGCCTGTTCTATTAACTGGGCTTCTTGCAAATTAGTCGCGGTGGCTAAGGTATAAATGCCTTGCGACTTTAATTGCTGTACGACCTCGGCTGAAGGGATATTAAAATGAAAGCTGACTGAAGCTGGTTTCATCTCTAACAACATCGCCAACATTTCAGAGTTACCTAAAAAAGTTTGGTAGATTTCATTAAGATGAGTTGGAGGAGCCGTATTAAACTGAGCAAAGTAAGGCGCCAGATATTCTATCCATGCGCGTTCATTAGTTTGGTTGCGTTTTGGTGGTTGATGACAAAATAGATTCACATTGAATGCCTTATCTGTCAGTGCCTGTGTTTGAGCTATCATCTGACGTGCTTGTTCAACTGTGCTTGCCCCTAACCCTAATGAACCTAACCCACCGGACTCAGAAACTGCCGCCACTAATGCAGGTGTAGACACCCCCACCATCGGAGCTTGAATGATAGGATAGCGTAAGCCTAACCGGTGTAAAAATGCATTTTCTTTAGCCATTTTCTTTCCTTTATTGTAATGTCGGGATACACTTTACTTTCTTACATTGAGAATGAATATAGCACTATATTCACATAAAGAGAAAATGAACACTGAAACTCTTAAAATATTCTGTACCGTTGCTGCTGAGCTCAATATCACCCGCGCAGCTGCACGTTTAGGTCGCGTACCATCGAATATCACAACACGAATTCAACAATTGGAGTCAAATCTTGGCGAACTGTTGTTTATTCGGCAAAATAAACGCCTTGAACTTTCAGAGGCTGGTAGGCAATTTCTTGATTATGCTCATCGGTTATTAGCCCTTGAGGAAGAAGCTCGCCATGTCATTAGTGGGGGGCGAGAAGGTGGGCAGTTGCGTATTGGAAGCATGGAAAGTACGGCGGCTTGTCGGCTACCCATACCTTTAGCACAATTTCATCAGCAAAACCCAAATACTAAATTGTTATTACGTACTGGGTCTTCACTTTCATTGCTAGAACAAGTCAATAGCGGCAAACTGGATTGTGCGTTTGTCGCACTGCCTTCTGCGCTATATGAACCTAACCAACTCTCACAAATGGGGATCAAGACCGAGGTCATTTGGCAAGAAGAATTGCAATTGTTGCTTCCTGAACATGAACATTCAGCAACCATTGTAAATCAAGTTAAAACCCGTTGTTTAGCGGCTTTTGCACAAGGGTGTAGCTATCGGAATATTGCGGAGCAATGGTTAAATATTCCAGCAAGTTTCGATTGGAATGTACAAGAAATGAACTCTTATCACGCGATGGTGGCTTGTGTTACCGCAGGGAGCTGTGTGGCACTTCTTCCAAAAAAATTAATCGAATCAATGCCTGTTTCATCTTTAAAATTAGGCAGAATTACAGTGACTCACTGTGATACCCTTTTGATTTACCGCGAAAATTACCATGTCCCTGCTTTTAGCGCATTTAAAGCGTGTATTAGTGCATCTAGTCATGATTAATATAGTGCCTTCATTATAATTACCTAACATGGGGTCATGATGACTAGCTTTGTGAAACAACTTGAAGAATTAACCTGTGGGGTTGTTCTCTATTATCACAACCAGACGAAAAGCAGTGTTGCTAGTTTCTGTTCTAGGGGGTCAGACCTTGCAGGCTCCCCACTCACTGTCGATACACCACTACGGATAGCGAGTAATACAAAAACCTTTACCGCGGCAGCGATTTTACGACTTGCTGAATTAGGCAAACTGAGCATCAATGATGCTATCTCTAAACATATCGACCCAAAATATAATTTATTACTAAGTGCCCAATATGACACGAATGCAATTACCGTGCGTCATTTACTCAATCACAGTAGCGGGCTATTAGACCATGCTGATGCCGACTACCTAACTGAAGTTCTCAAACGCCCTAATTATCAGTGGAGCCGTGCAGAGCAATTAGAAATGTACATCCACAAGCAGTTTCCATTTTTTCCACCTGCTAAATCGTACATCTACTCAGATACTGGCTATATTTTGTTGGGGGATATTATTGAGCGAATAACAGGCAAATCACTTGGTCTAGCAGTAAGAGAATTACTCAAATTTGATTCAATTGGACTAGAAACTGCCTATTGGGAACACCTAGAATCTCCCCCAACAATAGCAGCACCTAGATCACGCCAATATTTAGGGAAGTTGGAAGGGACACATATCCACGCCTCTATGGATGCTTATGGCGGTGGTGGTTTAGTGATGTCATCAAAGCAGATGGCAGTGTTTTTAGAGGCGCTTTTCGGGGGGGCTATTTTTTCATCGCCAGCGACCCTAACAACCATGTTAAGTACCGGCCCCCATGATGGAGCAGAAAATTATCGACTCGGCATTATGGCAAATGTTGTTAACGGCATTACCTTATATTCTCATTTAGGTTTTTGGGGCTCTGTGGCTTATTACTCCCCTCAAACAAAAACAAGTGCCGCAGGGTTTGTCGATAACAGGGGTTCACGAGAAATACTAATAACGGCTATTGAATCGTTACTAAGCCAACAAGTTTGAAAAAGGATAGCCAATGGCGACCAACGGCTACCCTTCATCATTTATTGTGCAACGGCCGGTTTAGCAGGCACGAGATCTGTTTGCGTGGCAGTTGATGTGGAGGCTTGAGGCCAAAGTGCTTTAATAAATTTTTGGCGAATTTGTTCCGCATCCATTGTTTGTTTATCTTTTGGCTGCGCTAAAACAAAAGCTGCTTCTTGCGATAATAAGCGACGCGCTTCCATGTTAACTTGCTCAAGGCTTTGCGATGCTAAAAAAGACTGCCTTAAACGTTGATACTGTTCGGGAGCAATATCAACGACCCCATTTTGCTGGGAAATCAAACGCTGACTAATCAAAACATCAGTGCTAGTGCGGGCATAGGCAGCAAACAATTGCGATAGCTGCACCTGTTTTTCTTTCATCATGTCATCAAACAGCTCGGCAGGGATACCATTTTGGTTAATTGTAGCTAACTCATTAATGACAATATCAGTCACCGCGGCCATTTTTTCGGGTGCAGCACTGACAGATAGCGTACAAGTGGCTTTCTGGTATTGCACACGACAATCAAGCCCGGGGACCACTTCACCTTGGTTAAATTTTTGATTAAACGTTTTTTGCAAAGAACGATAAACCGCTTCGCGCGCTAAGTCACTTGCCCAATAACGTAATAATATATTTGAGTCTTTAATTGGTAACCAATCGATATCCCAAATCAAAGAAAGGGTATCCTGCGCCAGTTGCTCTTGTAAAATATCAATAGATTGTGGTTTTACCGTCGATAGCACCGCGACAGAAACAGGCTCAGAGCGTCTGCCTTCTAGAGATGAAAAAGTTTGCGATATCGAGTCAGATAACATCCGAGAATCCACATGACCAGCAACGTATAACGTCATCACATCCGGCGTATACCATTTTTGGTAAAAAGCGTTCACGCTTTCGAGATCGACATTGTCATTTGGTTTTTGGCCAGGGTCATAACCCATCATCGCAGAACCTTTTAAACGAGCTCGCCAAACTGGGTCGCTTGCATTTAAAGGCAGTGTTGCAACAGGCACGTTTTCAGCTGTTAAGCCATTATGCAGTGTCGTTTCGGTATATTCGGCTTTCACTACAGAGGTAGCTAGCCAACTCAATGCTTGCTTGATTAAATCAGGCCTGTTGTTAGGTAAACTTAAGCTGTAAGTTGTGTAATCATAAGAAACAACCGCAGGTGGAATTGGCATGTCTGGGTCTGTTGCCTGACGCCAAAACTCTTGTAACGTTGCGGTTGGAAATGTTTCAGTCTGATGATACAACGCCATTTTAGGAATTAAATAACTGTACCCTTTCTCACTCGCTTTTTCTGTTAATGAACCTGTTTTAATTGCTAATCTGAGTTGGATACGGTCATTTGGACGCTGTGGTGTTTGTAATAATTGCCAGCTAAAGCCATTTTCTAGCTTTCCTTGCTGCCATGCTGGATCAGGTTGCAGAGATTCAGCGCTTGCAAATTGAGTCACTGATAATAATACAACACTGATAATATACCGAACTTTCAAGCCCTGCATGTAAACCCCTATGTGTTTTATATCTTTATATTTAACCGCAAATTACGACAGGTAAATTAACGAAAAGCGTGAACTTACCGGGTTAAACAATACCGTTTGGCTTTATCCAATTTTAATTTTCACCACTATAACGATATTAGACCATAAAGCTGAGTTCATGTTCATGGCTTAGTCTGAATTTTGCTGTTTTCTTTGACGGTTGTAACCTTTTGCAAGTAACCCAAGCTCATCATCATGATGATATTCAGAAACAACCAGCTGATTAACTTGATCATTTGTCTGTAACTCGATAGCCATTTTACGCAATGGCCTGACAATCATCCTGCTGACACACCACGTCATTGCAATAGCAATGATAAGCACCAACAATAAGTAAGTCGTTGTCATCAATGCCAGTGTGTTTAAAGCAAACCGATATACACGATTAGGGTCGACTTGTAAGGTTAAATACCCTTGAGGCTTCGCTTGCAATACAGCATTGCCGTATGCATATAAAGGTACCGTCATTTCGACTGGAATGCCGACAAAGTAAGTCGCCCACTCGGGGATTGGCTTCGGTGTTGCAAAACTTAAATTCATCACCGTTGCATTATCAACCGTCACAATCGCATTACCCATAATACCTGATGTCTTTAAGCTAATGAGTAATCTTTTCGCCTCGCTAAGGTCCGAACTTAGCAATGCGTCGGTTAATGGTTTCTGAATTTGTACAACAGCATTACTAAGCTGGTCTAAATAATCTTGCTTACGTTGTTCAATTAAGTAGCTGAATTGGATAGCTAAAAAAAGCGCGAGAGAGAGTAACGTAATTCCAAAGAATACGATCATACTTTTTAACGTTAGTGAGCGTTGGACCTGTGTGTTCATTTGACCACAACCTTCCTAATCAAGCAGCTTTTTAAAGAAAAATAGAAACGTCAATCAGTATACTTGATTTTATCCCCAAAAGAGTAATTTAAAAAGAAAGATTGGATATTTAGGATAAACGATATCCTAAAGAGAATTAAATATAAAATAGAAGAGAAAAACGGCAGAAAGTCAGACTTTCCGCCGTATTAAACATTAACTCACGACAACAGATTGTTTCTCGTCTTCATCAACAGCAAAACACGCTACCAACTGTTGGTCATACTCATTTAATGTCGGCTGGAACTGAGTACATTGGCCAAAAGCTCTACGGCAACGAGCCGCGAAAGCACAGCCTGGAGGTGGGTTCAGTGGGCTCGGCAATTCCCCTGTTAACTTAATACGTTCACGCCTTGAGTCTGGGTTTAACCTTGGTGTTGCAGATAACAAGGCTTGTGTATAAGGATGCAAAGGGTTATTAAAAATCTGCTCTTTCGTGCCTTTTTCAACGCAACGTCCTAAATACATTACCATGACCTCATCAGCAATATGCTCAACCACAGATAAGTCATGGGAAATAAACACATAAGACAAGCCAAGATCCTGTTGTAAATCCATCATCAAGTTTAATACCTGAGCGCGAACAGAGACATCCAGCGCAGAAACAGGCTCATCTGCAACAACAATGTCTGGGTCAAGCATTAAACCTCGTGCTATCGCAATACGTTGTCTTTGCCCTCCCGAGAACATGTGTGGGTATCGGCTATAATGTTCTGTTTTTAAACCTACTTTTGCCATCATTGATAATACTTTTTCTTTGCGCTGTTCTTTCGATAGCGAAGTATTAATCAATAAAGGTTCTTCTAAAATTTGCCCCACCTTTTTACGGGGATTCAATGAGCCGTATGGGTTTTGGAAAACAATTTGAATTTTCTGACGGCGCAGCTTCTCCGCTGATTTATCTCTAATCAGCAAATTTTGATCTTGATAATACAATTCGCCATCAGAAGGTTGCTCTATCATCGTTAACAAACGACCAAGTGTGGATTTACCGCACCCCGACTCCCCAACTACGGCTAGCGTTTTACCTTTCTCTAATTCAAAAGAAACCCCATCTAACGCTTTAAGGGTTTTCTCCGCAGAAAAAAAACCACTTTTAACAGAATAATACTTTTTCAAATCCACGGCTTTTAGCAATGGGGTATGTTGTTTGTCACTCATAATGTTGGCCTCCCCATATCATCTAACGGCATATGGCATTTGACTTGGCGATCACCAACGGTTTGTAACATTGGCTCCTCTTGACGGCACTTATCCGTTGCGTATGGGCAACGTGGATTTAATAAACAACCGACAGGCCTGTCATATTTACCGGGAACAACACCAGGGAGTGATGCTAAACGTGATTTATTCGTTGCAAACTCAGGTAATGCTCTCAATAGTGCTTGGGTATAAGGGTGACGTGGGTGTTTAAAAATATCACTCGCTTTTGCTGATTCAACCACCTGCCCTGCATACATCACGATGATATGGTGTGCAGCTTCAGCCACAAGTGCAAGGTCATGGGTGATCAACACTAACGCCATGTTTTCTTGCTGTTGTAGCTCCAAAAGTAGCTCAATAATCTGCGCTTGAATTGTGACATCCAAAGCTGTTGTTGGCTCATCAGCAATCAACAGTTTAGGGCGACAAGCAATCGCCATTGCAATCATCACCCGCTGACTCATCCCACCTGATAATTGATGGGGATAGACATCCAAGCGTGATTGAGGATCAGGGATACCTACCATGTCGAGTAAATCGACAGCCCGCTGTTTCCGTGTGCTTTTACTGCCACCTTGATGCACTTTGAGTGCTTCCATGATTTGATAACCCACGGTAAAACATGGGTTTAGGCTGGTCATCGGGTCTTGGAAAATCATCGCGACATCCGCACCAATAATTTGTCTACGTTCTTTTTCAGGCATAGACAATAAATCGCGTCCATCAAACTCCAACGATTCTGCCATCACTTTCCCGGGGTAATCAATTAACCCCATGATGGCAAGTGAGCTAACCGATTTCCCAGAACCAGATTCACCGACGATACCAACGACTTGCCCTTTATCAACGCTATAACTGATACGATCAACCGCGCGAAATGGCGCTTTTCCATCGCCAAAATGAACCGAGAGTTGTTCTACATTTAACAGTGCCATTAGATTACCTCATCACTGCTTGAGTTTTGGATCGAATGCATCGCGTAAACCATCACCCATCAGGTTAAACGCAAGCACCGTCAGTAAAATCGCCAGTCCTGGGAAAGTCACCACCCACCATGCACTCTGTGCAAACTGCAGCACATCAGACAGCATAGTTCCCCACTCAGGAGTTGGTGGCTGAGCGCCCATACCGAGGAAACCCAAAGCAGCCATATCTAAGATAGCATTCGAAAAACCTAAAGAGGCCTGTACAATCAATGGAGCCAAACAGTTAGGTAAAATATTCACAAACATTTGACGTATTGAGCCTGCACCAGCAACTCGAGAGGCCGTCACATAATCACGGTTCACTTCCACTAAAACGGCGGCACGCGTTAACCTGATATAGTGAGGTAAAGCAACAAAAGTCAGAGCAATAGACGCATTAACAATAGAAGGCCCAAAAATTGCGACTAAAACTAAAGCCAATAGCAAGCTAGGTAATGCCAACATGATATCAACTACACGCATGATTAGCGCATCAACAATACCACCGAAGTAACCTGCAATTACGCCAATGGTCACGCCCATTATCAAGGACAGCACGACAACCAAGCACCCAACTAATAAAGATAAACGAGCGCCATACATCAAGCGAGAAAGTAAATCACGCCCAACATCATCCGTTCCTAGAATAAACTGCCAGCTCCCACCCTCATCCCAAACTGGTGGAGCCAATAAAAAATCACGAAACTGTTCATCAGGGGCATGTGGTGCTAATACACCCGCAAAAATAGCAATTAGTACCATCAGGATGATATAAAACATCCCAACAACGGCCCCTTTATTACGTTTAAAATAATGCCAAAATTCTTGTAATGGTGTCATCGGCTGTGGGGCGCTGACAACAGTTGGCTCAGTAGATTGAGACATTTAGCGCTCCTTATTTTTTATGACGAATGCGTGGATTTACAATGCCATATAGCAAGTCGACCACTAAGTTAACAAAAATGATCAGCGTTGCCACGAGCAGTACGCCACCTTGTACGACAGGGTAGTCACGACGTTGCAGCCCTTCGATTAACCAACGTCCCAACCCAGGCCATGAGAAAATAGTTTCTGTTAAAATAGCGCCTGCTAACATGACGCCAACTTGTAAACCGATAACCGTTACAACGGGAAGTAAAGCGTTGCGTAGTGCGTGGATTAGGATCACGCGTGCACGGCCAAGGCCTTTCGCTCGCGCTGTTCGAATATAATCTTCGCCTAACACTTCCAACATTGATGAACGCGTCATGCGAACAATAACCGCCAGAGGGATCGTCCCTAATACAATAGAAGGCAATATCAAGTGCTCAACAGCATCAATAAAGTTACCTTCTTCACCCCAAATCCAAGTATCGATTAACATAAAACCGGTCAGTGGGTTTGAATCATCAAGGAAGACCATATCACTCACCCGCCCAGCAACTGGGGTGAGGTCTAATTGCACCGACACTAACATGATGAGCATAATCCCCCACCAAAATATCGGCATTGAATAACCCGTTAAAGAAAGACCAATCGCGGTGTGGTCAAAGATTGACCCACGTTTTACAGCGGCTAAAACCCCAACAGGGATACCAACAGAAACCGCAAAAATCATTGCAC
Organism: Providencia sp. 2024EL-00732; assembly: GCF_044006275.1. NCBI lineage: Bacteria > Pseudomonadati > Pseudomonadota > Gammaproteobacteria > Enterobacterales > Morganellaceae > Providencia > Providencia sp. 2024EL-00732. Next base: position 55,750 of record NZ_JBIPDG010000011.1, on the reverse strand, counting down.
AAGTGGCTAATTCAACTGTCGCTAAAAAGCGAGGTAAAAACTCTTCCCAAACACCAATACGGCTTTTTAGAGAAATCCCTAAGTCACCATGAAATATCCCATTAACATAATGCAGATATTGCTTCCAAAGTGGCTGGTCAAGGCCTAACTCAGCCATTAAGTAGGCGTGCCTTTCAGGAGAGATCCCCCTCTCCCCAGCCATGATCATAACTGGGTCACCGGGGATCATGTGAACAAAAGCAAAAGTAAGTAGTGTGATACCGATAAACGTCGGGATCACAAGCCCCAATCGTCGGAGGATAAATTGCAGCATATCCTGAATCTCTTTAATAATGCCGTTGACGGCTCTTAGTCCGTTTGGCTACTCAGAAAATAAATTTTCCGGGTGCTCACAAACAACTGAACTTCTCTGTTTCTTCTAAGTCTTTGGGTTATTGATCCTTATGGGTGCTGCTTACAGCACGCTTAGATGCAAGAAACCGTTAACATGATTAATTTACAGACTACTTAATACAAAACTCACCATGCAAAATTATCATCTAGAAGAATACCCCTTAGAGGAGAAAACGCCCCGCGCTGCAAATTAGCAACGAAGGGCATTAACAGATTAGATACGATTACTTCTCAATGTCGACGTTTTCGAAGTGATGTTTACCTAATGGATCAACCACATAGCCTTTCACTTCCTTACGTACAGGTTCAAACACCGTTGAGTGTGCAATGATAAGCGCAGGAGCCTGCTCATTCATTACGACTTGTGCCTGTTTATACAATTCGACGCGTTTGTCATGATCAGCCGTCTGACGTGCAGGTTGGATCAAGTTTTCAAAGCTTTGATTACACCATTTTGAATAGTTAGAACCTTGTTCTTTTGCTGCACAGCTAAATAATGTTGCGAAGAAATTATCAGGGTCACCATTATCACCAGTCCAACCCATCATCACGGTTTGAGGCTCACCATCTTTCGCACGTTTGAGATATTCGCCCCACTCATAGCTCACAACTTTAGATTTAACACCGATCTTTGACCAATCCGCTTGGATCATTTCAGCCATACGGCGCGCATTTGGGTTATACGGACGTTGTACTGGCATTGCCCATAAATCAATCTCAAAGCCATTAGGGAAGCCTGCTTCTGCTAATAATGCTTTTGCTTTTTCAGGGTTATATTCATAATCCTTCACAGCGTCGTTATATCCCCACATTGTTGGCGGGATTAAGTTTTTCGCTTTCTGACCTGCGCCTTGATAAACCGCATCAATGATGGCGTCTTTATTCACTGCCATTGAGAGGGCTTGACGAACTTTTTGGTTATCCAGTGGTTTTTTCTCAACATTATATGAAAGATAGCCAACGTTCAGACCTGGCTGCTCCATCAATGTAATGTTTTTATCTTGCTTCATCCGCTCTAAGTCAGCCGGGTTTGGATATGGCATAACTTGGCATTCATTTTTTTGTAACTTAGCATAACGTACTGAAGCATCCGGCGTGATTGAGAAAACTAAGCGGTCAAGTTTCGGTTTTGTACCCCAATACTGATCATTGGCTTTATACAAAATACGAGAGTCTTTTTGGTATTGCTGTAAAACAAATGGGCCCGTCCCTATTGGGTTTAAGTCCACTTTTTCTGGCGTACCTGCTTTGAGCATTTGGTCCGCATATTCCGCAGAAAGGATTGATGCAAAGTCCATAGCCATATCCGCTAAGAATGGAGACTCAGGGCGAGTTAGCGTAATTTTTACTGTGTTATCATCAACTTTTTCAACTTTATCAATGATTTTGTCCATATCCATGCCCATAAAGTACTCATAGCTACCACCTGATACTTTATGATATGGGTGATTAGCGTCTTTTTGGCGCATAAATGTGTAGATCACATCATCTGCATTGAAGTCACGGCTTGGCTTAAATTGTTTATTAGAGTGCCATTTAACCCCTTTGCGTAAATGGAAGGTATATACCTTGCCATCATCACTTACTTCCCAGCTTTCAGCTAAGCCAGGTGCGATCTCTGTTGTCCCTAATTTAAATTCAACTAAACGGTTATATAATGGGATTGAACTTGCATCATACGTTGTTCCAGAAGTAAAGAGTTGAGGGTTAAAACCTTCAGGAGAACCTTCTGAACAATAAACTAATGTTTTTGCTTGTACTGAGGCCGATACAGCCAATGCTGCTAATGTTAACCCTACAGTAAGTAGACCTGTCTTTTTAATAGAGCGCATCTGTATGCTCCTATGTTGTTTTTGCTTAATGCCTAAACCCGTCATATAAATGACAGATGTAGTATCTGTATTTTTTGTTATTCATTGTGCAATTAATCAACTGTCACTCACTTCGTCAATAGCCGTATTTGCTACACACCCACAACTCTCGTAACATATTAGAAACATTTGTCACGCTAAATTAGCTTAATATATTACCAATCAAGACAAAAGGCAGACGTTATAACCACATTATTATTGATGATTAGTGTTTTATGTTTGAGCTATTTATTTTTATATTTGTGATTAAGTGCTGAATTAGTGAACGAATATAGCGTGCTATACGGAGGTATGCAAAATAAAACTCTAAAGGAAATAAAGTTAGAAACTATTTTAGTTTGTTATTATTTAGCTTGTTTTTCATGCAGACAAAAAACATTCAACTAAACAAGCTAAACATAATTTTAACTATTTGATAACTTAAAGAATAAAATCGCTATATGTCACTTTTTTATTTAATTAGACTGAATACAGAAAATGCTTTTATACCCACCATAAAAGATATAATTATCCAAAATTAAAATATATAGAATAAAAACAAATGGATACAGGAAAAACCAATTAAATTAATAATGAAAACTGAATTTAATACCGGAACTGACTGTATTGAAAGCAAGCGGCTGAGATTGCCATAAAGGGGTATCAATGAATAAATGGTAAGACAAGCCCTTTAACTGACCTTTCGCGCCTATTTTACAGCCTAACAGTAGGTTCTCTTTCCAAAATGTCGCTCGGTCATTCGCCGTTGTTCCTAAGCCTAATGACGAATACAACTGTACATGTGGCCAAGGAGTCTGCCACCGCAGCTCATTGTGAAATTTTAAGCTATGATCCCCCATTTCAAAATGTTTTACCCCCGTAAGAAAACCACTCACACCGCCATTTCCTATGAATGTATCACGTTCTAATAAAGCATCTAGATTGGAACGACTTAACTGCACATCAAGTTGGCTTAGATAATAAAACGGCTGTATTTCTCTCAAGTTAGACAGTGAAAACTGAAAGATTTGTGCTTTATCCAAACCTGTCGTTTTTTGTGCATTAGCACCAAACCAATCTACCCCTTGTTTATATTTTAAAGAAACAAGCGTATTCCCCTTTAAAAAATCAACCTGATGTGAGAATTCAGCAATAGCATAGCTCGCCAGACGTTTTTGCGTCTGTAAACGTAAGTCGGATAAAAAAGTATCACTTTTTTGAACTTGGCTACCAATACCGAATGAAGTAACTGCGTTTTCAGTGCGATTCAGTATGCGCTCAATTTGTAGCAATAAACCCCAGCTACGCTGTTGAAAAGGTAAATTAACATCATAATTTGTTATTACTACTTGGTTTTTATGGTACTCAGCAGATACAGAAAATAGCCAATAGTGGTATGGGAGAGAATATAACAATACCATTGATTTCATTTCGCTTCCGTTAAAAGCATTTAAGTGATGGTTAACCTCTGAATACAAAAAATCACTTCGTAGTAAAGGATTTGCAAGCATCCATATATGGCTTATAACATTAGTCGTTTGCCCAGCAGCCCTGTGAGCTTCATAAGAAATCACCCCATTTAATGCACGGCGTTGCTGGCCAACAACGATAACTTGAGTGGCATTTTTATCGACGTCATCAGGCACTAGATTTATATGAAATGGAAGTAAAGATACATTCTGTAAATTAGATAAGCCTTGTTCAATATGGCGGAGATTTAATAGGTCCCCTGGCTTCAGTGGAAAAATAGATAATAAAGAGCGATCTTTGTTTTTTTCATTTTGGTAACTCACCGCAGAGATAGTCCCCTCAACGATTTTTATACGCAAAATACCAAACAAAAATGTTTGCTCAGGATAGTATAAATATGAGGTTAAATAACCTGCGCGGACAAGGTCAGCTGTAATATAATCGGCATACTCCAATAGCTTACGATCATCAACGCATTGCCCTTCAATTTGCTGCCTCCATGCATTAATACGTCTTGGCTCTACTTTAGTTAACCGCTGGGAATTTACCAAATGAACTTGATTAATAAGAATGCATTGCGCGGTATTAATAGGTTGAGTTATAGCGGAACTATAAGCGTGAGAAGTAACAAGAATATATAACCCTAACAATAAAAAACGAATGTGTTTTGGTACAACGTATTTTGCTTTCATTAACAGGTCCTTGTCATGAAAAACTGTTTTATTAGCTAAAACCACCCTAATAGAGGGAGCTGCCAGCAAAAAATACGTAACCCATGAGATATTCTCAAACCGTATGCTTTTATCTATATCAGCAGAATCTAGGTGTTGGATGCAAGTAAAGTTATTCTTAAAAATGGAGAGGAAATGAGAAGTGCCATAAACGGAAAAACCCACCTCATTGAGGTGGGTTTTAAAATTTGGTCGGCGAGAGAGGATTCGAACCTCCGACCCACTGGTCCCAAACCAGTTGCGCTACCAAGCTGCGCTACTCGCCGAAAACGGTGTGAATAATACTGCCAAGAATGGGGGTCGTCAACCCATTTTTTATTAATTTGGCTCGAGTGCTGATAAAACCACCAAAATGGTAAGGTTTATAGGCAACTCACCTTATTTTACTAAAAAAATAAGCACTAAATTAATTTAGTGCTTATTTATCAAACAGATTAACTTTTATAAAAATAGCATCATAAAACCAGTTTATGGCCTAATTTTAAGTTATTGCAGTAAAGAAATATCTGCTACCTTTAAAAACAGCTCACGTAATTGGCTTAATAGCGTCAAACGGTTAACACGAACCGCTTGGTCTTCGTCCATTACCATCACATTTTCAAAGAATTCATCCACTACATCGCGTAAAGAAGCTAGCTCAGCTAATGCTTCTTGATAATTTCTTTGCGCAAACATTGGAGCAAGCTTTTCTTGTAGAACTACAACATGAGTTGCTAGTTTCACTTCTTCTGGTGTTTTCAGTACAGAAGCTAAGACAGTATCCGCTAATTTTTCTTCTGATTTACTCAGAATATTAGAAACACGCTTATTTGCCGCTGCAAGCGCTTGTGCTTCATCTAGCGTACGGAAGTGAGTCACAGCTTTAACTCGTGCATCGAAGTCAGCAGGTTGAGTTGGGTGACGAGCTAATACAGCTTGGATGGTATCAATGCTATAACCTAATTCTTGATACCAAGAACGGAATCGGCCAAGCATAAATTCGACCACATCATTAACGACGTCTTTATTCGTTAATTTATCGCCGTATAAACGAGCTGCTTCGGCGGTCATTTCAACGAGATCAAGCTGATAGCCTTTCTCAACGATAATGCGTAACACACCCAAAGCCGCGCGACGAAGAGCAAATGGGTCTTTATCACCTTTAGGGTGCTGCCCAATACCAAAGATACCGGCAAGTGTATCCATTTTCTCAGCAATGGCTAATGCAGCAGAAACATCAGTAGAGGGAAGTGCATCACCGGCAAAACGTGGTTGGTATTGCTCTTTCAGAGCCAATGCGACGTCTTCTGATTCACCATCATGCCGAGCATAATGCATACCCATTACACCTTGAGTATCTGTGAATTCAAACACCATATTGGTCATTAAGTCGCATTTAGCGAGTAAGCCAGCACGAGTCGCATGATTAACGTCTGCACCAATTTTATTGGCAACCCAACCCGATAGTGCTTCTAAACGGTCTGTTTTATCACGCAAAGTACCTAATTGCTTTTGGAATAGCACCGTTTCTAAGCGCGGTAAGTTGTCTTCTAAACGTTGCTTACGGTCAGTTTTAAAGAAAAACTCCGCATCAGCTAAACGAGGGCGTACAACTTTTTCGTTACCTGAAATAATTTGTTGAGGATCAGAAGATTCAATATTCGCCACAAAGATAAAATTAGGCATTAATTTACCCGCATTATCATAGACGGGGAAATACTTCTGGTCACCTTTCATGGTATAAACCAATGCTTCAGATGGGACGTCTAAAAATTTCTCTTCAAACTTCGCCGTTAAAACAACTGGCCACTCAACCAATGAAGCAACTTCTTCAAGTAAACTATCAGTTAAATCAGCGTTACCACCTAAAGCTTGAGCCGCCTTTTCTGCATCCGCTTTGATTACGGCTTTACGCTCTTCGTAATCAGCCATCACTTTACCGCGTTCACGTAGGATAGCAGGATATTGCTCGGCGTTATCAATGGTGAATTCTGCTTCACCCATAAAACGGTGCCCACGAATTGTGCGCCCACTCTTAATACCTAAAATTTCACCCTCAATGACATCACTACCTAACAGCAATGTTACAGTGTGAACAGGGCGAACAAATTGGGTGTCTTTATCTGCCCAACGCATTAATTTAGGAATAGGTAGTTTAGCAAGTGAGCGGCTAACCATATCAACCAGTAGTTCATTCACGGCTTGCCCTTTAACTTGGGCACGATAAAGTAACCACTCGCCTTTATCGGTTGTTAAACGCTCAGCTTGGTCAACGGTGATACCACAGCCTCGAGCCCAACCTTCTGCGGCTTTAGTTGGTTGGCCATCAGGGCCAAAAGCCTGAGAAATAGCAGGACCACGTTTTTCAACCTCACGGTCAGGTTGGGAAGATGCTAAATCAGCAACTTTTAGTGCCAAACGACGGGGTGCAGCAAACCACGTTACCGCGCCATGCGCAATATTCGCGCTATCAAGTTCGCTGGTAAAATTTGCAGCAAATGATTCAGCTAATGAACGAAGAGCCTTCGGCGGTAACTCTTCGGTGCCGATTTCCACAAGGAAAGTCTGTTGAGTCATGACAGCCTCTTAATTCTTATGACACATAGGGAATCCAAGCGCTTCGCGTGAAGCATAATAAGCTTCAGCAACCCCTTTCGTCAGGGTGCGGATACGTAAAATATAGCGTTGGCGTTCAGTAACAGAAATAGCTTTACGCGCATCAAGTAAGTTAAAAGTATGAGCAGCTTTCAAGATACGTTCATAAGCCGGCAGTGGAAGTGGAGTTTCCAAAGCGAGAAGATGTTGAGCTTCTTTTTCATATTCTTCAAAGCATTTGAAAAGAAAATCAACATTTGCATATTCGAAGTTGTAAGTTGATTGTTCAACTTCATTTTGATGGTAAATGTCACCATAAGTGGTTTTGCCCAGCGGACCATCACACCATACAAGATCATATACGCTATCAACACCTTGGATGTACATCGCCAAGCGTTCCAAGCCATAAGTGATTTCGCCAGTCACAGGTTTACACTCAAGCCCACCCACTTGCTGGAAATAGGTAAATTGAGTCACTTCCATACCATTTAACCATACTTCCCAACCTAAACCCCAAGCCCCTAAAGTTGGGTTTTCCCAGTTATCTTCAACAAAGCGAATGTCATGAACAGTTGGGTCAACACCCAGCTCTTTTAAAGAACCGAGGTATAATTCTTGGATGTTATCTGGTGATGGTTTAATAATCACCTGAAATTGATAATAATGCTGCAAACGGTTTGGGTTTTCACCATAGCGGCCATCTGTTGGCCGGCGAGATGGCTGAACATAAGCCGCCGCAATAGGCTCAGGGCCTAATGCTCGCAAACATGTCATTGGGTGGGAGGTTCCTGCGCCGACTTCCATGTCCAGTGGTTGAACAATGGTACAGCCTTGGCGCGCCCAGTAATCCTGCAATGTCAGGATAAGACCTTGAAAGGTTTTGGTATCAAACTTTTGCATGTTAGATCCGCACGCGATACGTTAAATTAATGAAAGTACGTCAGTATACCCTTTGACCGCAAGATATACAGCATTGAATATGTCTGTATTTATTCTAAAAATAAAAAAAAATACTTTCACCCCCTTTTAAGCTGGTTATTTATACAGTATAAATATCTCATTTTTAAAAAAGATTAATATGATTGTAAAAAGGATGAAAAATGAATACAGCATCAACACGTTGCCATTGGGTTAATAAAGACCCTGAATATATTGCTTATCATGATCATGAATGGGGCAAACCAACCCATGATAACCAAGCCCTGTTCGAAATGATCTGCCTTGAAGGGCAACAAGCAGGTCTTTCTTGGTACACTATTTTGAAAAAACGCCAAGGTTATCGGGAATTATTCTATCAATTTGATCCTAAAAAAATCGCCTTGATGAACGACAGTGATATAGAACGCCTTATGCAAGAGCCCCGTATTATCCGTAATAGGTTAAAAATTAAAGCGATAATTGCCAACGCAAAAGCCTATTTAGCAATGAAAGAAAGCGGAGAGGACTTTTCCACTTTTCTTTGGCAATTTGTTAATGGCCAACCTATTGTCAATGGCTGGGAAAACTCGTCCCAAGTCCCCGCCGAAACAGAACTTTCTATGCTGCTTTCTAAAGCGCTCAAAAAACGTGGGTTTAAGTTTGTCGGTTCAATTACTTGTTATGCCTTTATGCAAGCCACTGGCATGATAAATGACCATTTAATACATTGTTGCCAGTTTAAATAAATTAGTGTTTATGGATGATACTTAGCGTATAAAAAGAAAAAGAAACTATCAAACCATTAACATCGCAGAATTTTCATCCATTAATTTATCCATTACCAGATATTTAAATCACAAATATATGCAAATGAGCGGTTGAACTCTAAGGTTCAGCAGAGTATGTTTTAAATCCTATTAACAATTTATATAGACATATGTGAATAAATGCGATGATATTCTCTAAATTTGGTAATAAATTTGCTCAAAATTCAGGTATTTCATTATTAATGAAAGACTTGAATGAAGGCATAAGAACCCCAGGCTCCATAATGTTAGGGGGAGGGAACCCAGCTCATATCCCTGAAATGGACAAGTATTTCCAAGATCTGTTAACCGAAATGTGTGCTAATGGCCAATTGACGGACACTTTATGTAATTATGATGGTCCTCAAGGCAAAGATGCCATGTTGAAAGCGCTTGCTGCAACACTAAAAGCAAAACTAGGTTGGAATATTAGTGCGAAGAATATCGCTCTATCAAATGGTAGCCAAAGTGCGTTTTTCTACCTATTTAACTTGCTAGCTGGTCGCTTTGAAGATGGTATCACCCGTAAAGTTCTATTTCCTTTAGCGCCTGAATATGTGGGTTATGCGGATTCTGGGCTCGACGATGATTTATTTGTCGCCAACAAACCGCAAATTGAGTTTCTACCTAATGGTCAATTTAAATACCGTGTGGATTTCAATACACTAGAAGTCACTGATGATATTGGTGTTATTTGTGTTTCTCGTCCAACAAACCCAACTGGTAATGTAATTACCGATGAAGAAGTTGAACACTTAGATCAATTAGCTAAACAAAATAACATTCCACTATTAATAGATAATGCTTATGGTGTTCCTTTTCCAGGTATTATATTCAGTGAAGCCACACCATTTTGGAATGAAAATGTCATTCTATGTATGAGCTTATCTAAACTTGGTTTACCGGGGACTCGTTGCGGTATTATCATCGCGAATGAAGAAATCATAGAAGCTGTCAGTAACATGAATGGCATTATTAGCTTAGCTCCCGGTGGGATTGGGCCTGCCCTAGCTTTAGAGATGCTGAAAAAAGACGACCTTATATCGCTGTCCCAAAATGTCATAGGGCCTTTTTACAAACAACGTGTAGAAGAGGCAATTGACATCATTCGCCGTTATATCCCTGAAGATAAGTGCTTAATACATAAGCCTGAAGGGGCTATTTTCCTGTGGCTATGGTTTAAAGATTTACCTATTAATTGTTTAGAATTATACCAACGCTTGAAAAAACGGGGGGTCTTAATGGTTCCTGGCCACTACTTTTTTCCTGGTATCGAGCAAGATTGGCCACATGCACACCAATGTATGCGTATGAACTATGTTCCTGAACCCGCAAAAATTGAACAAGGCATTAAAATACTGGCTGAAGAATTAGAAAAAGCTTATCAAGAAGTCACTTCTTAAATTGAAGTAAAAAAAAGCCCTTTCAATGATAGAAAGGGCTAAAATTAGCGAGAACTCCGTAATTGAAATCAAATTTATTTTTCAATACGAATATCATTCAAAACTATTAAAACAGGTTTTAGACTTGGTGATTGCTTGAACAACGGTACTTTTTATCTCTATATATCGTGATACTAACTATTATTTTTTATGTACCTTATCAATCACAGCCCTTCTAACTCACCCTATCAAATTGAAAAATATATATTTATTTTATAAGAAAACGCTAAACTGCCCAAAATAAGATTGCAAGTAATTGAGGAGAAATAATCCTTAAAAACATCGCCAATGGATATACTGTCGCATAAGATAATGCAGGGGCACCACTCGTCGGGTGAATACCATTCGCAAATGCCAGTGCCGGAGGGTCAGTCATCGAACCCGCTAATACTCCACAAAGGCTTAAATAATTCATTTTGCCAAAAATTCGGGCAACGACCCCCGTAATAAATAAAGGCACAAACGTAATCAACAAACCATAGCCAATCCACGTTAACCCATCACCTTTAATTAAGGTATCAATAAACCCACCACCAGAATTTAGCCCCACCACAGCTAAAAACATCACAATACCGAGCTCCCTTAAAGCAAGGTTAGCGCTCGGTGGCATAAACCAATATAAGCGGCCAATAGTCCCTATCCGGCCTAAAATTAATGCGACAACCAGCGGCCCACCAGCTAAACCTAATTTAAGTGCGGCAGGAAAACCTGGTACAAAAACGGGAATAGACCCCAATACAACCCCAAGACCAATACCAAGAAAGACTGGAAGCATTTGTACTTGTTGAAGCTTTTGTTTCGCATTACCTAATAAAGCAGTCACCGCTTCAATAGATTCAGGCCGTCCAACAATATTTAGAATATCGCCAAACTGTAAAACTGAATTATTATTTGCCACCAAATCAATACCTGTACGATTTAGGCGTGTAACCACAACATCATATTTTTGTTTTAAATTTAGCTCTTTAAGCCGTTTACTTAGTACAGCATCATTGGTCACTACCACTCTGACAGAATGTAAAGTTGAATTTGATGTCGATAACGAGGCATCGACTTCTTCACCCAAAATTAAACGAACTTTGTTTAAATCTTCTTTCTGACCAACAACATGAAGTAAATCACCTAAGTGAATCTCTGTTGTTGGTTGAGGGACAACAAGCATATCGCCACGCTTTAACCTTGAACAAACAATGGCTTCACTACCAAGCAATGGAACATCTTGCATCATCAAACCATCAAGATTCGCGTTACGAATAGCAATGTTCATTGTTTGTAGGGCATCGCGCTGTTGAAAATTAGAGCTATTGAATGCAGACGCTTCTTTATCCACTGAAATTCGAAAGATAATTCGTACAAGCCACATCACCAATAAAATACCGCAAATCCCCATAGGATATGCCATGGCATACCCCATTCCCATTTGGTCAACAAGATTTGGGTCTGAGCCTAAATCTGTTAAAATTTGCTGCCCTGCCCCCAGAGATGGAGTATTGGTTACTGCGCCTGAGAAAATACCTAATATGATTGGCAAAGGAATATTAGCGACTTTATAAATAATTGCAGTTACAACAGCCCCTAATACAACGACCATCAATGCAAAGCCATTAAGCTTCAAGCCCGAAACTCGAAGCGAAGAGAAAAAACCGGGTCCAACTTGAATACCTATCGTGTATACAAAAAGTATTAAGCCAAACTCCTGAATAAAATGCAGCATGTCTTTATTGAGTTGTAAACCATAACTTTGAGCAAAGTGCCCAACGATGATCCCTCCAAAAAGGACACCTCCGATACCTAACCCAACATTACGGATTTTCCAATTACCAATCCATAATCCAAGCGCGGCAGCCAACGCCAACAAACTTACAGTAAGAGCTAATTCACTCATAGACCGCATCCTTTTGACGATAAGTAACCCATTACCTCAACCTAAATAGGCGAGAAAACATACTACTGAATCGATTATGCCAAATAGCACAGCAGTAATATGTGCCATAGAGCACAGTTCAGGATGAATTAAAATGGCTATTTATTTTGAGTTTTCAATCTGATAACAAATATAGAATAGTAAACCTTTATTCTTTAACGTTATTCACAGTCTATATAGATACACAAAGAATAAACAACCTCAGCTAATACTTAAAAATAATGCATTAACATAAAAAATATATCTTGTTAAATTCGATAATAATATCGCTCTGTCATTGTGAATTTTTTGTTTTTAGTTATTATAACTACAAGTTAGAACTAACAAACCAATTTAGGTTAACTAGCATATGTCGAGTTTAATTTCAGCACGGTTACTTACCCTTATAATACCGGTTATTTTAAGTGGTTGTTCAAGTATTATGACTCATGCCGGCCCTTCAGAAGGCTATTATCCGGGTTCTAAAAATAGTATTAAAATGATTAAAGATGATGAAACAGGTTGGGTTGTTAGGCCGCTACTTGCTATTGACCTTCCATTTTCTTTCATAATGGATACCCTTTTAATTCCATTAGACTATTCTAGGTCGAATAACGACTCAAAAGAAGATTCCCCCAAAAAGCGCTTGGAAGAATTAGATAAAAAAGCAATAAATTAATGAATTTATTTAATGTTACCTGTTTTTTAATGGTAATGACTTAATTTAAATAATTATATACCCACTAGTTTTATGGGATTTTTGTAAACTTAAAGGCAACTAACAACCTATTTTTTATAATAGTTTTGATTAGAATTATCTTTTTATTGGGTCAAAGTAATTAAACTATAGATGCTTATTTATATAGCCTAAATTAAATGTTATCTTCCTACTTTGACGAGAAATAACAACAGAATAAAATAAAGCAAATTATGAATAAAAAAGTTAACTAGAACATTTTTATTCATAATAATAGTGAATACCTTACTAAAATTTAACAAGATAACCCTGTTTCTACGATATAAATTTGCCTGAAACCATCTAGGTCACGCATAAAAGCAATCAGTTTATTGTTAGGAGAAAAAACAACAGCATCTGCTACTGGAGGTTGCTGGGTTCTCTCTGTTAATCTTTCTATAGCCCCAGATGCAACATGACAACGAACTACACTGTTATCCCAGATAAAAGCGATATACTCACCAGTGCTATCCCAATTAAATGCTGATTGAATTGGAGATAAGCTATGAGTAATTTGTAATATCCCCCCTGTAAGTGTATTTACTAAATATAACTGAGCATTACCGTGGTCGTCTGCCATCAAACAGGCGATTGATTGACCATTCGGTGAGGCTCTAAGCCAATGCCTTGGCTGCTTTGCTAGCCCTGGGAACTTTCTGTGATGTGTAAAGGTTAAACGCCTTTGAGACACCCCTTTTGGTGGAAAGGGCATCCGTGACTCCGTGCCTTGAATGGGGAACTCCCCTGCTATTGTGTATTTTTCAGGCTTTGCTGGGAGATCAACAAGATAAACCTCTGGCACAATGTCCCCATTTATAGAATGGGTATCACCAATAAATGCTAATGCCCTTTCTTGCCACTCCCCATTGCTTTTTTGATACCCTCTAACCCCGACCCACCCCTCTTCATATGCTCGGCTAATTTGATCGCTATTTGGCGCAGGCTCTAATGTGGTTTGCGTTACTACGCAACAGAAATAATCCCCATTATATTCCCTACAATGCTGTTTCACAGCGACCTCAACAGGCCCAGCTGGAACGGCTACCGCTACATTCCGTTGGTCTAATTTTGCATCTAATTCATGCATTACATGGTCGTTATAGGTAAAACTCAGCCATTTTCCATCAGGGCTAAAAACATGTACATGAGTGCCTCCCCTTAACGCCCCCACTAAATAAGGAGGTGTAATACACATGGCATCAATAGGATAGGCAACATTTAGCTGTTCATCATGAACGTATACTCCTCGACGATGATGAAAGTCATACTGCCAATGCTCATCTGGATATTCAGGGCCGTGTATAAAGGCATATTTGGCCGGTGAATTTGGGCTGACAGTAACAACACCGACATGAGCCCCGTGACTCGCACGATAAATCTCAACCAGTTGTAACGTATTTACATGAATTTTTTCTATCGATAAACCAGTAAAAGAGCTCCCGCTTGGACGGACATCATAAGCTAACCATTCGCTATCAGGCGTCCATACATTAATATTAGTCAGCTGATGACATCTATTATCATAGGTTAAACGTGTTTCTTTATAAGGTAATTTGCTATTCAATCTGTTATCCTTTGGCATCATTAACTATCACTATCGGATTACTTTAACTAATCTACCCTATTGAGTACTAGAAAATCTCAGTCGAGAAGTTATTAAAGTAATAATACCCTTTAGTAATAACCTTAGCATCGAATAAAACCATCATGTTATTAAGTGTACTTTATATCATTGGTATCACCGCCGAAGCCATGACTGGGGCGCTTGCTGCTGGTCGGAGAAAAATGGACGTCTTTGGCGTCATCATTATTGCATCTGCCACTGCGATTGGCGGTGGCTCCGTCCGTGATATTTTACTTGGTCACTACCCTCTTGGTTGGGTCGAACACCCAGAGTATATTCTGACTGTTGCTGGAGCCGCTATTGTAACAATTTGGATAGCTCCGATGATGAAACACTTAAGACGGTTATTTTTAATTTTGGATGCTATCGGGCTTATTGTTTTTTCTATACTTGGCGCTCAAATTGCGTTAGATATGAATTACAGCCCAATCATTGCAGCAATCGCCGCAGTGATTACTGGTGTTTTTGGTGGTGTTTTAAGAGACATGTTGTGTAATACCATACCTTTAGTGTTCCAAAAAGAAGTCTATGCGGGTGTCTCTTTTGCCGCTGCTTGGATTTACATCGGTTTGGTGCATACCCCACTCCCCAAAGATATTGTCGTTATCATTACCCTTGTTGTTGGCTTAAGTGCTAGGTTAATAGCAATTCGCTATCGCCTTGGGCTGCCCATTTTTAATTATGAAAGCCAAGATTAAATACCTCTATAACCAAACTTCTCGCCCCAAAGTGAGCTGAACGACGGGGCTCTGCCGTATGTTGAATAACAACTTTTGAGCGATTACTTACTCCCCATTAACAACACTAAATTAAGGGGAGTTTACTTGTCTACCCGCCAACACTTGTAGAATCAATTTGACTTCAGGCTCTGCTAACCATTTGCTAAGTTTTTTCTTTTGATTGGCGGTTAATTTCATTTTGTTAATCACAGATTGGTTATCCAACATTTTCAAATCAGTAATTCGCCCTATATATTCTTTTGGTAAAGGGATCGCTAGCCCCCTTAACCATGCAGAAAGTGGTTGGACACTGGCCAATCTTAATTGCTCAATTAATAACTGATTTCTTTTATTTTTAGGTAAACTATTTTGCCATGACTCTGATAGCCATGTTGTTAGCTGAGTGAGGTTATTATGAGTGACCCACTGCTGCCATGTTGCTTCACTGATCCCTTTCATATTTAATTGCTTACCTAACCAAACGAGCCTCGCAACAAACTGTTGCAGGCAAGACCTCGTATAAGTAAAACAAGTTAATGAGTGGAATTGTATAAAATTGGTGGTATCAGGATAAAGTCGTTCTTCTCGCCGCCAAACAACTTCTTCAATTTTCGGTGTCCCCAACCCTGAAAGGGAGACAAGGACTTTATCTCCGACTAACAAATCACGTTTTTTCCATGAAGACAGCGACCCTAGACTTACCCTAGAAATTTTTTTTGAATCAATCGTCACTGGGCTAATGACTGCGACAACACTGACCCGCCCTGTTCGACCTACTTTGAACTGTAATTCGACGATACCTGACAACGTGCTACGAAACGGGTATTTCCACGCTATCGCCCAACTATTTTGCTTAGCCTGCCAAGCCTGTGCGCTTGGGGCAGGGAAACTTTTTAATACTATGCCGTCGGTTACGAAAGGTAATTTACTTTGATAGTAATATTCACGTAATTGCTTAACATCAGCTTTACTTTCAATCTTATGGCTATATTGCTCTGCAAGTGGGAAGCCGATTTTAGAAAGTAATGACAGCTGTGTTTTGGGGTCAGTATTTCCCGATGGCCACGCCCAAATGAAAATGCCAATATTATTTTCATTGGATGTTGGCAAATTTTTTCGCATTAACCACCCAGCGACTTTATTTCTCGCATTCATTCCCCCATATTCTGCTTGAATATGTTCATGCATTTGCCAAAAAAGCTCCCCCTGAAGGATTAATGTCCCCTGATGTTTAATTTTTTTAGGTACTGTAGGGATAAAATCCGCTTTTGCTCGCCACTCTATGCCTTCAAGGTTATTACCTCTACTTATCATTGAAATAAGTTGCCCATTTTCATAAACCAAGCTGACTGCTACACCATCGATTTTTGGTTGAAGCCAAATATCCTTGCGTGTATTTATCCAGTTATAGACTTCTCGTTCATTAAGTTTTTTTAACCCTGTATGGGGGATTGGGTGTTTAGCCAATAACACTTTTTCAGGAAGAGGGACAGGGGGAAGTTTTTCTGAAAGCTGGCGACACCGCTGCATAGAGCGCCATAGGTTGAGTAATTGGTCATAGGCTTCATCACTAATTGGGCTACTACCTGATAACTGATAAGCCTGATCCCACTTCTGTAATTGTCCCCCTAACCTATTACTCTCTTGAGCTATTAAGGTGAGGTTTTTTGCTTCGCACAGTGGGTCAACTGAATGATTACTCGCCGCCTGCACCACATTTACACCAACCACTAACCCAACAATTAATTTGCTTAGCCTATAAACTAAAACCAATATATACCTACAGATAATAGAAAACATAAACATTCCTTGTCGTTATCCACCGATGACGGTGCCTTCATTTAGCTCTTTTCTACCCCCTTAAGCATGAAGCTATTTTTTGTAGCACTCATATCAAAATGCCGTTATTTGCAAAAGTCTTCGCAAAAAAAATGTGATTTTCATAAGTAAAAGACTAATTTCTGGCACCGGCTCACAACTTGATCACAAATTAAATATTTTTATCTAAAATTCATGGTTTATTGTTATCGCTGCATGTTAGCGCAAGTATGTGTATACTATGTCGGGTTTATCACCATCTTTTATGTTTAATCCTCGACTATTCAAGAAATCATCATGATACAAGGCACGTTATATATTGTTTCTGCGCCTAGCGGTGCGGGTAAATCAAGTCTCATTCAGGCTTTATTAAAAACACAACCATTGTATGACACTCAAGTTTCTGTTTCTCATACAACACGAGCAGCACGTCCTGGGGAAATTCATGGCGAACACTATTTCTTTGTATCTGAAGCTGATTTTTTAGGTATGGTCGAAAAAGGTGAGTTCTTAGAACATGCTTGTGTTTTTGGTAATTATTATGGAACGTCTAAACCTATCATCGAAGATGTCCTAAATAGCGGTGTCGATGTTTTTTTAGATATTGATTGGCAGGGAGCGCAACAAATTAGGGCAAAAATGCCTGAAGCCCGTAGTATTTTTATTCTCCCTCCATCAAAAGATGAGTTATATCGCAGGTTACGAGGCCGTGGGCAAGACAGCGATGAAGTGATTGAAAAACGGATGTCGCAAGCAGTAGGTGAAATTGAACATTTCAACGAGTATGATTACCTTATTGTTAATGATGATTTCAACACGGCATTAAGTGATTTACAATCTATCATCCGAACTGAACGTTTGAAATTAGAGCGCCAAGTTCAAAGACATGGTGCTTTAATCAGCAAATTACTAGCAGACTGAGAATAGTTTCAGTATCATATCAGGTCATTTTTTTATTTCTTTGGAGTAGCACACTTATGGCACGCGTAACTGTTCAAGACGCAGTAGAGAAAATTGGTAACCGTTTTGACCTCGTATTGGTCGCAGCACGTAGAGCTCGTCAGTTACAAACGGGCGGAAAAGACCCTTTAGTTCCTGAAGAAAACGATAAATATACTGTTATCGCGTTACGTGAAGTAGAAGAAGGCTTAATCAACGGTCACATTTTAGATGTGCGTGAGCGCCAAGAGCAGCAAGAGCAAGAAGCGGCTGAAATGCAGGCAGTTTCTGCAATCGCTGAAGGTCGTCGCTAATCACTAAGGTGGGTCTGCCTTGTATCTGTTTGAAAGCCTTAATTTAGTCATTCAAAAGTATCTCCCTAAAGAACAAGTTGAATTACTAAGAAAAGCCTATGTTGTCGCGCGGGATGCCCATGAAGGACAGACCCGCTCGAGTGGTGAGCCTTATATAACTCACCCAGTTGCTGTTGCTTGTATTCTTGCTGAAATGCGGCTGGATCATGAAACACTTATGGCAGCGCTACTTCATGATGTGATTGAAGATACTCCAGCGACATTCCAAGATATAGAAGAGCTGTTTGGTACCACGGTGGCCGGTTTGGTCGAAGGGGTATCCAAACTAGACAAGCTTAACTTTCGCGACAAAAAAGAAGCTCAAGCAGAAAACTTCCGCAAAATGATCATGGCGATGGTAAAAGACATCCGGGTCATTTTGATCAAACTGGCAGACCGCACTCACAATATGCGCACCTTAGGGTCTTTAAGGCCTGATAAACGCCGTCGCATTGCTCGTGAAACCCTTGAAATCTATAGCCCTTTAGCTCATAGATTGGGTATACATCATATAAAAACAGAGCTCGAAGAACTCGGTTTTGAAGCGTTATATCCTAACCGTTACCGCGTAATCAAAGAAGTGGTAAAAGCGGCTAGAGGTAACCGTAAAGAGATGATCCAAAAAATCCTCTCTGAAATTGACGGCCGCCTAACCGAAGCTGGTGTACCTTGCCGAGTCAGTGGGCGGGAAAAGCACCTTTATTCCATCTATCGTAAAATGCACCAAAAAGAGCAGCGTTTCCATTCCATCATGGATATCTATGCTTTCAGGGTTATTGTCAAAGATGTGGATACTTGCTACCGCGTGTTAGGCCAAATGCATAGTCTATATAAGCCACGTCCGGGGCGCATAAAGGACTATATTGCTATTCCTAAAGCTAACGGCTATCAATCGCTACATACCTCTCTAATTGGGCCTCACGGGGTACCTGTTGAAGTACAAATTCGTACTGAAGATATGGACCAAATGGCTGAAATGGGGGTTGCTGCACACTGGGCTTATAAAGAACAAGGTGAACAAGGCACTACAGCGCAAGTTAGAGCACAGCGCTGGATGCAAAGTTTGCTTGAATTACAACAAAGTGCGGGCAGTTCATTTGAGTTTATTGAAAGCGTTAAATCAGACTTATTCCCTGATGAAATTTACGTTTTTACACCGGAAGGGCGAATTGTTGAATTACCGACCGGAGCAACGCCTGTTGACTTTGCGTATGCCGTGCATACTGATATTGGCCATGCCTGCGTAGGCGCCCGTGTTGACCGCCAGCCTTATCCGCTATCACAGTCACTCACTAGTGGTCAAACTGTCGAAATCATTACTGCTCCTGGTGCGCGGCCAAATGCAGCTTGGCTTAATTTTGTCGTGAGTTCGAAGGCTCGCGCCAAAATACGCCAATTATTAAAGAATTTAAAACGTGAAGATTCTATCAACTTAGGTCGCCGTTTACTGAATCACGCTTTAGGAGCCGGAAATAAATTAGCGGATATCCCCCAAGGGAACATCGATGCTGAACTGGCACGCATGAAACTAAACTCAATTGATGACCTACTGGCAGAAATCGGGTTGGGGAATGCAATGAGCGTAGTCGTTGCCCGTAATTTACAAAATAACGCTCAAACGACACCGGAAGAACAACCTGTCGTAGAAAGTCGCAACAAATTATCAATCAAAGGGGCTGATGGCGTTTTAATTACTTTCGCCAAATGTTGCCGCCCTATTCCCGGCGACCCAATTGTCGCACATATCAGTCCCGGTAAAGGTTTGGTTATCCACCATGAATCTTGTCGCAATATACGCGGTTATCAAAAAGAACCCGATAAATTTATGCCGGTCGACTGGGATAACGACACTAATACCGATTTCATCGCTGAAATTAAAGTGGATATGATCAACCACCAAGGTGCTCTTGCAAACTTAACTGCCGCAATCAATGATGCAAACTCTAGTATTCAAAGTATGAATACTGAAGAAAAAGATGGTCGCGTGTATTGTGCCTTTATCCGCCTAACAACTAAAAACCGTGTTCAATTGGCGAATGTCATGCGTAAAATTCGTATCATGCCAGATGTCCTACGTGTTAGCCGAAACCGTAATTAACTACTATGAATGAACGCCGCTATCGCCGCATTTGCCAAATGATGGCGATGCGGCAACCCGACCTAACTCTCTGTCTTGAAGAAATTCACAAACCTCACAATGTTTCCGCTATTGTACGTAGCGCTGACGCCGTAGGGGTCCATCAAATTCATGCTATTTGGCCCGACCAACAGATGAGGCTCTCTGTCTCCTCAGCCGCGGGAAGCAATAGTTGGGTAAAAATCATTTCGCATCAATCAACTGAAAATGCGATTACCCAAATAAAATCACAAAATATGCAAGTTCTAGCAACCAACTTATCTGAGCATGCGGTTGATTTTCGCGAGATTGATTATACCCGTCCAACTTGTATTATGATGGGGCAAGAGAAAAAAGGAATTTCACAACAAGCTCTCACATTAGCGGATAGCCATATCATCATTCCAATGGCAGGCATGGTGCAATCTCTAAACGTTTCAGTTGCTTGTGCATTAATCCTATATGAAGCACAAAGGCAACGGCAGCAAGCGGGCATGTATGAACGCGAATACAGCCTATTATCGCCACATGAACAACAAGAATGGCTATTTGAAGGTGGCTACCCTGTACTGGCAGAGGTTGCTAAACGTAAAGGCCTTCCTCGTCCATTTATTAATGATCAGGGGCAGATTGAAGCTGATGACGAATGGTGGGTACAAATGCAGTTAACTGAAAAAATGAAAAGACGGCAATTTGGTTAAGGAAAAGGACATAATATGAATAATGGGCTACTTGATACCATTTCTCTGACCTCATTGCATGGAATTGGTGCAAGCCAGTCAGAAAAGATGCGTAAAATCGGTTTGAACACCGTTCAAGACCTGCTCCTCCATTTTCCTCTTCGCTACGAAGACCATACCCGCCTTTACCAAATCAAAGATCTTTTACCTGGAACTACAGCAACTATTACTGGCGAGGTGTTACAAACAAAAGTTGTCTTTGGACGACGAAGGATGATGACTTGCCTGATTACAGATGGAACCGGCAACCTTACCTTACGTTTCTTCAATTTTTCTGCGGCGATGAAAAACAACTTAGCCGAAGGGCGTCGGGTTACAGCTTATGGTGAAGTACGTCGAGGAAATACAGGCCCAGAAATTATTCACCCTGAATATAAAGTTTCTCAAGATGCCGATAATGTTACTTTACAAGAAAATTTAACACCGGTTTACCCCACAACAGAAGGGGTACGCCAAGCCACATTACGCAAAGTCATCGATCAAGCTCTTGCTCTGCTTAGTAATGGGAAAATTAAAGAACTACTTCCTGAAGAACTTAGCCGGGGGATGATTAGCTTACCAGACGCAATACGCCTGTTGCACACCCCTCCACCAAACGTCGCGTTGAGTGAACTGGAAAAAGGTCATCACCCAGCCCAAAAACGTTTAGTGCTTGAAGAGCTACTCGCTCACCACCTAAGTATGTTAGCGATCCGTGCAGGTAATGAGCGTCTGTATGCAGAGCCATTAATCAATAATGGTAAGCTAAAAACACAACTCTTAGCCCAACTTCCTTTTTCACCCACCAAGGCTCAAAATCGAGTTGTCAGTGAAATCGAAGCAGACCTTGCTAAAAACGCGCCTATGATGCGCTTAATTCAAGGTGATGTCGGGTCAGGGAAAACCCTTGTCGCGGCCTTAGCGGCTCTCTGTGCTATCGAGAATGGCAAACAAGTTGCCTTAATGGCACCTACCGAAATTTTAGCGGAGCAACATGCTAATACATTTAAGCAATGGTTCGAACCTTTAGGTATCAAAGTTGGCTGGCTCGCTGGGAAGCAAAAAGGTAAAGCACGCCAACAGCAACAAGAAGCGATAGCCAATGGTGAAGTGGCAATGGTTGTTGGGACGCATGCTATTTTCCAAGAACAAGTCAGCTTTAAAGCTTTAGGGCTGGTAATTATTGATGAACAACACCGCTTTGGGGTTCATCAGCGGCTCGCTCTGCGTGAAAAAGGCGAAAAACAAGGCTTCCACCCCCATCAATTAATTATGACCGCAACGCCCATTCCACGCACGCTAGCAATGACCGCCTATGCAGACTTAGATACATCAATTATTGATGAACTTCCACCGGGTCGAACACCTGTAACTACGGTTGCAATACCGGATACACGGCGTAATGATATTATCGAACGAGTTCGCCAAGCTTGTATCGAAGAAGGCCGCCAAGCCTATTGGGTATGCACTTTAATTGAAGATTCGGAATTATTAGAAGCTCAGGCCGCTCAGGTAACAAGTGAAGAATTAGCCCTAGCATTGCCTGAATTGAAAGTGGGTTTGGTACACGGTCGTATGAAACCCGCAGAAAAACAAAGCATCATGGCTGCTTTTAAAAATAATGAAATTCAGCTACTTGTTGCGACCACGGTTATTGAGGTCGGTGTAGACGTGCCTAATGCCAGTTTAATGATAATCGACAACCCTGAACGTTTAGGCCTCGCACAACTGCATCAATTAAGAGGGCGTGTAGGGCGAGGGGCTATCGCCTCCCACTGTGTATTACTCTATAAAACACCGTTAACTCACACCGCAAAGCAAAGGTTGCAAGTCTTACGAGACAGCAATGATGGTTTTGTGATCGCCCAAAAAGACCTTGAAATTCGCGGGCCTGGGGAGCTATTAGGGGCGAAGCAAACGGGTAATGCCGATTTTAAAGTCGCTGATTTATTACGCGACCAATATATGTTGCCAGAAGTGCAACGCATTGCTCGTCATATTCAGCAACACTACCCTGAAAACGCGCAGCAAATTATTGATCGCTGGTTACCAGAGCGGGAACAATATAGCCACGCTTAATTATTACATAGCAACCTATCATTATTGTTTATTCATATCTTAAAACGAAAATTGCCGTGAAAAATTTCACGGCAATACCTGCTTTACTTATTATTATTTAATCTATGTTATCCAGCAATCGTTGGAAATATCGGTAGCAATAGATACAGTTTAATCACGATTGCATTAACGATATCAATAAAGAATGCTCCAACCATTGGCACTACTAAGAATGCTAGGTGAGATGGGCCTAGCCTATCTGTTACCGCCTGCATATTTGCAATTGCAGTCGGTGTTGCACCAAGACCGAAGCCACAATGACCCGCAGCTAAAATAGCAGCATCATAATTTTTGCCCATCACTCGGAAGGTGACAAAAATCGCATACCCTGCCATAACACAAGCTTGAACAGCCAAAATAACTATCATCGGAATTGCCAATGATGCTAATTCCCATAATTTTAAGCTCATTAATGCCATTGCTAAGAATAATGAAAGGCTGACGTTCCCCATGACGGAAACCGCGCGATCAAATACACGGTAAAAACCCAGCAATGATAAGCTATTACTTAAAATCACACCGACAAACAGCACACACACAAATTTCGGTAACGCGAACACTGTGTCCGCTAATAAACCTGCAATATAGCTTCCCACCAGCAAACAGATAGCAATTAATGCAATAGTTTCAATTAAAACCATTGAAGTGATCATTCGCCCTGATTGCGGTTTTTCAAATGCGCTAGGAACGTCTTTATCATCGTCAGTATTTCCCGGCGTTGGGATATTTCGAGTTAAGAAGCGAGCAACAGGCCCACCGATTAACCCACCCAGAACCAAACCAAACGTTGCACAAGCCATAGCAACTTCTGTTGCACTCTGGAAACCGTAACTCTCGGTAAAAATTTTACCCCATGCCGCACCAGTACCATGACCACCGGATAAAGTTACAGAACCCGCTAACAGCCCCATTAATGGGTCTAGGCCAAGTAACTCAGCAAGAGCAATACCCACCGTGTTTTGAACAAGCAGTAACCCTACAACAACAAAAATGAAAATAAACAATGCCTTACCACCTGCCTTCAAACTCGCTAAGTTAGCATTTAGGCCGATTGTGGCAAAAAATGCCAGCATCATTGGTTCTTGCAGTGATAAGTCAAAAGAAAGGCTCCAGTCAAATAATTGCTTCAGCAATAAAAGACTAAAAGCGACTAACAACCCGCCCGCAACGGGCTCTGGGATAGTGTATTTTTCAAGAAAGGGAACTGATTTTACCAGTTTACGCCCAAGCAATAATACTAAGGTAGCAGCTACTAGCGTACCGTAGACATCGAGATGATACATTTACGTACCTCGTCTGTTGTTAAAATTATTAAAAACCAATAAGACGTTAATATCTTCCTTAAAACGCCAAAAGCAGGTTATAGGATTAGAAAAAAAAACTGTTATAAATACAAGTTAAAAGATATAAAAATGTGACAGCGTTATTTAACTATCGTATAAAACTTTTTCTGCGCAAACGATTGCTTTTTAATTTCGCCGCATTACAATGCGTTTTTTGGTGGGGGAAATGAAGGCAATGAATACTGCAACGTCTGAAAAACAAACTACAGAAGCAACCATACAAACACAAAGTGAGCTTATCTATAAATTAGAAGACAAACCACCGCTACCACAGGCTCTGTTTGCCGCGGGGCAACACCTTCTGGCTATGTTTGTAGCTGTTATCACGCCAGCAATGTTAATTTGCCAAGCGCTTGGGCTACCAGCTCACGACACCCAACGTATTATTAGTATGTCCTTATTCGCTTCAGGGATTGCTTCTTTAATTCAAATTAGAGCATGGGGCCCTATTGGTTCAGGTTTACTTTCTATTCAAGGCACCAGTTTTAACTTTGTTGCACCTTTAATCATGGGCGGAGTCGCACTAAAGCAAGGTGGGGCAGATATTCCCTCAATGATGGCAGCACTATTTGGTACTTTACTCGTTGCCGCACTTACTGAAGTGATTCTTTCCCGCTTCTTACATTTAGCTCGCCGCGTCATCACACCGTTAGTGTCTGGTGTTGTGGTCATGATCATCGGGTTATCGTTAATTCAAGTTGGCCTAACATCCATCGGTGGTGGCTACGGTGCAATTAGCGACAATACCTTCGGTTCCCCCGATTATTTAATTTTAGCGGGAGTGGTACTCGCCGTTATTATTTTATTAAATCGCCAGAAAAACCCGTACTTACGTGTTGCTTCACTCGTCATTGCCATGGCTGTCGGCTATATTGTTGCTTGGTGGATGGACATGTTGCCAACTGCGCAACCAGCAGAAGCTAACCAAGCGATAATTACCGTACCAGAACCGTTTTATTATGGGTTATCATTTGATTGGAACCTACTCGTCCCACTTATTCTTATTTTTATGGTGACCTCTTTAGAAACGATTGGTGATATCACTGCGACTTCGGATGTATCAGAACAACCCGTTCGTGGTCCTTTGTATATGAAACGTATTAAAGGTGGGGTGCTCGCTAATGGTTTAAACTCAATGGTTTCTGCTGTATTTAATACCTTTCCGAACTCCTGCTTTGGGCAAAATAACGGGGTGATCCAGTTAACAGGGGTCGCTAGCCGCTACGTCGGTTATATCGTCGCCTTAATGCTCGTATTGCTAGGTTTATTCCCTGCTGTTGCAGGCTTTGTACAGCAAATCCCTGAACCTGTTCTGGGTGGCGCGACCATCGTGATGTTCGGCACTATCGCCGCGTCAGGTGTACGTATTGTGTCTAGAGAGCCATTAAATCGTCGAGCAATCATGATAATCGCCCTTTCACTTGCGGTAGGAATGGGGGTCTCACAGCAACCTCTGATCCTACAATTTGCGCCCGACTGGCTAAAAACCTTATTTTCTTCTGGAATTGCTGCCGGTGGTTTAACTGCAATTGTTCTGAATTTAGTCTTTCCCCTCGAAAAATAAGCTTTCATTTTAACCGTCAGAGTTGAATATTCTGGCGGTTCTTCTGTATGCTATCCTTAAACTGCCGCGATATTAAACAAGTCTCTATCTTGTTATCCACCCACATGATGAAGGAGTAGCAAGCCGTGAAATGGTTAATCAAATTTGTTACCTATGCACTTTTGCTACTATTACTTCTATTTATTTTTGCCTATATTGGCTTACAGACGCGTCTAGGAGCCTCCTATTCCAGCCAATTTTTAAGTCAATTTACCCGTTATGATATTAATGTCGGGGTCATGGGGCATGAGTTTTCCAACCCTGGGGAATTTATCTTTCAAGATGTTAAGTTAGCTTCAGAAGACAAAAACCTCGCCTTGGATGCACGGCAAATTGTCGTCGATATCAACTGGCGTAATTTATTCAGTGGAAATGCTATTCGGCGTTTTGTTATTACACAAGGTGACTTGTCAGCTGCCATCACACAAGGGGAAATGCCCTTACCTATCACTGCGGATATCTTGCAATTCGAGAACAGTAAAATTCTGCTAAAACAAGGTGATGATGATATTCAGGTTGATGGGTTCACTGGGGGAATAACACCTTGGCAACCAACAGTTAATTCCCCTTTTGGCTATGGTGATTTTCGTTTTACAGCCAACCAATTAAAAATGAATAAACTGTCGTTAAAAAATGTCGCAGTGACAGGGAAACGGCAAACGCAAGCCACTGAAATTAGCAAAGCAAGTGCCTACCTAAATAATGGCTATGTCTCAGGGGAAGGTAAACTATTTGCTGATGGTTCAATCACAATCGGTTCTCTCATCATGAATAAAGTGGGCTGGGAAAACAGTATTGATTTCGATACATTATTTACTGCGATTAAAAGTGATAGAACCATAAAAATCAAAAACCTTGAATTAGCCAATATTGATATTCAAGGTAAAGATTGGGCTCTTTCAGGGCTGAGTACTGAAATCGACCACCTTGACCTCGTTCGGGGAAGTTGGTCTAGCCCTAAAAGTAAAATCAGTTTCAATGTTGAGCAACTGGTTGTGAAAAACCAACAACTCAGCACACTGATTGGCGAATTAAATATTGATGGCGATGCCCTTAATATCGATAAGCTGTCTGGTTACTACAATAAAGGGGTATTCAACCTAAACGGCTCTTGGCAACGTAATGACCAAGTACTGACCATCAATGAAGGCAAGCTAGCGGGTATTTTGTACACATTACCTGAAACATGGCTATCCTTCTTGGCAGAGCCAGCTCCTGCATGGTTATCTGGGTTATCCATCAAGAAATTTAGCTTATCTCAGTCTCTGTTAATGAATATCCAACCCGAGTTCCCTTTCGAGTTTACAGCGTTAAGTGCCAACATTGAAAACGTTGATTTGGTCAAACAAAAACAATGGGGAGTTTGGAGCGGTAAAGCGACGTTTAATGCAGATAGCGGCACAATTAACCAAGTTCCAGTTCGACGTCCATTCTTAGAAGTTCGTCAAAGTGGCAAATCTTCAGCCGCTGCAAGTTTAACGGTCAGTACTGATAAAGGTATCAGCAAAATCGGTTTGCTGGTTAAGCAAACGCCAAATAAAGTGCCATTCCTGTTACGTGCATCCGGTTCTAATATTGATTTAACTGATTTAAATCAGTGGGGCTGGTCTGGTTTCCCAGCACAGGTTATTGGTGATTTTGATGCGACTCTACAAGGCGATTTACTCGCACCGTCTCTCTCAAAAAGCCTAAACGGGGAGCTAATGGCCGTTCCGTTACAAGGTAAACGTATGTTCAGAACCGTTGTTAACGGGGTAGTGACTTCTTCAGTTGAAACCGAAGCAGAACAACCGCCAATGGAAGGAGCAATACTTCAAGAAGAGGTCCCTGTACTAGGTACGCCATAATAAACACAAAACTAAGGCAGGTAACGCTAATTATATAAATTACCTGCCTCTGTTATTTAATAATCAAAAATATACTTTATTTTGTTGTTTCAATGGGTAATACCATATAAGTCCCACTAAAAACAGCACCCACTTGGTTATCAGTATTACTTACCTCGACCTTAAGTTTCACTCGGGCTCGGCTGCCACGAGCTAATCGGTCAAGGTCACCACTCATATTTGCTAAATCAGCAGTGGCGGTTGGCCTACCACTGACAGGCTTACCGTAGCGGATATTCGCATCCACTAACACAATCTCACCGCCTAACTGGTGTTCCTGCATCAATAACCAAATTAACCCCCAACCCGTTAATGTTGCTAACGAAAATTGGCTGCCTGCGAAAATAGTTTCATGGGGATTTTGATTGCCCGCTTCGGGCATGGTTGTTATAAAGCGAGTCCCAGTGTACTGCTCTATCCGTACTCCCATTTTCTCGCTCAATGGTATGTATTTATACCAAGCTTGTTGCAATTCACCGCACCAATCTGGACGGTGTAAAATTTGATCTAAGGTTTCAATCGGTTTAATCATCAAATAATGACGAACTGGTGTTTTTAACTGCCCTGCGACTATTCCGCGATTTGCAAACCCCATTTTATCGAAAAAAGGAACCGCTTCTTCACGCACACTGGATACAATCCGCTTCACCCCTTCTTGGCGTGCAACAGACTCAAGTGCCATGATAATCAGCTTCCCCAGCCCTTTACCTTGCATTACTGGGTTGACGGCTAAAAAACGGATCGCACCTTCGTTATCTGCATTAATATATAAGCGGCCGATCGCAAGAATACGGTTTTTATCATCAACAACCATTTGATGATGTGCAGTGGCATCATAGCCATCTTTCTCTGAACCTAGGGGTTGATTAAAAGGTTTTCTCAACATTTCCCAACGAAAATGGTAGTAAGTTGCAAACTCAAGTTCATCTTTCGGCGTACGTAGATGGTACATCGTTTCCCCCTTAAAAAGTTGATTCACACCTGTAGCCAGAAGGTGACCGGTCCATCATTAGTTAAATTGACTTGCATATCTGCAGCAAACTGGCCTGTTTGCGTATTAATGCCTTGTTGGCGGCTTTGCTCAACAAAGTATTGATACAAGCGGTCTGCACGCTCTGGCTCTGCCCCACCAGAAAAGCTGGGTCTCATACCCTTTTTGGTATCTGCGGCTAAAGTAAATTGCGAAACAACCAGTAAACTACCGCCAGCTTGTTGGACGTTTAAGTTCATTTTCCCTTGTTCGTCACTAAAAATACGGTAGCCCAGCACCTTTTCACATAAACGCTTTGCCTTTTGCTCATCATCGTCTTTTTCGACACCAAGCAAAACCAGTAGACCTGAATCAATTTGCCCTACGGCGGTTTCATCAACAACGACACTCGCGTGAGTGACTCTCTGAATTAATGCAATCATGTTTACTCTATAACAAAAAGATGGAGCAACGTTTTACAGTTACTCCATTATAAAAACCAGTAAGTTACTTAACTTCGGCACTAAAATCGTAAGTCCGGAAATATTCGGGAATGGTGTCTTTACTGGTAACATGGATACTGCGAATGCCAAGTGCTTCCGCGGCTTTTACATTTTCCTCAACATCATCAAAGAAAATAGCATCTGCAGCATCAAATTCTTCAGATTGCAGAACATATTCATAAATTTCCGGGTCAGGCTTACGCATGCCTAAATCTTGGGATAGGTAAAGGAAATCAGAGCTAGCTGCAATTTCTGGGTAGTGTTCTGGCCAATAGTCTAAATGTAGGCGATTCGTATTTGATAAGACGACAACACGGTGCCCTTGTTCGCGCAAGCGCTCCATGATATCAATCACTTCAGCTCTTAACGAAATAAAAATAGCATGCCAGCCTTCAGCAAAATCTTCAAAGCTCAGTGTAATGCCCATTTCTTCACACAGAAGCTCTGCGAACTCGATATCTGAAATTTTGCCACATTCATGCAATTGAAAGATATTACCAAAAGAAAACCGCGATTTGATTTCTTCACTTGGTGTACCACTAAGCTCAGCCCATTTATCAAACACACGATTAAAGTCGATATCAATAATCACATTACCCATATCGAAGATATACAGCATAAATTTTCCTCATTGTTATTCACTAAATTTACTTTAATCATTATTCATGCAACTGAACAGCCCTAATTGGTGATATTTCACGTTATTTTGTCAAAATATTGGTGAACCACTAACTCAGGAAACCGCCTTACTTAACCATTCCTTTAATAGATAAATGCAAAAATATTATCTACCTACCTTATTCCCATCATCATTATTACGGCAATAAATACGAAATAATCGGGCTAGGTGTTCCCCTGCGGGTGTCAATGTGGCATCTCTTCGTTGAACCAAAGCAAAGGTGGCATAGGGTAATTGTTCTTTTAAATCTAAAGCGATATACCTTTGTTCGAATAACGGCTCGTCGATCGTATCCACAGAAACAATGGTTAGAAAATCGCTTTGAGCAACTAAACTTAAGCAGCCAATTAACGTTTCGCAAGTTACGCTAAAGACCATGGGACGCTCCATCAACGAAAAAACGTCAGCAAGTTGCTTATAATACGTCCCCTTGGGAGTTGGCATCGTCCAATCACAATCAACCAACTCACTCAAAGATTTCGCATGCCGTAAAGGATGGTCTTTACGCATAATCACCTTGTACTCTTTTTGCATCAGCCGCTCAAAATTAAATTCTGCGTCTAAACTGCCTGGGTAATATGTATTAATCGTAAAATCCAGCTCTCCTTGCCTTAGCTGAGTTAACATGGTTAGTAGCTGCCCTTCCATGATACGCAATTTAATATTGGGGAAATCGCGGTGAAATTGTGTGACGACTTTAGGCATCAAAGAACGAGCGATACTCCCTGCCACACCAATATTGACAGTCCCGCCAATCAAACCAATCCGTTGGGAGATTTCCTCCTGCCCAACCCTTAACTCTTCAAGAATTAAGCTCGCACGCCTTAAAAAACCCTCACCGCATTCTGTTAAGTAAATCCCTTGGTTGCTGCGAATAAATAACTTTGCCCCTAACGTACTTTCTAATTCACGAATCGATTTCGTTAGTGCCGGTTGGGAGAGTTGTAAAAAACGGCTAGCGGCTCGAATGCTGCCATGACGGCTTACCTCTACAAATGCCCTAAGCTGATTCAATTTTATTGCTGGAGCCATGTGTTTACCCCGATAACTTTTAGTTATATAGCGAAAGATAATTGTATCTTTTTTGCTCTGATTTGATTGTGTAAAGTCTAAAAACAAAGAAACAAATAATTAACATTTAGCCTTTTAAAATAATTTTTAAAGGTAAAAAATACATCAGCATCTAAATAAATTTATTTTTAATTAATAAACAAAATTTTATCTCGCTAAATGTTAATAATTCGTAATCAAACATAACAGAATTTACTTTTTTTGTGATAACTAAAAGAGATAAAAAATGGATACTGACTTATATGCCACTATCAATCAAATGGCACAGCAGTTACAGACATGGCGTCGAGATTTTCACCAATATGCAGAGTCTGGTTGGTTAGAATTTCGTACTGCGACTCTAGTAGCAGAAGAGCTGCATCAGCTTGGCTACCAATTACAACTTGGCAAAGAAGTGATTAAAGCTGACGCTAGAATGGGGCTCCCTTCTCCTGCTGAATTAGAAAAACAAGAAAAAAGAGCAATTGAGCAAGGGGCTCTTACCCAATGGCTAGGGCATTTCTCTGGGGGGTTTACAGGAATTGTCGCGACATTAGATACCGAAAGACCCGGTCCAACTCTAGCTTTCCGAGTCGATATGGATGCCCTTGACCTAAACGAAGACCTTTCGTGCCAACACCGTCCTTACAATGAAGGGTTTGCCTCTTGTAACCCACACATGATGCATGCCTGTGGTCATGATGGCCATACCGCTATTGGATTAGGGCTTGCGCATGTTCTCAAACAATACGAATCCAAACTCTCCGGTCGTATTAAAATTATTTTCCAACCAGCGGAGGAAGGCACTCGCGGCGCGAAATCCATGATGGAGGCAGGTGTTGTCGATGATGTCGATTTTTTTGTTGCTATTCACCTTGGAACTGGAGTCCCACAAGGCGAAGTCGTTTGTGGCAGCAAAAACTTTTTAGCGACAACTAAATTTGATGTTACCTATCAAGGTGTTGCTGCTCATTCAGGTGCAAAACCTGAAGATGGTAAAAATGCATTACTGGCCGCAGCCCATGCGACTTTAGGCTTATATGGCATTCCACGCCATAGTGAAGGTAGTTCTCGAATAAATGTTGGGGTTTTACAAGCAGGGATCGGTCGAAATGTCATTCCAGACTCTGCGTTATTAAAAGTAGAAACTCGAGGTGAAACTAATGAAATTAATGAGTTTATCTATCAAAAAGCCCTAAATATCATCGAGGGTGCAGCCAAGATGCAAGATGTTTCCGTTGATATTAAATTAATGGGCGCTGCACAAAGTAGCCATCCAAGTCCACAATGGGTTGATTTTATTTGCGATTTGGCTCAAGCCCACCTCCCTGAATTCACATCTGTGGTGAAAGACCGCTCCCAAGCCGCGGGCTCTGAAGATGCGACCTACTTTATGGAGCGCGTCAAACAACTCGGGGGACAAGCAACTTATATGATTTTTGGCACCCAGCTCAGCGCGGGTCACCACAATGAGCGCTTTGATTTCGATGAACAAGTGATGACGACCGCCGTTAAAACGCTGTCCACTATCGCCCTGCATTTACCTGAATTCGGAGCTCAAAATGGATAATACATTTACATCATTTATTAATGATTATATTGAAAAAAACCAACATCAATTCACTACATTAAGTGATGATATTTGGGATCATCCAGAAACACGTTTTGAAGAAACTTACTCATCGACTCTGCTCGCTGATGCGTTAGAAAAGGAAGGTTTTCACGTCGAAAGAGGCGTTGGTAATATCGAAACCGCTTTTATCGCAAGTTACGGTTCAGGCACTCCCGTTATTGCACTACTCGGGGAATTCGATGCCCTTGCAGGCCTGAGCCAACATTCGGCATGCAGTGAACCTAGCCCAGTTATTGAAAATGGAAATGGCCACGGCTGTGGTCACAATTTGTTAGGTACCGCTGCCTTATCCGCCGCTTATGCAGTCAAAGCATGGCTAAAAGAAAATAACTTATCGGGTACGGTACGTTTCTATGGCTGTCCGGGTGAAGAAGGCGGTTCAGGTAAAACCTTCATGGTGAGGGAAGGACTATTCAATGATGTTGATGCCGCAATTACTTGGCATCCAGAATCTTTTAGTGGCGTCTTCAACGTCAAGTCTCTTGCTAATATTCAAACGGCTTTTCGTTTTAAAGGTATTGCATCACATGCAGCAAACTCACCTCATCTTGGACGTAGTGCTTTAGATGCAGTAACGCTCATGAATGTCGGCGTTCAGTTTCTACGCGAACACATTATTCAAGAGGCACGCATTCATTATGCCGTCACCAATACGGGCGGTGCCTCTCCAAATGTCGTACAAGCAGATGCAGAGGTTCTTTACCTTGTGCGCGCTCCGCAGCTCGATGAAGCGCAAGATATTTACCAACGCGTTATTAAGATTGCTGAAGGCGCAGCCTTAATGACCGGCACTCAGTTAGAGGTGCGTTTTGACAAAGCATGTTCAAACTATGTACCGAATCGCACTCTAGAACATGCGATGTTTAATCATATTACGGAATTTGGCATCCCTGAATATACAGAACAAGAACGCCAATTCGCTGAACAAATCTATAGCACTTTGACTAAAGATGATTTGCGCAATGCCAAATTGAATGCAGCTCGTAGTGGCGGTGAAAAAGGGGTGCTTTGGTGTGAAAGGCAAGGTAATAAAGTACTCACTGACGAAGTGCTACCTTACGTTGAGTCAAAAGAATTAATGTATGGCTCAACAGATGTAGGAGATGTCAGTTGGGTGACCCCTACTGCGCAGTGTTTTAGCCCATGCTTCGCATTCGGTACCGCACTACATACATGGCAGTTAGTCGCTCAGGGGCGCACATCCATTGCTCATAAAGGAATGCTGCTCGCAGGAAAAATTATGGCATCCAGTGCACTTGAGTTGTTCTTAAAACCAGAATTATTAGCACAAGCTAAAGCTGAGTTTCATCAACAAAGACAAACCGCACCCTATCAATGCCCTATCCCTAAAGATGTAACGCCTTCAAAATTAAAGTAGTTCCTTATACTGGCGGGATTTATCCCGCTCAATAGTCATAACAATAACAATGAATACAGACACAAGGAAATTCTATGAGTGACACAACAACTCATCACAAAAGCCCCGGTGCGATTTTTCGCTGGATAGAGCGCGTGGGAAATAAAATACCTAACCCGTTTATTTTATTTGTTTATTTGATTGCGGTACTCATGATTGCTACTGCAATTTTGTCTTGGTTTGGTTTATCCGTTAAAAACCCAGCCAATGACGAAATGGTTAGCGTTAAAAATTTATTAAGCGTTGAGGGATTACAATGGATTTTGCCCAATATTGTTAAAAACTTTAGTAGTTTTGCCCCTCTTGGTGCCATTCTTGCAC
Source organism: Providencia sp. 2024EL-00732 (assembly GCF_044006275.1). Taxonomy (NCBI): domain Bacteria; kingdom Pseudomonadati; phylum Pseudomonadota; class Gammaproteobacteria; order Enterobacterales; family Morganellaceae; genus Providencia; species Providencia sp. 2024EL-00732. The sequence goes on along the minus strand of NZ_JBIPDG010000011.1, from coordinate 21,116 downwards.
TTGTGATTGGTGCCGGTTTAGCCGAAAAAGTCGGTTTACTCCAAGCTCTGATGTATAAAATGGCTTCCGGCATTAATAAACGTTATGCCAGCTATATGGTGCTATTTATTGCTTTTTTTAGCCATATCTCTTCTGATGCTGCGCTGGTCGTCATGCCACCCTTAGGAGCGCTAATTTTTATTGCTGTAGGCCGTCATCCTGTTGCTGGCTTACTAGCTGCAATTGCAGGGGTCGCTTCAGGTTTTACTGCTAACTTATTGATTGTCACGACGGATGTCTTATTGTCAGGGATAAGTACAGAAGCGGCCATGATCATTGACCCAAGCCTTCATGTTAGTGTTATTGATAACTGGTATTTTATGGCTACGTCAGTGATTGTACTCACGATTGCGGGGGCACTACTTACTGATAAATTTATCGAACCTCGCCTGCCTATATGGGAAGGCACATCCCATGACCGAATCGAACAATTAACACCAATTCAAAACCGTGGATTATTGATGAGTGGGCTGTCTGCATTAGTTTTTATCGGTCTAGTGGCTTTACTTGTTGTGCCTGAAGGTGCCCCACTACGCGATCCAATCACCAATACAGTGATCCCATCCCCTTTCATTAAAGGGATTGTTCCTGTCATTATTATTTTCTTTTTCGTGGTCTCCATTACCTATGGTGTATCAACAAAGCAAATCAAAAAGCCTAATGATATTCCTGATTTATTAGTTGACCCAATGAAAAGTATGGCAGGGTTTATTGTTATGGTTTTCCCCCTTTCACAATTCGTTGCTTTTTTTAACTGGAGTAACATGGGGAAATTTATGGCGATTGGGTTAACCGACTTACTGGAAGCCCTTGGTATGACCGGAGTACCTGCGTTTATTGGTTTGATGTTCCTATCCGCTTTCCTTTGTATGTTTATCGCAAGTGGTTCAGCTATCTGGTCGATCCTCGCCCCAATATTTGTTCCTATGTTTGTGCTACTAGGTTTTCACCCTGCATTTGCTCAGATTGTGTTTCGTATCGCAGATTCAGCGGTGCTACCACTTGCACCTATGTCACCTTTTCTTCCTCTCTTTTTAGGTTTTTTACAACGCTACTATAAAAATGCACAGCTCGGAACTTATTACACCTTAATATTACCGTATCCTATTGTCTTTTTTATAGTTTGGATGTTATTGCTTGTTGGCTGGTACTTTGCAGGACTGCCTATAGGGCCGGGTGTTTACCCACAACTCAACCCATAAAAAAAGGCGCCTTTCGGCGCCTTCTTATTAACTAATTTAACTAAAATTAGTCTTCTTTTGTACGGCTCGCGCGACGACGATCGTTTTCAGTCAGGTGACGCTTACGCAGACGAATAGACTGCGGAGTCACTTCAACTAATTCATCATCATCAATAAACTCAAGAGCTTGTTCCAGAGTCATTTTAATTGGTGGTGATAATGTTGTCGCTTCATCAGTACCTGACGCACGCATGTTAGTCAGTTTTTTACCCGTTAAGCAGTTAACTGTTAAGTCGTTAGAACGAGAGTGAATACCAATGATTTGGCCTTCATACACTTCTGCACCGTGACCTAAGAATAACTTACCACGATCTTGTAAGCTGTACAGTGCATAAGCAACTGCTTTACCTTGACCGTTAGAGATCAGAACACCGTTCTGACGACCACCGATTTCGCCTGGGCGAACATCGTCGTAATGGCTGAATGTAGAGTACAGTAAACCAGTACCTGAGGTCATCGTCATGAATTCTGTACGGAAACCAATCAAACCACGGCTTGGGATAATGTAGTCAAGACGCACACGGCCTTTACCATCTGGCATCATGTCACGTAGGTCACCTTTACGCTCACCTAACGCTTTCATCACATCGCCTTGGTTTTGCTCTTCAACGTCTAAAGTAACTTGTTCGAATGGCTCTTGTTTACGGCCATCGATTTCACGAATGATAACTTTCGGACGAGAAACGGCTAATTCGAAACCTTCACGACGCATATTTTCAATCAGAACAGATAAGTGAAGTTCACCACGACCAGAAACACGGAATGCATCTGGGTCTTGAGTTTCTTCAACACGTAGTGCCACGTTGTGCACCAGTTCTTTATTCAGGCGGTCAAGGATTTGACGTGAAGTCACAAATTTACCTTCTTTACCGCAGAATGGTGAGGTGTTAACACAATAGAACATGCTAACTGTTGGCTCATCAACGGCTAATGCAGGCAGAGCTTCAACGCTACCCACTTGGCAAATAGTGTCAGAAATATTCAGTTCACCTAAACCAGTTAGAGCAACGATATCGCCCGCATCGGCTTGCTGTGAGTCAATTCGCTCTAAACCTAAGTGCGTCAGAACTTTACCGATTTTACCGTTGCGAGTTTTGCCTTCGCTATCGATAACAGTGACTTGTTGGTTTGGCTTCACAACACCACGTTTAATACGGCCAATACCGATTACGCCTAAGTAGCTGTTGTAATCTAATTGCGATACTTGCATCTGGAATGGACCATCGATGTCAACTGCTGGCGGCGCAACGTGCTCTACGATAGCTTCGTACAGTGGCGTCATGTCTTCAGCCATTTCAGTATGGTCAAGACCTGCAATACCGTTTAATGCAGATGCATAAACGATAGGGAAATCGAGTTGCTCATCCGTTGCACCTAAGTTCACGAATAAGTCGAATACTTGGTCTACAACCCAATCAGGGCGTGCACCTGGGCGGTCAACTTTGTTGATAACAACAATAGGACGTAAGCCGTGGTCGAACGCTTTTTGCGTTACGAAGCGAGTCTGTGGCATTGGGCCATCCATCGCATCAACAACCAGCAGAACGCAGTCAACCATAGACATAACGCGCTCAACCTCACCACCAAAGTCGGCGTGGCCTGGGGTGTCTACGATGTTAATGTGATAACCATTCCATTGGATAGCGGTATTTTTAGCAAGGATGGTAATACCACGCTCTTTCTCCAAGTCGTTGGAGTCCATAACACGCTCATCAACAGTTTCACGTTCACCGAACGTACCTGACTGCTGCAGTAATTTACCAACCAGTGTGGTCTTGCCATGGTCAACGTGAGCGATGATGGCGATGTTTCTTAAATTTTGAATTGACAAGGATTTTTACCGTTTAATTGACAGGAAAGGAATATGCTTTTTTAGCCGTTATTATCGACCAAAACATACTTTCTACGTTAATTTGCTGTTATTTTACACGTTTTTCCGCAGAAGTGGAATAAATGTGAAACCCATCACTGTATAAAAAGTTTTTAACGAAAAAACATTCAGTTGCATAACAGCGCCAAAATACCCAATAAAATAGTGAGTATCAGCACTAATAATTCACAAAGTAGCAGAATAATACGCTAAAAACTCAATATTAGCAGCCAAAAAAAAGAATATAAAATAGACTTTCTTTCTTAACTACCTTTTTTAATGTCTTTTTGTGTCATTTAGATATATCTAAATTGACTAATTAGATATATCTAAATATAGTGAAACGACAAAATAGATTCGATATATCTAAAGTTACAAACTAAGGAATAACTATATGCTAATTAAATCTTGTCGTCATGTATATTATGCACAGCATGACGAAAATCAGCATGACCACCACCATAACGGCTGTCATGGTAATCATCGTCATGAACACAAAGAATGTTGCCATGGTGAAGGGCGTCATAGTCACGAACACAGTGAAGAACGCTGCCATGGTGAAGGCCGTCATAGTCACAGACACAGTGAAGAATGCTGCCACGGTGAAGGCCGTCATGGTCACGGACATGGTGAAGAACGCTGCCACGGTGAAGGCCGTCATGGTCACGGACATGGTGAAAAATGCTGCCACGGTGAAGGCCGTCATGGCCACGGACATGGCGGTGAGCGCCAAAGGGGTCGAGGAAGAGGCAAAGGTCTGCGTCGTCTATTTGACCATGGTGACCTTCATATTATGGTGCTTTCATTAGTTGCCAAAAAACCAAGTTATGGCTATGAGATAATTAAAGATATTCAAGAAGCCTCTAACGGCCTTTATGTGCCTAGCCCTGGTGTAATCTACCCAACTCTTACACTACTAGAAGAACAAGGCTTCTTGGAATCACAAATTGTTGAGCGGAACCGTAAAAGCTTTACTATCACGCCTGAAGGAGCATCGCATTTAGCTCAGAATAAAGACATCGAAGTGGTGATTGCCCGTAAACTGGCAAAAGCACGCGATATGCAACAAGGTGGTAATTTAGCGGAAGACATTGAAATGGCGGTCAGTCGTTTTAAAGCATTATTACGCCATAAAATGGTTTTAAAGCAACTCAATGAAGAACAAACTCGCCAAATTGCATCCATTATCAATGATGCAGTAAAACAAATTGAAGAAGTGAATACGTTACTAACCAATAGTAACGATGAATAATGTAAGAGGCCCATATTCTTTGTTATATGGGCTTTCTTTATATATACGAGTCCTACTCTTCTCGCACCTCAGAATAAATAACATGAAATATTCTGTTTATAGTTTATACTATAAACAATTGAGTATTTGGAATGATAATAACATTTATGAATAATTCAAAAAAAATCTTTTTTATTTCATCTATAGCAATTATAACGGGGCTATTGCTCATTAGTTGCAAAATTAAAAGCGATAACATTTTATCTTACTCTACAAATAATTCTTTTTTTCAATTAGATAAAGAATGTATCGAATCATATAAGGATGAATCAAAAAATAATGAACATATTGTTTTTATAACACTTAGCAATACAAATAATTGCCGGCCTAAACTATATGATTTTCTAACCAAAAATAAAAATAAAAAAATGAATGTTTATTTTAATAACGTTCTTATTCAAAAAAACATTCATTTAGGAAACATCCATTCATTAGATGATGGTTTTTACCAAAATCTAAACAATCAATCTAATTTAAATTTATTTAAATCTTTGATGAATAAGTAAAGTTAGCATAAAGCCACTTTTATATTTAGTACCTAACTCCTATCGTCAGCCCTACTGAATGGCTCTTAAACCTAATCCGGTCTTGTCCTGCCCCATTATTTCCATTAATTCTATATGAGCCAGGCCCCATAGTACGAACGGTTCTATCACCTGAATTGGTTACATATTGTATTTCAGCATCAAATGTTGATTGCAGACTTGATACTGCATCAAATGAAACAGTATAAGCGCTATTCCCTACGTGCGTATGAAGATTAACCCACGGTCCCCATGCTAATGGTGGAGCCCAACCTTGAGATCTTGCCATATATTTATACCCCTATTAACTATGTCGTCACTTTTCCACATAAATATTATGTAAAGTACAAAAATATATTTAGATTCAATACTCAATGTTGCTCAAATATATCCTTATTAATACTGGCATAAGCGAAGAACATAAAATATTATATTTATGATGAATGCATGACATAAATGATTCACATTTAAAGAAACGCACCAAAATAGTGCAAACAACTAACAATAAGCACCAATTTAGTGCATTTTATTCCATTCTATCATTTTCTCTCCCATCATTTCTTTGTAACAATCAGAATTTACTATAATTTAAAAAGTTGGCATGATTTTCGCTTATATATTTACAGAGCGAATAACAGTGCCTCGTTTTACACGACTCACTACCGCTAGACAAAAAACAACAAGCGCATCATCTAGACGATTGTTGATTAGACCCGACCAGGAGAGCCGAGAATGTCCGCTGAACATGTTTTATCGTTAATAAAAGAGCAAAATGTTAGATTTATTGATCTGCGCTTTACCGACACTAAAGGTAAAGAGCAACACATCACTATCCCTGCTCACCAAGTTGACGAAGACTTCTTTGAAGAAGGCCAGATGTTTGATGGTTCATCTATCGGTGGATGGAAAGGGATTAATGAATCAGATATGGTATTGATGCCAGACCCATCAACCGCGGTTATCGACCCATTCTTTGCTGACATAACCTTAATTATCCGTTGCGATATTTTAGAACCAGGCACTATGCAAGGTTATGACAGGGACCCGCGTTCAATTTCAAAACGCGCTGAGGACTTTTTACGTTCTAGCGGTATCGCTGATATCGTTCTGTTTGGTCCAGAGCCTGAATTTTTCGTTTTTGATGATATCCGTTTTGGCAATAATATGCATGGTAGCTACTACCATATCGATGATATCGAAGCAGCGTGGAATACTGGCACAAAATACGAAGGCGGCAATAAAGGTCATCGCCCAGCAGTACAAGGCGGTTATTTCCCAGTTCCCCCCGTTGATTCATCACAAAACCTGCGCTCTGCAATGTGTACCACAATGGAAGAAATGGGCTTAGTGGTTGAAGCGCATCACCATGAAGTGGCAACAGCAGGTCAAAACGAAGTTGCTACCCGCTTTAATACTATGACCAAAAAAGCGGATGAAACCCAGATTTATAAATATGTTGTTCATAATGTTGCCCATGCATACGGTAAAACCGCAACCTTTATGCCAAAGCCACTCGTCGGTGATAACGGCTCAGGTATGCACTGCCATATGTCTTTGTCTAAAGACGGTGTTAACCTGTTTGCTGGTGACAAATACGGCGGTTTATCTGAGATGGCGCTGTACTACATCGGCGGTATCATTAAACACGCTCGTGCGCTGAACGCATTTACCAACCCAACAACCAACTCATACAAGCGTTTAGTTCCGGGCTTTGAAGCACCAGTCATGCTGGCTTACTCAGCGCGTAACCGTTCTGCATCTATCCGTATTCCGGTGGTTGCCAGCACTAAAGCACGTCGTATTGAGGTACGCTTCCCAGACCCTGCGGCTAACCCATACCTCGCGTTTGCTGCACAGTTAATGGCAGGCCTTGATGGCATTATCAATAAAATCCATCCAGGCGATGCAATGGATAAAAACTTATACGACTTACCACCTGAAGAAGCCAAAGAAATCCCAACAGTTTCAGGCTCTTTAGACGAAGCCTTGGCTGAGTTAGATAAAGACCGTGAATTCTTAACCCGTGGCGGTGTATTCACGAATGACGCCATTGACGCTTATATCGAATTAGTTCGCAGCGATATCCAGCGTGTCCGTATGGCACCACACCCTCTCGAATTTGAAATGTACTACAGTGTGTAACACGCCGTTCCACTGCTAGTCTTTGTTGCCGTGAAGCACTTGCCCCATCTTTTGATGGGGCCTTTTCTCTGTAAAATATTAGCGGAACAAAATCAAATATCGGTTGTTTGGTCTATCAGGTATAATGCACCAAAATAGTGCAGGAGCAACATTACATGAAAACCGAACATTTGCCAGCACCAGAACAACTTCTCGATTCACTAATTAATAGCGTGCTGATTTTGGATTACGACCTGGTTATCCACTATGCCAATCATGCTGCACTCCAGATTTTAACTCAAAGCCAGCGTAAGCTATATGGTACCCCTCTCCCTCTTCTCTTTAGTTATTGTTCACTCAATGATGAACTGATGTTGAGTAGTTTAAAGGAAGGGCATAGCTTTACAGAAAATGAGGTCACACTGGTGTTTAATAACCATTCCCATGTGATGTCTTTCAGTGCTCAGCCATTTTCTGAACAATTTATTTTAGTTGAGCTTTCTCAACTTGATAGTCAACGGCGTCTAAGCCAAGAATTAGCGCAAAATGCCCAACAACTTGCAGCCCGCGAGCTCATTCGCGGACTTGCCCATGAAATAAAAAACCCACTAGGCGGTTTGCGAGGTGCTGCGCAGTTATTATCTAAAGCACTGCCTGACCCTCAACTGAATGAATATACTCAAGTTATCATTGAGCAAGCTGACCGCTTAAGGGCACTTGTCGATAGGTTGCTTGGTCCGCAATATCCGGGTCCTAAAACCCAGCAAAGCATTCATCATATAATGGAAAATGTGACGCGTTTGCTATCCTTAGAAAAGCCGGATAACGTCACACTGGTTCGTGATTATGACCCAAGCTTACCTGAACTCGAATATTACCCTGATCAAATCGAGCAAGTACTACTAAATGTAGCACGCAATGCGCTGCAAGCTCTCGCGGTAACTGGGGGAAATATTACGCTACGGACACGCACCGCATTTCAGGTGATGTTACAAGGTGAACGCTATCGACTAACAGCGCGTATTGATATTGAAGATAATGGCCCAGGTATCCCATTAGCAATTCAAGACACTTTATTTTACCCAATGGTTAGTGGGCGACCTGATGGTACAGGGCTCGGTTTATCTATTGCTCGAAGCTTAGTCGACCAACACGCGGGTAAAATCGAATTTACCAGTTGGCCGGGGCATACCGAGTTTTCTATTTATCTACCAATCAAAAAATAGGAGATATCTATGGCACAGGGAAAAATTTGGGTTGTTGATGATGACAGTTCTATTCGCTGGGTATTAGAACGGGCACTTAGCAGTGCTGAATTTTCATGCACCTGTTTTGATAGCGCTGATGCTGTTCTCGCTGCCTTAGAGACCTCACTTCCTGACGTGTTGTTATCTGATATTCGTATGCCAGGCACAAATGGTATTGAATTACTAAATACTATTAAGCAATCTCATCCCTTACTGCCGATTATTATCATGACGGCGCATTCAGACCTTGATGCCGCGGTCAATGCTTACCAATCTGGGGCCTTTGATTATCTACCAAAGCCATTTGATATTGATGAAACAGTGGCACTGGTCGAACGGGCACTCAATCACAGCCGTGAACAAAATCACACTGATCGGGATACTAAACAGCAGGCTCCTATTGTGTCTTCAACCATGATTGGTGAAGCCCCAGCCATGCAGGAGGTTTATCGAATCATTGGTCGCTTATCTCGCTCATCCATCAGCGTGCTAATTAATGGTGAATCAGGAACAGGGAAAGAGTTAGTTGCTCACGCCTTACATCAGCATAGTCCTCGTGTTAATCAGCCATTTATTGCACTGAATATGGCTGCGATCCCAAAAGATTTAATTGAATCCGAACTATTTGGTCATGAAAAAGGGGCATTTACCGGTGCAACCCAAGTGCGCCAAGGCCGGTTTGAACAAGCCAATCATGGGTCATTATTTTTAGATGAAATTGGCGATATGCCCCTCGATGTGCAGACTCGATTACTACGCGTTCTCGCTGAAGGGCAATTTTACCGGATTGGTGGTTATACTCCTGTAAAAGTGGATGTGCGTATTATTGCAGCAACCCACCAAGATCTCGAAAAACGCGTCAAAGAAGGGCTTTTTCGTGAAGACTTATTTCACCGGTTGAATGTCATTCGAGTACAATTACCACCATTACGCGAGCGTACCGAAGATATCCCACGCCTTGCGCATTACTTCTTACAAAATACCGCTAAGGAGTTAGGTGTAGAGAGTAAAGTGCTACATGCTGATAGCGAAAAAATCCTCCAGCGCTATTATTGGTCGGGTAATGTCCGCCAATTAGAAAATGTTTGTCGCTGGCTCACAGTGATGGCCGCTAGCCAAGAAATTTTACCGCAAGACCTACCGGAAGATTTGCTGGAAGAGCGCCCGATACAAAATACTGAAGAAAATAACCTGAAGGCCAATGAATACGTAACTTTACCTACACATCAAGCCAACTCAGAAGCACAATGGTTTGAATTATTAGAAAAGTGGGCTAATAACGCGTTATCAGCAGGTAAAGACGATTTATTAGCACAAACAATTCCTATATTAGAGCGTACTATGCTAAGTTGCGCATTGACATATACCAAGGGCCATAAACAAGAAGCTGCCCGTTTATTAGGCTGGGGAAGGAATACTTTAACTCGAAAATTAAAAGAATTAGGGCTTGAGTAATTCATTATTTGTTTATGTAAGCCTAATTAAAACAAAAGCATATCATTAAAATAAGGTGGCGAAATAAAAGAATACATCTCCATCTTATTTATGATAATTAGCTTAACATTTAATTTTCTCTCTCAGCCATTGATAATAAAAACAATAAGCAATCACTTATATAGACCATTGAAATGCGATGGTTAATAAATGATATCCATAATAAAAACACCAAAACAAGCATATTTAGACCATCGTGATTTGATATTTATAATGATTTTTCATTTTTAGATAATATAAATGACAAACACTTCAAGTATACTCTATATGCTAACGCCTGATAAACCCAAACAATCACCATATAAGAGATAAATTAAATTTATCCACCACTTTATAGGTAATCTTAGTTTTATATCGTTATTTAACTTTAGTAAAAAACCCAGTAAAAATGAAATTTACTTTAAGTAAGTACATGGAGTTAATTATTAACCCATAGTGTGTTAATTACTTATTATGATATTAATCATATTAAAATTTAATTATATTTCACCAAATATAACAAAACTTGTTTATTTTAAAAAATAGATTCAAAATACTCTTCAGTTGAGTAATTGATATTTTCAACCACTCAATGAAAAATAAATAAATTATATTCCGGAGAAAAACAGATGAAAAAGAATTTACTTGCATCATTAATTGCTGCATCCTCAATCTTTGCTATTAATAATGCATTAGCAGCGGATGGTACTATTGATTTTACTGGTGAAATTATTGACCAAGCCTGTGAATTAGCTGCTGGTTCTGATGCATTAAAAGTTAATTTAGGTAAAGTTTCAAAAACCGCATTACCAAGTGCAGGTAGTACTGCTGCCGCCACTAAATTTACCATTAAATTAATTAATTGCCCAACGACTGTAACAAGTGCTTCTGTTAAGTTTGATGCGGATTCTTATATCGGCGATGATGAAGTTATTAAATTAAAAGAAGAAACTGGTGTTGCAACTGGTGTCGGTATTCAAATTACTGATGATGCTAATAAAGTAGTCCCACTATTTACTGCCTCTAAAACATACCCATTAAAAGATGGTGTTGAAAATAATTTAGACTTCAGAGCACGTTATATTGCTAAATCTGACACTGTAACTCCTGGTCCTGCTAACGGCACTGCAACATTTACAATCAATTATAACTAAATAACAAATAAGGTTTAAAAGGAATTAAGCCTTATATAATTATAATCAATGGTGGTATTATGAAATTCATTATCTATATTTTCATTTCTGTATTTACACTATTAAACACTGCATATGCAGGTGTCATTATTGGTGGAACTCGTGTTATTTACAATGAGGGAAACAAAGATGTCAGCATTAGTGTAGAAAATCCAGATAAGATCCCTTATTTAATTCAGTCTTGGATTGATAATATCGATGAAAAAAAACAATCTGATTTTGCTATAACACCACCATTATTTAGGTTGAATCCAGATAACACAAATGCACTTAGAATCTTTCTAACTGAGAATAAACTACCGAATGATAGAGAGTCATTATTCTGGCTGAATATAAAAACGATCCCTGCGACAGAAAGAACAGAAAATTCATTGCAAATTGCATTTAAAACACAAATGAAGCTGATCTATCGTCCAAAAAGCTTAAAGAATGTTGATTTTATTGAAGAACAAAAAAAATTAGTATGGTCTAAGTCAGGAAATAACATTATTGTTAAAAACCCAACTCCCTATTTTATGAACTTTCAAAGCATTAGCTTTAATGGAACTAAAGCAAATGATGTTTCTTATGTCGCACCATTTGCAAGTGCATCTTTTGACGTTAATAACCCTAGTTCTAATGGAATAATTAAATGGGAAGTTATTAATGACTATGGGTCTGCACCAGAAACACTCGAAAAGAAAATATAAACTTATAAAATGAGTTAGGTTACGATATGAAATTAAATAAAATATTTCTTGGTCTATTATTATATTTAGGCTATACGACGGCATTATATGCTGAAGAAAAACCAGATGATACAGTCTATTTTGACCCTGATTTTTTAGAGCTACCTAATAAAGATTCAGTTGACTTATCACAATTTGAAAATGATGAACAATTAGCAGGGGATTACTATGTTGATATCTATGTTAATACCAACCTAATTGGTGCTAAAAGCCTTAAGTTTGATAAAGACAGTAATAACAAGTTAGCTCCTTGTTTATCTCTTAATGATCTCAAAGAATTTGGCATTAAAGTTAATGATTACCCTGAATTGCAACATTCAGGAAGCCACTGTATAAACCTTGCTGCCATCCCTGATGCAAAAAGTGATTTTGAATTTGGTTCACAACGTTTATATCTTAGTATTCCTCAAATTGCCTTGGATAGAAACCCAAGGGGATATGTTGATTTAGCTAACATTGACAATGGAATCAACGCGTTATTATTAAACTATAGCTATAATGGTTCAAAAAATTACGACCGAAAAAATAATGATTCAGATAGTACATCTCATTATGTGAATTTAAGACCCGGTATAAATCTTGGGGCCTGGCGTTTGCGTAACTATACAACATGGTCCAGTAATAATGACCAATCCGGTAAATGGGACACCATTTACACTTATGCATCGCGTGGCATTAATAGTATCAAAAGCCAATTAACTTTAGGTGATAGTGTTTCGCCTTCGATGGTTTTTGATAGTGTGCCCTTTCGTGGTGCACAATTGGCAACAGATGACGATATGTCCCCTGAAAGCTTGCATGGTTATGCGCCTGTAGTTCGCGGGATAGCACGTAGCAATGCACAAGTAACAATCCGCCAAAATGGCTACATTATCTACCAAACTGAAGTGGCTGCTGGTCCTTTTGAAATTACAGACCTCTACCCAACAGGGGGGAGCGGCGATTTACATGTCACAATAAAAGAGTCTAATGGTAGCGAGCAATACCAAATTGTTCCTTTCGCTTCATTACCCGTATTACAACGTGAAGGGTATTTTTCTTATAGCGTAACTGGCGGTGAATACCGCGCTTATGATAATAGCATTGATAAAACAAAATTTGGTCAGTTCACCTTAATCTATGGCTTGCCTTATGGCATCACCGCATATGGAGGAAGCCAAGTTAGTGAACATTACCAGTCTTATTCCATTGGTGCAGGGCAAAACCTTGGGCGCTTTGGTGCCTTATCAATTGACGTTACTCATGCAAATTCAACGCTCAGTAATGATGTTAAGGAAAAAGGCCAATCATACCGTTTCCGCTATAACAAAAATATCAATGATATTGGTACTAATATCGCATTGGCAGGTTATCGTTATTCCACCAAAGGCTTTTATAGTTTAGCGGAAGTGTTTGATGGTTATAGGGATACAAACTATGCCCCTGAAATTGAACGACGCCGTAATCGTGGTGAAATTACCCTCAGCCAAAACTTAGGGGATAGTTTTGGTTCAATTTCTGTTGGTTATATTAATGAAGATTATTGGAACAGTGACCGAAAAACGCAATCTGCCACGGTGGGTTATAACAATAGTTGGCAAGGTGTCAGTTATAGTTTGAATTATACCTATAACAAAAATACCAATAGCTATTCTTATCGGTCAGGAAGTCGTTCAAAAAGCGAAGATGACCATCAATTAGCGCTTTCCGTCAGCGTACCCTTTTCGGTATTTGACGATACCTTCTATTACAACTTTAACAGTAGTAGCAGCAGTAATAGTGCAAGTACCGGAAGCATTGGTCTTTCAGCATCACAGTTAAATAACCGGTTAAATTGGAGCGTTCAACAAGGCTTTACTACTCGAGACCAAGGCACTAACGGTAATATGAATGCTTCTTATAAAGGCCAATATGGTGAAGTCTCAGGCGGTAGTGGCTACAGCAAAGACAGCTATAACCTCTATTACGGGGTTAACGGTAGCTTAGTCGCACATTCTGGCGGCCTTGTACTTGGCCAACAGTTGGGAGAAACCGCGGCGCTTGTTGAAATTCCTGATGCAGGTGATGTACCGATCCTAAACCAAGCTGGGGTGACTACAAATAACCAAGGTTACGCATTGGTACCTTATGTCACTGCTTATCGCAAAAATATGATCGATATCGATACCTCTGCATTACCTGAGAATACTGAGATGGATTTATCCAGTCGAAGTGTTTCACCAAGCCGAGGGGCTTTAGTCAAAGCGAGCTTTACCGCAAACGTTGGCTACCGCGCAATTATGCTGCTGACTTTTACTGACGGTAAACCTGTACCTTTTGGCGCCCAAGCTATCTTTAACGATAACCCGCAGTTAAACAGTATGGTGGGGAATGATGGCGAAATTTATTTATCAGGCTTAGCTGAAAACGGCAATTTTATTATTCAATATAACGATAAACAACAATGCCAAGTCAATTATAACTTAGCAGGTATATCGAATTATATGGGGTTATATAAAACAGCAGCAGTTTGCCGATAATAAGGAATAAATAATGAAAAATTTTATTTATAAATCGATATTGGCTATGAGTTTTATATATTTATACTCAGGGTATGCTAATGCAGCTTGTACCTTAAACCCAAATTTAAATAATAAATTCGCTAACGTACCGACCGCAGTATATAACATTCAATATGATGATATTACACCTAGAGATTTAGGGTCTCTCCGTGCTGATTTTTCATCTACATCTCAGTGGGTAGCTAGTGATTCGAGTTCTTGTGCTACTTCATACTTAACGGGGAGTTTTATCAATAGCTGGTCACCAAATGCCAATAAAGTTGCCCTATCTAATATTCCGGGTATTGGCATTTCTGTTACAACCGCAGGCATTGGAGCGTTTAATGCTTCATGGGATAAAAACAACTCCAATTATAATATATTAACAACGCATTGGGGCATCACAGTAAAAAAACTTGGTTCGGTAACACAAGGTGGCACATTAAGAGCCGGAAATGTCGCAAGGTTAACCGTAACTTACCGTGCACCAACCAGTGTGACGTGGACTTTAACAACCTTAAATATGCCAACTAATGCTATTCGTATCAATGTGCTTAGCTGTTCATTAAAGAATAATCAGTCAACCTACAATATTGATATGCAAGATTGGTATGATACACAATTTCCTAATATAGGCTCAACCAGTACACCGGTTGATATTCCAATTACATTAACCTGTGCGGCAGGTACCAATATTAAAGCGACTGTCACAAGCTCTAAATATGAAGATGCGGCGACAGGAAAATTAGGGCTAACAGGAGCTGATAGTGCTACTGGTGTCGCAATACAATTATTGGATAAAAATAATAATCCAATCAAGCTGAATACCAAGAACAGCCTGCAAAATAATGTGCCGGCTGGTGATTATATGTTTAATTGGAAAGCTCGCTATATAAAAACGGCAGATAATATCACGCCAGGTACAGCGAATGCCTCCGCTACTGTAAATATCCGCTATGAGTAGGAATAAAAAATGAAAATAATACCTAAAAATTTACTTTTACTTAGTAGCTTAATATTCAGTGGGAATTTATTCGCTGCTAGCACTGTCACGTTGAATTTTACCGGAAATATTAAAGCGGCTACTTGTAATATTACTGGTGGGAATAATATTGATATTGACCTAAAAAGTATTTCTGCAGATGTCTTTAAAAATACCAATTCAGGTTCCCCATGGAAAAACTTTAATATTAGCTTAAATAACTGTTCTACCTATATTAACCAAGTAAAACTGACGTTTACAGGAACCGCGGATACTGCGGATGCAACAAGTTTATACAAAAACCAAGGTACGGCAAGGAACCTAGCTGTACAACTACAAAATGGTAATGGAACAACCGCTTTAGGTAACCAAAAAGTATTGCAAGTCACTACAAATGGACAAACAAATATTAACATCCCATTAAGAACACGTGCGTTTAGCTCATTAGGTAATGTCACCCCTGGAACTATTTCTGCAAATATTACAGCAACAATTACCTATTTATAAACAGGGAAAAGAATATGAGACACTTTATTTTATTTCTATCACTAATGAGCTGCTCTTTCATTGTTTTTGGGCAAGCTGCGAATATTAAAGTACACGGTACTGTCATAGCTGCGCCTTGTGAACTTGAAAAATCTAATTACCTTATTGATTTAAAAAAGATTAATATTTGGAATATTAAGGATACACAAAAATCGTCATGGGTTGATTTTTCAGTTAAGCTCAAAAATTGCCCTGTAGGAACAAGCCAAGCTGTAATGGCTATATCAGGCACTCCAGACCCAACAACTCCAGAGTATTTTATAAACAACGGGACAGCAAAAAATGTTGCTTTGAATTTAGCAAGAACTGCAAATAAAGCGACTATAAAAAACGGCGATACCATTACAACAAATGTCAACACACAAACTAGAAGCGTAGAAATTCCGTTATCAGCTAGAGTTTCAGGTTATGGTAATGGAATGATTGCAGGGTCTTTTAAAAGCCACTTAGAATTTACATTTACTTATCAGTAATTAAATATAATTTCTTATTACGCCTATATTTATTTTAATAGGAGATACATTATGTCTAATTACTACCCTATTTCCAAAATAGTTGGAAGTAAAATAACATATTATAGAAAAATGAATGGAATGACATTAAACCAGATTGCAAACATAATTGGTGTGAGTGAACAACAACAATCAAGATATGAACATGGTATTAACCGAATAAATTTAGATAGGCTAAATCAGTATGCTGAGATATTTAACATTAGTATATTAGAGTTTTTCATCTTCACTGAAATAGAGAAAGAATATATTAAAAAAGAATTCCCTATAAAAACCAGAGGAAACATCTATGAAGAAATCTAATATAAAAGCATTATTAATGACAACACTATTGTATTCTACATATTCATATTCTGCTTGTATTCAAAACCCAAACTTAAGGAATATTAATGTCAATGTTCCTACACAAACTCATACTATTCAATATGATGATAATTCAACAAGGAATTTAGGTACATATACAATTCGTTTTGCTAGTGATAATATTACGACATTCTCAGGAAAAGACGGTCAATGTGGACAGGCAAGATTACATGCCAGCTATATAAATGGCTGGGTGCCAAACTTAAATAAAATAGCTGCCACTAATATTCCAGGTATCAGTGTAGAAATTCGAGCGATGGGGGCAGGGTCATTAAATTATTATAGTCCATACCCTATCGGAGATAGAATGCCATGGCGTATTGAAGTGCCCAAATGGGTTGTTATAGTAAAAAAAACCGGAAATGTAACACAGTCTAATACCCTTAAGGCAGGGGCTGTTGCACGATTAGTCCAAGAAAACCCTAACCATATAAATTGGAATATCAGTACATTAAATATACCGATGAATGCCGTGCGAATAAATGTAGCAAAATGCACAACAAAGTCGAACAACTATACCGTTGTTTTAGGTGATTGGTATGACACACAATTTAAGGATATTGGCGCAGTAAGTGCTAGTGTTAATATCCCGATCACCTTAAGTTGTGCTGCCGGAACTAATATTAAAACAACCATTACCAGTAGTGCGGGGTATGTTGATACGCAAACAGGGAAAATCAAGTTATCTGGCACGGGCTCTGCAACAGGTATTGCCATACAACTACTAAATGCAAGTAATGCCCCTATAAAACTAGCTACTAAAAACAATACCATAACTAATTCAGCTGCTGGAGATATCCGGTTCAACTGGAAAGCTCGCTATATTAAAACGGCAGCTAAAATAACGCCTGGGAAAGCGAACAGTACAGCAACAGTCAATATTCGATATGAATAATTGGCCTAGTTTTAAGTATCATATTACGACCATCTAAAATGGGTGGTCATTAAATAATACCATTCCATATAAAAATACAATATCTTGATTTAAACACATGCTTTTTTTTTAATTATCTATATATTAACTATTAAGCTCTAGTTTTTGTCTTATCTATATCTAGTGTAGCCCTGTTGTTTATGATTTATTTTATAAAGGGAAAACATGTCAAAAAATTATTCAATATCCAAACAAATTGGATATCAAATTTATTATCATAGAAAAAAGTTAGGTATTCCTATATCTATTATATCTAAGGAAATAGGAATTAGTCCACAACAACAATCTAGATATGAACGAGGAGTGAATAGAATAAATATAGATAGGTTATCTCAATATGCAGAATACTTTAAGATTGATATTAAATCTTTTTTTCATTTTTTTAGTACTAAAAAAGAGAATTAAGCCACATAAGAAACATTAATAATATTAAAAATTCTTAATTAATTTTGTGTTATTAAAATTAGAGAGAACATTATGAAACGAAAAATATCAAAATCTGTTGGTCTAAAAATTAGAGCATTAAGAGAAGCTAATGGTATGAGCGGAAAAGAATTAAGTAGCTTATTAGGTATTAGCCAACAACATCAATCACGTTATGAAAATGGCGAAGTCAATATCCATGTTGATACGATATATCAATTATCTCAGATATTTAATATTGACCCTGCCTATTTTTTAACTGACGAGACAGAAATAAATAAAAATACAGACACCCCACTTAGTAAAAAAAATTATTTTTCTGCTGAGGCGTTAGTATTTTAATATTTAAATATGAGCATCATTATATGCTGATTTATTAAATGTCGGTGCATGACATTATTGCACCGATTTATCTTTGTTGGGATTCATCCAATAACCAATTACGGAATATCATCATCGCAGGTGTACATGGTTTGGACTTCAAGCGACTAAGCCAATAGCCCCCTAATGTCACTGAAATATCAAATGGCTGCACTAAACTCCCAGCACTCAACTCATGTTCAAACATACAACTCGGTACCAATGCCACACTATCCGTTAATAACGCAGCTTCAACCATTAGACGAGACGAGTCAAACACAGGCCCTTTCACTCGCCACGGCTCTAAACCTGCGGCAAGAAACCATTTTTCCCATTCATCTTTACGGTATGAGCGCAATAAATGATGCGCTTTTAAATCTAGGGGAGTCGTTAAGCGGTTAGCCATTTTCTCAGAGCATAACACAGTATGCGATGCGCTAAATAATGGAATATTCTCAGCCAGAGGCCATAACCCCTCCCCAAAGCGTATGGCAAAATCAACACCTTCTGCCGCCAAATTGACTACGTTATTATGTGTCATAATCCGTAAATCAATATACGGGTATAAATTAGAAAATTTTGATAATTGAGGTAGTAACCAACCCACCGCAAATGTTCCCACTACTGATATACTTAACACTTCATGGTAGTGCCCATCATCAAACTGCTGCAATAAAGACTCAATTTGGTCGAAAGAACGACTCAACACAGGTAGGAGCGCTAAGCCTTCATCTGTTAAGGCCAACCCTCTAGGTAAGCGGATAAATAATTCTAAACCTAGTTGCTCTTCTAATAACCGAACCTGCTGGCTTACCGCCGCTTGGGTCACATTCAATTCCATACCTGCTCGCGTGAAACTTAAATGGCGGGCAGATGCTTCGAATGCACGCAAAGCATTTAAAGGTAGTCGATGACGATAATTCCCTGACATAAGATTTTCTTTTACCTCATCGAACTTTATATCGTTTTAAATGAAGGCGTAAAACACGCATACTGCTATACAACAACGGTATAACAGCCTAGAAATCTATACTAAAGCACTTCAGTTATGCAATGAAGTTCTTCCTTATTTATATTAGCAACAACTTAAACTTTTATTTAATTGGACTACCTATGAGAAATGTTTTTCGTCAGGGGCGGATTTTTGCCGCTCTTAGCTTAGCCTTAACCACAATTTCAGCCAACGCGCTAACTCAACAAAACGTTGATAACATTATTAAACCACTAATGAAACAACAACAGATACCCGGAATGTCGGTGGCAATCTCCATTGAAGGAAAGCACTATTTTTATCATTACGGTGTATTGTCTAAGCAAAACAAAGCCCCTATCAATAACAACACATTATTTGAAATTGGCTCTCTTTCGAAAACATTTACAGCAACATTAGCCGCTTATGCACAAGAACAAGGTAAATTAGATTTCTCACAAAAAGTGAGTCATTACCTACCCGAGTTAACAGATTCAGCATTTGACCATATCACCGTGATGAACTTAGCCACCCACACCTCTGGATTACCATTATTTGTGCCGGAGACCATTACGAATTCAGCTGAATTAATAAGCTATTACCAACATTGGCTCCCTGAAAAAACCATTGGAGAATATCGTTCTTACTCAAATTTAGGTACTGGATTATTAGGCATCGTCACCGCTAAACAACTCAAAATGCCATTTGAACAAGCGATGGAAAAATTAATGCTGCCTTCACTGGGGCTCAAACATACCTATATTCATGTCCCTAAGCACCAAATGAAAAATTATGCTCAGGGTTATAATAAGAAAGATCACCCATCGCGAGTGGCACCACAGATTTTAGATGCCGAATCCTATGGTTTGAAATCTACTGCCAAAGATTTGATCCGTTTCTTAGATATTAATATGCAGACGGTAAAAGTCGCAAAATCATGGCAAGAAGCGGTAGAAGATACCCACACAGGCTTTTATCTAACAGATTCATTTGTACAAGATATGATGTGGGAAAGTTACCCGTGGCCTGTCTCTTTATCACAATTACATCAAGGTAACCGTGATGAAATGGCATTACAACCACAGAAAATCGAAGCAATTAAACCGGCAATGCCGCCAGAAACGCGAGCGTTCTACAACAAGACAGGCTCCACAAATGGTTTTGCAGCTTATGCCGCCTTTATCCCTGAAGAACAAATCGGCATCGTGATTTTATCCAATAAATGGTACCCAATTTCCGACCGCATCACCGCAGCTTATCAATTAATTGAAAAGATTAATGAATAAATTAGATTTCTGACGAAGAGTAAATGCTCTAAATAGTTCGTTCTGTAGCTAGGCGGCAAGAGAAACTAAGCCCTAGGAGCATACATAAAGTATGTGACTAGGGTTAGTGAACGTAGCCAACAACGCTACAGCATAAAATATGACGAAGAGTAAATGCGCTAAATAGTTCGTTCTGTAGCTAGGCGGCAAGAGAAACTAAGCCCTAGGAGCATACATAAAGTATGTGACTAGGGCTAGTGAACGTAGCCAACAACGCTACAGCATAAAATATGACGAGGAGTAGATGCTCTATATAGTTCGAGTGCCACTAGGCGTCAAAGTGAAAACAGCGCGGGGAGCATACGCTAAGTTGTAACTAAGGTTAGTGAACGTAGCCAACAACGCTACAGCATAAAATATGACGAAGAGTAAATGCTCTAAATAGTTCGTTCTGTAGCTAGGCGGCAAGAGAAACTAAGCCCTAGGAGCATACATAAAGTATGTGACTAGGGTTA
>NZ_JBIPDG010000010.1:0-195014 GCF_044006275.1 Providencia sp. 2024EL-00732 | reverse complement strand
AACGTTTAAGACTAAGACGTTGATAGGTTGGGTGTGTAAGCATAGCGATATGTTGAGCTAACCAATACTAATGAACCGTGAGGCTTAACCTGACAACACCGAAGGTGTTTTAGAGATTGAGAGATGAGGTTGATTCAATGAGCGTGAGAAGCCGAGAGGCGAGGGACATGGCAGCTTGTTCAAGATTGCAGTTCTGGTTTAGTGACGAAATGCGCTAAACGGGAACGAACCGAATTTGTCTGGCGGCAATAGCGCGGTGGTCCCACCTGACCCCATGCCGAACTCAGCAGTGAAACGCCGTAGCGCCGATGGTAGTGTGGGGTCTCCCCATGTGAGAGTAGGGAACTGCCAGACATTAATTAAAAATTTATTGCTTATAAGAAGCAGTAAATTGCCGAAAGGCGAAAAGAATAAGTGGAGCGGTAGTTCAGTTGGTTAGAATACCTGCCTGTCACGCAGGGGGTCGCGGGTTCGAGTCCCGTCCGTTCCGCCACTTAATTTAGGGGCGTAGTTCAATTGGTAGAGCACCGGTCTCCAAAACCGGGTGTTGGGAGTTCGAGCCTCTCCGCCCCTGCCAGTTACCAATTAAGTAATAATAAAAGAAGTATCTATTGATAACCCGATTACCTTAATCGGGTTTTTCTTTATATACCATCCGGTTGCCACGTAATAACTCCTTTCCATTTATATTAATAATCCCCTTACTAATCCATGAATAGCTCAATACTTCTGACTATTTATTTAATTTTTATTATTTAATTTTTAAACGCAAAAATTATCTACTTACCTATATCATTGTTTAATAATTGTGCTCTTTTGCTGTTTTAGTTAGCTAATCTATTAGTGGCTTAACTAATTATTTACTCTGAAATTTTTATACTGTGCTCACAGATAAAGGTTAAAGTTTCAGTTGAATAAAATCATAGTTATAAGACGGATGAGTTAGCTAAAGTAGAGGGATGCATGAGGTTTTTTGTTGTTTTAAGATAACTAGTAATCAATAGACTAAAAAAACGTTATAAACCATATGCTAATGGACGGTTACATTGCTTTTGGCTTTTGCCATTAATGGCCTAGCGCTATTATTCTTAACTTTCATTGATGAGCTTTGACATAAATTTGTATTATTCACTAGAAGTGATTAAAGCAACGTTTATTCATATTAACCCTTTAGTTGATACCCGCTAGGCGTTATTAGTAAATACGGGCAGCTCAGCAATAGTATAGAGACGAGTAAAGCTTACTCGTCTTTTGGGTTTTCTTCGGTCAATAGAGCGTTTTTTATTGGTGTTTTAATCAACTGATTAATAAGCGCTTGCTGATCATTTTTTTGTAACCAGACAGCATAGAGAGGTTTACTTATTGAAGTTTCTGAGAGAGTTTTTAAGCCTGGGTATTGATATACCCAATGTGCAGGTAAAAATGCAGCTGAAAGCGATACAGGAAGTAATTGACGGGTAATATGAGCAGAGGTGGTTATCATTACTGGCGTATCATCTTGCGTTAATATGGATTCACTTTTAGGCTGAAAATCGGCCCCCCACTCAAGCTTGATATAATTATATTTTGTTAATGCAACATTTTTTTGTGAAGCCATCAGTTGTAAGTCAATAGTACCAATAATGGTACTTTCGAACTCATCCATTTTGGGCGGTTCAGTTGCAATTAATAAATCTAATTCTCTTGAATGAAGCTGTTTGACTAATGATTGACGTGTAGAAACCCTTGCTTCAAGCCGTAACTCATCGTGTTGACTATAAAGAGCTTCTATCCAGTCTACTAAATAGCCTTCCCAAAGAGATGCTGTTGCACCAATTGAAAGCTCTGTATGTTGTGATGCATGGGATATTTCTTTTTTGGCTTGTAACCATGTATTCATCAATGATTCAGCATATGGAACGAGTCTTTCACCTGCTGCGGTTAAGCGGATATTATTTCTATGGCGGGTAAAGAGACTTGTTCCGAGTTGAGTTTCTAATTGTCGAATACGAAAGCTGACTGCTGATTGTGTCAAATAGAGTGATTCTGCGGCTCTACCGAAGTGCCTAGTTTTACTAACTTCTAAAAAAGTTCTCAATAACTCGCTGTCCACACTCATCTCCAATTTTTTTTGTCGTGATGATTTAAATGTTTTGTTTTACAGATTGCTTATGCTGTCTAATACTCCGCGCCATATAGAGTTTGACTGTAATAAGTTAGGAGTGTGTCAGATGGCAGATAGCTTCATCACGACTAATCGTTTTTTTGATAACAAAAATTACCCACGTGGCTTTTCTCGTCATGGTGATTTCACCATCAAGGAAGCCCAGTTACTAGAACGCCTAGGCCAAGCTTTTAATGAGCTAGATACTGGTAAACGTGCGGCACAGACAGAAGAAGAAAAACTTTTCGTTGCTGTATGTCGCGGCGAGCGTGAACCAGCTACCCCTGAAGAAAAAGTTTGGGCAAAATATTCTAGTCGTATTAACCGTCCAAAACGTTTCCATACTTTATCAGGCGGCAAACCTCAGATAGACCCATCGGAAGACTACACCGATACAGATGATTAATATTGTCATCGTATGTTAAGAGGGACTTCGGTCCCTTTATTTTTATCCGATAATTAATATTCTCTTCTCTACCCCGCTCAGCTTACTTGTTTTTGCAAATGAAGCAATAACTTATCCATTGTCCTGTACCCAAGGGCTTCTAATAAATGTGCCCGTTCTATATGCTCAGATGCATTAAGATCGGCAATGGTCCTAGAAACCCTTAATACCCTGTGCCAAGCCCGAATAGAAAGCCCTAACTTATTTAACGCATGCTCTAAGAATAACGCATCTTTAGCCTTTAGCGGGCAAAATTGTGTGGTTTCTCTCGACGTGAGTAAATTATTTATTTTTCCTGCACGCTCAAGTTGCCTATTTCTAGCCGTGATCACTCTTTGCCTGATTTGTTCACTAGTTTCACCTTGATAATTTTGATTGCTTAATGAGCCGATAGGTAATAATGGTATTTCAATCGAAATATCAAATCTATCTAGAAAAGGGCCTGATATATGCGAAAGATAGCGCAATATGCGGGCGGGAGATGAGCGGCTCATTTCACCTTGGTAATGACCTGTTGGACTTGGATTAAGTGCAGCAATGAGTTGAAAGTTTGCAGGGTAGCAAACTTTTGCTTTTGCACGAGAAATACTCACTCTTTTTGACTCAAGAGGTTCTCTTAATGAATCAAGGACAGAACGACTGAATTCAGGTAATTCATCTAAAAATAAAATGCCATTATGAGCAAGAGAGATTTCGCCAGGTTTTGGAAGAGAACCCCCGCCGATTAATGCAGCTATTGATGTGCTGTGATGAGGCGTTCTAAAAGGCCTTATAGGCCAATTCACTTTATCACGAGTGGTTTCAGTCAGGCTATATAATGAAGCGACCTCTAGTGCCTCCTGAGGCGTTAATGGAGGCAATAAAGTCATTAACCTGCTGGCTAGCATTGTTTTTCCTGTACCAGGAGGGCCTAGTAGAAGTAAATTATGACCACCTGTGGCGCAAATTTCTAATGCACGTTTTCCTTGTTCTTGCCCAATAATATCATTGATATCACCTTCATATCGAGCCGATGAGGGGGCTTCGTGGATTTGTTGGTTACTGGCTAAGACCTGTTTACCATGTAAGAAGTGGCAAAGTTCTAACAAAGATGTTGCAAAATGGACGCTATTGTCAGCGAGTAAGCTTAATTGGTGCTGATTTTCAATTGAAAGTATTAATACTCGACGTTGTTCTAATGCTGATTGTGCTGCAGGAATGGCACTGTTGACGTAACGTATCAGACCAGATAATGCCAGTTCACCTAAAAACTCATGTTGATTTAATGTTTCATTAGGAATTTGTCCAGATGATGCAAGAATAGCAATTGCAATTGCAAGGTCGTAGCGCCCACTTTCTTTTGGTAAATCTGCAGGCGCTAAATTTACGGTCATTTTTTTAGCGGGATATTCAAACCCACTATTTAGTAAAGCACTTCTTACCCGATCCCTAGCTTCTTTGACGGCGGTTTCAGGGAGACCAACAAGTGTTAGGCCAGGAAGCCCATTACTAATATGAGCTTCAACAGTGACAAGTGGAGCTTCCATGCCAATCGATGCTCTAGTATAAACAATCGCCAATGTCATAAGCCCTCCAATATTATTTGAGTTAACAGAGTAATATTCTGTTGAGAATAAATTGATTTGTAGAGCTGTTTTGTTGTATTTGCGAAGCGGTTCGATAATTTAATTACTTAGTTTCATAGCTGTTTCAGTTTTTTAGAAAACGGCTCGAAATGTTGGTATAACAAAGGTTGCCGTTATTTAATAAAGAATTAAGAATGGAGATACCTTGGATAGGCATCAATAAAACTAATCAATGGGTAGGTGTATTTTTACCTGCTTTTATTTGTGGAGTCTGGATGATGTAGCTGATTGTGCTATCAATTACATTTAAAATTACTGTGAAATTACCTTTTTAATGGTTTTTTATTCTTATTTTTATTTAACATTATGATTTTAAAGTAGTTAAATATTTTGAAAATAAATAAATTAAATAAAAGTTGTCAAAGTGATTTTAAAATGATACCTCTTTAATAAAGATAATTAAGAATGTTGAAAAATTAAAACTCATGAACGCATTTATCCAAGCAGTTAGCCTAATTATTATTCGTGTGGTGGTGATTATTATCCCACCGTGCGGGGCTGCACTTGGACGACGAAGGCTAAAATAACAGCCAGATCTCACGAGAACCCCGCACCGAAAGGCGCGGGGTTTTTTTTGACACTAAAGTTTGTTAAAGCAAATAAAATAGATAAAACATAATAAATACAAATAGATAAAAAGTGGACGGACAGGAGATAAAGCATGAACGGAGCACAATGGTTAGTTCAAGCATTGCGAGCACAAGGTGTTGATACGGTATTTGGCTATCCTGGTGGTGCAATTATGCCAGTTTATGATGCGTTATATGACGGTGGTGTGGAACATCTGCTGTGTAGGCATGAACAAGGCGCAGTGATAGCAGCAATAGGTTATGCGCGCTCAACAGGTAAAACAGGTGTGTGTATCGCGACATCAGGGCCTGGGGCAACAAATGTTATTACAGGATTGGCGGATGCTTTGTTAGACTCGGTTCCGGTTGTTGCTATCACTGGTCAAGTTGCCTCTGAGTTTATCGGAACAGATGCTTTTCAGGAAATTGATGTCTTAGGGTTATCTTTGGCCTGTACTAAACATAGCTTTTTAGTTGAAGCGATAGAAGATTTACCTCGCATCCTTGCTGAAGCTTTCGCAATCGCAAATAGTGGACGTCCTGGACCTGTACTGATTGATATTCCGAAAGATATTCAACTACAACATGCTGAACTATCTCCATTCCTAATGCCTGTTGAACAAGAGACGACCTCTCCATTATCTGAAATCCAGCAAGCAAGAGCATTATTACAACAATCCGAAAAACCGATGTTGTACATTGGTGGCGGTGTTGGGATGTCTGGAGCTGTTAGTGAATTACGAAAATTTATTGAATTTACAGGTATTCCCTCTGTTGCAACATTGAAGGGCTTAGGTGCTGCACACCCATCTGATGAAAATTATTTGGGGATGTTGGGTATGCATGGCACTAAAGCAGCAAATATTTCCGTACAACTCTGTGATTTACTGATAGCTGTTGGTGCTCGCTTTGATGACCGAGTTACAGGTAAATTAAATACTTTTGCTCCGAATGCTAAAGTCATTCACCTTGACATCGACCACGTTGAGCTGGATAAGCTAAGGCAAACTCACGTTGCATTACATGGTGATGCGAAGGCTTTATTACCTGAACTGGCACTTAAAAAATCAATCGCTCCTTGGCAGCAGGAAGTTCAGCAACTGAAGAAAGAATTTGGTTGGCGTTATGATCACCCTGGAGAGCTCATCTATGCGCCACTCTTATTGAAACAACTATCAGATAAAATGAAGCCAAATACGGTGATTACGACGGATGTCGGACAACACCAAATGTGGTCTGCACAACATATCACCGTCGATGGCCCAGAGAATTTTTTAACATCAAGTGGCTTAGGCACGATGGGGTTTGGTATCCCAGCGGCAATTGGAGCCCAAGTTGCAAGACCTGAAGATGTTGTTGTCTGTGTATCTGGTGATGGTTCCTTTATGATGAATGTCCAAGAACTTGGAACCATTAAACGTAAACAGCTTCCCGTAAAAATTCTGTTAATTGATAACCAACGCTTAGGCATGGTTCGCCAATGGCAAGAACTGTTTTTTGAGCAGCGTTATAGTGAAACTATTTTGACAGATAACCCAGATTTTATCGCATTAGCTAGCGCATTTGGCATTAAAGGCCGACGTATTACTGACAAATCTGAAGTGAATGCTGCCCTTGATGAGCTGTTAAATAGTGAGGGCGCTTATTTATTACAAGTGTCCATTAATGAATTAGAAAATGTCTGGCCATTGGTTCCACCTGGGGCTAGTAATGAAAAAATGATGGAGAAACCATTATGATACAACATCAACTCTCAATATCGGCCCGTTTCCGTCCTGAGGTTTTAGAGCGTATATTAAGGGTCACCCGCCATCGCGGATTTCGTATTAGTGCCATGAATATGGGCCAGTCAATAGATGGCGATAATGTTAACATTAAACTGACCGTAAGTAGTCCGAGGCCGTTAACGCAACTTTGTGCTCAGTTAACTAAGCTCTCAGATATTACGGAAGTTGAAGTACTACAACAAGAATCACGACTATTAAGCACACAAAGTGCAATGTAAGGAATATACAAATGACTAAGAAAGCTGACTTTATTTGGTTTAACGGTGAAATGACGCCATGGGCTGATGCAAAGGTTCATGTAATGTCTCATGCTCTGCACTATGGTACATCTGTGTTTGAAGGCGTCCGTTGCTATGATTCACATAAAGGTCCTGTGGTCTTTCGCCATCGTGAACACATGCAACGTTTGCATGATTCAGCAAAAATTTACCGTATGCCTGTCAGCTATAGCGTTGAAGAATTAATGGAAGCATGCCGTGAGACGCTGCGTAAAAATAACTTAGTCAGTGCGTATATTCGTCCATTAGTATTTATTGGTGATGTCGGCATGGGTGTAAACCCACCAGAAGGCTACAACACCGATGTCATTTTAGCTGCTTTCCCATGGGGTGCCTATTTAGGTGAAGAAGCACTTGATCAAGGTATTGATGCAATGGTGTCTTCTTGGAATCGTGTCGCACCAAATACCATTCCTACAGGTGCAAAAGCGGGTGGTAACTACTTATCATCTTTGTTGGTTGGTAGCGAAGCACGTCGCCATGGCTATCAAGAAGGTATCGCACTAGATGTTCATGGCTATCTGTCAGAAGGTGCGGGTGAAAATATTTTTGAAGTGAAAGACGGTATCTTGTACACCCCACCATTTACCTCTTCAGCTTTACCGGGGATTACGCGTGATGCAATCCTAACACTAGCAAAAGATATGGGCATTGAAGTACGTGAACAGACACTGTCTCGCGAATCACTGTATTTAGCAGATGAAGTCTTTATGACAGGAACCGCAGCAGAAATCACCCCTGTTCGTAGTGTTGATGGCATTCAAGTAGGAATTGGCCGCTGTGGCCCTGTGACGAAAAAAATTCAGCAAGCATTCTTTGGGCTGTTCACTGGAGCAACTGAAGACAAATGGGGCTGGTTAGATCAAGTAAACCCTTAATAACTAAATTGAAATAGATGTTACAGGCGGACGTTCCCCGCCTGTTTTAAACACGGGAGTTAAAGATATGCCTAAGTACCGTTCAGCAACAACAACTCATGGTCGTAATATGGCTGGCGCTCGTGCATTATGGCGCGCGACAGGTATGACCGATGCTGATTTTGGAAAACCCATTATTGCAGTTGTTAACTCATTCACACAGTTTGTTCCTGGCCATGTGCATTTACGTGACTTAGGCAAACTAGTTGCAGAGCAAATCGAA
The DNA here is from genome assembly GCF_044006275.1 of Providencia sp. 2024EL-00732. Classification (NCBI taxonomy): domain Bacteria; kingdom Pseudomonadati; phylum Pseudomonadota; class Gammaproteobacteria; order Enterobacterales; family Morganellaceae; genus Providencia; species Providencia sp. 2024EL-00732. The sequence continues at coordinate 187,027 of NZ_JBIPDG010000010.1, read as the reverse complement.
AATGCGGGTGGCGTTGCGAAAGAGTTTAATACGATTGCCGTTGATGATGGGATTGCCATGGGGCATGGCGGAATGTTGTATTCCTTACCTTCCCGTGAATTAATTGCTGATTCAGTTGAATATATGGTGAATGCACACTGTGCGGACGCGATGGTGTGTATTTCAAACTGCGACAAAATTACTCCGGGTATGTTGATGGCGGCATTACGTCTAAATATTCCTGTTATTTTCGTTTCAGGTGGGCCGATGGAAGCTGGAAAAACCAAGCTTTCAGACCAAATTATCAAGCTCGATCTAGTCGATGCAATGATCCAAGGTGCTAACCCAAATGTTAGCGATGCAGATAGTGAACAAATCGAACGCTCTGCTTGCCCAACCTGTGGTTCATGTTCAGGGATGTTTACAGCAAACTCAATGAACTGTTTAACGGAAGCGCTGGGGCTTTCTCAGCCGGGTAATGGTTCATTATTAGCGACACATGCAGACCGCGAAACACTCTTTATTAATGCGGGTAAGCGTATTGTCGAATTAACTAAACGTTACTACGAACAAGACGATGAAAGTGCGTTACCACGCAATATCGCTAATAAATCTGCATTTGAAAACGCGATGACTCTTGATATTGCTATGGGAGGGTCAACGAATACGGTACTTCATTTGTTAGCAGCAGCACAGGAAGCCGATATTGACTTTACCATGGACGATATAGACCGATTATCACGTCAAGTTCCTCATTTGTGTAAGGTTGCACCAAGTACGCAAAAATATCATATGGAAGATGTTCACCGTGCTGGTGGTGTTATCGGTATTTTAGGTGAATTAAGCCGCGCAGGCTTGCTGCAAGAAAATGTAACGAATATTTTAGGGTTAACCTTCCAAGAGACATTGGCGCAGTATGATGTGATGTTAACCAAAGACGAAGGTGTGAAGTCGATGTTTTCCGCGGGCCCTGCCGGTATCCGCACGACAAAAGCGTTTTCACAGAACTGCCGCTGGCCGTCATTGGATACTGATCGTGAAAATGGGTGTATCCGTAGCATTGAACACGCCTATAGCTTAGATGGTGGCTTAGCCGTCTTGTCCGGCAATATTGCCGAAGATGGTTGTATTGTGAAAACAGCAGGGGTTGATGAAGGCAGCTTAACATTCCGTGGCCCAGCCAAAGTATTTGAAAGCCAAGATGACGCAGTAGAAGCCATTCTGGGTGGTAAAGTCGTTGAAGGGGATGTGGTTGTTATTCGTTATGAAGGGCCTAAAGGTGGTCCGGGTATGCAAGAAATGCTTTATCCAACCTCTTACTTAAAATCAATGGGATTAGGCAAAAGCTGTGCATTAATCACGGATGGCCGTTTTTCGGGGGGGAGCTCCGGTCTCTCTATCGGTCATATTTCACCAGAAGCGGCAAGCGGCGGGCTATTAGCATTAGTTCATGATGGCGATATTATTGATATTGATATTCCAAACCGGACAATGGTGCTTGATGTTAACGAAAGTGAATTGAACCAACGTCGTGAGGCTGAATTAGCTCGTGGTGATAAGGCCTTTACTCCACGTGGTCGTCAGCGTGAAGTTTCTTTTGCGTTACGTGCTTATGCTTCCCTCGCTACCAGTGCTGATAAAGGTGCGGTGCGTGATAAGTCGAAGTTGGGAGGCTAATTGTGGCTGCAGCAAAACCCTTACCCGCAACTCCAACTGGAGCGGATTACTTAAAAGCGGCGCTAAGTGCGCCGGTTTATGAAGCTGCGCAAGTTACGCCTCTTCAGCAAATGGATAAAATATCTTCGCGTTTAGGTAATACAATTTTAGTGAAACGTGAAGATAGACAACCCGTGCATAGCTTTAAGCTACGTGGTGCGTATGCCATGATCGCTAGCCTAACAGAAGAACAAAAAGCTAAAGGGGTAGTGACTGCTTCAGCAGGAAACCACGCCCAAGGTGTTGCATTATCAGCAAACCGTGTTGGTGTAAAAGCAAAAATTGTTATGCCTGTGGCAACGGCAGATATCAAAGTTGATGCAGTGCGCAGTTTTGGCGGTGAGGCTATTTTGCACGGTGCTAATTTTGATGAAGCCAAAGCTAAAGCTATTGCGATGGCGCAAGAAGAGGGTTATACCTTCGTCCCGCCTTTTGACCACCCTTCTGTGATTGCGGGCCAAGCGACCATTGCTCTGGAATTATTACAACAAGACGCGCACTTAGACCGTATTTTTATTCCTGTCGGTGGTGGTGGTTTGATTGCTGGTGTTGCTGTTTTAATCAAACAGTTGATGCCAGAAATTAAAATTATTGGTGTTGAATCGGAAGATGCTGCTTGCTTAAAAGCGGCATTGGAAGCTGGTCATCCTGTTGATTTACCTCGCGTTGGGTTATTCGCTGAGGGAGTTGCAGTAAAGCGTATTGGTGATGAAACTTTTAGGCTGTGCCAACAATATGTTGATGACGTCATAACTGTTGATAGTGATTCTATTTGCGCAGCCCTTAAAGATATTTTCGAAGATGTCCGCGCAATCGCAGAGCCTTCAGGCGCATTGGCTTTAGCTGGGTTGAAAAAGTATGTTCAGCAGCACAATATCAAAGGTGAGCGATTAGCGCATATTCTTTCTGGCGCGAATATGAATTTCCATGGCCTTCGTTATGTTTCTGAACGCTGCGAAATTGGTGAGCAACGCGAAGCCTTGTTAGCGGTGACTATCCCTGAGCAAAAAGGTAGTTTTTTACGTTTTTGTCAGTTACTCGGCCATCGGTCAATTACTGAGTTTAATTATCGCTATACGGATGCCGACCCAGAACGTGCTTGTATCTTCGTTGGGGTGCGTTTAAGCGGCCGTGAAGGGGAACGTGGTGAGATTATCCAAGAACTCAGAAATAATGGTTATGAAGTCGATGACTTATCTGATGATGAAATGGCAAAACTACACGTACGCTACATGATTGGTGGTCGTCCTTCTAAGCCACTAGATGAACGCTTATACAGTTTTGAGTTCCCTGAGTCTCCGGGGGCATTATTGAAGTTCTTAGAAACACTCGGAACATATTGGAACATAACGCTATTTCATTATCGTAGCCATGGTACGGACTACGGGCGTGTACTTGCCGCATTCGAACTTTCTGGGCCGGAAGTGCGCTTTGACCGGCACCTTGATGCGCTAGGTTATGAATATCATGATGAAACTGGAAATCCGTCTTTCCGCTTTTTCCTAGCGCCACAAGATAACCAAAAAGTTTTAGATTGATTGGTCTGGGAGCAGTTCCCAAAAGGCTTTAATCAATGGCTCGCTAAGGCGTTTGCTTAATAAACAGACGCCGAGCTCGAATGGTTCGACCATCGAGATATTATCGAGCTGTGAAATACGGCTACGGACTGGTTCAGGGCTGTTGTCGACAACCACACTGGGGATCAGGGCGATACCACAACCGAGAGCCACCATTGACACTATTGCTTCATGGCCAGAGACAGTTGCATAAATAACTGGGTTGTTTATGTTGTGGCGACGAAACCAGAGTTCAATACGTTTACGAGATGGCCCATGCTCGGGCAAGATAAACGGTACTGTTGACCAATCAGGTTCGGCTTCGGTTACCATCGTTCGTACGGCACATGGCAGTGATGGCGCAATCAATACCAGTGGGATTTCACCAATTTTAGTGAATCGGACGTTGTCAGGTAAGCGCTCTGGTTTCCCTGCAATACCAAGGTCGGCTTCATTTGTTTCGACCTTTTCGACTGCATCAGCGGCATCACCTGTTGTGAGTTTTATTTCCACTAGAGGGTGCAATGCTCGGAATTTATCGAGCACTTGAGGTAAGTGGCTATAAGCCGCGGTAACAGAACAAAATAGACGTAGTTCTCCACTCAGCGAGGGGCTTTGTTGGTTAAGGGCATGTCGAAGTTGTTGGTATTGCAATAATGTTTGTTGAGCAAACTGTTTCAGGTGCTCACCAGCCTGAGTTAGCTTTACGGAACGGTTATCCCTTACAAACAATGGATGGCCAAGCTGCTCTTCTAGGCGCTGTATTTGCCTAGAGAGAGTTGATGGGCTGACATGCATCGCTTTAGAGGTGCGCCCGAAATGTAAGCTCTCCGCCAAATGTAAAAATAGCTTTAAATCACGGATATCCATTTTGCCCTCGATGAAGTAATTAATGGTGTTGCAAATATCGCAACATTGTATTGTTAATATATCAATTTAAGCAATGCAAAACATCGCATATAGTAAATCCATAACCGCTCAGAATGAGCGACAGGCAAATAACTGCCTGACATAACGAACACAACAGAACAATGGAGTATGACAATGGCGAATTATTTTAATACATTGAATTTGCGTGAGCAGTTGGCTCAATTAGGCAAGTGTCGCTTTATGAAGCGCGAAGAATTTGCAGACGAAGCAGGTTATCTGAAAGGTAAAAAAATCGTCATCGTCGGTTGTGGTGCTCAAGGTCTGAACCAAGGCCTGAATATGCGTGATTCTGGTTTAGATATTGCTTATGCATTGCGCGCTGAAGCGATCAGTGAAAAGCGTGCTTCATGGCGTAAAGCAACGGAAAACGGCTTTAAAGTTGGGACTTATGAAGAACTTATCCCAACAGCAGATTTAGTTATTAACTTAACGCCAGACAAACAGCACTCTACTGTTGTTCGTGCTGTTCAGCCTATGATGAAACAAGGTGCGGCTCTGGGCTACTCTCACGGCTTTAACATTGTTGAAGTAGGTGAAGAGATCCGTAAAGATATTACTGTTGTGATGGTTGCTCCAAAATGCCCAGGTACAGAAGTTCGCGAAGAATACAAGCGTGGTTTCGGTGTTCCGACATTGATCGCTGTTCACCCAGAGAATGACCCTAAAGGTGAAGGTATGGCCATTGCTAAAGCATGGGCGGCAGCAACAGGTGGTCATCGTGCAGGGGTACTGGAATCTTCATTTGTTGCCGAAGTTAAATCTGACCTGATGGGCGAACAAACTATCCTGTGTGGTATGTTGCAAGCCGGTGCGTTATTAAGTTATGACAAAATGGTTGCAGATGGCGTAGAGCCGGGTTATGCAGGTAAATTGATTCAATTTGGTTGGGAAACTATCACTGAAGCGCTGAAGCAAGGTGGTATCACGTTGATGATGGACCGTTTATCGAATCCAGCAAAAGTACGTGCGTATGCATTATCTGAGCAACTGAAAACCATTATGGCGCCATTGTTCCAAAAGCATATGGATGACATTATTTCAGGTAAATTCTCATCAGATATGATGGCAGACTGGGCAAATGATGATAAAAACTTGCTGACATGGCGTGAAGAGACCGGCAAAACACCATTTGAAAACTACCCTGAGTATGAAGGTAAAATTGCTGAGCAAGAATATTTTGACCATGGAGTTCTGTTAGTCGCGATGGTTAAAGCAGGCGTTGAGTTAGCATTTGATACGATGTTAGAAGCAGGTATCTATGAAGAATCAGCCTATTATGAGTCGCTGCATGAGTTGCCGTTGATTGCCAATACTATCGCACGTAAGCGTCTGTATGAAATGAACGTTGTTATTTCAGATACTGCAGAGTACGGTAACTATTTATTCTCATTTGCGGTTGTTCCAATGCTAAAAGATTTTATGACTAAATTGCAAGCAGGGGATTTAGCAAAACCAGTTGCTGATAATGGAACTGATAACGCGCAGTTACGTGATATCAATGAAGCAATCCGTAATCATCCTATTGAGAAAATCGGTAAGACATTACGTGGTTATATGACGGATATGAAGAAGATTGCGGTCGGCTAACTCATTTTTCGTTACTCTTCGCGTGATAGGCGCGTTGGCAGCACTCGGTTACCCAAGTCACATACTTAATATATGCTCCTTGGGATAACCTAATTTTTCGTCACTCTTCGCGTGATAGGCGCGTTGGCAGCACTCGGTTACCCAAGTCACATACTTAATATATGCTCCTTGGGATAACCTAATTTTTCGTCACTCTTCGCGTGATAGGTGCGTTGGCAGCACTCGGTTACCCAAGTCACATACTAATGTATGCTCCTTGGGCTAACCTCCTTTGCCGCCTTCCTCTAACACGAATAGTTTAGAAAAATGCATTATTGATATAACCACATTGTTCTAGTGAATAGTGTGGTTTTTTTGTTTTTTATAAATAGACGGGATCGTTGCTCAAGAGTTGGTTGGGTTTCTGCTACAATCTGTAGCGAGTTCCATTTTGAATAACTAGGTGATGTAGAAAAACCATGCGATTAAACCCAGGCCAGCAACAGGCAGTTGAATTTGTCGATGGTCCTTGCCTTGTATTGGCAGGGGCAGGATCAGGCAAAACACGTGTTATTACGAATAAAATTGCGCATTTAATTCGCCAGTGTGGCTATCAACCTCGGCAAATTGCAGCGGTGACTTTTACCAATAAAGCGGCTCGCGAAATGAAAGAGCGTGTTGCTCAAACATTAGGGAAAAAAGAAGCCCGTGGTTTGATCATTTCTACCTTTCATACATTAGGACTAGAAATTATTAAACGTGAATATAAGGCATTGGGTATTAAAGCCAATTTTTCATTGTTTGATGACCAAGACCAGCTAGCACTACTTAAAGAGCTGACTTTTGATTTGCTTGAAGAAGATAAGGATCTTTTACAACAGCTGATCTCTTCGATCTCTAATTGGAAAAATGATCTTCTTTCACCAGAAAAGGTGGTGGGGCAGGCTCGTAGTGAGAAAGAGCATCATTTTGCCGAGTGTTATCGCCGCTATGAGTTACATTTAAAAAGCTGTAATGTGCTGGATTTTGATGACCTTATCAGCAAACCCACTTTGTTGTTATATCATAATGAAGAAGTGCGTGAACGCTGGCAGCAAAAAATCCGTTACTTGCTGGTGGATGAGTATCAAGATACCAATACGAGTCAATATCAACTTGTTAAATTACTCGTAGGAAAGCGAGCAAGGTTTACCGTTGTGGGGGATGATGACCAATCAATCTACTCATGGCGTGGTGCTCGCCCACAAAACCTTGTTTTACTTAGCCAAGATTTCCCTAAGTTGAATGTCATTAAACTTGAGCAAAATTACCGTTCTTCAGAGCGAATTTTGAAAGCTGCGAATATTTTAATTGCGAATAACCCCCATGTGTTTGAGAAAAAGTTATTCTCTGAATTAGGATATGGCGCACCATTAAAAGTCTTAACTGCCAATAATGAAGACCATGAAGCGGAAAAAGTTATTGGGGAACTGATTGCTCATCATTTTATCAATAAAACAGAATATAAAGATTACGCTATTTTGTATCGTGGTAATCACCAATCACGTATTTTCGAAAAAATGTTGATGCAAAACCGTATCCCATATCGTATTTCCGGCGGGACATCATTCTTTTCACGCCCTGAAATCAAAGACTTATTAGCTTATTTGCGAGTACTAACTAACCCTGAGGATGATAGTGCATTTTTACGTATAGTGAATACACCGCGTCGGGAGATTGGCCCCAAGACAATTCAAAAACTAGGCGAATGGGCGAACCAACGAGGTAAAAGCTTATATCAAGCTAGCTTTGATTTGGGGCTAGAGCAAACACTAAAAGGTAAAGGCTTAGAAGCATTACAACGATTTACACATTGGATGGATGGAATTGTACAAACTTCGCAAAGAGAGCCTTTGATTGCTGTACGTGATTTATTGCGAGAAATGGATTACGAAAGCTGGTTATATGAAACATCCACGAGTACTAAAGCGGCTGAAATGCGAATGAAAAACGTCAACCAATTGTTCACATGGATGAGTGAAATGGTTGAAGGCGATGAACTTAATGACCCAATGACTTTGAGCCAAGTGGTAACACGTTTTACGCTACGTGACATGATGGAGCGTGGAGAAGACGATGAAGAATCCGATCAAGTTCAGCTTATGACATTGCATGCATCTAAAGGTCTTGAATTTCCATATGTTTTTCTTGTTGGTATGGAAGAGGGGTTACTGCCACATCAAAGTAGTATCGATGAAAATAATATTGATGAAGAGCGCCGTTTGGCTTATGTAGGGATCACTCGAGCACAAAAAGAGCTGTTTTTTTCTCATTGTCGTGAGCGTCGGCAATATGGCGAATTAATCCGCCCTGAACTGAGCCGATTTTTACTTGAGTTACCTCAGGATGATGTGTTGTGGGAGCAGGAACGCAAAGTGGTTAGTGCGCAGGAGCGTATGCAAAAAGGGCAATCGGCATTAGCAGATATTAAAGCGCGCTTAGGGTTAAATAAGAAAACAGAAAATAACAATTAATTAGGTTCCACACTAGGTTTCCCCTAGTGTGGAAAGAACTCTCAATTTGAACTATTACGTTCTTCTAGCTCTAATAGCCAATTTACATAACCTTGCCATTGGACTTCTTGCTGTAAATTTTCTGCGCGCAAAGGGTGCTCTGCTAACCAACGATAAGGCAGCATAATTGTTAACCCATTAGCATCCGTATTGAGTCTTAAAGCTGGTAATGTATCATCACGTCTACGGCTAGAAAAAATAATGGCTAGCCGCAGTAAACGGCATAAATAGTATGCCTGCTGTATGGGTAATGCATTTTGTTGGCTCAAAGATGCTAAGTCGACAGGGCCTTGTTGGTTTCTTAATAGTGCTGCGAGTAACCGTTTTTGCGCAGGGGTGAAACCGGGCAAATCAAGGTGTGTTATTAGATAGCTGGCGTGTTCAGGGCTTTTACGGAAATCAACGCTGAGGCCTATTTCGTGTAAAGCACAAGCACTTGATAATAAATCACGACAACGAGTATCTAACCCCCAATTTTTTGCCACTTGTAGGAAAAAGTACTCCGCAAGTTGACGAACTCGACTCGCTTGCTCAATGTCAACTTGGAAGCGGCGTTGAATATTACGAACAGTACGGGCTCGAATATCTTGCTCGATAGGTAATTGCAACATACCGTAGACGAGCCCTTCTCGAAGAGCGCCCCCAGCTAGTGTCATGTTATCAATCCCCAAAGCTTCGAAAATTGCGATTAGAATCGATAATCCACTTGGAAAAACAAGGGCTCGCTCAAAGGTTAAACCCTCAATTTCAAGTTCTTCAAGTTTTTGGCATTGAATTGCTTTACGCTTAAGCTGTTGTAACTTTGAGAGGGTGATTAATTCATCCATGCCTTGAGCAATCATAATTTCTTGAATTGCTTGGACTGTTCCTGATGCTCCAACACAAATTTTCCATCCATGGGTTTTTAAGGCGTCAGCAATTGGGGCGATGACTTCTTGTGCAGCGGTTTGGGCTGCAGAAAAATTTTCTTCTGTTAAACTTCGGTCGCTAAAATAGCGTTCAAGCCAAGTAACACAGCCCATTTCAAGGCTATAAAGTTGCTCCGCTTTAGCACCAGTCCCTGTGACTAGCTCAGTGCTGCCCCCGCCAATATCAACGACTAAACGTTGATCAGGGCCGCCTGTCGTATGTGCGACACCTTGGTAAATTAGGCGAGCTTCTTCTTCTCCTTGAATAACTTTAACGGGGTTTCCTAGGATATTACTGGCTTTCTCGATAAATAGGTCAGCATTTTTAGCTAAGCGTAATGTCGCTGTGGCGACGACTCGAATTTGCGTGTTCGGAATATCTTGTAGGTGTTCCGAAAATAGGCGCAGACACTGCCAGCCTCGTTCCATCGCTTGTTCAGAAAGAAGGTTGTTTTTATCTAACCCAGCCGCAAGCCGAACTTTGCGTTTAACCCTAGAAATAACCTGAATGCTGCCAGCAGTTTCGCGCACTACTAGCATATGAAAACTGTTTGAACCCAAATCGATGGCAGCATAAAGAGAAGAAGATTTCAGCATATCGTTTTTACTCAGCCTGGACGTTTATGGTTATTACGTGGGCCATTGTGGCGACGCGGCGAATTTGAATTGCGGCGAGGGCCCCCAGGGCGAGGACGATGACGGCGTTTTGGTGCCGGTAAATCATCCAATAGTGCTTCGCTATTATATTTACTCACAGGGATTGAGTGTTGAATATACTCTTCGATAGCCGGTAAGTTGAGTGCATATTCTTCACACGCGAGGCTGATTGAGCAACCACTTTCGCCAGCACGGCCAGTACGACCAATTCGGTGAACATAATCTTCACAATCGTCAGGTAAATCATAGTTAAAAACATGAGTTACAGATGGAATATGTAAACCCCGAGCAGCCACGTCAGTTGCGACGAGAATATCAAGGCTACCTTGTGTGAATTGCTCTAAAATACGTAGGCGTTTTTTCTGTGCGACATCCCCAGTAAGTAGCCCCACTCGGTGACCATCTGCAGCTAAATGAGCCCAAATATCATCACAACGATGCTTTGTATTAGCGAAAATGATACAACGTTCCGGCCATTCCTCTTCAAGTAAGGTTTGGAGTAAACGCATTTTTTCTTCATTAGAAGGGTAAAATAACTCTTCTTTGATACGATGACCTGTTTTTTGCAAAGGTTCTACCTCAACATATTCAGGGTTATTCATTTGTTCAAATGCTAATTCTTTGACGCGGTAAGATAGTGTTGCGGAGAACAGCAGGTTAAGCCTTTCTGTTGCAGCCGGAATACGGCGAAATAGCCAACGAATATCTTTAATAAACCCAAGGTCATACATGCGATCAGCTTCATCGAGAACAATGACTTGGATTGCGCTTAAATCGACGTAGTTTTGTTTGGCATAGTCGATAAGACGACCCGTTGTGCCAATTAAAATATCGACGCCATTTTGTAGAACTTTTAATTGTTCATCATAACCATCACCACCATAGGCTAGGCCCATTTTCAGGCCAGTATATTCAGCAAGCTCTTTAGCATCTGAGTATATCTGAACTGCCAGTTCACGAGTTGGTGCCATAATTAGCGCGCGAGGCTGGTTAGTTTTTTTCCCCTCAATAGCGGGATGAGTTAATAAATAATGAAATGTAGACGTTAAAAATGCTAACGTTTTACCTGTACCAGTTTGCGCTTGACCCGCTACGTCTTTGCCTTCGACAGTAAAAGGCAAAGTGGACGCCTGAATTGGCGTGCAATAATCGAAGCCTTTTTTATTAAGAGCTTCAATGACTTTAGGGTGCAATGCGAAGTCGGAAAACTTCTTTTCTGTCAAGTGTGCTTTACTCATAGTATGTTAGAATATCAGTTAACGGTTGGTTTACGAAAGTGTATCTTTTGAAATAAAGCATACTGCTGCCAATAATGTTACACTAAGTCTGCAAAAGATGAATTTTTGGAGTACAACATGAGCGATAAAATTATACATATAACTGATGCAAGTTTTGCAACTGAAGTTTTGAACGCAAGTTCACCTGTTCTCGTCGATTTCTGGGCAGCATGGTGTGGTCCTTGTAAAATGATCGCGCCTATTCTTGATGAAATTGCTGATGAATATACAGGCAAATTGACCATCGCAAAACTGAATATTGATGAAAACCCGGCTACCGCCCCAAAATATGGAATTCGTGGTATCCCGACACTTCTTTTATTCAAAAATGGTGAAGTTGCTGCAACCAAAGTGGGCGCATTATCAAAAACGCAACTGAAAGAATTTCTAGACGGAAATCTGTAAGTTATCGTTATATACAAGCCAAAACGTTTAGCGGTATATCTATTTTATCTAGAGAGCCGCTAGACGTCTTCACTTAAGCATGATAAGTTATCATTATTCCTCGTATAGCACCCATATGAATTACTTTGTATTCCATTGCTCTTATCTTATATATCTAGTTTGTTAGTTCTGTATTGTGATAATTGTTTCGTAATGATTGTTAATGATCAAAAACTGATGACACAATGATTTTAAATATGAAAATTGAGAATTTAGACGTTGAGTTCAAGCTACTGCTGCATTCAATATCATTTATTCCAATGTGTTTTTCATCTTAGTTAAAGATAGTGCATAAGCTACAGTAATGTAATCTAATGTTATTAGATCTTAGGGGATAGTAACAAACTGGGAAAAGTTAACGTTCAGTTCAAATGTGTTATTTAATGCGGTTCTGGCGTTAAATTTGCGATATTGGGATAGATGTTGTCCTAAATGTACAAAAAACTATTGCTAATGTTGTGTGTGTTTCTAATAATATACCGAACATCTTTCAGGTGAATCGTAGTCACATGTTAGAAAAATCATTAGTAATGACTAGCAAAAATTTTTATGCATTGTTGTGAGCGTATGATGAATCCGTTACCAACAGGGCTGTATAAAGTTAAACTGGCACTTAGTTATTAAGTTGCCGTCAATTTACGTTCATAGTTCGAGAATTACCCCGAGTTAAAGAACCCACCATTATGAATCTTACCGAATTAAAAAATACGCCAGTATCAGAATTGATTACGTTAGGCGAAAACATGGGGCTAGAGAACTTAGCCCGTATGAGAAAGCAGGATATTATTTTCTCTATTTTGAAGCAGCATGCAAAAAGTGGAGAAGATATTTTCGGCGACGGCGTACTGGAAATATTGCAGGATGGATTTGGTTTCCTCCGTTCAGCTGATAGTTCTTACCTCGCAGGTCCTGATGATATCTACGTTTCTCCTAGCCAAATCCGCCGTTTTAACCTACGTACAGGTGACACAATTTCAGGAAAAATTCGTCCTCCTAAAGAAGGTGAACGCTATTTTGCCCTCCTGAAAGTCAACGAAGTTAACTTCGACAAACCTGAAAATGCCCGCAGTAAAATCCTTTTTGAAAACTTAACACCATTACATGCCAATAGTCGTCTGCGTATGGAACGCGGTAACGGTTCTACGGAAGATTTAACTGCGCGTGTACTGGATTTAGCTGCACCAATCGGTCGTGGGCAACGTGGTTTGATCGTGGCTCCACCTAAAGCAGGTAAAACAATGTTACTGCAAAATATTGCAGCAAACATTGCACATAACCACCCTGATTGCGTTCTGATGGTACTGCTTATTGATGAGCGTCCAGAGGAAGTGACAGAGATGCAGCGTTTAGTTAAAGGTGAAGTTATTGCTTCGACTTTTGATGAGCCAGCTGCACGTCACGTTCAAGTTGCTGAAATGGTGATTGAAAAAGCTAAACGTCTGGTTGAACATAAAAAAGACGTTATTATCTTACTTGATTCCATTACGCGTCTTGCTCGTGCATATAACACCGTCGTTCCTTCATCCGGTAAAGTATTAACCGGTGGGGTTGATGCCAACGCATTACATCGCCCAAAACGCTTTTTTGGTGCTGCTCGTAACGTTGAGGAAGGTGGAAGCCTAACAATCATTGCGACTGCGTTAGTCGATACCGGCTCTAAAATGGATGAAGTTATCTATGAAGAGTTTAAAGGTACAGGTAACATGGAATTGCATCTTTCTCGTAAGATTGCAGAAAAACGTGTATTCCCTGCTATCGATTACAACCGCTCTGGTACCCGTAAAGAAGAGTTGCTGACGTCGCAAGATGAGCTACAAAAAATGTGGATCTTACGTAAGATTATTCATCCTATGGGTGAAATCGATGCGATGGAGTTCCTCATTAGTAAACTCGCAATGACTAAAACAAATGAAGAGTTTTTTGACTTCATGAAAAGAGCATAGCAGCTAAGATTTTCAAATCTTATAAATAGGTGCCATTATTGGCACCTATTTTTTTGCACCCATATCTTTGCTGAATACAAAAAATGAAGTTATAAAATAAGCTATAAATGATATTTATTGTTGTATGGTGTTAGTTTAGATAAATTAACCCTATGTTTTATTTCTTTATTTACACGCTGTATTAGTTAAACAAGTGTATATTCTCTACGCTACAATAATTAAAGACATACAAAACAATGGGTTTCTTTTAGTCCATTGAATTTAAAGAAATTAATTGGTTTTATATATTTTTGTGATTGAAATTAAATTTATTTAGGGCGTTTTATTATTTAATCTTTAAATGATTATTTAATGGTCAATTGATTAACTCTATTTTAGCGTATTGATTTTATGGCATGCATATTGCAGCTATAAAGTATAAACTTGGAAATGTTTCGTTATCGAATTAAAAACACACGTGTAGTGTGTATATTGATAATGTTATAGGAGTCTTTGTACGAATGAAGATTCGTCTTATAGCGGATTTTATTGCCAAGATGATAATGCATTGGCGCTTGCTTACTTATCGGCATTCACCAAAAAAAATTTAGTTTTGAAAGTTAAATATAAAGATTAAGAGAGTCGAACAGTGGACACCATACACTTTGTAACCAACCTCTTCTACGTTTTCTTGTTTTCGTTAGCCTTTATTTTTCTGGCCCGAGTTGTTGCGATAAAAATCGGGTTAGTTGATAAGCCTAACTTCAGGAAAAAGCACGTAGGATTAGTTCCTCTTGTTGGGGGAATTTCCGTTTTCTTTGGGATCTGTTTTGCGTTTTATATAACTGAAGAGTATATACCTCATAAATGGCTGTATATCAGTTGTGCAGGTTTATTGGTCTTTATCGGTGCGCTAGATGATAGGTTTGATATCAGTGTAAAATTAAGGGCAGGGATCCAAGCTATTGTTGCGGTTGTTATGATGACAGCAGCAGGGCTAAAACTTGAATCATTAGGCCATGCATTTGGGCCATGGGAACTCGTTCTTGGTCCATTTGGTTATATTGTCACTCTCTTTGCCGTATGGGCTGCAATCAATGCATTTAACATGGTTGATGGTATTGATGGGTTACTTGGGGGGTTATCTTCGGTTTCCTTTGGGGCACTCGGCTTTTTACTTTATCAAAATGGTAATTTTGCATTAGCCTTTTGGTGTTTTGCCTTTATTGCAGCTATCCTTCCTTATATTCTGTTAAATTTAGGCGTATTAGGGCGTCGTTTTAAAGTATTTATGGGGGATGCAGGAAGTACTTTGATCGGTTTCACCATTATTTGGATCTTAGTCGCTTCAACTCAGGAAGAAGTTCACCCTATTAACCCAGTAACAGCTTTATGGATTATTGCGATCCCATTAATGGATATGGTTGCCATTATGTATCGCCGAATTCGTAAAGGTATGAGTCCATTCTCACCAGACCGCCAACATATTCATCATTTGATTATGCGTTCCGGTTTCACGCCAAAAGGTGCATTTGTATTGATTACTTTATCTGCAGCTATCTTGGCATGTATCGGAATTATTGGCGAAAGGTTAACATTTGTACCAGAGTGGGTAATGTTGGCATTATTTTTGCTTGTATTTATGATGTATGGTTATTGCATCAAACGAGCTTGGAAAGTCGCCCGTTTTATTAAACGAGTTAGACGTAGAGTCCGTCGAGGTGCAGTACGGTAACGACAAAACGAAAATAGAGGTTCTGTGCAGTGAATAACTCAGAAACACAACCGAGTCAGCATCAAACACCAATAGAGCCGGAATTGGATATCCGTGGTTTATGCCGCTCATTGTGGCAAGGCAAAATTTGGATCATTGCATTTGCAGTTATTTTTGCTGCAATTGCATTGGGAGCATCTTATTTTATGCAACCCAAGTGGAGCGCAACCGCAATCACGGATTTACCAACTGTAAATAATCTGGGAAGCTATTACTCTCAGCAGCAATTTCTGCGCAACCTCGATTCCCGTATAAATAATACCGGGCAAGAAGGGCAATTACCGACGATCGCAAAAGAAGCATACCAAGAGTTTACAAAACAACTTGGTTCTTATGATACACGCCGTCAATTTTGGTTGAGTACTGATTACTATAAGCAACGCTTGGAAAATGACCCAAAAGCGGATGCTGCATTATTGGATGAACTCATCAATAATATTGAATTTACTCCCGCCGATGAAATCAAAAACCTAACAGATAGTATTAAGTTAGTGGCTGAAACATCAGCAGATGCGAATCAATTATTGCGCCAGTACACTCAGTTTGCGAATCAACGCGCAACAACGAACCTGAACGATGAAATTAAAGGTACTTGGGCAACTAAAATGCAATCCATGAAAGCCTTAGTTAAGCGTGAAGATATGGTTGCCAACGCGGCTTATGAAAGACGTCTGAATGTCTTAGAACAAGCACTTAAAGTCGCGGAAAAACAAGGTATTGTGCGTAATCAAAGTACAACACCAGTGGATGAACTCCCTGACTCTAAAATGTTCATGTTAGGTGCCCCATTATTACAGGCACAAATTGAAACATTGAAAGCTACAGGTCCTGATCATGATACCGATTATGATCAAAATATTGCCATGTTATCAACATTGAGCGTAGGACCAACTCTCCAAGATAATTTCCAAGCATATCGCTACCTGCGGACTCCTGAAGACCCCGTAAAACGCGATAGTCCTCGTCGAGCCTTTATGATGGTTCTTTGGGGAGCCATAGGGTTGTTAGTTGGTGCCGGAGTGGTACTTGCTCGCCGTCGCCCATCTTGATTTTGGGATATGCCACTGATGTTTTCATCAGTGGCATTATGAAGTCATTAAGATTACAAAAGCAGCACACTGCGAAAGATAAATATAAGAGAGTCACTGTGAAAGTATTGACTGTATTCGGCACACGGCCTGAAGCTATTAAAATGGCACCGTTGGTTCATGCACTTGCTGCGGATGAATTTTTTGAAGCAAAAGTATGTGTCACCGCTCAGCATCGTGAAATGCTAGATCAAGTACTGAAACTGTTTGAGATCACTCCCGATTATGATCTCAATATTATGAAACCTGGGCAAGATTTAACCGATATTACATGCCGTATTCTCGAGGGGTTAAAAGCTGTCTTTGCTGATTTCCAACCTGATGTTGTCTTGGTTCATGGAGATACAGCAACAACGATGGCGACTAGCCTCGCCGCATTTTATCATCGTATCCCAGTCGGGCATGTTGAAGCTGGGTTACGCACTGGTGATCTTTATTCACCGTGGCCTGAAGAAGCAAACCGTAAAATTGCAGGCCATTTGGCCATGTATCATTTTGCTCCAACTGAAAATTCGCGCCAAAATCTATTAAAAGAGTCAATCCCTGATAGCCATATTTTTGTCACGGGTAATACGGTTATTGATGCACTATTGTGGGTGCGCGATAAAGTGATGAGCGACCAGTATATGATGGAAAAATTGGCAGCTAATTATCCATTTATTGACCCAAACAAAAAAATGATTTTAGTTACAGGCCATCGTCGCGAAAGTTTTGGTGGTGGTTTTGAACGTATTTGCCATGCATTAGCAGAGATTGCCCAAGCACACCCAGATGTCCAAGTTGTTTACCCAGTTCACTTGAACCCTAATGTGGGTGAACCAGTTAAACGTATATTGCATGACATTGATAATATTATTTTAATTAGCCCTCAAGAATATTTACCGTTCGTTTACTTGATGAATCATTCCTATTTGATTTTGACGGATTCTGGCGGTATTCAAGAGGAAGCTCCTTCTCTCGGTAAGCCGGTTTTGGTTATGAGAGACACCACAGAACGCCCTGAAGCAGTTGATGCAGGTACAGTTCGCCTTGTGGGGACAGATACACAAAAAATTGTGGAAGAAGTTAATCGGTTACTGACAGATGACGCGGAATATCATGAAATGAGCCGCGCACATAACCCGTATGGGGATGGTCATGCATGTCAGCGTATTCTTGCAGCATTAAAAGGTAATCAGGTGAAATTATGAGTTTTGAAACTATTTCTGTTATTGGCCTTGGTTATATTGGTTTACCGACAGCAGCAGCCTTTGCATCACGTAAAAAGCAAGTGGTTGGTGTAGATGTTAATCAACACGCCGTTGACACCATTAATCAGGGGAAAATCCACATTGTCGAACCTGAGCTGGATGTTGTGGTGAAAAAAGCCGTTGAAGAAGGTCACCTGAAAGCCTTTACTACACCACAGCCTGCCGATGCTTATCTTATTGCTGTGCCAACACCGTTTAAAGGTGAGCATGAGCCTGACCTCACTTATGTTAGGGCTGCGGCAGAGTCGGTCGCTCCAGTGCTGAAAAAAGGCGATTTAGTGATCCTTGAGTCGACATCCCCAGTGGGAACGACTGAGCAAATGGCACAATGGATGGCAGAGGCTCGTCCTGATTTAACTTTCCCTCATCAAGCTGGTGAAGAGGCAGATATCGATGTTGCATATTGCCCTGAGCGTGTATTACCGGGGCAAGTCATGGTCGAATTGATTAAAAACGACCGTGTCGTGGGTGGAATGACGCCAAAATCTTCCCTACGAGCCAGTGAGTTGTATAACATTTTCCTTGAAGGTGAATGTGTTATTACCAACTCTAGAACAGCTGAAATGTGTAAACTAACGGAAAATAGCTTCCGTGATGTTAATATCGCTTTTGCAAACGAATTATCATTGATTTGTGCTGAACAAGATATCAATGTGTGGGAACTAATTAGCCTCGCTAATCGCCACCCTCGCGTTAATATTCTTCAGCCGGGACCGGGTGTTGGAGGGCACTGCATCGCAGTTGACCCATGGTTTATCGTATCGCAAAATCCAAAACAATCCCGCTTAATTCATACGGCGCGCTTGGTCAATGATGGCAAGCCTATTTGGGTAGTTGATCAAGTAAAAGCTGCGGTTGCAGATTGTTTAGTGGAAACGGGTAAAAAAGCCAACGAAGTGACGATTGCGTGCTTCGGTTTATCTTTTAAACCGAATATTGATGACTTACGTGAAAGCCCAGCGATGCACATTACTAAAATGGTGGCGAACTGGAACCCGGGTAAAACCTATGCGGTTGAGCCTCATATCCATGAATTACCAACCTCTTTAAAAGGTATTTCTGAATTAGTATCGATTGAACAAGCCGTTAATGAAGCGGATGTGATCCTCATGTTAGTTGATCACAATATGTTTAAAGGTATTCAAGGTTCAGCTATTCCACAAAAATGGGTTGTTGATACAAAAGGAGTGTGGCGTTGAAACGCATATTAATTACTGGGGGCGCAGGGTTTATCGGTTCTGCGGTTGTTCGTCACATCATTGAGAACACTGGCGACAGTGCGGTCGTGGTTGATTGTTTAACTTATGCTGGCAATTTAGAGTCCTTAGCGGCTGTTGCCAGTCACCCCCGCTATGCTTTTGAGCAAGTGAACATTTGTGATAGAACGGCACTAGACAAAGTATTTGAACAATATCAACCAGATGTAGTCATGCATCTGGCTGCTGAAAGCCATGTTGATCGCTCCATTGATGGCCCTGCTGCATTTATTGAAACCAATATAGTAGGGACTTACACACTGTTAGAAGCCGCGCGTTCCTACTGGTCTGCATTGGATGAAGAAAAAAAAGCTGCATTCCGCTTTCATCATATTTCCACTGATGAAGTGTATGGCGATTTAGAAGGCCCAGAAGGGTTCTTCACTGAAACAACACCTTATGCACCAAGTAGCCCATATTCTGCGTCTAAAGCATCGAGTGACCATTTGGTAAGGGCATGGGAAAGGACTTATGGTTTACCAACCATGATCACTAATTGCTCGAATAATTATGGTCCATATCATTTCCCTGAGAAATTGATCCCATTAATTATTCTCAATGCATTAGCGGGCAAGCCATTACCTGTATACGGTAAGGGGGAGCAAATTCGTGATTGGTTATTTGTTGAGGACCATGCTCGTGCATTGCATTTAGTGGCAACAACAGCTGAACCGGGCACCACTTACAATATCGGCGGGCATAATGAGCGCCGTAATATCGAAGTGGTAGAAGCGATTTGTGAGTTATTGGAAGAGCTACAACCACAGAAACCACAAGGCGTTGCTCACTACCGTGATCTCATTACCTATGTGAAAGATAGGCCGGGCCACGATATGCGTTATGCGATTGATGCTGAAAAAATTGAGCGTGAATTGGGGTGGAAGCCCCAAGAAACATTTGAGTCTGGCATTCGCAAAACCGTGCAGTGGTATTTGAATAACGAAACCTGGTGGCGTCGTGTGCAAGATGGTTCCTATGCCGGCGAGCGCTTAGGTCTTGGCAATTAGGTGAAAGTATGAAAGGTATTATATTAGCAGGAGGGTCGGGGACGCGATTGCACCCAATCACTCGTGGCATTTCTAAACAGTTATTGCCTATCTACGATAAGCCCATGATTTATTACCCGCTATCAGTACTGATGCTAGCGGGGATCCGTGAGATTTTAATTATCTCGACACCTGACGATTTACCCATGTTCAAACGCTTATTAGGTGATGGACATGAATTTGGTATTGAGTTGAGCTATGCGGAGCAGCCATCACCGGATGGTTTAGCACAAGCCTTTATTATTGGTGAAGAATTTATCAATGGGGATTCATGTTGCTTAGTGCTGGGTGACAATATTTTCTTTGGTCATTCATTTAGCCCGAAATTAAAAACAGTCGCGCAAAGGCAGCAGGGGGCAACCGTATTTGGCTACCAAGTCATGGACCCTGAACGTTTTGGTGTGGTGGAGTTTACTGATGATTTTAAAGTGCTCTCCATCGAAGAAAAACCTAAAAAACCAAAATCTAATTGGGCTGTTACAGGGTTATACTTCTACGACCAACAAGTCGTTGAATTTGCTAAGCAAGTAAAACCTTCTGAGCGTGGTGAATTAGAAATCACTTCAATTAACCAAATGTATTTAGAACGCGGTGAGTTGAATGTTGAGCTATTAGGACGAGGTTTTGCTTGGTTAGATACTGGTACGCATGACAGCTTAATTGAAGCGGGCACATTTGTACAAACTGTTGAAAAACGTCAAGGTTTTAAAGTTGCTTGTTTAGAAGAAATAGCATGGCGTAATGGCTGGCTTACTGATGAGCAAGTTCAGGCTTCAGCAGAGCAACTGAAAAAAACCGGTTATGGGCAATACTTAGAGGATTTATTACGTGTCCGTCCGCGCCAGTATTGATAGTTTGCAATGGGAGAGCGATTTTTTTCAACGCTCGACCGCAAAATTAAATTTCACGGGGGAAAACTCCAATATTATTCTTGCTTATCAAATGGATAAGTTTGATATCGTACAGGCTAAAGTCACGGCGTCTGAAACGGGGCTAATCGATGACTTAGCAAGTATGGGGTTTTCTTTTGTTGAAGGTGAAATTGACTTTGCTCTCACTATTGGCACAGAAAATGCTTATCTTAAAGCAGGTTTAACAGCGGCAGATAATATTGTTACAGCGCAAGTGGATGATATCCCTGCACTGAAACAAGCTGCTGCTTCTGTCTTTAGCAAAAGTCGCTTCCGAGCACCTTGGTATAATGAAGGTGATAGCGGGCGGTTTTATGCTTTATGGATAGAAAAATCAGTACTTGGTACGTTTGATCACACTTGTTTATTAGTTAAAGACGCATCTGGCACAATTTTAGGGTTTGTGAGTTTACGCCATCTTGATGCAGACACAGCACGTATTGGGCTGTTAGCGAAAGTGCCAGAAGCGATAGGGCAAGGAGTGGGTCGTAAGTTGATGTCAGCCGCATTTGATTGGTGTGTACAACACCAAAAAAGACAGTTAAATGTTGCCACTCAAATCAGTAATGTTGCTGCATTAAATCTTTATTCACGTAGTGGTGCTGCCATTGCAAGCACTGCATATTGGTTATACAGGGGACAACATGATTCCATTTAATAAACCGCCAATTGTAGGTACTGAATTAGAGTATATGAAACAAGCCATGGAAAGTGGCAAACTGTGTGGTGACGGTGGTTTTACTAAACGTTGTGAAGAGTGGATGGAAAAACGTTTTGACTGCCCGAAAGTTCAATTAACACCCTCTTGTACTGCTTCATTAGAGATGGCGGCGATTCTAATCGATATTAAGCCGGGCGATGAAGTGATCATGCCTAGTTTTACGTTTGTATCGACATCTAACGCATTTGTGCTGCGCGGCGCAAAAATTGTTTTTGTTGATATCCGTCCAGACACAATGAATATTGATGAAACTAAAATTGAAGCGGCGATTACAGAGCGTACGCGAGCAATCGTGCCAGTTCATTACGCAGGTGTAGCCTGTGAAATGGATACCATCATGGACATTGCCAAAAAGCATGATTTATTCGTTATTGAAGATGCCGCACAAGGTGTGATGTCAACCTACAAAGGTAAAGCGCTGGGTACCATTGGCCATATCGGTTGCTATAGTTTTCATGAAACCAAAAACTACTCTTCGGGTGGTGAGGGTGGGGCAACATTGATAAATGATAAAGATTTAATCAATCGTGCTGAAGTGATCCGTGAAAAAGGGACCAATCGTAGCCAATTTTTCCGTGGGCAAGTCGATAAATATACTTGGCGTGATATTGGCTCAAGCTATCTGTTATCCGACTTACAAGCTGCTTACTTGTGGGCTCAATTAGAAGAAGCTGACAAAATTAATGATCGCCGTTTACTGCTTTGGCAACGTTATTACGACGCGCTACGACCTCTGGCAGAAGCAGGGCGTTTAGTTTTAGCCACAGTACCGGAAGGTATGAAACATAATGCCCATATGTTCTACATTAAGCTTAAGGATGTGGAAGAGCGTACGGCGTTTAATGACTATATGAAATCTCACGGTATTTTGACTGTATTCCATTATGTGGCATTGCACACGAGCCCTGCGGGCTTGGAGTTTGGTCGTTTTCATGGTGAAGACCAATATACAACGTCTGAAAGTGACCGTTTAGTACGCTTACCGATGTTTTACAATATGACGGATGACGAGCAACAAGTCGTCATTGAGCGAATCAAAGCGTTCTTTGCCTAATGTCGTTAGCTAAAGCATCGGTTTGGACTGCTGGCTCTACCCTAATTAAAATTGGGGTAGGCCTGTTAATTGTCAAATTATTTGCTGTCTCGTTTGGCCCTAGTGGCGTCGGGCTGGCGGGGAATTTCCGTCAGTTAATTACGGTACTAGGGGTACTATCTGGTGCAGGGATCTTTAATGGTGTCACAAAATATGTGGCGGAACATCATCAAGACCCACAGAAACTGCGTGCAGTACTCGGGACGTCATCAACGATTATCCTTGGTTTTTCGACCTTATTGGCGATTGTTTTTTTACTTTGCAGTGTGCCAATTAGTGTAGCGCTATTTGATAGTGAGAAATATAGCTCTGTTATTCAAGTAGTTGCCTTGATTCAAATGGGGATAGGTTATTCAAATTATTTCTTGGCTATTCTAAAAGGCTATAGGGACGCATCTGCTAATGCATTAGCGATTATTTTAGGTAGCATAATTGGGGTTTTTGCCTATTATTTATGCTATTTAGTGGGTGGCTACGAAGGGGCACTCGCAGGGTTAGCATTGGTGCCAGCATTGGTCGTATTACCTGCGGCTGGTATGGTTATTAAACGCAAACAGTTTGCGTTGTCATCGCTAAAACCTGCATGGGACAAAGCGATTGCGACTAATTTGGGTAAATTTACCGTCATGGCAATGTTAACTGCGGTGACTTTGCCAGTTGCCTATATCATGATGCGAAATTTACTGGCCCAAACCTATAGTTGGGATGACGTTGGCTTATGGACAGGGGTTACTACTATCTCTGATGCCTATTTACAGTTTATTACCGCCACATTTTCGGTTTATTTGCTGCCAACATTATCTCGTTTGCAGCATAAAAGTGAAATCTCAGCAGAGATCATCAAAGCATTGAAGTTTGTCTTACCCGCAGTGGCCGCAGTGAGTTTCACAGTTTGGTTATTGCGTGACTTTGCGATTTGGTTGCTATTCTCTGAAAAATTTATAGGAATGAGAGACCTTTTTGCTTGGCAGTTAGTTGGAGATGTACTGAAAGTAGGGGCTTATGTATTCGGCTATCTAGTGATTGCCAAAGCCGCATTACGTTTTTATGTTTTAACTGAAGTGAGCCAGTTTGTGCTATTGATGGTTTTTGCACATTGGTTTATTCCAGAGCATGGCGCTGTTGGGGCCACGCAGGCATATATGGCCACCTATATTGTATATTTTACTCTCTGTTGTTGCGTATTTTTGATTTACCGTAGGCGAGCATGACAACCTTAATACATGTACTGGGATCAAACCTCCCACACCATAATCAGACGGTATTGACGTTTTTTAATAACGTAATTTGCCAAGAAATGGCACCGTCAACAAAACCGCATTTTATGGTCGTAAGTGATGATGCGCAGCTTGCTGACGCATATCCACAGCTCGAAATAGAAGTTTTTAGTAGTAAAAAGTCGGTTGCTAATTGCGTGATCCAGCGGGCAAAAGCTGAGCGTCGGACCCGGTTTTTCTTCCATGGGCAATTTAACGCACCAATTTGGCTAGCATTGCTATTTGGCCAAATTAAATCCCATCAGTTTTGGTGGCATATTTGGGGTGCTGATCTTTATGAGGAATCTAACTCATTAAAGTTTAAATTGTTTTATATTCTGCGCCGTTTGGCTCAGAAAAAAGTCGGCCATGTTGGGGCAACACGTGGCGATTTGTGTTATTTCCATCAATCGAATCCGAAAGTGCCTGCATCGGTCTTGTATTTTCCGACTCGAATGGACCCTGCATTGACGATTACTGAGCGTAAGCCCCGTGAAGGTGAGCAATTAACTATCTTACTCGGTAACTCAGGTGATCGTTCTAATCGCCATGTAGAGGCTCTGAGCGCGATTAAACAGCAATTTGGCGATAAGGTTAACGTTATTGTCCCAATGGGCTACCCAGCGAATAACCAAGGTTATATACAGCAAGTCGAACAAGCAGCAAACAGTGAGTTCACCGCAGGGCAAGTGCAAATTCTAAAAGACCGTATGGAATTTGATGATTACCTTAATTTGCTGAAGTCTTGTGACCTTGGCTATTTTATTTTTAATCGCCAACAAGGTGTGGGGACGGTCTGTTTACTTATCCAGTTTGGGGTTCCATTTGTGATAAGCAGGCAAAATACATTTTGGCAGGATTTAACTGCGCAGAATGTACCTGTATTTTTCTATGGTGATGAACTGACAACCTCGCTGGTGGATGAGGCTCAACGTCAAATGAGCTTACTTGATAAACAACATATTGAATTCTTTGCTCCTAATTTCACTGAGGGTTGGAAAGATGTTCTCAGTGCCGCGGAGGAGCGAGCATGACACATGCAGAATTAGGTGGCTTAGCGTTTGTCTACCTGATATCAATTATTTTTATTGGTACTTTGCTTTATAAAGAGTTTGTGCGTGTTCGCTTTAATTTCAATATTTTCTTTTCAATGTTGTATTTATTAACATTTTATTTTGGCTTTCCGCTAACTTGCGCTTTGGTATTCCAATTTGATGTCGCAGTGGTACCGGCGGATTATTTGCTTTATGCACAGTTAGCTGCGACCAGCTTTTATGCAATCTATTACGTTGCCTATAAAACGCGGATTTCGAAGCGTACAGAGGTATCAGGGCGTGCTCTGTTTAGCATGAACAAAGTTGAAACCAATCTAACGTGTATGCTGTTGATATTAATAGCTGTAGTAACAGTTGGTATCTTCTTCATGCAAAATGGTTTCTTATTGTTTAAGTTGAAATCTTATAGCCAAATCTTTTCTAGCCAAGTGTCCGGTGTCGCACTAAAACGCTTTTTCTATTTCTTTATTCCTGCGATGTTGATCGTTTATTTCTTACGACCAACCCAAAAGCGTTGGGTATTCTTCCTTGTGAGTACCGTTGCCTTTGGCTTTTTAACGTATGTTATCGTGGGTGGAACAAGAGCGAATATTATCATCGCTTTTGCTTTGTTTTTATTCATCGGTATCGTGCGTGGTTGGATCACCTTGTGGATGCTAGCTGCAGCAGGGGTAGCTAGTATTGTTGGTATGTTCTGGCTTGCTCTTAAACGTTATGGCCTTGATGTGAACGGAGCAGAAGCTTATTACACTTTTTTATATTTGACCCGAGATACTTTCTCACCGTGGGAAAACTTGGCTCTGCTACTCAGCCATTATGATGAAATGGATTTCCAAGGCCTTGCGCCAATTATCCGTGACTTCTATGTCTTTATCCCATCTTGGGTTTGGCCAGAACGGCCAGATACCGTTTTGAACTCTGCTAATTATTTTACGTGGGAAGTGCTAAATAATCACTCAGGACTGGCGATTTCACCGACGCTTATCGGCTCTTTGGTCGTGATGGGCGGTGTGATTTTTATTCCGCTGGGCGCGATAGCCGTTGGCTTAATTATAAAATGGTTTGACTGGATTTATGGCATGAGCCTAAAAGAACCTAACCGTTATAAAGCCGCCATTATGCAGGCCTTTTGCTTCGGCGCCATCTTTAACATTATTGTTTTAGCGCGAGAAGGGGTCGATTCTTTCGTCTCACGAGTGGTTTTCTTCTGCTTAATATTTGGACTTTGTCTGATTTTAGCAAAATTATTGTATTGGCTATTTGAAACTGCGGGGCTTATCCGCATAAAAACAGCTTCTCTTTTGAGAAGCCAACAGCGTGAAAGTCGCTAAAGGAGTATCATGGAACCGTTATCAACTCAGGCTTCATCCGTTCCACAATATTGCATTCGTGGTCATAATATTTGGGGCTTCAAAAATATGGCCCATTTTTTAGATTATTTGTTTGCAGATGGAGAAACCAAAACGGGAACACTAGTTGCGATTAATGCGGAAAAAGTGATGATCGCTGAAAAAGATACCGCGTTAAATACCTTACTAGGCCAAGCAGAGTACTTGTATGCTGATGGTATTAGTATCGTACGTGCTATTCGCCGTAAATACCCACAAGCGGACGTTTCTCGTGTTGCAGGTGCCGATTTGTGGGAAGGCCTGATGGAAAGAGCAGGAAAAGAAGGCACTCCCGTTTTTTTAGTCGGTGGGAAACCTGAAATTTTAGAGCAGACAGAAAGTAAGCTTCGCGCTCAGTGGAACGTGAATATTGTCGGGTCTCAAAACGGTTATTTTACTGCAGAAGAAAGGGATGCGTTGTTTGAACGTATCCATGCGAGCGGTGCGAAAATAGTGACTGTTGCAATGGGCTCTCCAAAGCAAGAAATTTTCATGCGTGACTGCCGACAGGTACACCCTGAAGCTTTGTATATGGGCGTGGGAGGTACTTATGACGTGTTTACTGGTCATGTCAAACGCGCCCCTAAAGTATGGCAAAACTTAGGGTTAGAATGGTTGTATCGTTTGTTATCGCAGCCATCACGGATCACTCGTCAATTTAAGCTGCTGAAATTTTTAGGCTACTATTACGGTGGTAAGTTGTAACTCTTCCAATAAAGAGACTTGCGTAATTGCTGGTCTCTTTCTTCAAATATTTCTATAATCCCTCAAAAATTAAAGCAATAACGTCGGTTTGTGCTCAATTTTCCTCACAATATGTTTTTAAAATTTGCCTAACTGACATTTTTCGACTGATTACAGTGGTGATGACTACTAAGCTTTAATTAACGCTGTAATTTAACCATGGTAATTTTTGACAGGGGTATTTATGGAAAATCCACAACAGGGACTTCAGCGTGGGCTAGAAGCTCGCCATATCGAGCTTATTGCACTTGGTGGAACCATTGGTGTTGGGCTGTTTATGGGCTCAGCCAGCACGTTAAAATGGGCAGGGCCTTCTGTTCTATTAGCCTATATCATCGCGGGTATTTTTGTTTTTTTCATCATGCGCTCGATGGGAGAGATGCTATTTCTTGAGCCTGTCACGGGGTCTTTTGCTTCTTTTGGTTATAAATACCTTAGCCCATTTTGGGGATGCCTGACTGCTTGGGGTTATTGGTTTATGTGGGTTGCCGTTGGGATCTCAGAAATCACCGCAATCGGTTTTTATGCGGAATACTGGTTTCCTGAGGTACCACAATGGGTTTTTGCTATTATTGCAGTGGTATTAGTTGCTTTAGCAAACTTAGCGGCTGTACGTTTGTATGGGGAATTAGAGTTTTGGTTTGCTATGATCAAGGTCACCACGATTGTGGTCATGATTTTGATTGGTTTAGGGCTAATATTCTTTGGTATTGGTAATAACTTTGAACCTATCGGTTTAGGGAACTTAACAGAGCATGGGGGCTTTTTTGCTGGCGGCTGGAAAGGTTTTCTATTTGCTTTGTGCATTGTTGTAGCTTCATATCAGGGTGTTGAATTAGTAGGGATTACAGCAGGGGAAGCGAAGAACCCCAAAGTCACGTTGAAAAAAGCCATTAATAATATCTTATGGCGTATTTTGATTTTTTATGTAGGGGCGATTTTTATCGTTGTTACGCTTTTTCCTTGGACTGAAGTGGGTCAACAAGGAAGCCCATTTGTTTTGACCTTTGCAAAAGTTGGTATTGTCTCTGCGGCAGCAGTCATCAATTTTGTGGTGTTGACCGCTGCGTTATCAGGTTGCAATAGCGGTATGTATAGCGGTGGGCGGATGCTATACGCATTGGCACAAAATAAACAATTACCAAGTTCATTTTTAAAACTCACAAAAAATGGCGTTCCTGGGCGTTGTGTGGGCTTTACTATCTTGTGTCTGGTTGCAGGCTCTAGTCTCAACTATATTATTCCAAACCCTGAGAAGGTATTTGTGTATGTATATAGTGCTAGTGTTTTGCCGGGGATGGTGCCATGGTTAGTGCTTCTTACTAGCCAGATCCGCTTTCGCCAGCAAAATAAAGAAAAGCTTGAGGGGCACACTTTCAAGTCGATACTATTTCCATGGGTGAATTATGCCACATTACTTTTTCTGGCTTGTGTGTTGATTGGAATGGCGATTAACCCAGATACACGCTTGTCATTAATCGTAGGGGCAATATTTTTATTGGTGGTTTCGGTTCTTTATTTTTTAATTCGCTGGGTGAATAGAGAAAATCAACAGGACTAGCTAAAGTATTTTGGGGTATTTTTAGCGGAAATTGGTTGTCTGAGGGGGTGAATATGCTCTCTTTCTCAGCGAAATGGATAAAAGGCAAGCAATCGATATTTTTATTTCAAAAAGGACTAGACAGCGAGAGGATAAATCCGTACTATCCTCTCCCGCAACGGCGTTAAGCGCCCGTAGCTCAGCTGGATAGAGCGCTGCCCTCCGGAGGCAGAGGTCTCAGGTTCGAATCCTGTCGGGCGCACCATTTTTAGTACGCCGCTACGGTTGGCAAAATGACGTTGTATGTAGTAGAATAGCAACGCTTTGAAAAAAGTGAAGTTATGGTGGCTATAGCTCAGTTGGTAGAGCCCTGGATTGTGATTCCAGTTGTCGTGGGTTCGAGTCCCATTAGCCACCCCATTTTTTTTGTGACATTGCGAGGGTGGCGGAATTGGTAGACGCGCTAGCTTCAGGTGTTAGTGTCCTATGGACGTGGGGGTTCAAGTCCCCCCTTTCGCACCACGAAAAAAGATAACTAATGCTATAAAAATCAGTACTACAAAAATTTCGGCGAGTAGCGCAGCTTGGTAGCGCAACTGGTTTGGGACCAGTGGGTCGGAGGTTCGAATCCTCTCTCGCCGACCAATTTAAAGAACCCCGCTTAATAGCGGGGTTTTTGCTTTTTATTGCCTGGTCTTTTTATTGGCTTCTTTGTCAAAACTTCTTTTCTTTCCCCTTCAGTTGGATCACTTTTGTTGATTGTGTTTTCACATAAGTTTTTTTAAAACAGGTAATATTTTGGAACTGTGAGAATTGCTATTTAACTTATTGTTTTTTCTTGAGAAGAAGATAAGTGTCGTGATCTTGATACAACCCTCTACTTACTTGTCTCCAAAAGGAGACATTTTAATCATTGATTTATAAGAAAAAATAAATAATGAATTTATGATGTCTCTAAATTGAGACAAGCAGGTGTAACGAAATATGAGAAGGGACAATCATAGAGAGAAATTATCTAGCTAGGTTGGATTGATGATTAAAAATAGCGAGTCAATCCGAGGGGTAGAGAGAAATAAAAAAAATAGGCCCAAAAATATAGCTTTTATAAAAGTTGGCACGCATCCTGCATTATTATAGATGTAGATGCTCATCTCACTTCTTATGACAGCAAAGCTTCATAAACCCAGAGATGACGCAAAGCCGATTATCGGTGCCTATTGTCCAACTTAGATGATCAAGAGCTCATCCTCTTACCATCAACGAACGGGCGAAACGTTGAGTGAGGCACCATCCGTCTGTAGACCTGATTGTATTTTACACCTGCCTTGTGCAGGTGTTTTTTTTCTGCAATACAAGCGACTTAGCCCCTTTACTGAAAACGTGAAAGAGGCTGTTAAACAAGATAAGAGACTATTTTTTGCCTTTACTAAACCATTTGCTGAACCAGCGAGTAATGTAGGTATAGCAGAGGATGATGAACGTAATAATAAAAATGTCTTTACTGAGGTCTTCTGTATTAAAGCCAATAAATAGGATAAAAACAAAAGGCGATAAAACTAGCAGAAGAAGATCAAAAAATATTTGTAAACGGTTTGGACTTGCAATAACCCAACGCCAAATAGTTTTAATTACATTCATATAGATATCCCACATTCATTCAAGCCAAGATGTATATTATGCTTTATACACTATGTATTTCCTTTATGACATAGTAATCACAAAATTTGTTTATACCTTGGCACATAAGTGGTTTTATTTTTTTATGATTATGTCACCTAGCGTGATATTTGTATTTTGTTTCTTTATTTTTGACAGCGTAAAACATTCGTTTGAATTAAAGTGAAATGCTGTTATTTTTCGCTTAAAAATACACATTATTAGTATTTAAATTAAACCTTAAATAAACAATTTCTTACTTTACCTTGTCAGTAAAAATAAATCATCTTTAACTGATGATTCATTTTCCCAAGGAAAGGTATTTAAAATGAAATTTTTATTTTTTGCATTGCTTTCTTTTTGTGCAGTCTCTTTTTCATCAACTAACCAGCCAAATTATTTATTAGATATGAGTGATGATTCTAAATTAGCATTGGATCAGGTTATTCATAAAGTAATAATACCAAATCAAGGTCTACCCTATGGCAATCTTATTGAGCAAGTTTCTAGTGTTTTTCTGGGGATGCCGTATGTCGCCAACACATTAGTTGGTGGACCAAACGTCAGTGAAGTACTTGTTGTTAATTTAGAAGGTGTTGACTGTTTTACTTATCTGGATTATGTCGCGGCACTAAGCAAATCAAACAGTAGGAATACGTTTTTAAGCGCCCTTGTGAATACGCGTTATAAAGACAGTGATGTTGCTTATTATAAAAGAAAACACTTTTTTACTGACTGGTATGCGGTATCACCACAAAATGCGACAGATGTGACAGCATTAATTAGCTCTGAGTCGGTTACAGTTGAAAAAAAATTAAATCAAAAAGCAGATGGTAGTGAGTTTATTAAAGGATTAGGTATTCACTCAAGAAAGGTAACCTATATTCCTACTCATGCAATTAATGAAATGGTTCTTAATAACTTAAAAACAGGCGATTATATTGGTATTTATTCACCAATTAAGGGGTTAGATGTTTCCCACACAGGTATTGTGATTAGAAAGGATAATCAGGTTTTGTACCGAAATGCATCATCACTTTCAAAGAATATGAAGGTTGTTGATACAAACTTCCTAGAATATATATCCTCCAAGACGGGTATTATCGTTCTTCGTCCTATTATCTAATTGGATATATGGGGCTAACAAATATGAATTAGCCCGTTATTTTACTTAACGATAAACTAACGGGTAGGTTTGTATACTAAATAAAATAGCCCCTAAGGTAACTTCTTGGGGGCTATTATAATTAATATAGCCTTTTATGAACGCTCTTGGTTCAATGAGTGTATTAAGGCCTCTTGGCGAATTTTTGCTGCTTCATTCGGTTTATGTAATTTGTCGAAAGCATCAGCTAACCATGATGCATCTTGTACATCAAAACGTTGAGCTAAGGCAGCTTTGAAATAAGTTTCTGCTTTATCCCATTGAGCATGCTGCAGTGACAAAACCCCCAATGTACTGTTTAGTAATGGCGTTGCCCCATTTTGCTTTTGCAGATGTAAAAGCGTTTTTTCAATAATTTCAGGGTGTTCGCTATTAAGCTTCGGCACTAACAATAATAAGCGCTCATCATATTGCTGCTTTAAGCCGTCAATGACCATTTTTTCAGCACTGTTAATGTCGCCACATTCAATTAAGTGTTCTGCTAAAAAAGCCTGCAATGCAGTTTCATGGCGGACGCGGCGAGGCTGAGCTTTCCACCAAGCCTTCAAGCCATCACTCCCACCTTCAGCCATGCATTGGTTCATTAACCCTTTGTAAGCTTTCAGTTTTAATGCGTCTAACTCGTCTTCAGTGTGTAATTGTACTTTGGCCATTACAGGTAATAATTCGATCAGTGCTTGGTAAGCCCCTGAACGTAAATAAGCTTGTTCGGCTAGGCGTAAAACCTCTGGGTGCCTCGGTGCTTTATCGAGAAGTTTATCAATGCCGTTACGAGCCGCGTGTACTTCGCCTTCAGCTAATTGGATGCGAACGCGACTAATATCAACAGGGAGTTGATCATTACCTGCGGCTTCTGCTGCCCTATCTAAGTATTGGTGGGTACGGTATTCATCACCGCGCTGTTGTGCCGCCTCTGCTGCCATTAAATAGTTGATTACAGGTTGTTGGGAAAAATCAGCATGCTTGCTCATCAATTTTTCAACCTGCTCAAAATCACCTTCAGCTAACTTGAGTAGGGCTTTTTGCGTTTGGGTGTGTGCTTTATGATATTTACGACCACTTACCCAACCTTTAGTCCGTGATGTGGTGCTCATAAAGCGGCGGTAACACCAACCAAGAAATAGCAACACGAATTGGAGTAAAATAAAGCCCAATATCAGGCTCGTTACACTGGTTGTAATGTCGTAGTTATCGGTGCGAATAAAAACATAGCCTTGGTGACCGGCTAATAGTGGCCCTAAGATGACACCTGCGATAAGAACAATAAATAGGATCAGTACCTTAATCATTGTTACCCCCTATTTCCAGCAGGCTCAGTTGACTCAAAAGGGTGTGGTGTATCTGCTGGTTCTGCTTTTTGTGTCTCAGTCGCGGGAACTGCGGCATCTGCTGCGGCATCAACAGCACCATCATTTGCCTTAGTACTGTCAGAGGATTGAGCAAGTAAGCTACGCACTCGCGTTTGCATGACTTTCTCTAGCTTTTCTTGGCTTTCTAAGGCGTCAGGCATTTCAACATCAATCGGTTGATTAATTAGCTCGTCAATGGTTGATAAGAACGCTTTCGTTTCCGGCGCTTCAGTATCAAAATAAGCTCTTACCCATGTTGAAGCCTGCTCAAGCGACTGTTTGTATGTTTCTTCTTGGAAGCGAGGAACGGCTTGAGCTGCGATTAGCAACTGTGAACGAATGTTTTCACGAAGGTAAATGTCTTGATTTGGGGCTAGTAGTGGTGCTTCAGAACCGTCACGAGCCCTGACGGTGATGAAATCGTTAGTGAAGCTTTTCCAACTACGAGATAAGTTTTGTTGCCAATCAGAAATGTCATCACTGACTTCGGCATTATCTTCATTTTTAGCATCACCACTGTTTAAATCGGCTAAACGTAAGTTATCAACGTCATTACTGAGTTGGTTTAGGCGTAAGATAATACCGTCATAGTCGACTTGATTGATGGCGGCTAATTTTGCCATGTCATTGTTAATTGACTTGCGAATATCGAGCAGACTTGGGTCGTTCATTTCAGCCAAACTAGAGTCTGCACTTTTTAATAGGACAGCTGCTGTGACAGGGTCGTGGTCGTTCCACAGTTTTCTTCCTGCCATTTTTACCATAAAGTCAGCTTGTGCAATCAGCCAGCTTTTAACATCACTACTGGAAAGGGCAGTCACGTGAGCTTGCAGTTCTTGCATGCGACGATTGAGCCTATCTTCATACTCGCGAGATTGGTTTTTCATCTCAGTATTCGCGGTAATTAGGGCATCTAAACGTTGTCTATCTGAATTTTGTTGTTCGATTAAATCACTCAATTGCTGTTTTAGTTCATTGTTTTCATTTACTAAAGTTGCATTGTTTTGTTGAGTGAAATAATAAAGACCACCACCAATGGCGATGATAATAGCGATAGCAATTACTCCGCCAATGAGACCAGAACGTTTTTGTTCCGAAGAGGTTTTTTTTTCGGAGTGCTGTTGTTTTGCACCTGTTTCTGGGGTAACCGTCTCGGTTGTTTTATCGTGTTCCGTCATAAATTAGCATCCCATGTCGGTTGAAATTAATGCTTCTAATAAAGCATTATTATCTGCACTATTAGCTACACAGACCCTCTGCCATCCAGCTTGGCGAGCTTGATCTGCAATCCGTTCACTGACAACGAGTAAGCGGCGGGTAAACCACCAATTTTGATACTCTTCAGCGATTAATTCTTCTAGTAAAGCTAACATTTGGCCACTGGTTATCACAATGTCAGTGATATCAACTTGAAACCATTTGCGATTAAATTCGTTTTTTTCGTAAGGGATTGGGTGCCTTGCATAACATTCACAATAGTCGACTTGCGCACCTCGAGCCCTTAATGTTGAAGCAAGAAGTTCTCGGCCACCATTTCCACGCAATAAAAGGGCGTGTTTCCCTTCGAGAAACTGGAGATCAGGAAGCGTGAGTAGCACTTCGCTGGTTTCCCCTTGTTCAGCCCAATGGGCTGGCTTCCCGGTTACTTTCTTGAAAAACTGGGCGGTAGAGCGACCAATACCATAGTAAGATAGCTTATCTGACCAGTTACGTCCCATTTGTTCAAGTGTTAAATTTGCGTACTCGACTGCATTTTTAGATAAAAGAAAGACTAAGTCGTTTGTATTGAGGTGATCAAGGCGTGAAACTAGCGTGTTTAATTCAGCGCCTGGTCCAATACTGATCAAAGGGGAAGAGTAGGCTTCTCCCCCTTTAGCGGTGATTGCCGTTATTAGCTCCGAACCTGTGGGTTCAGGGCGTGTAACAAGAACCCTCATGCAGGTGGGTTCCCGTTATAAACTTCGGCTAAAATTTCCCTTGCACCGCGTTCGAGGAGTTCTTCCGCGAGTGATACACCCGCTTGGCATGCTTCATTTGGGGCGACAAGCCTTTCTCCACGAATAATAATACTCCCATCCGGTGCGCCAACAAGAGCACGTAGCCATATTTTGTCGTCTTGCCAAATAGCATAACTACCAATAGGGACTTGGCAGCCCCCTTCTAAACGCATATTCATTGCGCGTTCAGCAAGAACACAAATAGAAGTCGTATCATTATTAAGCTTAGCGAGCAGCTCTCGTGTAACACTATCGTTTAATCGACACTCAATGCCAACGGCCCCTTGACCAACAGCAGGGAGACATTGTTCCGGTGCAAGAGCTGTGCGTATACGTGCTTCTAACCCTAAACGTTTTAGCCCTGCTACCGCTAAGATAATAGCGTCATATTCACCATTATCGAGTTTAGATAACCGTGTGCCTACGTTACCGCGGAGATCCCGAATGACTAAATCCGGACGAAGTTCTCTTAATTGGCATTGGCGACGTAAGCTAGATGTCCCAACGATGCTGCCTTTTGGCAACGCATCAAGATTGTCATAGTGGTTTGAAACAAAGGCATCTCGAGGGTCTTCGCGTTCACAAATAGTGACTAGGCCCAAGCCTTCAGGAAATTCAACAGGAACATCTTTCATTGAATGAACGGCAATATCTGCACGCCCTTCTAATAAAGCCAGTTCAAGTTCTTTGACAAACAAGCCTTTTCCCCCCACCTTTGCGAGCGGAGTGTCAAGGATGATATCCCCTTTTGTCACCATCGGAACCAGCTCAACCTGCAAGTTAGGATGTAATTGCTCTAGCTTATCTTTGACAAAATGCGCTTGCCATAAGGCCAAAGGGCTTTTGCGCGTAGCAATGCGCACAATATTTGTTGATGTCATTTTACTGTTTTCTCTAGCGAAGAACGCCGTAGATTAACCATACAATTGACGTTAGTTTTAACATGTTAAGGATATTTTTTCCAGCTGAGCTCAAAGCCACCGCTGTGTGGCTATCTTAGTGTTTGCTGTTGTTTGGTTCATTCCACTACATTCTTTACCCACCTTCACTTACTCAACATGAAATGCGGCCCATACACTGACAAATCGTGATGTTACTTTTTGATGGTCTCTTGATAAATATTTTCCGGTGATGCGTGCTAACCAAAGAATTATTTTAGCTTTTCGTGCTGTTTTTTTTGTTGGGTTACCTGTAGGTTTCATCTGTTCATGTTGAAGCGTTCAAGCATAGATGCTGCATGTATTACGCTTACATGGCATTTTACATAGTGGTTTTGTTGTTCAATTTGCATCAAAAGTATTATTCCATTGAAAAACAAGGGATATTCTGATGCATTAAAAAATAAAAACCTTTTTATACAATATGTTGAAAAGCATTTAGTATCAAAAATAAGCACGTAAAATAATGTGATCTACTTTACCCTTTTGCTGCAAGGTGTTAAATTGATCACGTTTCCGACAATTCATTTGAAAACTTTTTTAAATCTATCTCTATCTGTTGGGTGCTGGGAAATTCCCAGATTTGTATTACATTCAGTCAGGCGTAACTCTTGTATCTCTATATTGAAACCTTAAAGCAAAGACTTGATGCGATAAACCAATTACGGTTAGAGCGCGCAACAGCATCTATGAGTGAAACCTTTTCGAAGGTTTATAACCTGCTGCCTGTCTTGTTTCATTATCATCATCCAATGATGCCTGGTTTTATTGAAGGTAATGTACCCCATGGCGTCTGCTTTTTCTCTCCAGATACAGAACAAATGAAGTGGTTGGGGCAATTTGAACGCTTCCTACCAATCGAAAAGCCCACTAATGGTGAATTACCCATAACTGGGATTTATTCAATGGGCAGTACCTCCTCTGTAGGGCAAAGCCATTGTTCAGATATCGATGTTTGGGTTTGTCACCCTTCTTGGTTAGATCACGAAGAAAAACGTTTTTTACAAAAGAAATGCACATTAATTGAACAGTGGGCAGCGTCTTTAGGCATTGATGTAACCGTTTTTCTAATCGATGAGAATCGTTTTCGCCATCATGCGAGTGGGCATATAGGCGGGGAAAACTGTGGTTCAACGCAACATATTCTATTGTTAGATGAGTTTTATCGTACTGCGGTTCGAATGGCCGGCAAACGCTTATTGTGGGCGATGGTACCTGTTGAAGAAGAACAACATTATGATGAATATGTTATGGGGTTATATGCACAAGGTGTATTAACGCCAAATGAGTGGTTGGATTTAGGCGGATTGAGTGAACTTTCAGCCGCAGAATACTTTGGTGCAAGCTTGTGGCAACTTTATAAAAGTGTTGATTCCCCTTATAAAGCAGTATTAAAAAGTATCTTATTAGAGTCTTATTCATGGGATTATCCTAATGGCAAACTACTGGCTATGGAGTTTAAACGCCATTTACATGCCGGTGAAATCGTGTGTTATGGCTTGGATTCCTACTGTTTAATGCTTGAACGCGTCACAAGGTATCTTGTTGAAATAAACGACTTAACTCGTCTTGACCTTATACGTCGTTGTTTTTACCTTAAAGTTTGTGAAAAACTTTCTGAAGAAGATAGCAATGCTTTTTCTGGTTGGCGTCGAGATGTCTTATCCCAATTGGTGGCATCATGGGGCTGGGGAGCAGAACGTTTAACAGTACTAGATACACGCAGCCAATGGAAAATTGAGCGTGTCCGTGAAGCGCATAATGAGCTACTCGACACCATGATGCAAAGTTATCGTAATTTAATTCGCTTTGCGCGGCGAAATAATTTAAGCGTTAGTGCAAGCCCACAAGATATTGGGGTATTAACTCGTAAATTATACGCAGCCTTTGAAGCGCTTCCGGGTAAAGTGACGTTAGTTAACCCTCAGATTTCACCGGATTTAAGCGAAGAGCACCTCACTTTTATTTATGTGCCAGCAGGGCGTGCAAATCGTAGTGGTTGGTATTTGTACAACCAAGCCCCGAATATTGATGCGATTATTGGGCACCAGCCTCTGGAATATAACCGTTACTTAAATAAATTAGTGGCCTGGGCATATTTTAATGGCTTACTAACTGAAACGACACAAGTTTATATGCATAATGGGCAGTCGCAGTGTGACGAAAGAAAACTGCTTGAACTTATGCATGACGTCTCAAATCATTTCCCAATTAGGTTGCCGGCTCCAACACCAAAAGCGCTATATAGCCCCTGTGAAATTCGCCACCTTGCAATAATCGTTAACCTAGAAAAAGACCCGACTCAAGTTTATTCAGAGCAAGTGGTTCATGTCGATTTTAGGAAATTAGATATTTTCAGCTTTGGCGAGTCACAGCAGTGTCTCATTGGTAGTATTGATTTGTTGTATCGTAATTCATGGAATGAGGTAAGGACGCTCCATTTCAGCGGTGAGCAGTGTATGCTAGAAGCGTTAAAAACGATTTTAGGTAAAATGCACCAAGACGCATCACCACCGGAAGCTGTTGAGGTCTTTTGTTATAGTGAGCACTTACGGGGGCTTATTCGTACTCGTGTACAGCAATTGATATCGGAATGCGTAGAACTGCGTTTATCAAGTAATAGTAATGACCCTGGGCGCTTTAAAGCGCTCCGCATAGCAGGGCAGACTTGGGGGCTGTTTTTTGAACGCCTGAATGTCTCAGTACAAAAACTAGAAAATGCGGTTGAATTCTATGGCGCAATTTCCCATAACAAGTTACATGGCTGGCCGGTTAAACTTCAGGCAAAAAGTGATAACCATTTGCCAGCTGTTGTTGATGGTTATGCGAGTGAAGGGATTGTACAGTTTTTCTTCGAAAATACGGCGGATAACACAGGTTTTAATATTTACGTATTAGATGAAGCTAACCGTGTGGAGATTTACTCTCACTGTGAAGGTTCCAAAGAAGACTTGGTGCGTGATGTCAGTAAGTTCTACTCCTCCTCCCATGACCGCTTTACCTATGGTGCTAATTTTATCAACTTCAATTTACCGCAATTTTACCAAATTATTAATCATGACGGTAAAAACCAAGTGGTTGCCTTTTCGGGCGCAACGTGGCCATTTACATCAGAGGATGATGACGAAGTGGGGCATGATATGCATTTAAGCCAATCAGGGCACCCACAAGCGCATTACTTTTAGTGATAGTTGTTTAAAACTAGAACGAAAATGGCTGTTGGCTTTGGAAAGCAATGGCTTCCGCTAACTGGTTTTTAAACTCATTGCCAGAACGGTCACAGACCCATTCCCCTTGTTTGTAATCATAATGGTATCCGCCTTGTTTGGTCGCTAGCCAAATTTGGTGAAATGCCTCTTGTTTGTTGATGATGATTTTGCTGCCATCTTCAAAACTGAGTGTCATAACACCGCCATTTATCTCACAATCGATATCGGCATCACCATCGTAATTGTCCAAATGCTCTTCAATAGAGCCCAGTAGCGCTTCTGCTAGCTGGTGAAATTCACTGTCATTCACGGTTAAAATCCTGTTTGCTCACAATTAGTTAATTAAAATTATAGGAGGGATCAAGCATTGGGGTCAATCTCAGTGCGCTGACTAAAAATTTCAGATTAAATTTAGCCTAGAGTATATAATATAAGCATGCTTGATAAACAGACGTGATTTGCTAGGTCACTCCTGTTATTGTGTAAAATATCAGATGTCAAAAGTTAGTATCACAGGCGAAAAAGAATGAAAAAAAGTTTATTTGGGCTTAGTGCACTTGTTATGTTATTTACCTTATCTGGTTGTGGCTTGAAAGGCCCTCTTTATTTCCCGCCGGAAGAAACTGTTGCTCCTGCTCAGGCGCCTGATGTGCAACCAACAGCGCCAAGCAGCTCAACCGAAGAGCCTGCTACAACAAATCATAACCAGTAAGTTGCCGCTATGGAGCGTGAAATGCAATTCTCTAAAATGCATGGCTTAGGCAATGACTTCATGGTTGTCGATGGTGTCACACAAAATGTGTATTTTTCGCCAGAACTTATTTGCCGGCTGGCAGATAGGCATACTGGTGTCGGTTTTGATCAGCTATTATTAGTTGAAGCCCCCTATGACCCTGACCTTGACTTTCATTATCGCATTTTTAATGCGGATGGCAGTGAGGTGTCACAATGTGGTAATGGGGCGCGTTGTTTTGCGCGTTTTGTTCGGCTTAAAGGTCTGACTAATAAGCAAAAAATTAAAGTTAGTACCCAATCAGGCCGGATGACATTAACCATAAATGAAAATGATGATGTCTGCGTTAATATGGGAGAGCCTGATTTTGAGCCTCAAAGGGTGCCATTTCGCGCTATTAAAGAAGAAAAAACCTATATTATTCGAGCTCAAGAACGTACAGTGTTATGTGGGGTTGTTTCAATGGGTAACCCACATTGCGTCATTCAGGTTGAAAGTATTCATACCGCAGAGGTTGAAATTTTAGGGCCAGCTTTAGAGAGCCATGAGCGCTTTCCCGAACGCGCTAATATTGGTTTCATGGAAATTATTAATGCTGAGCATATTCGCTTGCGCGTTTATGAGCGTGGTGCAGGTGAAACTCAAGCATGTGGTAGTGGAGCATGTGCCGCAGTGGCTGTTGGGATCACTCAAGGGTTATTGGCGAAACGAGTACGTGTTGATTTACCCGGCGGGTCGTTAAATATAACTTGGGAAGGCCCAGGGGCTCCGTTGTATATGACAGGCCCAGCAACTCATGTCTACGATGGGGTCATCCAGCTATAAAAGTCACACAGCGATAATTTTACCGAGTTGAAGAGGGGAATATGGATAAAACCGAAAAAGCACTGAAGAGAAAACATCAACTTGATGAATTCGATGTGGTGCAATATCTAAAGGAAAATCCTTACTTTTTTCTTCGTAATGCACAATTATTGGAGCAGTTGAAAGTTCCACATGTTGTACAAGGTGCTATCTCATTACCTGAATTAGTGATGAATCGCCAACGTTTGAAAATCAAAGAGCTTGAGCAAGATATCCGTTTTATGGTAGAGCAAGCGCATGAAAATATAGAGCTTTTTGATGAGTTATTGGTTCTGGTGATAGACATGTCATCAGCCAAAAGCTTACAAGAAATGTTACTTACTTTAAATCGCTGGGCAAAAAAATTAGGTTTATCAGGCGCATCGGTTCGTTTATTCAGTGATAGTTGGTATTTATCAGCCCCTTTAGATGCCCATCAACTGGTGATTTCGCGTCGTGTTTTTGAGCCTATCAGAATTCAACGATTTGGCGATAAACGTAACTATCTTGGTCGTTTAAATGGCCCTGAAATCCAATTGCTTTTACCAGATGCGCTCAATGTCGGCTCTGTGGCTATCTCATTATTTGGTCATCATGGTGAATCGGGCATGGTTATTTTTACTAGCCGCGACCGCGAGCATTATCAACATGGTATGGGGACGGTTATGTTGGAAAAAGTGGCTCAAATTCTCCCGAGGTTATTATGCCAATGGATAGAACGCCTGTAGAGTCTCAGCCGAAAGGGCTGATGATGCAAGTTGAGGCCTTCTTACGTTATCTGCGAGTTGAACGTCGGTTAAGCCCTGTCACTATTACTAATTATCATCGTCAATTGAGTGTTATTGTTGAAATGCTAACCTCATTGAAAATCACTGAATGGCAAAAAGTTGATACAGCTATCGTACGGAATATTGCGGCTAAAAGTCGCAAATCAGGCCTACAGGCTGCAAGTATGGCTTTACGATTATCGTCATTGAGAAGTTTTTTGGATTGGATGGTGCATCAAGAGGCGTTGCCTGCAAACCCAGCCAAAGCAATTCAAGCACCCAAATCCAAAAAACGTCTTCCTAAGAATATGGATGTAGATGAGGTCTCCCAACTGCTAAATATGGATAGCGGTGATCCACTAGTTGTGCGCGACCGTACTATGCTGGAAGTGATGTATGGTGCTGGATTGCGTTTATCTGAACTTGTTGGTCTTGATGTTCGTCACCTCGATTTAAGCACTGGTGAAGTTTGGGTGATGGGAAAAGGAAGTAAAGAGCGAAAAATTCCAATGGGAAAAACAGCGGTGAGCTGGCTACATCGTTGGTTAGAAATGCGTGAGTTATATGAGCCAGAAGATGATGCTGTTTTTATCTCAACCCAAAGTGGGAAACGAATTTCGAATCGAAATGTACAAAAACGTTTTGAACAATGGGGAATAAAACAGGGGGTTAATAGTCACATTAATCCTCATAAATTACGCCACTCCTTTGCGACACATCTCCTTGAATCAAGTGGTAATTTACGTGGGGTGCAAGAACTTCTTGGTCATGCGAACTTATCAACAACACAAATTTATACGCACCTTGATTTTCAGCACTTAGCCAACGTTTATGATGTGGCTCATCCGAGGGCAAAGAGGGAGAAACCTTAATGCATTTTTACCGCCCACTGTCACCAATTATGGCGATTACGTTTGATTTGGATGACACGCTTTATGATAACCACCCAGTTATTGATAAAACGGAAGAGGAAGTCTTACGTTTTGTTCGTGAATACGACCCTCGATTCAATCATTTTAGCAATGATGACCTCTATGCTTTTCGCCGCCTTGTGGAAGAACAAGAGCCTGAGATCTGCCATGATATTTCCCGTTGGCGCTGGCTTTCTTCAAAAATGATGTTTTGCCATTATGGCTATTCGCGAGAAGATGCACAAAAAGGGGCAGATGACATCATGGCACATTTCACTTACTGGCGTAATAAAATAGATATCCCTGAATCTACACACGCAACACTTGCCAAATTAGCTGAAAAATTACCGTTAGTTGCGATAACCAATGGTAATGCAGAACCTGAAGCGTGTGGGTTAGGCCAATACTTTCAGTTTGTTTTAAAAGCCGGGCCAGATGGCCGTTCAAAACCTTATTGTGATATGTACCGTTTAGCTGCACAGCGCCTTGATCTTGAACCGAAATTCATTCTTCATGTTGGGGATAATCTACTGACAGATGTTGAAGGCGCAATCAATAGTGGTATGCAAGCCTGCTGGATTAACCTTGACCAAAAAACCCTAATGGGGGAGAAAGACGTGCGTTTATTGCCGCATGTAGAAATTTCTCAGTTGGCTTCTCTTTTATCATTGGTATAATCATTTCTCTGTATAAAAACACAGTGGTATTTGCTATTGTCGTGCTGCTACCAAACCTATTAAGGTTGGTAGTAAGTCGAATAGGTCATTTAAAATAAATCAGGAAAATCAATTTATTGGTTTTTGATTGATAACACAAAGTGGGAAATTACGTTTTTATTCCCCTTTGTTAACAACCTCACAGTGGTATTTTCCACTGCTTTGCTTTGATGGTAATTATGGACGTCTCTTATCTGCTTGAAGGTCTCAATGACAAACAGCGCGAAGCGGTTGCCGCACCGCGTACTAATTTACTTGTGCTCGCGGGGGCGGGCAGTGGTAAAACTCGCGTATTGGTACACCGAATTGCCTGGTTAATGTCGGTGGAAAATGCATCACCATTTTCTATTATGGCAGTGACGTTTACTAACAAAGCAGCGGCAGAAATGCGCCATCGAATCAATCAGTTGATTGGCAGTAGTGAAGGTGGGATGTGGATTGGCACATTCCATGGTTTAGCACACCGCTTGTTGCGCCAACATTATATGGATGCCAATTTACCGCAGGATTTTCAAATCTTAGATAGTGATGACCAATATCGCTTAATTCGACGTTTGCTTAAAGCAATGAATTTAGATGAAAAACAATGGCCCCCACGTCAAGGAATGTGGTACATCAACGGCAAAAAAGATGAAGGTTTAAGGCCCCAACATATTGAAAGCTATGGTAACCCTGTTGAAGCGACGTGGTTGAAAGTATATCAGGCGTATCAAGAGGCTTGTGATAGAGCAGGTTTGGTCGATTTCGCTGAGCTGTTACTTCGGGCTCATGAATTGTGGTTGAATAAACCCCATGTATTACAACACTACCGTGAACGTTTTACTAATATTTTAGTGGATGAATTCCAAGATACTAATAATATTCAATATGCATGGATTCGAGTATTAGCAGGGGAAACAGGCAAGGTCATGATTGTTGGTGATGACGATCAATCAATTTATGGCTGGCGTGGTGCCCAAGTAGAGAATATCCAACGGTTTCTTAATGATTTCCCCGGTGCAGAAACAATTCGTCTTGAGCAAAACTATCGCTCGACAAATAATATATTAAAAGCGGCGAATGCTTTAATTGCGAATAACAGTGATCGGCTAGGCAAGAATTTATGGACAGAAGGAGGGGATGGTGAACCCATTTCACTCTACTGTGCATTTAATGAATTAGATGAAGCCCGCTATATTGTTGGGCGTATTAAACAATGGCAAGAAAATGGCGGGGCGTTAAAAGATTGTGCCATGTTATATCGTAGTAATGCCCAATCGCGTGTACTTGAAGAGGCGTTAATTCAAACTAACATGCCTTATCGCATATATGGCGGCCAACGGTTCTTTGAACGTCAGGAAATCAAAGATGCACTTTCTTATTTAAGGCTGATAGCAAATCGTAATGATGATGCCTCGTTTGAACGCGTGGTCAACACGCCAACACGAGGAATAGGTGAACGTACTTTGGATACCGTTCGCCAAACAGCACGAGATCAACAATTAACTTTATGGGAAAGTTGTGAGTACTTACTTCGTGAGCAAGTACTTGGAGGGCGAGCTGCGGCAGCAATAGAGCGTTTTTTAGAGTTAGTTGAAGCGTTGGCGAAAGAAACGCAAGATATGCCATTGCATGTTCAAGCAGACAGGGTTATTCACGATTCTGGTTTGCGTGCAATGTATGAGCAGGAAAAAGGCGAAAAAGCCCAAGCGCGTATCGAAAACTTGGAAGAGTTGGTGAATGCAACGCGTGACTTTAGCTACCAAGAAGAAGACCAAGATTTAATGCCATTACAGGCATTTCTATCACATGCAGCTCTTGAATCAGGGGAAGGGCAAGCGGATGCCAACCAAGATGCTGTTCAATTGATGACTTTGCATTCAGCCAAAGGTTTGGAATTCCCAGTTGTATTCATTGTCGGAATGGAAGAAGGGATGTTTCCCAGCCAAATGTCAATGGATGAAAGCGGACGTCTTGAAGAAGAGCGTCGGCTCGCTTATGTGGGGGTT
Source organism: Providencia sp. 2024EL-00732 (assembly GCF_044006275.1). Taxonomy (NCBI): domain Bacteria; kingdom Pseudomonadati; phylum Pseudomonadota; class Gammaproteobacteria; order Enterobacterales; family Morganellaceae; genus Providencia; species Providencia sp. 2024EL-00732. Next base: position 142,126 of record NZ_JBIPDG010000010.1, on the reverse strand, counting down.
ACCCGAGCAATGGAAAAACTTACCATTACTTATGCAGAAAGTCGTCGGTTATACGGTAAAGAAGTCTATCACCGTCCATCACGCTTTATTGGTGAGCTACCGACTGAATGTGTCGAAGAAGTTCGCCTAAGAGCCACAGTTTCTCGTCCGGTTAGCCATCAACGCCTTGGTACACCAATCAGTCAAAATGATTCAGGTTATGCGCTAGGGCAGCGGGTAATGCACCCTAAATTTGGTGAGGGGACTATTATTAACCTAGAAGGCAGCGGTGAACATTGTCGTTTACAGATAGCCTTTCAAGGACAAGGGATTAAATGGCTAGTGGCTTCATATGCACGGCTAGAGAATTTATAGTTACCATAAATTTCAAATATAACACCACCGTTCTAGGTGGTGTTATATATAATATAATAATTATATTATATATTTCTAAAACTATTTAGTTTATTTGTTTTGATTTTTTATATGATCTATTAATTTGTTTTTTTATTTTTATCTTTTAATATTAAATTGTAGTTCATGGCTAACGTAATGGTAATAAATGGAGCTTAATTATATGGATAGTAAACGTATTTCTGCACTAAATGAAAGATTGATAAATATAAAAAATAAAATTAAAGATATAAATGGCTTATTAATGAGATATAAAAACAGTATAGATGAAATGTCAAATAATATGGAATTAGTAAAAATACAATTAGAGCAGTCTGAGCATCCTAATCGAGTCAAAATGAACAAAATTATGGATGAGGTTAAACAGAAAATAAAGGTCAGAGACAAAGAGCAGAGAGACGAGCTTAAATCACTAGGCGAGTTTTTTAACAAGAAAGAAAAAAATATAAAGACATTTATCAAACCAACAAGTACATATAAGGCAGTCAACTTTGTTAATGTGGGTGGGTTAAAACGTCGGATTTTTGATTTTATTGCAGTAGTTAATAGGGATAGTGAATTAGTGGAGAAGGAACTTAGTTCTCTTCAGATTGAACTGAACGAAGTTAGCACGAAATATCCGGGTATTAAGGGTGATTGGTTAGAGGCGTTGCTGAAACCAGATGCACTTATTGGAACAGCGAAACCAGATGCACTTATTGGAACAGCGAAACCAAATACACTTATTGGAACAGCGAAACCAGATGCCCTTATTGGAACAGCGAAACCAGATGCACTTATTGGAACAGCGAAACCAAATACACTTACTGGAACAGTGAAACCAAATGCACTTATTGGAACAGAGAAACCAAATACACTTATTGGAACAGCTAAACCAGATGCCCTTATTGAAATGACAGCGGCGCTAGAGCCGTCTCAGGAAATGACTTCATCTGTAGAGGCACTGGTTGAAACTCAACATAAACCTCTCGTTTTTGTTGCTAAGCACAGTTGTTTTGGAAAGACGGCATGGTGTGGAATAACACACTGATAATATTGTTTGATTTTTAATCTGTAAAATAAATCAATCGAAATAATTTATTAGTGTAAGGTACTTATTTATATAGGTACCTTATTCAATCAAATGATTAAAAATACTTACATAATGAAAAATAAAGGGTTTTTAGTTAGAAAGATTGATTCGATAGTTTAATCAATAAGATTTAAGCTTTTAATTTTATCTTTTTGTTTTTTTAGCGTATAAAGTTTTACCGAATAACCTTTCTAGTATTTATCATGTCAATTAATAAACTTATTGATTCACTCTCTACACAGGGCTGGTATGTGTGGGACGGTTTCTTGATCCCGCCTAATATAAAAGCTATCAAGGATTGCATTCCAGAAACACTGCAAGATGCACGTATTGGTCACCGTAATTTGTTACAGGGGAATAAAGCAATTCGAGGTGACCAAACAGTTTGGTTAGAACCTGAAATGGGGGCTCCTATTTGTGATTATATGGAGAAAATGGAACAAATAAGACAGGAAATCAACCGTCAACTTTACCTAGGTTTACGCGGTTTTGAAACGCATTTTTGCCGATATTCACAGGGTGGTTTTTATAAGAGACATGTCGATAACCCTAGGGGTGTTGGGCGGCGTAAGGTCACGACGGTTTTATATATGAATGAATCATGGCAACCTAGTGATGGTGGTGAATTGGTGGTTTACGACCAAACAGGTAATCAACTGTTTACATTAGAGCCGATTGCGGGGCGTATGGTCTTTTTTATGTCAGAAGAGTTTCCCCATGAGGTTTTACCAACTAAATTGATACGTGAAAGTATAGCCGGTTGGTTTTTAACTGAAACAGTATCTTAATTAGTTTTTTCATATTCTAGATACTGTTAGATAGTAAGCTATCTTATCAAGATTTCAACAATAAACTTTTAAAACATACAAACTATAAATTTGTATTTTAACGTTAATAACGATATTTTATTTTACTACGTTAATAGTAGCTTAACTTTAAAAAGGAGTTTTATTATGAAATCTAATTATGGAACGCTTGATAACGTAAAAAATTTGATTAAAGAATTAAATAATCAATTCAAAGTTATTGAAGAGAAGTTTTTAAAGTATGAAACTGAACAGATTAAAAATTTTTATAAACTAATTGATTTAAAACCTTTAAGTTCAGATGAATTAGTATTAGAAAATAGAGAGTCTACAGTAAAATATATTTTTGAATCAATGAGTTTTTATAGTGAAAATAAAATTAAACATTTACTTTTTAAAAATTTAATTCATGAATTAAGTGAATATAATGATGTTGCAGTAGATAAAAAGCTAATAAGTACGCTTGATAAGTTTCAGGAGGGGATAGGTAAAATATCGGATATAACATACACTCTACCTAAAATTTACGCCTCAAAACCGCCGCTTATTCAACATGCTTTTCTATCAAGCTTCAATAATAATATAGAAATGAAATATCTATTTAAAGAAATAAATAGTGAAGTCATTAAATATGTTGATATCATCAAGAAAGACTACAATCCCCAAGAGCAAGTACAGATTTCATCGTTGATTAAAGCGAATCAAAGTAGCGCGTTTCTTCCCCAAAGCCCACCGCAAACTATAGAGGAGCAGGCTAAAGCCTATCGTAAAGTACTTGAGCCACAGAATTTAGCACCAGTTATCGAAGGGTTTAGAGAGGGTACACAAGAAACTTTATTATCGAACCACATGGCGGCACTAAAGCCAGTAGAAAGTCACTCTTTAGATAACAACCTGTCAGCAGATTTTACTATTCACGGCTGTCAGATCTTTATTCCACATCAATATCGTATGTAATAGGTCACGTTGGGGGTCCACCTTTCAGAGTGGACCCCCATTAGTTAGTTACTTCGCTTAAACTCTATTCCAACAAAAGTGATCGTAGCATTTCCCCTTTCTATTTGGTAATGGGAATGATGTCGCTGTTTGTCTAATGAGCTCAGTTGTTGTGAGTAATACTCACTGAGTTTCCACTGGATTAATTGCCTTGCGAGTCTCTTATTTGCGTGTTGGCTACGCTCAGACTGGACTTTAACCGCAATACCTGTGGCAATGTGTTTTGCTCTAACTGCAGAAGACGTTTTATTTACATGTTGCCCACCCGCGCCTTGGGCTTTAGTAAATTCAAACTCAATCTCACTTTCTTCAATAGGTTTGATCGCTGAAAAACGCGTGACATTGAGAAACCAATTTTTCCGTTTATGGCGAGGCCTGATGGGGCTTTGACATTGCCATTGAACAGTGCCGCACCAAGTATTGGCTAATGTTTCTGTATTTTCACCTTCCAGGCAAACTAATGCAGATTTTAACCCTTGTTTCGATGGGACAGACTCTAACAAATTGACTGTAACTTGGTGTTTATTCGCTTCTTGTAGAAAACAGGCTAGTGCTTTTTCAACCGCAATACAGCATTCTTCAGGGCCTTGTGCAGAGGAAAATTGTAATAACATGATTAACACTCCCCACTGGTTTTGTAGGTAATGATAGGTTTAAGCCTAGCCACCACTTGGATTACTCCAATATTCACCATGCTTTCAATCACAGTATCAATTGATTTATACGATTGTGGGGCTTCTTCATAAATCAGTTGTTTATTGGCGCAAATGACACGGCTACCTAGTTCTGTTCGAGATAATTGAACAGGTGTGTAGCGATGAGATAGGCGGCCTTTACACTCCCCTCGCATCCATTTGCGCCCAGCGCCGTGAGCGAGGGAATTCAGGCAAGCGTCATTTCCCTGTGGTGCGACTAAATAACTGTAATCGCCACGCGAACCAGGAATAATTACCAGCCCTCGGTCTGAAGGGGTTGCTCCTTTACGATGTAACCACCCAGTTATGCCATTAATTTGACATGCCTCGACTAAATTATGGTTAACATCTAGGCTTAGTTCACCAGTTGATTTAACCTGTTGCAGCATGCGTAGCCCTATAAGACGGCGATTTACCTGCGCAAAATGTAAAGCACCTTGATGAGCTTTAAGGTAATTATCAGCATCACGAGTGCCTGATAGAAGCCCATTGTGGTTATATTTTTCAACGTGTTGTCGAAGAATTGATTGGCCTAAACCACGCGAGCCGCTATGAACTAATAGCAGTAGCTGTTGCTTATTTAACCCACTCGTAGCAAATAATTCAGGGTGCAATACTTGGTCAATGGCTTGGAACTCTGCAAAATGATTCCCACCACCAATAGAGCCTAATGATGCCATAAATTCACATGTTCTCATTGTGTCTGGCACATGTTCTTCGAGCCATGCTAATGAGGCATGATCTGACATCTGAGATAGCTGTTTTTCTAATTTATCGAGGTTAACTTTTGATTGTTTAATATCTGTTTTAAACAGACTCATACCGCAGCCGATATCATTGCCAACTAATGCAGGATAGAAGCGTTTAGTAGAGAAAAATGCCGCACCAATTGGATATCCTCGGCCTGGATGAAGATCAGGCATACCAACAACAGATATCATATCTGGTAAGTTTGCCGTTGTTTGTAATTGTTGGATCGCTTTGCTTTCAATCCATGTATTTTTCGTTGCGATATAACTAACGTGTTCGCTAACGAAATGAAGGGTATTGCCCATAAGCTATTTACTCATTTAAATATTAAAAATAAGGTTATTTAGCGGGCCAATATGAATAGGATCTTTTTTTAAAGAATGGCTATTTTTGACAGTGCCCGCAAAGAGTTTGATTAATTTTTGACATTGTAAACCTCCTTGCAGTTAGTTGATGAATATAAAACGTTGGGAATACTAGCTATAACTTTTTTCTTTTGCAAGCGCTATTTTTACAAAGAAATATTTTTAGTCATTTTCTTATAATAATATATTCTCGTTAATATTTTTCGATAATTTATAACGAGATTGTTTATTGTTATATTATATGATTATTAATTTTAAAATATACTTTTTATTATCGTAATAACAGGTGTGAGGAATATAAAAGTTTGTTACGCTGTGATTCTGTGCTTGAGCCTTTCTGGTTCAAACTTATTTTTTGGATCAGAAATGAAAAAGCCCCGTTAGTTATTATTAACCAACGAGGCTCGATCCAAACCTAGACAGTTAGGTTTGTGGTTTTAAGCACCTAATTAAAATACCCCAACGCTACTATTAGTATTGGGGTATTTATTCATTTAAATAATAGAAAAATATAATTAAGCGATATGAACGGTTTTTCCACCGATAATTGTGCGCAATACTTTTACATTTTCAATATCATCGGCTGGGATTTCAAATACATTGCGATCTAGCACTATCATATCGGCAAATTTGCCTGCTTCGAGTGAACCAAGTACATCTTCTCGGTGTTGCGCATAAGCAGAATCAATAGTTGCTGAGCGCAAAACTTCGATAACAGTAAGGTTGCGGTCATTATCCAGTCTTGGCGCTTTTTGACCATTAATATCACGCCCACGTCGTGTAGCTGCCACTTTTAAGTCATACCATTCGTCAAAATCATCAATTGGCCAGTCACTACCAAAAGCAACAACAGCACCTGCATCGACAAATTTAGCGATAGGTTCTAATTGTTCAAAACGTTCATCACCTAGCATTTTCTTTTCAAAAGCAGCGAGCTCAGGTGTTGGTGCTGCCCATTGGAAAGATAGGCAAGCGATGGTTTTCAAGCGGGCAAAGCGTGCATAATCATCTGCATGTACTAGTTCGTTATGGGCTAAGCCTGGGCGAATATCTTTTTCGGGGTGTGCCGCTCGCATTTTTTCAATCGCATCTAATACAATTGACACAGCACCTTCGCCGACAGTGTGTAAGTGTGGGTCATAACCTGCCGCTGCTATTTTTTCCATCAGTTCATCAAGGATTTCGGCAGTGAAGTAGAGGTCGCCATAGTTATTAGTTTCGACCCAATTAGGGGCATCATCAGTACCTTGATTAATACGATATGGTTGTAATAATGACGCGGTCATGGTTGGAAACTGCATCACGCCATCAACAAACATCTTAATATTATTCAATCCTATTCCTGGAGCCGGTGTCCAATCTGCTTGGTGCCATTTTTTGGCAAATGCAACGGCTTTATCCACCGCGCTAGCAACGGATGCCACATCAGGAGTTTCATCTGGGGTAATTTCACGAGCCGCTTGGAAACGGAGCGTTAAATCACCGCGTTGTTGTAATTGTGAAAATGCTTCGAGTTGTTGTTCAGAAACCCGAGCATCCATGACCATAGTCACGCCTTGTTGATTCAATACTTTTTGAACTAATTCAGCAACTTCAATAGCTTGGTCATCGCGAATAGAAGGAATGCTGTCGGCTGCACGCATGGCAGGGGCATCTTCTAAAATACCGTTTAACTCGCCATTTTCATATTTACCAATTTTACCATCAGGGGGCTCAGGGGTTTCTTTGGTAATGCCAAAGAGTTCGAGTGCACGGCTATTGGCGAGCAATGTATGGCAATCATTGGAAAACAGGACGACAGGGCGCTGAGTGTTCAGTTTATCCATGTCTTCACGGTACATATCAACCCCTGCAGGGAGCATTCCTTGGCGTAGCCAAGCGGTTACTTTTAGCCAATCATTTTCACCGGTACGAGGGTCTTTATCTAAATGGTCTTGAACGCGCTCTAAAATTTGATCGATAGTCAAAGATTCATAGTTCAAATGGCAGCCGAACAATTGAATGCCACCCCAAAATGGGTGCATATGGCCATCAATAATGCCGGGCATCATCATTTTGCCTTCTAAATCGATACTTTCTGTTTCAGGACCAACATATTGATGAAGTTCATCTGAGGTGCCTGTTGCGAGAATATAGCCGTCACGGAGCGCAATCGCATCAACTACGCGATTCTGGTTATCTGCGGTGTAGATATAACCGTTAAAATAAATAACATCAGCAAATGGATTATTCATAGTAAACCGTCTGTATCAGTAGTGCTTTAGAAGCAACAAAGCTAAAAAAACAACGGGGAAGGCAAATGCTCCCCCGTAATTATTTATAAAGTATGAAATGATTAGTTAATAATCATCTCAGTTTCGTCATCAGAAATTGCAGGAGGACGACGAGTGAAGCCATGGGTGAGCAGGGTGAGATAAACAGCACCAGCAGCTAACCACCATAAACCGACTTTAAAGGCTTCGCTATCAAGGCTTGTCCATAACCATAAGGTTAAGATAACACCAATGGACGGCATTATCAGGCATGTGACAATTTTTGTATTATCTAATGACGCTTTTCGGTCAATATAGAAATGTTTGATTACGGATAAATTCACGAAAGTGAAGGCAATCAAAGCACCAAAGCTTATCATCGATGCAACCATGCTTAGGGATAAAATTAATGAAAGCAGGGAAGCGATAGCCACAAAAATAATGGAATAAACAGGCGTATTGAGTTTTGGATGTAAATAAGCAAATAAAGAACGCGGCAGTACGCCCTCACGGCCCATCGCATAGAAAATCCGCACAATACTGGCCTGTGAGGTCATCGCTGAGGCAAATACACCAATAACATAGGCGGTGATAAAGCTCGATGCCATCATTGCGCCACCGACTTGTTTCATCACAGCAAGGCTAGCAACATCGGTATTAGGAATAAAGTCCTGCCACATTGGATAAACGAGGTGTGCGCCGTAGGAGATAACGACAAATAGCGTTCCAGCGATAAACACAGTGTATAGGATTGCTTTAGGTAATGCGCTGCGTGCATCTTTGGTTTCTTCTGCCATGGTTGAAATTGCATCAAAGCCAAGGAAGGCTAGGCACAGCACTGCGGCACCTGCAAACAGCCCAGAGGCTTGATCTGCCATAACCGTAATTGGCGCCAATAAGGCATCTGCATCTAATACAAATGATGTTTTAAAGCTTAGGTATAAAAATACAGCGATAAACACAAATTGCATTAAAATGATTAGCATATTCATTGAGGAAACTAATTTGATCCCCAATATATTCATAATGCTAACAATTGTGATGGTGCTACAAATAATCACATACATTGGAATATCAGGGAAAGCTTCATGAACGAAGATCCCAATCGCGATGTAGTTGATAATTGGTAGGAATAGGTAGTCGAGCAATTGTGCCCAACCAACTAAAAAGCCAAGTGTGCCGCCGAAAGTTTTTTGTACATATGAGTAGGCAGATCCAGAAAGTGGAAGTGCGCTAGTCATTTTGCAATAGCTCATGGCAGTAAAAAAGACAGCGGCTAATGTAATCAAATAAGCGACAGGCAAATGCCCTTCACTTAATACAGTAACTTGCCCATAGGTGGTGAAAATTCCGAGTGGTACCATATAGGCCAGCCCGAAAAAAACTAACGCAGGAGTGGTTAGTACGCGTTTCATTTGAACGGTATTCTGTTGCATTTTGAAGCCCTTCCCAAAAGCCCTTAACAACGTTAACTCTGTCTGAATACTCAGGGAGAGTGAACCTAAAATGCAGCCATATAGCTTGGTCTTTATAACATTGGCTATAGTACTACACTGTTTTTATTTAATACTTACGCGTCATATTCAATTTCAGAAAACCTCGCACCAGGACATTTTAATTAAATGTCATCGTGCGCACTTTAATGAAACGTCAGTGATGAATCGGACCATCACCATCCGCTGGGGTGAATACAAGCGGCGTACAATATAATTACCAAGTTCCTATTAAGCAATCATTAATTGAAAAAAATATAGAATTACTTTTATATCAATAAGTTGTTTATAGAAGAGTCAGTTAATTGATGAGAATTTAAGATAGGTTAAATGATAGCTATTTTTAGAATAAAATCAAGCCAAATGAGGTTATTGTAATTAATTGATTTATATGATTATTTTTGATTTCGTTATGGGGTGTGAGAATTAATCTATCTGGTTTTGATTAACTCTAAGTATTATTCATAATAAAAAATTAATATTCTTTTTTATCATCATTGCATTAATTAAATTAATTATTTTTGTTCCATATAATGAAACACCGACTTTCTTTTTATATTAAAAACAAAGTCGGTGTTTGAAATTGGCACTGTTTATCCACTATGCAGCTTTATATAAATTGCGATAATTTATTTCTTCCTCAGCTTTTGTTGAGTATATAAAGCATCTAATGTAAACAAAACTAATGCAATCCAGATAAAGCCAAAAGTTACTAATAATTCAGTGGTCATGACTTCGCCATACACAAAGACCGCCAGCAAGAACATAATACTTGGCCCCATATATTGGAAAAACCCAAGGGTGGATAACCGTAAATGGTTTGCTGCCTCTGTGAATAATAATAATGGCACCGTCGTAATAACACCCGCGGCAATCAATAGAATATTCAAGTGCCAATCATTGACAGCCATGTTACTGGTAGGGCTATCTGCAAAAAATAATAAGAAAATAACGCCAACAGGTAGTAGCCATAATGTCTCGAATGTCATCCCTGTTTGAGCATCTACGCCAAGTTTTTTACGTAATAAACCATACGTTGCAAATGTTACAGCTAGACTTAAGCCGATAACGGGGACTGAACCGAATTGCCAAAGTTGGATTAATACCCCAGTTAAGGCAAGCGCGACGGCAAACCATTGCATAGGGCGGAAGCGCTCTTGTAAAAATAACATACCAAACAATACGTTAACTAATGGGTTGATAAAGTAGCCTAAGCTTGCTTGTAACATATAACCATTATTAACAGACCAAATATAAATTAACCAGTTGCAAGCAATTGTTGTCGCTGTCACGCCGAGAAGTAATATTTTCTTGGGTTGCTTGAGTACTTGACGGACATAATTCCAATGTCGTGAAACGGTTAATAACAAAATCATAAAGAAAAATGACCAGATAATACGATGAGTCAGGATTTCTTCTGCGGGCACTTCTTGGATACTTTTAAAATAAATAGGTGCGACACCCCAAATAAAATAGGCGCCTAAGGCACATAATACGCCTTTGGTAGTATTTTGCTGGCTCATTGTTGGCTCTGAAATTGAATTAAAAACTAAAAGAAATTTATACAGAGATACCGAGCCGTTTTTTGTGCGGCTCGATTTTTGATGCCACTAATGTGACATTGCTCAGGTTTTTTTACAAGTTAATAGTTTACTAAGTGACTAATTATTTACAACACTAACTCAACCAACGAGATAAGTAGCGGTCGCAGTCGCAATATGTTGGTTATTTTCATTATGTAATTCACAACGGGTGACGGCTATTTTATTGCCGTCTCTTAATAAACTGGCACTCGCGGTAAATACTTCACCACGTCCAGGACGTAAATAATCCACGCGTAGATCAATTGTGCCCATTCGCGACATTTTATCCACAATTTCTGTATGTGATAGCGGGTCAATGCGCTGCAATATGCGGTTAATACACACCATTCCGCCAGCAACATCTAAAATAGAGGCAATCACACCACCATGTAGAATATTTTGAGTGAAGTTGCCAATGAGTTGTTGGCGGTTTTCAATTGTTAGCTGAACAAAATCATCATTCATATTGGCCAGTTTAATGCCGAGTAATTGGTTAAAAGGCATTTTGTAGATAAATGCATGGCTCATTAGCTCACTGGCTTCTTCTAAGGTATAGATACGGTCATTCATCATGTTCATCCTTTGAATAAAATGTAAATGATAAGTTAACATTATGTATAAGATATGTCTCTAACAAACGTATGAATAATCTTTCAACAGTCTGTGGGTTTTATGTGTAAAATAGGACAAACTTTTTTTTGACGATGTTGAAAATAGGAATGACTAATGCGTGCTTTAGCAGTGTTATTGAGTGCCGTGCTCTGTTTTTGGTCTGCTTCTCTATCTGCGACTGAAATTAATTCCCAGTCAAATCAGGATACAACGAGCAACACACCAATCAGAGGGAGCATTATTTCAGGGTTATTACAAAATTATGATAACCCTTTTGTGTTGTATCCGTATGAATCAAATTACATCATTTACACCTATACTTCCTCGATAAATAAAAATGCGATTTCGAGCTACAACTGGGGGGATGATGCATTAAAAGATGAAGTTAAATTTCAATTAAGTTTAGCCTTTCCTTTATGGGAGGGGATTGCAGGGGATGATTCCATTCTCGCGGTCTCGTATACACAACGTTCTTGGTGGCAACTGAGCAATAAAAAAGAATCTTCTCCTTTTCGTGAAACCAATTATGAGCCGCAGGTTTTTGTCGGCTGGCTAACCGATTATCAACTGGGTGGCTGGACTTTGCGTGAAATTGAAACTGGTTTTAACCATGAATCAAATGGTCGTTCCGACCCAACCTCACGTAGCTGGAATCGGGTATATGCAAGGATGATGGCACAAAATGGCAATTGGCAAGTTGACCTAAAACCTTGGTACCGTATTCATGAAAGCGAAGGTAGCGATGATAACTCAGATATCACAAAATATATGGGATATTACCGCCTGAAAGTCGGTTATGCGCTGGGTGACAGTGTGTTTACAACCACGGGTCGTTATAACTGGAACACCGGTTATGGCGGTGCTGAATTAGGTTGGAGCTATCCAATTAGTAAACATGTGCGAATTTATACTCAGTTGTTTAGCGGATATGGCGAGTCAATGATAGACTACAACTATCGCCAAACTCGATTTGGTATCGGTGTTATGTTAAACGACATGTTGTAATCTAAGGTTAGCTCAACCTGATTTTGTTAGTTAGAGCTAAATATCTTTTGATGAATCAACAAATTCGCTGCTCAACTGGGCAGCGACTTGTTTTATAGATTGAGGAAGTTTGTGTCAACTGCTTGTGTCATTAACCAACTTTCGCTGGCTGAAAATGTGCTTAACAGTACATTTGGTTACCAGTCATTTCGCTCTGGGCAAGATGCAGTTATTGGGGCTATCCTTGATAATCGTGATTGCTTAGTGTTAATGCCAACAGGGGGCGGCAAGTCCTTATGTTACCAAGTGCCTGCTTTAGTAAAAGAAGGGGTTACCTTGGTGGTCTCTCCTCTTATTTCACTGATGAAAGACCAAGTAGACCAATTGCGGTTACACGGTGTCAGTGCGGCTTGTCTAAATTCATCGCAAACCTCCCAAGAACAGCGCCAAATCATGGAATTATGTAGCCGTGGTGACATTAAATTATTATATGTTGCCCCTGAGCGGTTACTGACTGATTATTTTCTGAGCCAATTATCGAATTGGAATATCAGTTTGCTGGCGGTTGATGAAGCGCACTGCATTTCACAATGGGGGCATGATTTTCGCCCTGAATATCGTTCATTAGGTCAGTTAAGGCAATCTTTGCCTGATATCCCCGTTATGGCATTAACGGCCACCGCAGATGAAACAACTCGAGCAGATATTATTCGCTTATTAGAGCTGCGTGATCCTTTGGTTCATGTGAGCAGTTTTGATAGACCAAATATTCGTTATACCCTAGTAGAGAAATATAAGCCTTTGGATCAACTTTGGTTTTTTATTAAAAGCCAAAAAGGGAAGGCGGGGATCGTTTATTGTAATAGCCGTAATAAAGTTGAGGAAACCACCGAGCGCCTGCAAAAACGAGGCTTGAGTGTTGCAGCTTACCATGCGGGGCTAGAGGCTTCACAACGAGAGTGGGTACAAGACGCCTTTTTAAAAGATAACTTACAAGTTGTGGTTGCAACAGTGGCTTTTGGAATGGGCATCAACAAATCCAATGTACGGTTTGTTGCTCACTTTGATATTCCTCGTAATATTGAAGCATATTATCAGGAAACGGGTCGTGCGGGGCGTGATGGCGTTGAAGCCGAAGCCATTCTATTTTATGACCCAGCAGATATGGCATGGCTGCGTCGTTGCCTTGAAGAAAAACCCGCAGGTATGCAGCAGGATATCGAGCGGCATAAACTGAATGCGATAGCCGCTTTTGCGGAGGCTCAGACCTGTCGTCGCTTAGTCTTACTGAACTACTTCGGCGAAAATCGACAGCAGCCTTGTGGTAATTGTGATATTTGTTTAGACCCACCGAAACAGTATGATGGGTTAATTGATGCACAAAAAGCGCTTTCTTGTATTTATCGTGTTGGTCAACGCTTTGGTATCGGCTATATTGTTGAGGTGTTGCGTGGTGCGAATAATCAACGGATACGGGATTTAGGGCACGACAAGCTGCCTGTTTATGGTATCGGTAAAGAACACAGTAATGAGCATTGGGTTAGTGTGATCCGCCAATTGGTACATTTAGGCATGATCACTCAGAACATTACGCACTTTTCTGCACTGCAACTCACCGAAGCCGCTAGGCCAATATTGCGAGGTGAAAGTGCATTACAACTCGCAGTTCCTCGTGTTTTAGTGGCAAAAAGCCGTAATCAACAAAACAAAATTTATCATGGTAATTATGATAAGAAGCTATTTGCGAAATTGCGTAAATTACGTAAATCGATAGCAGACGAAGAAAATATCCCACCATTTGTGGTATTTAATGATGCGACACTTATCGAAATGGCCGAACATACACCAACCTCTTCGGTTGAGTTACTGTTAATTAATGGCGTTGGTGAGCGTAAGCTTGAACGTTTTGGGGATGCATTTATGACGCTTATCCGAGACCATCTTGAAGGTTATGAATGAATAAATAAGGAAACTACCGGATGACGCCTGAAAGCCTAAAAGAAAGTTGGCTGAATCGAGAAACTCAATTTTCTGCCTTTACCAATGGCCCCCTTTTAGATTTCTGGCAGCACCGTGAAGAATTTAATTTCCTTGGTGTTGATGATATCCCTATTCATTATGTCCGGTTTATTCATCCTACCCACCATAAAGCGGTCGTCATTTCACCTGGTCGAAGTGAAAGTTATGTGAAGTATCCTGAAGTAGCATATGATTTTTATCATTTAGGCTATGACGTATTTATTATAGATCATCGTGGTCAAGGGCGTTCAGGCCGTATGCTGACAGACCCTCAAAAAGGGCATGTTGAAAAGTTCACTGACTATATTGATGATTTTGAAAAATTTATCGAATTAGAGGTTAAGTATCGCCATTACCCAAAATGTTACGCATTGGCGCATTCTATGGGGAGCGCAATTCTTGCAGGGTATTTATTGCGCGATAGCCTCACCTTTGATGCTGCGACTCTGTGCGCACCGATGATTGGTATCAATCTGCCAATGCCTCGTTGGATGGCGAGTTTTATTGTTGATAGGGCAGAATCACGTGAGAGTGTGCGTAATGATTATGCGGCATCAACAGGTAAGTGGCAGCCTTTACCTTATTTAATCAATGTATTAACACACAGCTCAGAGCGTTATCGGCGTTATTTGCGTTACTATGCGGATTACCCCGAATTACGTTTAGGTGGGCCAACATACCACTGGTTGCGTGAGAGTTTTGCGATGGGCGATGAGCTAATTGCGAAAGCGGGGGACATTGATGTACCACTGATGGTGTTGGAAGCCAGCGAAGAAAAAGTGGTCAGCAATAAAGAGCTACAAGCTTTTTGCCAAAGTCGGCAAAAAGCGCAAATAGGAAGAGAAGAAAAATTACCTCTCGTCATTGAAGGGGCACACCATGAAATCCTATTTGAAGTGGATGCGTTAAGAGCTATGGCACTCAACGCTATCTGTGATTTTTTTGAGCAGTATTAGTTAGGGTTTGAATATGAAATATCCAGTAGTTGCCTCCGATTTAGATGGGACATTACTATCTCCCAATCATGACTTAACGTCTTATACCAAAGACACATTAAAACAGTTAGTTGAAACACAAGATATTCATTTTGTGTTTGCTACTGGGCGCCATCACGTGGACGTTGCACAAATCCGCGATGGCTTAGGCATCGATGCTTATATGATCACTTCAAATGGTGCTCGTATTCATAACACACAGGGTGACTTGATTTTTGAGCACAATGTTGATGCCCAAATCGCCCATGAGCTTTGCCTAATGGAATTTGATAACCCAGAGCTCGTCACTAACTATTATCATGGTGATGATTGGTTTATTAACCGAGAAAGCCCAGAGCAAAAAGAGTTTTTCAAAGAATCGGTGTTTAATTATCAACTGTTTGATCGACATAACTTTAAAACCTCAGAAGTTTGCAAAGTTTATTACACCAGTGAAGATCATGATCTATTAGTGGATTTGCAGCAGCGAATTCAGGATCGCTGGAAAGATAAAGTGAATGTCACATTTTCTTTGCGTAGCTGTCTTGAAGTTATGGCTGGGGCGGTTTCTAAAGGTGAGGCCTTGAAGCAAGTTGCTGGGTTACATGGCTATGCTACAAATGATTGTATCGCATTTGGTGATGGCATGAATGACAAAGAGATGCTTACCATGGCTGGAAAGGGTTGTATTATGCAAAATGCCCACCAGTTACTGAAGGATGCGTTACCGACGATGGAAGTGATCGGTTCAAATAGTGATGATGCTGTTGCTCGTTATTTAAGAAACAAATACTTAAGTAACGTATAGTGTTGAGGTAAGCCCTTCAGTAATAAGTTGGGTAAGTATGGTATTTACCCAACTTATTTATACTTAATTTAGAAAGCTAGCCAGTTGGGACTGAAATTCGGCGAAACGTGCTTTTTAAGTCAATTAGGTCATTTTTCCTATTTTTTCTCACAAAGAGAAAATTTACACTAGGGGTCTAGGTGTTTGGGTCGATATTAATGGATATAGCACTGTTGAGGGTTTCTTAGGATGAAAAAAATTGCGTTAGCATTGTTGGTGAGTTCTGTTTTTTATAGCTCAGTATTAATTGCAACACCGAGTACAGCTCCTACTGCTGCAACCACAGAGCAAGAACCCACGATAGAGCAGATTAAACAATTAGCGCAAAAAGGTGACCCTGAAGCTCAATTCCAACTTGGAGAACGTTATTTTAAAGGTAACGGGGTTTCTCAAGACTCGAAAGCCGCAGCGGATTGGTTTGTTCGGGCTGGGAACCAAGGGAATTCTGACGCACAGTTTAGGCTTGGCACCATGTTTGTGAATGGTTTTGGTGTTCGTCGTGACTATGATAAAGCGATGTTATGGTATGAGCAAGCGGCGGAAAATGGTGATACCCGCGCTGAAACCAATATGGCAATGATGTATGCTCAAGGCTTGGGCGTCCCGCAAAATTTAGAAAAGGCCGCTTTTTGGTTTAGAAAAGCCGCTCAAGGCGGTAATGTTATTGCCCAATTCCATATTGCTCAGATGTATTCGATTGGCAGTGGTGTTGATTTAGATGATGAAAAAGCTGTCTTTTGGTTTAGAAAAGCCGCCAAACAAAAAGATGCCAAATCCCAAGACCGTTTAGGGGTGATGTATTCAGAAGGGCGTGGTGTTAAGAAAAACTTACAGCAAGCTTATGCATGGTTATCTACCGCAGTT
Source organism: Providencia sp. 2024EL-00732 (assembly GCF_044006275.1). Lineage (NCBI taxonomy): Bacteria > Pseudomonadati > Pseudomonadota > Gammaproteobacteria > Enterobacterales > Morganellaceae > Providencia > Providencia sp. 2024EL-00732. The sequence goes on along the minus strand of NZ_JBIPDG010000010.1, from coordinate 125,421 downwards.
TATAGTGGCAATGCGGAGAGCCGCCGTTTGCAAAGTAAAATTGAAGAGCAATTAGAGAGCGCAGACTTACAACAAGCGCAGAAACTGGCTGAAAGTTATATTAAATCCTACGGGAAAAAAGCCAGTTGATTGTTAGTTTGATGGGCCGGAGATAATTCTGGCCCCTGCCATTATAAGTAGTGACAATATCAGGTAGCTCCAACTCAACCGATAAAAGCGGTTATAACCCCACCCCCGTCGGATACTCAGCTGTACCTCTTTAGAAGAAAGCGTCGCCGTCATCATGCGAAATATCACAATGTAGACTAAGCAATAAGCTTGCCATAGGTAGAGTGTATTAAATGCGAAACTTTTACCAACGATTAATAAGATAATTAATGGGATCAAAAAGAATAAAATTGACCCAACTCGTTCAAGTTGGGCAATCCTCAGCTTAATTAGCTCATCTTGATGCTGTGGCTCTAGCGACATAATCGGTTTACAACTCCCCAGACTTACGAGCAGGATTGCGCCCAGAGAGGTTGTTAGTTGCACTCTGCAGTGAGTTATCGCGCACATCGACCCTCGCTTGGAATGGTGGGAATGGTAAGGTAATCCCTTGTTCAGCAAAGGAAACTAAAATATTTTGGTGGATCTCATGACGAGCCGGTAAGCGGTGCCCCATCTCAGCTGCATAGACACGTAACTCAAATATTTGAATCCCTTGCTGTAAATCAACCAAATACACTTCTGGCGCTGGGTTATCTAAGATCATCGTAGAGCGATTCGCTGCACGTAAAATAGTGTTAGTCACTAACTCACTGTTGGCATCTGATGGTGCGGGGATGGTCATAACGATACGGGTGATAGTGTCAGAAAGTGACCAGTTAATAAATTGCTCGGTAATAAAAGCCTTGTTCGGCACAATAATTTCTTTTCTATCCCAATCTGTTAGGGTCGTTGCCCGGGTATTGATTTTGGTGATGCTACCCGTTAAGTTACGAATAGTCACGGTGTCCCCGATACGAATTGGTTTTTCAAATAAAATCATCAAACCAGAAATAATATTGGCAAAAATTTCTTGTAAACCGAAGCCAAGCCCAACCCCCATTGCCGCGATTAACCATTGAAGTTTTGACCAGTCAATCCCTAACATAGAGAAGCCGACAATGGTACCAATAAGGGTGATACCATACTTGGTTAGTGTACTGATAGCGTAGCCAGTACCTGGCGTTAAATCTAAATGCTGTAATACTGCAAGTTCCAATAAAGCTGGAAGGTTACGAACTAATTGAGCCGTTACAATAATCGTTAAAATGGCAATAAAGATAGAACCCATCGTGATAGGCTGAATAGTATCAACACCATTTACTGTGGAAGTCACATCCCATAAGCGAATATTTTCTAAGAAAGAAAATGCAGTGTGTAATTCTGACCACAGCCAAATAAGTGATACCAAGGCTATCATGGTTAAAATTGAGCGTACCAGCCCAACAGATTGGGTACTGATAGTATCAAGGTCAATGACCTGTTCTTCGATATCAATATTCCCTTCGCTACTGGCACTTGCTTGTTGGTTGTCATCTTCACCTTTGGCTCGTTGTGCCAAAATCTCTGCACGGCGCTGCTTAGCACGCTCAAACGCAAGCTTACGGCGTTGCATCGACATCCATCGACGAATGGTGTGATATATAATGAGGATCACAAACCAAATTGCCACGGAGGTTTCTAAGCGGGCGAGTAGGGCTTGTGATGTTGAAAAATAGCCTAAAATAGAGAAAAATGCGGCAATGATGGGGGCGAGTAATATCATCCACCATAGTGCTTTATTAACAATATTTTCCCCAGACCCATGTCTATCTATATACAGCGGAATTTGTGAGCGACGTAGGTTATTAGTAATTAGGCTTAATGCGATACACAAAAAGATGAAGCAGAAACGGCCAATACTTGCCGCAAATTCCCTATCACTATAATGTTCAAAGGTAATAATGGCCATAACGAGAGGGACGATAACAAAAATAGCCATACGGTAATAACGCATCGCTCGTTTGACAGCGTCTTTGTCCCAACCAAAGTGGGAAATAAATAACCCCGTTGGGCGAGAGAAGGTCTCACTGATCATAAACAGCCATAAAAGTGGTGTGGTTGCACTCACACCAAAACCAATGGCAACGGCCATCGGATACTGCCATGCACTTTGTAACCCATAACCTATAGCGGACCACATCATTGGTAATGGCAGTGCCACAATAATCGACCAGAAAATAGTACGGATGGTTAAATAGAAGCGGTCTTGCGTCACTTTACCGATACGTAAACTGGAGCGATCAAGGAATGCTTGGTAATGTTTGCGAGTACTGATGCTAAAAATGACCAGTGCTATTGAACCTAAAAGATATAAAAAAGTATCTTGGGTTGTCACCATAACACTGAGTGCGCCAGCAAGCTGGGACAAGGTATCAAGTGACAGTAACTGGGTAATATCTGTGACTAGCAATACGGGATAACTGATGCTAATTGGCGGGACATCAGCTACCCAAAATAGGTAGCGGTTAGACGCATCTTTTACTTCTTTTAATGCATCTGTTAATTGCCCTGTCGCAACATTTAACTTTGTCAGTTCTAACATTTCAGCGTCAAGGCCTGAAATCAACGAGGTTAATAGCTCCCGACGTGTTTTGATTAAAGATTGATAAACCTGAATTTGGGCTGCATTTAGCTCATTAGCCGTTTCTTGTTCGCGGGTATCAATTTTAGTTAGTCTATCAAGGCTATCTTCGTAATTTAAGCGTTGGACTCGTAAATCAGCCATTTCACGGTCAAGTTGCTGGCTTTTAGGGATATCTGGCAAACGAGAAAGCTGTGTCCTCAATGCTTCCCCTAGAGTACTCGAACTACTGATCCATTGAGCTTGCTCGCGAATGGTTGTTAATGCTTGGCGAGCATCGCGAATACTGGTAGATATTTCCGATTGGCTGGTGGTAATCGCACTCATACGTTGAGCTTGAGCCGTTAATTCTTGTGACATTTTACGGTTGACATCAAGCTGTTCTTTCAAAAAGGGCGTTAATTCACCTTGTTCAGCCAACATTTCTGTATGTTCTAAAGCTAAAATGGCTTTTTGTTGGCGTTGAGTATTTTGAAAGTCACGTAATTTTTGAAGCTCAAGCTCCATGCGTTGATAACGTTTTTTATATAACTCTAAAGTAATACGTGAAATTTCTTGGCGATTATTGGCGGACAACTGCGCCATTTCTAATTCATTAACGGCTGATTTGCGAGCACTTACTTCCGCTTGAGCTAAGGTATACTGGGCTTCAGCCAAAGGCGTTGATGGAGTACTAAGGGATTGAAAGCGTGATGTTGCTTCAGTGAGTATACGCCTTGCTTCAGAAAGTTGTTGTGGCAGTACATTTAATGACTCACTGATCTCTCGGCCTTTATCTTGCTCCTGTTGGGTTAGACGGCTTTGGTCCAGTAATTGGCTACTGAGTTGAATAATACGCTGGTCTAATTCCCCTAAACTAATCCCAACTGGGATAGGGGCAGGTTGATCACTTTCGTTAAGTAGCTTTTGTCTTAGCTCCTTAATAATATTAGGGAAATCATCAATAGCTTTTTGATAAGATTTTGCTTTAGCTTCAGAATCACGAGTTTCGTTTATCCAATTGAGTGCGCCTTGTAACGCTTGAGCTATTTCTGCATCTTTGGGGTTTTTACTCGAATCAAGTTGTTTGAGCTCCTGCTTAATCTGTGCTTCATCCTGCGCCGCCGTAGGCGCCGCAACGGAAGAAAAAACGATTAACAGACTAACAAAAAAACTGATAATCAAACGCACAGTAAGGAGCTCCTTTAAGGAATGAGTGATTTACTTAACTTCAGTTGGTTCTTCTGCTACTTGATCTGCTACAGTTTCAGCGAGTAATTCACCCATACGTGTAGCATAACCAGGGATCAGCGATGGGTTAAAACTGATTTTATTGGCTTCAAATAAGTTAACCACCGTTGAACCAAGTTTAAAAAGCCCCATTTCTTCGCCTTTTCTCAGGAAAATAGCACCTTCAGAACCTAATTCAGGGTAAACCCAACGCTTGATTACACCTTCACGAGTCGCATTCACACAGCCGCTCCAGACTGTATCTATACTACCTACGATGGTTGCACCAACAAGAATTTGCACCATTAAACCAACTGGAGTGTCAAAAACGCAAATCAAGCGCTCATTACGCGCAAACAGATTCGGGACGTTTTGTGCCGTCAGTGGGTTCACAGAAAATAGGTCACCAGGGACATAAATCATTTCTTTGAGCAAACCATCACATGGCATGTGGACACGATGGTAATCACTTGGCGATAGATAAGTCGTAATAAATTGGCCACCGCGGAAATGCTCAGCTAATTGATATTGCCCAGCGAGTAATGCTTCAACGGTGTAATTGTGGCCTTTTGCTTGAAAAATAATGCCATCATTAATTGAACCAAGTTGACTCACCGCACCGTCTGCGGGCTGGGCAAGTTGATTATCTTTTTCAACGATTGGGCGTGCATCTTCTTTTAGCAGACGGATAAAAAACTCATTAAAGGTAGAATAAGCGGTCAATTCACTTTTTTGGGCTTCATTCATATCCACTTTATAGGCTTTTACAAACAGCTTAATTGCCCATTGTGTCAGAAACCCTGCATTTCGGCTCGCAAACCAGCCTGCGAATTCAGTAAGGCATTGTTTTGGAAGCATATATTGCAAGCGAATTTTAAATTTATCTAGCACGTTAACCTCTGGTTTTTAAAGGTATGTTAGCAAAAGGGCGGCTATTGTACACAGTTTACTCGCCATATTTCAAACGGTAGTAGGGGGTACCTAAGTGACAGGGAAATACATGTCTTTGGGGTTACCCAATTTTACTGCCGAACACTACTTAGAACTATTTAGAGCCGTAAACAACAAGGTTGTAAGCGCTCACTAACTTCACTTGTCTTTCGCTGTAAAGTTACCGCGGGGTTTGACCTGTTCCATACTCTCTAAGATGCGATGGTAGTTTTCAAAGCGTGATTCGGCAATTTTCCCTGTATCTACGGCTTCACGCAGCAAGCAACCAGGATCATCCAAATGTTTGCAATCACGGAATTTACAACCACCAAGGTATTCTTTAAATTCGACAAATCCTTTCGTCACTTGTTCCGTGGTTAAATGCCACAAACCAAATTCACGAACTCCGGGGGAGTCAATCACATCACCACCTAGCGGAAAATGATACAAACGCGCTGTTGTCGTTGTGTGCTGGCCTAACCCAGAGTTGTCTGAAACGTCATTAACGAGAATCGCCTCTTCATTATGCGGAAGTAACGTATTTAGTAAACTAGATTTACCGACACCGGATTGCCCTACAAATACCGACATTTTACCTGCTAGTATGTTAGTAAGTGCTTCCATTCCTTCATTAGTATGGCTAGAGACCTCGAGAACTTGGTAGCCAATATCACGATAAATAGTCATTAAATCGCTTACCCATTCGCGATTCTCTGTATCGAGTAAATCGACTTTGTTTAACACGATAATGGGTTGAATTCCGATAGTTTCACAAGCCACAAGATAGCGATCGATAATATTGAGAGACAGTTCAGGTAAAATCGCTGAAACCACCACGATTTGGTCAATATTTGCAGCGATTGGCTTTAAACCATCATAATAATCTGGACGAGTTAATACTGAGTGGCGGTCATGCACAGCTTCAACGATACCATTAACTTTAATGTCACTTTGTGTGTTTAAGGCAGGGCGCCATACCACTTTGTCCCCAGTCACCAGAGATGAAATGGTCCTACGCAAGTTGCAGCGTTGTATTGTGCCGTCGAGAGCCTCAATATCTGCATGTTGCCCAAACCGGCTGATGACTAGGCCTTCTTGCGCTTCGCCTAATTGGCTATCATCAATCTCAACTGTTTTTTGCTTTTTAAGCCTTTTTTGATGATTTTCCTGAACGCGGCGCTGTTGGCCTTTGGAAAGTTTCTGTTTAGCCACCTGTCCTCTCTTTGCTATTGGTAGTCGTTTAGAATATCAATTATACAGTAAGTTGTTAGTAGAGCTTGTTAAGGCAATACCTGTCACTTAAGGCATGAACAGTGCTATCATACCTTAACTTCATAGAATGCAGTTAGGGTATATCATGCAAAAGAATGAGAATAATTTAATTTGGATCGATTTAGAAATGACTGGTCTCGACCCCGTTCGTGATCGCATTATTGAAATTGCCACTATTGTAACAGATAGTCATCTTAATATTTTAGCAGAAGGCCCCGTAATTGCAGTACATCAGACTGATGAGCAACTTGCGTTAATGGACGAATGGAACGTGAATACTCACACCAACAGTGGGTTAGTTGAGCGCGTACGTAAAAGTACAGTGAGTGAGCGTGAAGCGGAGTTAGCCACTATTGAGTTTTTAGAAAAATGGGTTCCTCAGGGGGCATCCCCAATTTGTGGCAATAGTGTTGGGCAAGATAGGCGTTTTCTGTTCAACTATATGCCTGAATTAGAACGCTATTTTCACTATCGTTACCTTGACGTTAGTACGCTAAAAGAGCTTGCTCGCCGTTGGAAACCTGAGATTTTAGCGGGTTTCACTAAGAAAAATACTCACCAAGCCCTTGATGATATTCGTGAATCAGTCGCTGAGCTAGCTTATTATCGAGAGACATTTATTAAAGGATGAAAAGGTTTATAAATCTGCGGTCAATAGGCTGGTATAAGTATTATTGTTGAGTAAGTTACCAATGTTAATGTATTGAAATCAGATTTTTACAACGTTTGTTGATAAAATCACCATTGTGACTATTTTGTCGGCAAACGAATAAAAAAATTAAAAATTTGGGTCTAGGGGCTTGCTAGAATCTGAATTTTTCGTATAATGCGCTCCCCGTACCGATGAAGTTTTTGTAGTTAAGTCGGCACGTGGAATACCTAGAAATGGTGATGCGGGAATAGCTCAGTTGGTAGAGCACGACCTTGCCAAGGTCGGGGTCGCGAGTTCGAGTCTCGTTTCCCGCTCCAAATTTTCTTGGTGTTTTAGCTAAAGCACTATTTTCGTGATGCGGGAATAGCTCAGTTGGTAGAGCACGACCTTGCCAAGGTCGGGGTCGCGAGTTCGAGTCTCGTTTCCCGCTCCAAACTTTCTTAGTGTTTTAGTGATAGCAATACCCACCAAATGCGGGAATAGCTCAGTTGGTAGAGCACGACCTTGCCAAGGTCGGGGTCGCGAGTTCGAGTCTCGTTTCCCGCTCCAATATTTTCTTATCGTATTATTTTCTCTTATTACTCTTTCGTATTATTTACTCACACTTAAATCTAAGTGAAATCACGTATCGTTATAAATTCTGACGATCGACTACTTTTTGGTACATATAATTTCTACAAGCTAGGATCGACGCGGCTTAAACGATCTTTTCCAGATCTTATTCCGATTTTTACTTGCATTCATCATCCGGTCGCCATAGAATAGCCACCCCTTGCTAATAGGGTGTTCTATTTGGTGTTTTATTTAAAAGTGGTTAGGTTAGCCTATTAGACAAAAAATTATTTTTTACCGGGTTTTACTCTTTTTTCATGGTAGCTTGGTCTTTTAGTCACTTTATATCGATTAATCAACGTAAAATCAGTTTTTTTCTCTAATTACCTCATTGAAAAGTTATCCACAGCCTCGCCAATCTTAATGGACGATTATTGTCGTTTGAAATAACTTATTGCACAGAGTTATCCACAGGATGATAGGTTGTTTTTGTTTACATTATCAAGATATGACTTGTTAATTACTCTTTCGTAACCCATTGATTTTTAGTGGTGGGATATATTTTTCTAAAATGTGTTGAGCACGACTTGCAAATTCTTTACCTATTGGTAGCTAAGCCTTTTTTTATTTTATTCACATCTGTTTGACAATTCTTTTTTTTGAATATATAGCCGCGCTTTTTTTAGGCGTCTCTAGGCAAACCTTTAGTAATGGTGCGTACAAGACGCTTTTGTTGTGAAGTTTGAATTGTTACTTGATTTTCGTTGCGTCGATTGAGCTGCTGTTGGATTGCCCAGTGGAAGTGTTCATCCAGCATCCCGTTGATCCCTAAACGGTTTTGTAAGGCAAGTACAATGTTATCTTGGTAGGGGGCATTACCTAATGCTACGCTAATATTGCGTAACCATTTGATATAACCAATTCTGCGGATCGCCGATCCTTCTGTCAACGTTAAAAATTTATCTTCTGTCCATGAAAAAAGCTCAAGAAGTTCAGGGGTATGCAACGCTCGTCTCGGGCTGAAATCTTCTTCATCGGTAAGCTGTGAAAAACGGTTCCATGGGCAAATCAATTGGCAGTCATCACAACCATAGATGCGATTTCCCATTAATGGCCTAAATTCTTCAGGAATAGCGCTATCTAACTCGATAGTAAGGTAAGAAATGCAACGCCTTGCATCTACGGTATAAGGTTCGACAATCGCGCCAGTGGGGCAGGTCGTCATACAAGCCACACAGCGGCCGCAACCCTCTTCGATAGGTTGATCAATAGGCACTGGTAAGTTAATCAATAACTCGCCTAGAAAAAACCAAGACCCTGCCTCACGATTTAATACGAGAGAATGTTTCCCTGTCCAGCCTAAGCCTGCTTTAACGGCAAGGGGACGCTCTAAGATAGGTGCTGAATCGACAAAAGGCCTAAAGTTAAGGTCGTCAACATGGATACCATTTGCTAGCATCATCCCATCAAATTCGCGACAATAGGCTAAAATACGGTCAGAAAGTACTTTTAAACGTTTTTTCAATAGCTTATGATAGTCACGGCCAAGAGCATAACGGCTAATATAGCCTAGCTCTGGGTTATTCAGTGTACTGGCAAATGCGGCTTTGGCTGGAAGGTAGTTCATGCGTACACTGATGACGCGTAATGTGCCGGGGTGTAATTCATGAGGTCTAGCACGCATCATACCGTGGCGGTTCATCCATTCCATTTCTCCATGGTATTGTTTGTCTAACCATGCTTGCAGCTTGGGTTCTTCTTCAGATAGATCTGTATCGCAGATCCCCACCTGTTGGAAGCCCGCTTCAATGCCCCATTGTTTGATATTCTGGGCCAGAAGATTGAGATCGAGGTATGTCGCCATAGATCCTATTATGGTAAAGGTTAAAACGGCAGGCACTCTATCATGTCCTGTGTTTTTCATCAAAATACAGGAAAAAAATGCCTCAATAATTTAGAACTATTATAGGATATTTCTGATCTCATCATTCAAGTCATGTTAATTAAGAAAAATGGCCCGGCTTGGGTTAAGATAAGCAGTAATAATGATATTAATTGTTATATCTGTTATCCATTATTGCGCGATGAACAATAATGCAAAAGATCTTAGGCCTAAACAGGCTAGATAGTTCACTAATGACGTAATCAAAGAACAATATGAAAGAACGTACAATACAACTTGCCAACGAAGAGCAAACTGTTGCGCTAGGTTGCACTATCGCTAAAGCTTGCCAGCAAAATACCGTGATCCACTTGTTTGGAGATCTTGGGGCAGGGAAAACAACCTTCAGCCGTGGTTTCTTGCAGGCTCTTGGTCATCAAGGTCATGTAAAAAGCCCAACTTATACATTGGTTGAGCCATATGAATTAGCGGGTCGTCAGGTTTTTCACTTTGACCTTTATCGCTTAGCCGATCCCGAAGAACTTGAATTCATGGGGATCCGTGATTATTTTTCTGAAAATTCGATCTGTTTGGTTGAATGGCCGCAGCAAGGTAAAGGTTTTTTGCCTGAAGCGGATCTTGAGCTCCATCTAACCTATCAAGGTGAAGGGCGTCAGGCTCACTTTATTGCTTTGTCTGCAAATGGGGAGTCGTTGTTAGAAGCATTATCCCTACTTTAAGGAAGCTATTGCTCATGTTGAATGCATCAATACATAAAATAACAAAAAAGGGTTTTTTTACTGTTTTCTTCCTGTTTATGTTGTCGATAGTGTGGTTGTTTGTTGCGAAAGCACAGGCAGCGACGTTGTCTAATATTCAAGTCAGTAATAGCCCATCACAGGCAGAAGTGACCCTAAGCTTTACCGATGGTAAGCCTGATTACTCGTATTTTCCATTGCATTCACCTGAGCGCCTTGTTATTGATCTAAAACAACGGGGCGAGATCATTGGGCTCCCCCTTAAAGTCCCCGCGGGTGATTTAGTTAAATTGGTGCGCTCGAGCCAACCGTCAGATAATCAACATAAAAGGGTCGTCTTGGAGTTGTCTCGGGCTGCAAAAACTAAAGTGCAACTTAAGCAAGTTTCTGGCCAATACCAATTAATATTTACCATTTATACCGGTAATTCAGCAAATTCAGCATCACTAAATCGGACGAGTAGTGCAGCGGCTCCAGTGGCAAATAGTGCGTCGGATAAACCATTAAAAATGAATAAGCCAGCCCCTGTTGCAACACCTGTTCCCGTTAATAATAAGCAACTGCCAAAAGGCTCTAAACAAGTTGTAATTGCGATTGATGCAGGGCACGGAGGAAAGGACCCCGGGGCAATTGGTAAAAATGGTTACAGAGAGAAAGATGTTACGCTCAGTGTTGCACGCAAGTTATATCAGCGCCTTGAGGCGGACCCAATGTTCAAGCCCGCAATGACGCGTGATGGCGACTACTTTATTTCAGTCAGCGGTCGCTCTGAGGTTGCACGTAAAAAAAGCGCTAACATGTTAGTGTCTATACATGCCGATTCTGCGCCGAATAGCCGTGCTCGTGGGGCTTCTGTATGGGTATTATCTAACCGGCGTGCAAACAGTGAATTAGGTAGCTGGTTAGAGCAACGTGAGAAACAATCGGAACTATTAGGTGGGGCAGGTGATGCGCTTAGTGGTGCTGATCCTTACTTAAGCCAAGCGGTTTTAGACCTGCAATTTGGTCATTCCCAACGAGTTGGTTATGATGTTGCGGTTAAAGTTATCGAACAACTACGGAAAGTTGGCAATATTCATAAAAAAACACCAGAACATGCAAGCCTTGGTGTACTTCGCTCTCCTGACATTCCATCAATTTTAGTTGAGACAGGGTTTATCAGTAATACAGCTGAAGAGCAATTGTTGAAATCCAATGAATATCAAGACAAAGTTGCTGAAGCTATTCATTTAGGGTTACGCCAATATTTCCTTGCGAATCCAATACAAGCGGCACCACGCTAAGGGGTTTTGGGTCATGGCAATACACATTCTCTCTCCTCAACTCGCAAACCAAATTGCCGCAGGTGAAGTGGTTGAAAGGCCTGCCTCAGTAGTGAAAGAGCTTGTTGAGAATAGCCTTGATGCTGGGGCTACACGGGTTGATATCGATATTGAACGTGGGGGAGAGAAACTGATCCGCATCCGTGATAATGGCTGTGGGATTAGCAAAGATGAGCTGATCCTCGCTTTAGCACGTCATGCAACCAGTAAAATCGCAACGTTAGATGACCTTGAAGCGATTATGAGTATGGGGTTCAGAGGGGAGGCTCTTGCTAGTATTAGCTCGGTTTCACGTTTGACCTTAACATCAAAACCAGCAGATCAAACAGAAGCATGGCAGTCTTACGCTGAAGGTCGGGATATGGAAGTGTTAGTTAAGCCCGCGGCCCACCCAAATGGCACAACCGTTGAGGTGTTAGATTTATTCTATAACACGCCAGCACGGCGCAAATTTATGCGTACAGAAAAAACGGAATTTGGCCATATCGATGAAATTGTTCGTCGTATTGCGTTATCTCGCCCTGATGTTGCTATTAACCTGACGCACAATGGCAAATTGGTGAAGCAATATCGTGCTGCCCATGATGAAACTCAACAAGAAAGGCGGCTTGGTACCATCTGTGGTACCGCTTTTATGCAAGGCGCATTGAGCTTATCTTGGGAACATAGTGACCTTGCTATTAAAGGCTGGGTGGTTTCACCATCGAATATGCCAGTTAGTGAAGCACAATATTGTTATGTGAACGGTAGAATGATGCGTGACCGGCTGATTAATCATGCAATACGTCAAGCTTATGAAGGGCACTTAGAAGAAAACCAGCAGCCTGCCTATGTCCTTTATTTGACCATTGACCCGAAACAGGTTGATGTTAATGTGCATCCGGCAAAACATGAAGTACGTTTCCATCAGGCTCGCTTAGTCCATGATTTTATTTATCAGGCTGTTCGTACTGTCCTACTAGAAGCAGCATCAATTGGTGAATTGCCTGGTATTGAACCTGCAAATGCAGAATTTGAAAACCGTACCTCAGCAGGGGATAATTATTTTTCTTCTGTATCTTCTTCAACGAAGCTTGCTGAAACTGAATATGACGCTCGGGAGCCACTGAAACCGTCGTACGAGTCGTACGGAAAGGAGAGCAGGGAAAAGCAAGTTGCAGAGCCTTTGCTATCACAGCCAAAAGCGACATATTCAGGGGCCATAAAGACAGAATCAAAAAACCTCGCACCGGCCTACGACAAAAAAGCAGGTAGCCTTTACCAAAGCTTAATGTCGATCCCTGTTGCCCCTGAAGATAAAAAAACGCTTTTTCCAGAAAGGCAAACTATAGATAACCCGCAAGTTACGTCACAATCTGTAGCAAAAAATGCGGATGACTACCTTTTTGGCAAAGTATTGACAATTTACGCAAAAAACTTTGCATTAATTGAGTCTTCATTAGGGTTAATCCTGCTATCCTTAACGGAAGCTAATTATTTATTGAAACTTGCGCAATTGTCACCTGCGGAAGGTGGTTTAAAGCCTCAACCATTGTTAATCCCTCTAAAATTGTCACTTAAAAGTGATGAAATAGAGGTTTTACAGCGGTACAAGGAACAATTGACAATATTTGGTATCGAAGCCACGATATTTCATGGAAAAGTAACAATTCATACGGTATCGTTACCACTAAGAACACAAAATTTATCACAGCTTTTTTCTGACTTGCTCGGTTTTTTATCGACAAAAGAAAGCGTAACCGATGAAGATATCGCACAATGGCTCGCTAAAGCGATTTCACAGGTGAAACCAGATGAAAGCTGGAGTTTAGCTCAGGCTGTCCAGTTGCTGGCTGATGTTGAGCGGGTTTGTCCGCAGTGGGTGAGAAATCCTCCATCAACATTATTACAATTAATTAATTTACAATCCGTGGTAGCTACACTAACAAATGAGTGATTTAGTAACTCAGAAAAAACCTGATGCAATATTCTTAATGGGTCCAACGGCCTCAGGTAAAACCGCTTTAGCGATAGAACTTCGCAAGCATCTGCCTGTGGAAATAATTAGTGTCGATTCGGCATTAATTTACCGTGGAATGGATATTGGTACAGCAAAACCAACGGCAGAAGAACTCAGCCAAGCTCCCCACCGTTTGATTGATATTCTCGATCCAGCTCTCCCGTATAGTGCTGCCGACTTTCGCCGTGACGCATTAAATGTAATGGGGGAAATTACAGCACAAGGTAAAATCCCATTATTAGTAGGCGGTACGATGCTGTATTTCAAAGCATTGTTGGAAGGGCTTTCACCATTACCTTCTGCAGATCCTGCTATTCGCTCAGAAATCGAACAAATTGCACAAAAACAAGGGTGGGATGAAATTCACCGTCGTTTGGCTGAGGTGGACCCGGTTGCGGCAGCAAGGATCCACCCTAATGATCCACAAAGATTATCCCGTGCTTTAGAGGTATATCTCATTTCGGGACAAACTTTGACTGAAATGACACAAACAGCCGGTGAAGAATTGCCTTATAATGTGTTTCAGTTTGCTATTGCGCCACAAGATCGTAAAATTTTACATGAGCGTATAGAACAACGTTTTCATCAGATGATAAACGCGGGCTTTGAAGATGAAGTGCGAGCGCTTTATCAACGAGGTGACTTACATGTCGATCTCCCTTCAATTCGTTGTGTGGGGTACCGGCAAATGTGGTCATACTTAGATGGCGAAATTAGCCATGATGAAATGATTTATCGGGGGGTCTGTGCAACTCGCCAATTGGCAAAACGCCAGATTACCTGGTTAAGAGGCTGGGAAAATATTCACTGGTTAGATAGTGAACAACCTCAGCAAGCGCTTGACACAGTTATGCAGGTTGTATGTGCATAGGACTGATGTTTGTGTACAATTAGAACGTTAAGCGCAATTTTTGAGTAGTTAATTTTGGAATCTTAAAGATTCTCTTTTAAAAACAACAAAATAAGGAAAACATAGAATGGCTAAGGGGCAATCTTTGCAAGATCCGTTCCTGAACGCATTACGTCGTGAAAGGGTTCCGGTCTCTATTTATCTCGTTAATGGCATCAAATTGCAGGGGCAAATTGAATCTTTTGACCAATTTGTCATTTTATTAAAAAACACAGTTAGTCAGATGGTTTATAAACACGCTATCTCTACTGTTGTCCCTGCTCGCCCTGTCTCCCACCATAGCGGTACTGGTGGCAGCACTGGTACTGGTAATGGTAATTACCATTCAGGTGCTCCGGCAGCGCAAGATGGCGAAGTAACTGAGTAAGTTTGTACGCTAAAAGACAAGGAAAGCATGGGTAGGGAGACTATACCTATGTTTTTCCTTTGCAATTATTGTTTAGCCTAAGAGGTTACACCTTGTTTGATAGGTATGAAGGCGGTGAACTAGCGGTATTAGTCCATGTCTTTTTTTCTCAAGAAAAAGACGTTGATAATCTGGCAGAATTCGAGTCACTTGTGACATCTGCTGGGGTAAAGCCAGTACAAATAGTTACGGGCAGTCGTAAAGCTCCTCATCCAAAGTTTTTTGTTGGTGAAGGAAAAGCAGAAGAAATAGCCCAAGCCGTTGAGGAAAGTGGTGCAGATGTGGTGTTGTTTAATCATACTCTAAGCCCTGCTCAAGAACGTAATCTCGAAAGGATTTGCCAATGTAAGGTGGTTGACCGTACAGGGGTAATTTTAGATATTTTTGCTCAACGCGCACGCACGCACGAAGGTAAACTTCAAGTTGAATTGGCTCAATTACGGCATTTATCGACTCGTTTAGTGAGAGGATGGACGCATCTTGAGCGACAAAAAGGCGGGATTGGCTTACGTGGTCCCGGTGAAACTCAACTTGAGACAGACCGGCGGTTATTACGGGACAAAATCAAACAAATTTTATCTCGTCTTAGCCGGGTGGAAAAACAGCGTGAACAAGGGCGTCAAGCGAGAAGCAAGGCGGATATTCCAACTATATCCCTTGTGGGTTATACCAACGCAGGTAAATCCAGCCTGTTTAACCGTATGACGGCCGCGGATGTTTATGCTGCTGATCAGCTATTTGCAACACTTGACCCAACGCTTCGCCGTATTGATGTAGAAGATGTTGGCGGCGTGGTTCTTGCAGATACTGTGGGTTTTATCCGTCATTTGCCACATGATTTGGTTGCGGCATTTAAAGCAACCCTGCAAGAAACACGTGAAGCAACGTTATTGCTGCACGTTATCGATGCAGCAGATAATCGTTTGGATGAAAATATCCATGCGGTTGAAAGCGTGTTGGAAGAAATAGAAGCGGATGAAATACCCGTACTTTTAGTGATGAACAAAGTGGATATGCTGGAAGATTTTATCCCGCGTATCGACAGAGATGAGGATAACAAACCTGTTCGTGTCTGGGTCTCAGCACAAACGGGTGATGGTATCCCGTTGCTGTTACAAGCATTGACGGAACGTCTTTCAGGTGAGATCGCACATGTTGAATTGCGTTTACCACCTAATGAAGGTCGTTTGCGAAGCCGTTTTTATCAACTCCAATCTATCGAACGTGAGTGGTTGGAAGAGGACGGCTCAATCGGCCTTGAGGTGCGTATGCCAATGGTGGATTGGCGACGTCTATGCAAACAAGAGCAGCAATTACCTGACTACGTTATATAATTGTATAGTTAGGCAATGGAATTGATATTAAGAGCCCTATCGCTCTTAGCCCTGAAAATCAATCATAAAGAATGGAGCTAAAACATGGCGTGGAATCAGCCCGGTAATGACGGACAAGACCGCGATCCGTGGGGAAGCGGCAATAAAGGCGGCAACTCTGGCGGGAACAAAGGTGGTCGGAAACGTGGGGCTTATGATCTCGACGATCTCTTTCGTAAACTAGGCAGTAAGCTTGGTGGAAATAAAGGCAGCGGTGGCGGTGATGGTGATAACAAACAATCATCACCAATTAGTGGCCGTTTAGGTATGTTAGCTCTTGCTGCCATCGTTGTTGTATGGGCCGGCTCAGGTTTCTACACCATTAAAGAAAGTGACCGTGGTGTAGTTTTACGTTTTGGTGAATATAGTGGCATTGTTGGGCCTGGTTTGAACTGGAAACCTACGTTTATTGATAGGGTTATACCTGTTAACGTAGAAACTGTTCGTGAACAAGCTACAAATGGCATGATGTTAACATCAGATGAAAACGTGATCCGCGTTGAAATGAACGTTCAGTATCGTGTTACCGACCCAGCACAATATTTATTTAGTGTAACGAACCCAGACAACAGTTTACGTCAGGCGTTAGATAGCGCAGTGCGTGGTGTTATTGGTCAGTCTGCGATGGAGCAAGTACTGACTACGAATCGTGCTTTTATCCGTGATGTCACACAAAAAGAGCTCGAAGCAACAATCGCACCATACAAAATGGGTATCACATTACTCGATGTCAACTTCCAAGCCGCGCGTCCACCAGAGGATGTTAAAGCAGCCTTTGATGACGTAATTGCAGCAAGGGAAGAAGAACAAAAAACAATTCGTGAAGCTCATGCTTATCGAAATGAAGTTCTTCCATTGGCAAAAGGTAATGCTCAAAAGCTGATTGAAGAAGCAGAAGCTTATAAAGCGAGTGTGGTCTTCAAAGCAGAGGGTGAGGTGGCAAGCTTTGCCAAAATGTTACCTGAATATCGTGCTGCGCCAGAGATAACTCGTGAGCGTCTCTATATTGATACGATGGAACGAGTTCTGAGCAATACACGTAAAATCATCGCGAATGATAAGAGCAACAGCATGCTAGTTCTGCCGCTTGATCAAATTATGCGTAATGGTAATGCAGCACAAGCACCAAAAGTGGCTCCATCAGCAAGAATGACGACACCAAGTAATAATTCGTCATCTTCAGGCGCAACTTCTACGCAGCCAAATAACGCTGTCCGTGGTGATGCAGTTAGAGTAGGGAGACAATAATCATGCGTAAATCGCTAATTGTTATCGTTATTGCCATTTTGGCAGTTGCATACGCATCTATCTTTATTGTGCCTCAAACGGATCGCGGTATTGTTTTGCGTTTTGGTAAGGTTCTGCGTGACTCTGAAAACAAGCCGATCATTTATGAGCCGGGTCTACATTTTAAAGTGCCATTTATTGAAACGGTTAAAATGTTAGACGCACGTATTCAGACGCTGGAAATTCAAGCTGACCGTTATTTGACGAGTGAAAACAAAGATTTAATGGTGGATTCATACCTGAAATGGCGCGTTACTGATTTCAGCCGTTACTATGTAGCGACGGGTGGCGGTAACCCATATCAAGCAGAAACACTATTAAAACGTAAGTTTAGTGACCGTTTACGTTCTGAGTTTGGTCGTTTAAGCGTTAAAGATATCATTACAGACTCTCGTGGTCGTTTAACTATTGATGTCCGTGATGCACTGAATAAAGGTTCTGCTACAGACGAAGCAACGAAAGATGCGGATGCAGCGATTGCTGATGCAGCAAAACGTGTAGAAGAAGAAACTAACCTGAAGCCACTGGTTGTTAATGCAAATAGTATGGCTGCATTAGGTATTGAAGTCGTTGACGTACGTATTAAACGTATTGAACTGCCAAATGAAGTTTCTGAAGCTATCTATGCTCGTATGCGTGCAGAGCGTGAAGCGGTAGCTCGTCAGCATCGTTCACAAGGTCAGGAAGAAGCGACTAAAATTCGTGCAGTTGCAGATAAAACTGTAACTGAAACCCTAGCAGAAGCTGAACGTACTGCTCTGACTTATCGAGGTGAAGGCGATGCAATGGCAACGAAACTGTTTGCTGATGCATTCAACCAAGACCCAGAGTTCTATGCATTTATTCGTAGCTTGCGTGCTTATGAGCAAAGCTTCAAGAGTGGTGAAGACGTGATGGTAATGAGTCCTGATACCGATTTCTTCCGCTTTATGAAAGCACCTACTAAGCTTCGCGCGACAGATTAATAAATAAGCTAAGTTGCGTGCAACCTAGCAAAATAACTGTTAAGCTATTAAAGAAAAGCCCGCTTCGGTGGGCTTTTTTTCGCCTGTCGTTTTAAGTGTAGGATTTTTCAGGGAAAATTTAAGCTGCTCAACTGATGATATTCACTTTGAGTTTACGGCAGAAATAAAAATACCATTTTACTTGCTTTCCAGAAAAAAATTTTTGTAATGCCAAAATATCACTGGAACAGTTCATTTTTGATGGTAGAATTCATTTTTAAGCAACCGAGTGTATTTCAAAATGGGTAAGAACGTTGTCGTACTGGGCACCCAATGGGGTGACGAAGGGAAGGGCAAGATCGTTGACTTGCTGACAGAGCGTGCTAAATATGTAGTTCGCTATCAGGGCGGCCATAATGCTGGCCATACTCTTGTTGTAAACGGTGAAAAAACCGTTCTCCACTTAATTCCATCCGGTATTCTTCGTGAAAATGTCATCAGTATTATTGCTAATGGTGTAGTTCTAGCGCCAGATGCATTAATGAAAGAAATGAAAGAATTGGAAGACCGCGGTGTTCCTGTTCGAGAACGCTTACGTCTTTCTGAAGCCTGCCCACTGATCCTGCCTTATCATATTGCATTAGATAATGCGCGCGAAAAAGCACGCGGTTCTAAAGCGATCGGTACAACGGGTCGTGGTATTGGTCCTGCTTATGAAGATAAAGTTGCACGTCGCGGTTTACGTGTTGGTGATTTGTTTGATAAAGCAACGTTTGCAGAAAAATTAAAAGAAATCGTTGAATATCATAATTTCCAACTGGTTCATTACTATAAAGAACCTGCTGTTGATTACCAGAAAACGTTAGATGATATTATGGCTGTTGCTGACATCTTGACTGGCATGGTAATTGATGTTTCTGATCTGCTCTATAAAGCCAATCAGAAGAATGAATTAGTGATGTTTGAAGGTGCGCAAGGTACATTACTGGATATCGACCACGGTACTTACCCTTATGTGACGTCTTCAA
This sequence comes from Providencia sp. 2024EL-00732, assembly GCF_044006275.1. Taxonomy (NCBI): domain Bacteria; kingdom Pseudomonadati; phylum Pseudomonadota; class Gammaproteobacteria; order Enterobacterales; family Morganellaceae; genus Providencia; species Providencia sp. 2024EL-00732. The sequence goes on along the minus strand of NZ_JBIPDG010000010.1, from coordinate 106,247 downwards.
ATACAACGGCTGGTGGTGTTGCGACAGGTTCAGGCTTAGGTCCGCGCTATGTTAACTACGTACTGGGTATCATTAAAGCTTACTCTACACGTGTTGGTGCTGGTCCATTCCCAACTGAACTATTTGATGAAGTGGGTGACTTCCTGCGTGAGAAAGGCCAAGAATTTGGTGCGACTACAGGTCGTAAACGTCGTACAGGTTGGTTAGATATCGTTGCTATTAACCGTGCGGTACAGATCAACTCATTGTCAGGTTTCTGCATGACTAAACTGGACGTGTTAGACGGTTTAGAAGAAGTTAAACTTTGTGTCGGTTACCGTCGTCCAGATGGCCAAATACTTGAAACTACGCCTTTGGCGGCAGACGAGTGGGATGGTTTAGAGCCAGTTTATGAATCAATGCCGGGTTGGAAAGAAACAACTTTTGGTGTGAAACAAAGAGAATTACTGCCACAAGCTGCTTTGAATTACATTAAACGTGTTGAAGACTTAACCGGTATTCCAGTTGATATTATTTCAACCGGTCCAGATCGTTCAGAAACAATGATCTTACGTGACCCATTTGACGTTGAGTAATAACACTGACAGCGCCTAATACAGGCGCTGTTTTTTTACTGCCTTATCCACATTTCCTGCCTTGTGATGTATCTTCTTTGATAAAGCATTCCAAATTTCACATAATATCCGCATAATGATTGATAAAATTGAATCTTCTGTATGTATTTTGTGCAATTAAGTGCATATTTGATTTGGGTAATACGCTAAACTGTATTTAAGTCTATATAATTTACTTACGTGCTCTATTTTATGCAGAAAGTAACGTTTCTGGGAGTAAAATAGAAAATATGCATTTTAAGGTAAGTCACATTTTTTAAGCCAAAAGCTTTTTTAGACTAATCGCTTTGTGGCCAAATGCGTTAAAGCCAAAATTTTGAGGTGATTGTGCAACTAACGAGTTTTACAGACTATGGATTACGAGCTCTGATTTATCTGGCTTCTCTCGGTGAGGGGAAGATGACCAGTATTACAGAGGTCACCGAAGTTTATGGTGTATCTCGTAACCATATGGTGAAAATTATTAATCAACTCAGTCACCTAGGTTATATAAAAGCCACCCGAGGTAAAAATGGCGGGATTACACTTGGGCAACCAGCTGAATCTATTCGTATAGGGGATGTGGTTAGGGCATTAGAGCCCCTAACACTTGTTAATTGTAGTGGTGAATTTTGCCACATAACACCTGCGTGTCGTTTGAAAGGTGTATTACACCAAGCAATACAGCAGTTTTTACAAGAACTTGATCAATATACGCTGGCGGACATGGTAAAAGATAACAGCCCGCTCTATCAATTACTGCTTGATTAATATTCGCAGTAGTTATGAATTCTGATGACAACGGAGGTAACGATGTCACAAGATCCTTTTCAGGAAAGAGAAGCAGAAAAATACGAGTCACCAATTCCAAGTCGAGAATATATTCTTGACCTTATCTCTAAACGTACAGCTCCTGCCAAACGCGAAGAAATCGCACAATTATTGAACTTATCAACTGAAGATGAACTAGAAGCTTTACGTCGCCGGTTAAGGGCGATGGAGCGTGATGGTCAACTGGTCTTTACACGCCGCCAGTGCTATGCGTTGCCAGAACGCCTAGATTTATTAAAAGGAAAGGTAATAGGCCACCGTGATGGTTATGGCTTCTTACGCGTTGATGGTAAAAAAGAAGACTATTATTTGTCTCAAGATGAAATGAAACGCGCTTTGCATGGCGATATCATTTTGGCTCAACCTTATGGGCAAGATCGCAAAGGGCGCACGGAAGTCCGTGTTGTCCGCGTGTTAGAACCCCGTAATAACCAAATTGTTGGCCGTTATTTTATTGAGTCAGGCATGGGGTTTGTTGTACCTGATGATAGCCGCCTTAGCTTTGATATTTTGGTCCCTAAAGACAAAATTAATGGCGCTCGTATGGGGAATGTTGTAGTTGTTGAGTTAGTCACTCGTCCACAACGCCGTTCTCAAGCTGTCGGTAATATTATTGAAGTACTGGGTGAAACGATGGGAACCGGAATGGCGGTTGAAATCGCATTACGCACCCATGAAATTCCACATTCTTGGCCACCTCAAGTTGAAAAACAAGTTGCTGACCTCAGTGAGCATGTCCCTGAGTCAGCCAAAAAAGGGCGCGTTGATTTACGCGACTTACCTTTAGTGACAATTGATGGTGAAGATGCCCGCGACTTTGATGATGCCGTTTATTGTGCACCGAAGAAAGGCGGAGGTTGGCGCTTATGGGTCGCAATTGCGGATGTTAGTTACTATGTTCGTCCGCAGACAGCTCTAGACACCGAAGCGCGTAGCCGCGGTAATTCGGTATACTTCCCATCTCAAGTAGTCCCTATGCTGCCTGAGGTGCTATCAAATGGTCTGTGCTCATTAAACCCAGGTGTTGACCGCTTGTGTATGGTGTGCGAAATGACGGTGTCTGCATCAGGAAAACTGTCTTCATACAAATTTTATGAAGCTGTTATGAGCTCTCATGCAAGGTTAACTTATACAAAAGTATGGAAAATCTTAGAAGGTGATGAAGAGCTACGTGAACACTATAAAGCACTCGTGCCACATATTGAGCATTTGCACCAACTATATAAAGCATTAGATTCCGCACGTATTGAGCGTGGTGCGATTTCTTTTGAATCTGAAGAAGCGAAATTTATTTTTAATGCTGAACGCCGCATTGAAAGTATCGAGCCGGTTGAGCGTAATGATGCACACAAATTGATTGAAGAGTGCATGATTTTAGCTAATATTGCGGCAGCTCGGTTTGTTGAGAAAAACGAAGAGCCCGCGTTATATCGCGTGCATGATCGCCCGAAAGAAGAGAGCGTGATGAATTTACGCTCTGTTTTCAGTGAATTAGGTTTAACTTTACCCGGCGGAATGAAACCTGAGCCAAAAGACTATGCTCAGGTCATGAATGAAGTGGCAGAGCGCCCTGATCATGAATTGCTGCAAACTATGATCCTGCGTTCAATGAAACAAGCTATTTATGACCCAGAAAATCGCGGTCACTTTGGTTTAGGTTTAAAATCGTACGCCCACTTTACGTCGCCAATACGCCGATACCCGGATTTAACATTACACCGTGGTATCAAGTATTTGCTGGCTAAAGAGCACGGTCATTCGGATAAACGCTGGACTGAAACGGGTGGCTGGCATTCTGATATGGACAGTATGCTACAATTAGGTGAGCATTGTTCGATGACTGAGCGCCGTGCTGATGAAGCAACTCGTGACGTCGCAGACTGGCTGAAATGTGACTTTATGCAGGATCAAGTTGGTCAAGTTTTCACAGGGTTAATTACCAGCGTGACCGGTTTTGGTTTCTTTGTTCGTCTGAATGATTTATTTATTGATGGCTTAGTGCATATTTCTACCTTGGATAACGATTACTATCGTTACGATGCTATTGGTCAACGTTTAATTGGTGAGTCATCGGGTACGACCTATCGTCTTGGTGATGAAGTGGAAATCCGTGTTGAAGCCGTGCACATGGATGAGCGTACAATTGATTTTGCTTTGATTTCAACAACTCGCAAGGCTAAAAACCCTGGTAAAACGACTCGGGACAGAATGAAGAAAGATGTCAAAAATGCGACGCGTTCAACCCGTAAAAAAGGGGATGCAAGCAAAGAGAAAAACTTCGAGCCTGATTCTGCATTCCGTCGTTCTGAGAAAAAAGCCAATAAAGGTGATGCTAAGCCAGATGTGAAAGGTAAAGGAAAGAGTAAAAAACCTTCCGATAAAACCAAGAAAATTACGGCTAAATTAAAAGCAAAACGTGTTGCAAAGAAAATACCAAAACAAGATGGATAGGTCTTTCTTAGCTGTAATACTTTGTTAATTAACGAAAGTGGCGTAAACGCGCCACTTTTACATTTTTATCAATACATAAGAAATTTATGAGCGAAATGATTTATGGCATTCACTCTGTGAAAGCCTTACTTGAGCGTTCACCGCAACGCATTAAAGAAGTGTATATTCTGAAAGGCCGCGAAGACCGTCGATTAATGCCACTCGTGCGTGAAATCGAAGCCTTAGGTGTTGTCGTTCAAGTTGCCAATCGTCAGTGGATGGATGGGAAAACTGAAGGGGCGGTTCACCAAGGTATTATTGCGAAAGTGTTGCCGGGTAAGCAGTATCAAGAAGGTGACTTGCCCGACTTACTCGACAATACTGAGTCGCCATTCTTATTGGTACTCGATGGCGTGACAGACCCTCATAACTTAGGGGCTTGTTTACGTAGTGCGGATGCGGCTGGTGTTCATGCAGTTATTGTACCGAAAGATAAGTCTGCTCAATTGAATGCAATAGCCAAAAAAGTTGCTTGTGGAGCGGCCGAAAATGTACCGCTTATCCGAGTTACAAATTTGGCAAGAACCTTGCGCTTGTTACAAGAGTACAATGTTTGGATTGTGGGGACAGCGGGAGAAACTGACCATAACTTGTATCAAAGCAAGCTAACGGGGGCTATTGCTCTAGTGATGGGAGCAGAGGGCGAAGGTATGCGCCGTTTAACTCGGGAGCATTGTGATGAGCTAATCAGTATCCCGATGGCAGGTTCAGTTTCGTCACTGAATGTCTCCGTTGCAACAGGGGTTTGCTTGTTTGAAGCCGTTCGCCAACGTCTGGCGGGTGTTAGCAAATAAATATTATGGTAATAACTGCATCCATCACTTGAGTTTTATCTCAGGGATGGGTATAGTTACGCGTCAATTTTTTAGCCGCACTCAATAAGTTCCTTGCCTCCGCGGGCCGCGGTTAACCCAGACAGGAGGCTAATAATCCGTAAGGAGCAACTACTAATGCGTCATTACGAAATCGTTTTTATGGTCCATCCTGACCAAAGCGAACAGGTTCCGGGCATGATCGAGCGTTACAGTGCTGTTATCACTAACGCACAAGGTCAGATCCACCGTCTGGAAGACTGGGGCCGTCGTCAACTGGCTTACCCAATCAACAAACTGCACAAAGCTCACTATGTTCTTCTGAACGTAGAAGCTCCACAGGAAGCGATTGATGAGCTGGAAACTAACTTCCGCTTCAACGATGCCGTTATCCGCAGCATGGTTATGCGCTTAAAACACGCAGTAACAGAAGCTTCTCCAATGGTTAAAGCTAAAGACGAACGTCGTGGCCGTGACCTATCTGATGAATATCAGGAAGAAGAAGCTGAAGAAGCTGGGGATTCTGAAGAGTAATTGCGCAGGTGACCACCAATCGTTTAGTGCTCACAGGCATAGTCTGTAAAGCATTGATTCGAAAAGTGAGTCCGTCAGGCATTCCTCACTGCCAGTTTGTTTTAGAACATCGTTCGAAGCAACAGGAAGCGGGGTTGTCAAGGCAAGCATGGTGCAGAATGCCCATTATCGCCAGCGGACAAACCTTACAAGCCCATACTCACAGTATAACGGTCGGCAGTTGGATTACAGTAAGCGGTTTCATTAGCACTCATCAAGGGCGCAATGGAATTAGCAAGATAGTCCTCCATGCCGAGCAGATTGATTTGATAGATTCTGGAGACTAGCCATATGGCACGTTATTTCCGTCGTCGCAAGTTCTGCCGTTTCACAGCGGAAGGCGTTCAAGAGATCGACTATAAAGATATCGCAACGCTGAAAAACTACATCACTGAAAGTGGTAAAATTGTACCAAGCCGTATTACCGGTACTCGTGCAAAATATCAGCGTCAGCTCGCTCGTGCTATCAAGCGCGCTCGCTACCTGTCTCTGTTACCATATACTGATCGTCATCAGTAATTGGTACAGTCCATTAACGACTTAAGAGGATAAGGTAATGCAAGTTATTCTGCTTGATAAAGTAGCTAACCTAGGTAGCCTAGGTGATCAGGTTAACGTTAAATCGGGCTATGCTCGTAACTTCTTAGTTCCACAGGGCAAAGCTGTTCCTGCAACTAAGAAAAACATCGAATTCTTCGAAGCTCGCCGCGCTGAACTGGAAGCTAAATTAGCTGACGTTCTAGCAGCAGCACAGGCTCGTGCAGCAGCAGTTACTGCGCTGGGTTCTGTAACTTTAGCTTCTAAAGCTGGTGACGAAGGTAAACTGTTCGGTTCAATCGGTACTCGTGATATCGCTGATGCAGTTACTGCAGCTGGCGTTGCAATCGCGAAAAGCGAAGTTCGCCTACCAAACGGCGTTCTGCGTACTACTGGTGACCACGAAGTTCACTTCCAGTTACACAGCGATGTTTTCGCAGAGCTGAACGTTATCATCGTTGCTGAGTAATCAAAAATGATGGTATGCACTGTTGATTTATCAGTGGTGCAATAAAAAACACCGGCATAGCCCGGTGTTTTTTGCTTTCTAGGGGATCTATTTCCCTATAACCTATATTCTAAGTAATTCATTGGAATTAGCTTTAATGTATTTAAACGCTAAACTTTATTGATTTGCTAAACATTGGTAGTCGAGTATTTCCCCCGCTGAACCTAAATTCAACTCTGTGATATCCAACCGATTTGCTAGCAACACCTTTGAGCCATCTTTCAGCTGTACCATCGCTAAACCATAATTTCCCATCTCGTCGTGATGTTTCACAACATAATCATACAGTTGATTGAATGGATTTTTTGCATCGTTAAATTCAGATTGAAGTTTTTTTGCTAAGTAATGATGGCCAACGAGCTCAGTTGGTAGAAAAGCCCAGTCTGTTGTTATCGTTGACGAAAATTGGTTTAGTTTCTGGTGGACTTCTTGTTTTAAACAGGCAAGGTGAATATGTAATTGGTCTTGTGAACGCCCATATTGCGAATTAACGGCAATAGCTAATAAATCATCAGGGATCTCTTTTTTTGATTGTTGCAATAAACTGGCCCGTTCTTGCCAAGCTAAAGCGAAATAGTTAGGCACATTTGCCGTTATTAATTGTTTTGCTTCAATCCCTTTAACCTTACTGGTAGGGATAACTAAGTTATGTAATGGCCCTTTTTTGTCTTTAAATAACACATACTGATTTTCCGTATCGACTTTTAGGCAAGGGGGAGTGATTGAGTGAGTTTGTTGTTGGGGAATGCATTGGCTATTAATGATATTCCAGAGTGCATTAGCATTGAGTTTAATCCAAGAAATATAACCAATAATGATGGCTAACAATAGGAAAAAAAGCCCTAAAAAAAGTTTAACCCATTTGTTTTTTAGCATAATAATTTGTTAATGTGTATATTTTAGGTTGAAAGAACTTTAAGTATACAGCAAAAGCAGGTAGGTGAGAGGGAAATAGTGGTTGGATGTCGCTTATCGGGCAGCTTAATGACAGTGAATTAAGCTGCCCATCGTTATTTACTATGGCGTACGGTAATAGCCACCGTCACTTAACCTAGCAAAGCTATAAGTTTTCCCATCAGATGCGGTAATTTCCAATAGTTGGACTTCGCCTTTTGCATTTGCTTTCAAACGAATTTTTTGCCCTTGGCGCAAATTACTTAATGGCTTTTCTGCGCCTTCAACGCGAGCCATGGTAAAGGCATCATTGGCTTGCAGGTTATTATCACGAAATAGTTGGGCGAGTGTTTTGCCTTTTTGTACGCGATAATTCTGCCATTTATTGGCTGATGGGCTCACCGTATTAGGTTCTTCACTTGGCGGTTGCGTGGTTGCCGTTGGTGGATCAACCGGTGCAGGGTCAATGGGTTCAGGCACTATTTCGGGCTCTGAGGGTAACGATTGTGGTGCGCTTTCTCCTTGGGTTTCAGGTTCTTGGGTTGGAGAGGGGATGACTGGGTCAGGTGTAATATCAGGTGTGGTTGGCGGTGGGACCACAATAGGTTGATTCTGTGCAGTTGTGTTTAACGGTTTATCTTCCGCGGGCCAAAGTAGGGCTACCACGACAATGAGAACTAAAGTAGCAATACCATAGCGGTGAAATTTTGAAAGTTTAAACATCACTCCTCCTTGATGAGGCAATGAGTAAATTTGTTCATATTTCCACGATATTAACACCATTTTATTGTATTTTAAGGGCCTGACTCGATTTTTCAGAGAACACTGAGTTAATTTATCGCTAATCAGCTGCTTTTATTATTTAGATCGATTGTTTGGGTTTACCCATAAGTGTCAGGCTGCTATCCTTGCTTTTTTCTCAAAACCATATGGGTGTTTTCATGGCAAACCAAAATTTCGATTCAGTAGAAGCACAAGCGAGTTATGGCATTGGTCTACAAGTTGGGCAGCAATTATTAGAGTCAGGCTTAGAAGGTTTAGTGCCAAATGCGATTTTGGCAGGGCTTGTTGATGCTTTAGAAGGCAATATGCCATCAGTGCCTGTTGAAACACTACATAAAGCACTGCGTGAAGTTCATGAACGCGCCGATGCTGTTCGTGTTGCACGTCAGGCTGCATTAGCAGAAGAAGGCCAACAATTCCTTGATGAGAACCAAAAACGTGAGGGTGTTTCAACCACTGAATCTGGTTTGCAATTCTCAGTAATTAACCAAGGTGATGGTGCAATTCCTTCACGCACAGACCGTGTTCGTGTTCACTATACGGGTCGTTTAATTGATGGCTCAGTATTTGATAGTTCAGTTCAACGTGGTCAGCCAGCAGAATTCCCAGTGAGTGGCGTGATCCCTGGGTGGATTGAGGCATTAACACTGATGCCTGTAGGGTCTAAATGGGAGTTGTATATCCCTCATCAATTAGCATATGGTGAGCGCGGTGCGGGTGCTTCTATCCCTCCATTTAGCACATTAGTGTTTGAAGTAGAATTATTGGAAATCTTATAATTTAAGTAAATTTGCTTAAGTTTTAGATAAATGCCTCATTGTTGGTTCAACGGTGAGGCTTTTTTTATAGCGTAAACTTTTCACGCTTGCTAATCTTGCTGTAAAGGGTGATTGAGAGGTGATTAAAATGCTACAACAAATTTGTGAACTAGCTCAAGAAGCAGGCTATGCCATTATGGAAACCTACAATGCACAAGAGCCTTTGCAGGTTGAACATAAAAGTGATAATTCCCCTGTAACAGAAGCGGATATTGCAGCTCATAAAGTCATTGCAGCAGGGCTCACTCGTATTGCTCCAGATATTCCACAACTTTCGGAAGAAGACCTTGTTGACTGGTCAGTTCGTCAACATTGGCAACGCTATTGGCTAATAGACCCACTTGATGGCACAAAAGAATTTATCAATCGCAATGGGGACTTTACCGTTAATATTGCATTGATTGAAAATGGAGTGCCTGTGATGGGGGTTGTGTATGCCCCCGCGAAAGGGCTGTTATATTACGCAGAGGGGAGCCAAGCATGGAAAGAAGAAGGTGGTCATAAACAGCGTATTCATGTTCAGGATATGAAACCCCCTGTCATTGTGATCAGCCGTTCCCATCAAGATAGCGAACTGATGGATTATTTAACCCAAATGGGCGAACACACTACGGTGGAAATTGGTTCCTCATTAAAGTTTTGTTTAGTTGCAGAAGGCAAGGCGCAGCTTTATCCACGCTTTGGGCCAACCAATATTTGGGATACTGCGGCAGGTCATGCTGTGGCTATTGGTGCGGGTGCGAAAGTGGTTGATTGGCATGGGAAAGTACTGGATTACACGCCAAGGGAATCATTTTTAAACCCAGGTTTTCGTGTTATTTTATTCTAGATAATTAAAACCAATAGTTGGCGCTTAAACATTCAAGTGCCAACTATTCGGAGTGCTAGTTGTCTAATTGCAGTACTTTAGCCGTTGCTGCCCGGATATCTAAACAGGCTTTTGCATCTTGTTTTAAATCAACCCCATAAGTTGGAATAATTTGTTTTAAGCGTGTTTCCCATCCCTCTGCTTTAAGTTGCTCATCGAAACAGGTTTTTAGTACGTTTATCGCAATAAAAGCAGCCGTTGACGCCCCCGGAGAAGCCCCCATTAATACAGAGAAGGATTTATCTGCACTGGTAATTAGTTCAGTACCGAATTCTAAAACCCCTTTCTTATCGTGATCTGGTTTTATAATTTGCACTCGTTGCCCTGCAACGACTTCTTTCCAATCTTCATGTTGAGCATCAGGGTAGAATTTTTGCAACATGGCAAACTGGTGAGCAGAAGTTTGTAGCACTTGCCCCACCAAATATTCAGCAAGTGACCAGTTATCTTTGGCGACCGCTAACATGGGTTCGATATTATTGAGATGAACCGATTCAAATAAATCGAGATAAGAACCATGTTTTAAAAACTTACTAGAAAAGCCTGCATAGGGCCCAAATAATAATGAACGTTTACCCCCAATTATACGGGTATCCAAATGAGGTACTGACATTGGTGGCGAGCCTTTATCCGCTTTCCCATAAACTTTAGCATGATGGCGCCCTGCAATTTGTTCGTTATCACAACGTAACCAGATACCACTGACAGGGAAACCACCAAACCCTTTACCTTCGGGGATGCCTGATTTCTGTAATAATTCAATAGCACGCCCACCGGCTCCTACAAAAACAAATTTTGCCGAAGTAACTTGTTTTTCATGAGTAATTAAATTTTTTACTTCTACATTCCAGCGACCATCTTTTGTTTGTTTAACATCAATGACTTCATGCTTATAGTGAAGAGAAAAACCGGTTTGTTCGCTAAGTTGTGCAATTAATAGGTGGGTGAGAGCGCCGTAATCGACATCGGCTCCTGTCGCGACACGAGTGACCGCAATTTTTTCATCGCTTTCACGCCCTTCCATTAATAATGGAGCCCAGTCATCGATCTGCTTGGGGTCATCACTGTACTCCATATTATGGTAGCAATGGTGAGCGGACATCTGGCGAAAGCGTTGCTGTAAAAATTTCACATTGTCTTCACCCCAAACGAAACTCATATGTGGGCAAGGGTGAATAAAATCGCGAGGGTTTTTTATTTTGCCTTTTGTGACAAGGTATGACCATAGTTGGCGCGATAAATCGAATTCGGTGTTAACCTCAAGTGCTTTACTTATATCTACAGTGCCATCGGGGTTAGGTGGCGTATAGTTCATTTCGCAGTTTGCCGCATGGCCGGTTCCTGCGTTATTCCAAGGATGAGAGCTTTCCTGAGCACAATCGTTTAATCTTTCAAAAATAGAAATTGTTAACGAAGGCTCTAACTCTTTGAGAAATGTAGCGAGGGTTGCGCTCATAATACCAGCGCCGATGAGGGCTATATCGACATTCTCTACAATAGGTTTATCCATTATGACCTCTAATTTTTAGTCGGGGTGAAGCAAAGCTGAGTATCTTCTTGATAGACAACATAAGCACGACGCCATGGTTCATCACCAATAAGCCGCCACTTATGACCCGTCCCAGTATTATCTTGCGCTAACAGAATATCACCTGGGTTAATGACAAACTTAGAGCCATCTTTAGTTTCAAACTCTAAAGTACCGGTAAGAGTGATGACATAACGAGGAACGGGGTCCTTATGCCAATCGAAAGATCCGCCTGAAACGGTTTCACGAAAAGAAAGTTCACTAACAGCTATAGGAAGAGTTTGGTTATCACCATCTGCATTAGGAACACGACCAAGCTCTAGAGTTCCTTCTTCAAATAGAGAATTTCCATCTTCTCCCGTCCACATACGAACACAGCGTATCATTTTGTTTAGCTCCTTAATGACGTACAGAAATGTATCACAACTATTCGATATTCATTAGATATAACAAGCAAAGCTCTTAAAAAGATAATATTTAAATTTGATATAGTTTTAAATTTAAAGTGTTTTAGGCTTCAGGTCAAAAATATTATCTGATTATCTAAATATAGCTTAATAACAACAGTGAAACTTAGTTTTTTACCATTAATATTAAATAAATTTAATTTTTAAATCTTAATTTGATTGTCTTTTTAGGATGGTGTTAAATATGTCTTGGATAGATTTTCTATGCTTAGAAAATATCTTTAAGTATATTTACATTAGGTTTTTCTATGGTTGGGTTGTGGTTTGATTATACAAAATATAATATTTTTGATGTTTTATATAAGAATTTTTATATCCATAATGTATTGTAAAAACCAAATGTTAACTGATTTTTAAAAGTTAGATAATGGATAAAATATCATATAAATCCTCATTGCGAAGTAATGAAACTAGTATTTTTGATAAGATAACTAATGCAATTTCATCTTTTCCTTTAATAATTAAAAATATAACTAATACTACACATTTTCCTAACAGAATAAACTTAAATGGGAGAATAGTAAAAAAATCCGAGAAGGTTGATGCTAATAAGGCATTAAAAGAAATTTTAGATATTGGGAAACATATCCATCGCGAAGCTATTGAGGTAACTCAATCTCCAATTCAAACTCAGCCTAATATTAATCATAAATTATCGTTGAAAGGTAACAAGGGGTTAATAGTTGGTAGCTTATTATTATTGGATCTGCAAAAAAATAATGCCATTCATCGTAGTGGTCATGAGGAGAATACAACAAATTTGATGGGGATGGAAAGGGGTGAAAGAAATTATAATGATACTATTCATTTTCATAGGAAAAGACGAAGTGTTTCCGAATCACTTAACCTAAAATTTGATATGAAAACAAATGCATACCTAGATCACTTAAGGGAAAGAGAAACTGGTTTTATAGGTAAAAAAAGTTATATTGGCTCATTGGTTTTTAAGTTAGAGGCTAAAGGCTGGCCATTAGATTTTAACTTATTAAAAAATAGATTTGAAAAGGACAAGTCACGTAGAATAAAAATAATAAATAAGTCTAAAAATATGTTAAAAGAAGCAGAGGCTAAAGCTTTTAGCCATAGGTTTAAAGCATTATTTGGACAGCCAATAAACTATTTAGGTCGAGAAAATAGTAGGTTAGTAAACAATGAAGGTAAAATAAAAAAATTAAAGCAGCATATCGCTAGGGAGGAAGCAAGGTTAACCAAAGAAACTGAAAATTTGTCTGTGCTTAATTTATTACTTCACCCTGATAACCCCAATTTTTCTACAGCTTGGATGGGGTTCTATAAAAAAATAGATTACTTGTATGCAGAAAAAAATAAAATTGATTTAGAATGTAAGGAATATAGCCAGCATTTGGAATCATTGCCTAAAAATAGTAACCCAATTGCCTTTAGGTATATTAGTTCTGAAAAATATAGTACAGAAGTAAAGCTAGCTAATGCAAGAAAAGAATATAAATTGCTCACTGCTAAAATTAATTCTATGGAAGCAGCGGCAAGTATTGAGATGTCTCAAAATGATTTAAAATCGCAACTTAGTCTAGAGACTCAAATGGAAAGAATAGCTGCTGAATTAAAAGTAACGCAGGTAAATGAATTGGAGCTAGAAAATAATGTTAAGAATGCTAAAGAAGAGTTAGATAAGCTAATATTATCTGGTTTATTAGTTAATGGCATAAGTATTGATTGTACTGATCTCGATAAAGTTTGGCAGGTTCATTTTTATCAGGGAGCTAACTTTAAAGGAAGTATTTCGTTTTCTAATACAATAAAAGAATTTAGCTTAAGGAAGGTTTTGCTGGGGGAAGCAGATCGTTCTATTTTTATTCATGTGGGAGGCTCTCAAAGTATTTTAAAAATAAATAGTAAAAATAATGATGCGAAGAATGAAACATTACTCAAATTATTAAATGATAAAAAAAGCCGATTAAATATTGCGGACTCAGTTATGTCAGAAATTGAGAATTCTGCATTTAAAAAAATAGATGACATTGATTTTATTGATGATTTTAAATTCAGTGTACATGGTAAAATTTTGCATGTTTTATCAAAATCATCTCAACAATTATCAAAAGAACCTAAGATCTATCAACATATTATTGAAGGGTTTATTAGTGGATTAATCAAGCCTAGTGTCGTTTTATTTGAGGGTAAAGTTGTTCCTGGTTTACTTTCTCTTGGAAGTGAACATCATAACCTAATTTTTTCACTTCCAGATAATGACCTTATTATTTCTAGTACATTCCACGAAAATAAGAAGTTAGCTAAATTTATTCATAAGCATTTAACTAAAATTGACCAAGAGGGGTTTAGCAAAAATAATTTAGAAAATATTAAACATATAGATAACCGACTAAATCAGAAGTGGCAGCATAGGTTAACCTTTATTGAAAGAAGCCCCAATATTCAGTTTAAAACTGAGCCTGAGATTGACCCTTATCGATTGCTACTAAAAAGTGGAGTTGAAAAAAATTTTTCTGATCTAAACGGTGTTATTTATACATCATATGAAAAAACAGCAAAATTAAGTAATGACGTCAAGAAAATGTTGATTGAGTCTGCTGAAGTTATCATGATGTTAACAACTACAGGGGTATCATCACCTTGGATTATATCCGCTGAATTTATGGCGGGCATTTCTTTAAAATTAGCAAACATATATTTAGATATGCAGCTAATTGAAAACTCAGATCGTGGTGCCGATATAGAGCAGGCAAAGAAAAATTTGATGGTTGGAAAAATATATTTATCACTTAATCTTGCTAAAGCACCAAGGTTGATGGTGCAGGTTATCGGCAAATGGTTAGATTTAATTAATACATTAGAAGGTATTGCGGCAGAAAGATTATTCAATCCATTAGCTAAATATTCAAAGTTTAGGGTAAATCGAGGAGGAGACGATTTAGCAACAACCGCATTTCGATATGCTAAATTAGATCAATTTAGTTTCCCTAACCTATTAAAGAAAAAACACCCTGATGGCTTATGTCATGGGTTATCTTTAGAGATCTTGCAACGGTTAGAAGAAAGCGTTGACCCACAAAAACACTTATTTTCTGTTGTTGCTAGCTTAAAAGAGGATTTAAAAAAGCCTGCTTCTTTCTCAGGGAAGGTATTTGATAGTATAGAGAGAAAACAAACTCAGCCTTCTTTATTTAAAACCCAGAAATATCATAGAGAACCGACTGTAAGATATAGGGGAGAGCACCATGATTTAGTCAAAAAATTAGAGGATGATGTGATGGAGCTAAATCCGGGTGATACTGCACTAATAAGGGCGTATATAAGAAAGTCAGATGGTTCAATTCTTTCTGAAGGGCACATAATTATGGTTCAACGTATATCTAACCAACAATTTGAGTTGTTTGATTCTAATAATGGTGTTTTTTCATACTCGACAGAAACGGGGTTCAAAAAAGCATTAATGAATTATTTTAATTTGGCTTATCGTGACCACGGTTTGTTAATCCCTGGAAGTTTTACTCGTTTTATCTTATAGCTATAGTAATAAAGGCTTTTAGCTCTTTATAAAAATTAATATTTTAGAATTGAATTCAATGCTAGGTGTTGTATTAACATAATAGTCTTACCATCAACAATTTCGCCAGTTTTGATAGCTTCTAACGCTTTAGGAAATGGCCATTCTAAGACTTCAATATCTTCACCTTCTTCAGCTAACCCGCCACCTGCATTGCTGCGGTTATTGTCGTTGTACTCAGCAATATAGAAATATAGCTTCTCGGTAACGGAACCGGGGCTCATAAATGCTTCGAAGACTTTTTCTATTTTGTCGACTTTAAAGCCAGTTTCTTCCTCTGCTTCGGCAATGATACGGGTTTCCGGTGAAGCATCGTCAAGCAAGCCTGCGGCAGCTTCAATCAGGAAATGCTGGTAACCATTTATGTACATAGGCATACGGAATTGGCGTATCAAGATAATGCTGTTTTTTATTTTATTATAGAGCAGAATGACTGCGCCATTGCCTCTATCATAGACTTCACGCTCTTGTTGTTGCCAGTTTCCATCTCTTCTTTGTAATTCATAGGTGTATTTTTTTAAGATATACCAATTATCGGAAAGCAGTTTTTCTTTGATATTACGTAGTTGGGGGTGTTTCAGTGACATTGGATGATCCAAAATAACAATTATATTTATGTCTAATCTAGCATTGTTAATATTGGTATAAAATAGGATTTTGGCGATGAAGTAATAGCATACTTCAGGTACAACCCTGAAGTATGCTAACGAAGGGATATGATGGGTTATTTAATGATCTGAATTTGTTTAACTTCAACTTCCCTTGAATTCCAATCTTTATCGATTTTACCGCGGATTTCGACTTTATCTTTTGGTGTGACATTAACACCATTCCAACGTTTTTCACTGATTTCAAGGTTGATGGTGCCTGTGCCATCAGTAAATTCATAATGTTTATAGTCAAGTTGTTTAACGATATTACCACGTAAAATAACCCAGCTATCATCAGACATCTCTAGTGCTTTTGCGACGGTTGTTTCTCCGCTATTAGGGCCAATAAAGCCCCCATTTTGATTGGTTTGCGTTGTATTATTAGTGACAGCACCCGGACCGTCAAAACCGCCATTTGCAGCAAAAACAGGGGCTGTTGCAAGAGCTGCAATTAATGTAATTAAAGGTAATTTTTTCATGATCAGTTTCTCCAAATAAGACGTAAACTTGTTTATATGGAAGTTATTAAAGCAGGTAAATCTTAACAGGATCTTAAGAAACTTAATTGATGCATTATATTTTTAATTTAATAAATAATAGCTAGTCATTTCATTACTGATGGGATAAATATAATAATATTCTGATACGGAGGGGTTATGCGTATTCTATTAATCGAAGATGACAGGCTAATTGGTGATGGGTTAAAAGTAGGGTTAACTCAACTGGGCTTTTCTGTTGATTGGTTTATGGATGGAAAACTGGGGCAACTTGCTCTTTTTGATGCTCCCTATGATGCCGTGGTACTTGACCTCTCATTACCGAATATTGATGGCATGGACATTTTGGCACATTGGCGCAAACAGGGGCGTGATGAACCGGTATTAATTTTGACAGCCAGAGATGCTCTGGAGCAGCGGGTACAAGGCTTACAACGTGGAGCGGATGATTATCTGTGCAAACCTTTTGCCTTAATGGAAGTTATGGCTCGTTTGCAGGCATTGATCCGCAGACGAAGTGGTCAGTTAACACCTAAATTGACTCATGGAGATGTGGAAATGGACCCGTCTGGGATGACGGTAACTGTTAAAGGGGAGCCTGTTCAACTTAAAGGGAAAGAATTGGCATTATTATCTCTATTTATGCATAACCCAAATAAAATTCTATCGCGAGGCTTAATAGAAGAGAAACTGTATAACTGGGAAGAGGAAGTATCGAGTAATTCAGTTGAGGTACATATTCACCATTTAAGACGCAAGTTAGGTAATACGTTTATTCGTACTGTTCATGGTGTCGGTTATCGATTAGGTGATGATGAATAATGAAAACATTTAGTCTTCGGCTAAAACTTACCTTAATGTTGCTGTTATTAGCATTGGTGACATGGGGTATCGCGAGTTCACTAGCTTGGTATCAAACGTATAAAACCATTAATGAGCTATTTGATACACAACAAATGGCATTTGCTAAACGTTTGTCTGTATTGCCTTCAGATCTTGAATTGTCTAAACCTTCATTAAAGAAAACAAAAAAATTATTGCGGAAAAATCGAGGCGATCAAGATGATGATGCATTAGCTTTTGCTATTTTTACGCTTAAGGGGCAGATGGTTTTAAATGATGGTGATAATGGGAAAAAGATTGTATTTAACTTTGCAAGGGAAGGCTTTTCTGATGGGAGAGTTACAGGAAGCGATGACTCGTGGCGCTTTGTTTGGTTAAAATCTCAAGATGGGCAATATGTTATCGTGGTTGGCCAAGAGTGGGAATATCGGCAAGAAATGGCAACGGATATCATGGTGGCGCAATTTATGCCTTGGTTGGTGGCATTGCCGTTGATGCTAGTCGTATTTCTATGGCTTTTAACCCGTGCTTTGCGGCCTTTAAAAGAAGTTGCAAACCAATTGCGCTATCGTCAGCCTGATGAATTAACACCTATTGAAGTATCACGTATTCCAACCGAAGCAAAGCCAATCATAGACTCAATGAATGGTTTGTTTGAGCGAATCAATAATATGTTTGCGCGTGAAAGGCAGTTTACATCTGATGCTGCCCACGAGCTGCGTAGTCCTCTCGCAGCCTTAAAAGTGCAAGCGGAGGTGGTACAAATTGCAGGGAATGATACTGATATTCGTCACCATGCAGTAGCAAACTTATCCGAAGGGATTGACCGTGCATCTCGTCTTGTTGACCAATTGCTCACATTATCGAGGTTAGAATCGATATCCCAACTTGAAGATATTACTGAATTATCTTGGTTATCTCTGATTGAAACTGCAATCAATGATATTCAGCCGGAGGCGCAGGCTCAAGGAACCACGGTGATCAGTATTATTAAAGGCGAACCGCCGACATTAAAAGGCCAAGCACTGTTATTGAGTGTACTGCTCAGAAACCTACTTCATAATGCAATACGCTATGGCAAAGCGAAAGGGCGAGTAACGCTAACGTTGTACGCAGACCACCTTGAAATTGAAGACGATGGTGATGGGGTGACCCCAGAAGTTTTACAACGCTTGGGAGAACGTTTTTATCGGCCTGCGGGGCAAGAAAAAACAGGGAGTGGTTTAGGGCTATCTATTGTTAAGCGAATTGCTCAATTGCATAACTTACAGGTTATTTTTGCTAACAGTGATAAAGGCGGTTTTTGCGTTAAAGTATATTGGTTGGTTTATTAAATTTATGTGAGTTACAGCGTCGCTAAGATATAACGCGTTATTATTAATTAGGTAGAATGGGGTAATGCAAAGAACACAACCACCTTGGTTATAAATTGTTTTTATTGGGAAGTTTTTAAAGCAATATGTGTTGGTTAATAAAACTATCAATAAACCATATAATAATGAGTAGTTATTAATGAAATGGTTATAATTATGCATATGGCATATTGAGGAATTTTAGAATAACTGACTATTTTTGTGTTCGCTGTTTTATGATTGCTAATGGGCTTATGTAGTGTGCACTTAAGGGACACTACATAAGATGTATGTCATGTTACTGATTTAAGCTGGAAACAAGTAAACTCATCACTTTTTCAATTTCTTGAGGGGGTAATTCACCATCTTTGAAAAATAATACTTTCCCTTGGTTATTCAATACGATAATTGCGGAGCTTTCAGGTTTTAACCCCCATGCATTTTTGACGACACCGTCACTATCAACAATAAATTGAGAGTAAGGAAACTCTTTTTTACTGTCTTCAACACTATTTTTAACAAATACACCTGTACCGAAAATAGCGTCATCCGCATTCACGATAGTCGTGGTTTGATAGGCATCGTGAGGGAGTTTGGCTTGTTTGATAGCTTCTATTAACGGTGCATTAAGTTCTTTCGCTGAAGAGCGGCCCGCAATATGTTGGATAGTGCGTACCTTGCCAATTAATTGCTGGCTTTTCCATGGCTGATTATCCAGTTTCCCTTCATCGTTTATGATGAGCTCCCCCTTGTCAGATACAGAAACGGCAGGAACTGTTTGGTTTAATTGAATATTAGCAGCAGTGGCGGCGGTTGATATTCCGAGTAAAAAAATCGACACTAAAAGATTTTTAATCATATATACCCCTTAAATTTTGCTTTAGCCTTGTTAGAGAGGTGAACCTAAGTACCAATTCTATAATTGATACTTATAGCATAGCTCATCGGATGAGTTTCAAAAGAGAATTTAACATTTTTTTAAAATTCAGAATAAAGACAAGGTTTGTAAGGATTTAACAGTTATTTGACACTGTCATGTTATGTCAGCAAATTGAATAAAACTGCAATTTTAGAACCAAAATGGAAATTTCTGGTCTATGATTATTGTACGGTATGAGTTATTGAATATCGTAAGAACAAAGGGGAGGCTAAGTTCTAATGAAAATTTTTAACCGTTATAACCCATTTAAGATTGCTCTTTACGTCAAAACGTTATTCCGTGGCAGGCTCTATATTAAGGATTTTGGGGCATTTGAGTTTAATTATGGGAAAATTTTACCACCTAAAGTCAGTGATAAGCGCCATTACAATGTGATGAGTGAGGTTAACAAACAGGTATTATTATTACAGGCGGAGTTAGGGTAGCGTTAATCAAACTTAGGTTTGGTTAACAATAGCGCCACTCAAGGTGGCGCATTGAAATGAAACGGCTTTGCAACTAAATATTAGTGTTCAGTATCTTTGGTTTGTCGTTTTGCATCAGCCGTTTCAGTCGTGTTTTTTCCCGGTTGTACAATTACTGGTGCTGGTATTGCCGTGAGGCGAGTTACCAGTAGTTGGTCGATTTTGTAGTTATCAATATCGACAACTTCAAACTTATAACCCGCATATTTAACGTAATCTGTACGCTTTGGCATCCTTCTTAACCGGTACATCATAAAGCCTGCGATGGTTTCATAGTTGCTAAAGTCAGGGAAATCATCGATATCTAAAATGCGCATGACATCTTCAATAGGGGTTCCCCCTTCAACTAACCAAGAGTTCTCATCACGTACCACAATTTGTTCTTCTTGCCCTGAGCCAACTAAATCGCCCATTAAAGTAATCATCACATCGTTGATAGTAATGATACCCATAACAAGCGCATATTCATTAAGAATAACGGCGAAATCGACAGCATTCGTTTTAAATGCTTCTAGTGTATCTGACAGGGAAAGGGTATCCGGTATCATTAGCGTATTACGAATATGTACACCGTCTTTTAAACTTAGACTTTGCCCATTCAATACGCGATTAAGTAGCTCTTTGGAATCAACGTAACCAATGACATGGTCAATACCTCCAGCACAAACGAGGAATTTAGAATGTGGTTGAGTTGAGATTTTATGTTTAATACTTTCTTCTGATTCGTCTTTATCAAAATAGATAATACTTTCACGTGGTGTCATCGCTGATGGCACAGTACGAGATTCAAGCTCAAAAACATTCTCAATTAATTCATGTTCTTGCTTACGTAATACCCCAGCGACCGCGCCTGCT
Organism: Providencia sp. 2024EL-00732; assembly: GCF_044006275.1. Taxonomy (NCBI): domain Bacteria; kingdom Pseudomonadati; phylum Pseudomonadota; class Gammaproteobacteria; order Enterobacterales; family Morganellaceae; genus Providencia; species Providencia sp. 2024EL-00732. The sequence goes on along the minus strand of NZ_JBIPDG010000010.1, from coordinate 85,397 downwards.
TCAACGACGGCAAAGATATCATCAGAGGTGATATCTTCATTGCGCGATATAGGTAACTTGAATAGCTTGAAGATGAGGTTGGCAAGGCCATTAAAGAACCAGACAAAAGGGCTGAGAACCACCAAACAAAAGCGCATTGGATTGACAATACGGATGGCGATTGCTTCGGGTTTCACCATGCCAATACGTTTTGGTGTTAAATCCGCCACTAAAATAAATAAACTAGTCACAATGGTAAAAGAAATGATTGAAGCGATTTGTTGTGCCCAGTTAGGGGATAAAAACTGAATAAATACATCATACAATGCAGGTGAAAAAGCTGACTCGCCCACAATACCTGCAAGAATGGCAACGGCATTTAAGCCAATTTGCACGACGGTAAAAAACATACCAGGCATTTCTTGTAATTTGAGTACTCGGGCCGCGTTAATATTCCCTTCGTCTGCCATTAGCTTAAGTTTAATACGGCGGGAAGCCGCCAATGAAATTTCAGACAAAGAAAAGAATGCGCTAATTGCACATAATAAAAGAACGATCAATAAGCTGTTAATCATAGGTTTTCCTGACACCCTTCAACACTAAGATTGATTCATTTTTAATGATCTCAGTAGGTATCATCTCGGGTAGAAAATATATTCAATAAGTAAATATACAGTAGCGCACTATGCGCAAAATAATTGATATGTTCGATGAGTATAGCATCGGGTATATTTATCTGGCTAGATATTCATCATAAATCATGTTGTAGGGCGGTGTTTACTTTATTGCCTGAGCCGTGTACTCGATTATGCTCAGGTAATTTATTATCTATCTACAACATGATTTATCTAGAATGAAAAACAAATTAAAACTAATAATTTATGTTTTAATTATTTAATGAGGGGGGTAAGCAAACACCAATACCCCCTAAGCCACAATAACCATTTGGGTTTTTGTATAAATACTGCTGGTGGTAATCCTCTGCGAAATAGAAGGTTTCCAATGGCGTAATCTCAGTTGTAATCTGACGTACATCATTTTGTGCTTTCATTGCTGCTTGGTATGCTTGCAAGGTCTTCATTGCTTGCTGGTCTTGTTCATCGGAAACCGTATAGATGGCCGAGCGGTATTGGCTGCCAATATCGCCACCTTGGCGCATCCCCTGAGCAGGGTCGTGATTTTCCCAAAATAAGGTTAATAATTGGGTGTAATCGATCGTTTGTGGGTCAAAAACGACCCGGACGGCTTCCGCATGCCCTGTTAGCCCTGAACACACTTCCTCATAGGTTGGGTTTGGTGTTAACCCACCACAATATCCTGCTGAAGTGGAATAAACGCCAGATTGCTGCCAAAATAGACGCTCTACACCCCAGAAGCACCCCATAGCAAAATAAGCGATTTCCATATTCTTAGGAATAATCTCAATCGAATGATGGTTAACCGCATGATATGGTGAGTAAGTTATAGCGGTTGCTCTGCCGGGCAGAGGTTGTGCAATATTTGCAGAGTGAAATTTATTAAATGGCATAATGATTCCTATGTATATTGACCGCACAAAAAAACTAAAAATAGGGATAAAAACTTGTGTATCCGGCTAATTTTACTCAAAATAAATTGATATGAAGTATTTAGTCAATCGAATAACCACCTTAGGAGTAGGCGTGTCGAAATACCCACTAGCTTGTTTTCTCTGCCTAACTGCGGCACTACCAGTGGCACACGCAGCGAACCTTCGCCTTAATATTGAAGGGCTTGAAGGCCAACTTAATCAAAACGTGCGAGTACAACTTTCTAATATATCTCAAGATGAAGTTGTACCCAATGGTCGTTTTCGAGCCCGTGTTGAGAAAGCAATTCAAGAAGGTTTAAAGCCTTTAGGTTATTATCAACCTTCCGTTGAGTTTAGTTATGAAGAAAAAACCCCGCCTGCTCGTTCTGTATTGACTGCTAAAGTAACTCCTGGAGAACCCATTTTATTGAGAGGGGTGACAGTTGAATTACAAGGTGGTGCAAAAACCGACCCTGACTATGAAAAGATGGTTAAAAAATATACACCAAAACTGGGTATTATCCAAAATGATGGTGAATATGAAGATTTCAAAGGTCGTTTTAGCAGCCTAGCTATTCGTAAAGGTTATTTTGATGCAATGATGGAGAAAAGCCAATTAGGTATTTCTCTTGACCACCATGCTGCTTATTGGGATTTTGATTTTAATAGTGGGGAGCGTTATCGCTTTGGCGCCATTTCTTATCAAGGGTCGCAAATTCGTGAAGATTATTTGAATAATCTCGCTCCGTTTAAAAAAGGGGAATATTACACCTCCGAACAACTCGCTGAGTTTAACCGTCGGTTAGCAGAAACTGGCTGGTTCTCTTCTGCGATTGTCACTCCGGACATCGCAAAAGCGCGTGAGGCGGATTCCGATGTGTTACCTATGGAGGGTGTGATGGTCCCCCGCGCCAAAAACTTTATTGAACTTGGTGGCGGTTATGCAACTGATGTCGGCCCGCGCGTTAAAGCGACATGGAATAAACCTTGGGTCAATTCAAGGGGGCAAAGTTTTACATCAAGTATCAGCCTTTCTCAACCAGAGCAATTGATTGACGCTAGTTATAAAATTCCATTAAAAGCCAATCCTTTAGAGCAATACTATGCCGTTCAAGGCGGTTTTAAACGCACCGATTTAAATGATACACAATCAAATACTACGACTTTAAACGTATCTCGTAACTGGGACTACTCTTCCGGTTGGCAATATGGCGTGAATATGCGTTGGATGCTGAGTAACTTTACCCAAGCTGATGTCACTAATACGACAATGCTATTGTATCCAGGGGCTTATGTTAGTCGTATTCGTCAACGTGGTGGTGTGATGCCAAGTTGGGGGGATAGCCAACGTTATTCAATTGATTATTCGAATAAAATTTGGGGTTCAGATATCGACTTTGCTGTATTGCAAGCTAAAAATGTATGGATAAGAACCCCATGGGAGGGGCACCGTTTTGTGGTGCGAGGTAATATAGGTTGGATTGAAACCAATGATTTTGACAAAGTCCCGCCAGACTTGCGTTTCTTCGCTGGTGGTGATGGTAGTGTACGTGGCTATGGATATCAAAAAATCTCCCCAGAAGACAGTAAAGGTAAACTGACAGGGGCATCTAAGCTGGCTGTTGGCTCTGTTGAATACCAATATAATTTCACGGGTAATTGGTGGGGCGCCACTTTTATTGATAGCGGCGAAGCAGTAAATGATATTAAAAAGAGTGATTTTAAAACTGGCGCAGGTATAGGTGTTCGCTGGGTTTCTCCAGTAGGACCGATTAAATTTGACCTTGCAACACCAATCGGTGATTCAAATAACGACAAAATACAATTTTATATCGGTTTGGGGACTGAATTATGAGGTGGTTGAAATGGCTAAAATGGATAAGTCTTTCCATTTTATTAATTCTAGTTCTTATTATTGCGGCATTAAGTTGGGTAATTGGCACCCAATCCGGTCTTCATTTTGCTTTAAATTCAGCGACTCGCTTTGTTCCTGAATTAACGATTGATAAAATAGATGGTGATATCAGTAATTTAACGTTGACTGGCGTGAAGTATCAAATGCCAGGCATTGATGTTAATGCAGGGGAATTACATTTAGCATTACGCCTAGGCTGCCTGAAAAGCCGTGAATTATGTATTGATAACCTTAGCACTGATAATGTAATGGTAAATGTTGATACGGCGCAGTTACCGCCATCAGAAGAAGCACCTGCTTCAGAGCCACTAACTGAACTCAAAGCACCGCTAACCATTCGTTTAAACCAGCTTTCGTTAGTTTCAACTCACGTCAATGTTGATGGTATGGATATTGATTTAGCTAAATTTACCACAGGGGTAACGTGGGAAGATAAAGCTATCACAATTATTCCGACAGATATTATTGACTTGGCAATTCATTTACCTGAAACGCAACAAGATCAGGCGACGGAAGACAAACAACCCGACCCTGTGCCGATTAACGAGCAAAAATCGTTAGCAGATGAACTAAAAGAATTGTTCTCAAAACCGCTACTGGCTGAATTACCTGAAATAATTTTACCTGTTAATTTAAATGTTGAGGGGATTAATGCATCGAACTTTCAATTAACTGGTGGGGCTGACGTTAAGATTAACCAATTACATCTTAGCTTGTCTAATGAGGGGCAGCAGGTACTGGTTAAACAGTTAAAAGTTGATGCGCCACAAGGTAATGTGGCTTTATCTGGAACAGCAATGTTGAAAGATAAGTGGCCAGTATCTTTATCAATATTGGGAGAGAGCCGTTTAGAGGATTTAGATGGGCAAAAAATAGATTTGTCTTTAAAGGGCGGCTTAATTGATGAACTAAAATTGGCATTGAATCTGCAAGGCCCAATTAATGCGACGTTAGATGCAGAAACTGACTTATCACAAGCGGATTTGCCAATTTTATTAACACTAAAAAGCGATAAGCTGACATGGCCTTTAGTCGGTGATGCACAGTACCAGTTAGATGGCACACGCCTACGTTTAAATGGCCGCCCATCCGCTTATGATATGTCTTTGCGTTCTGCTATTACTGGGCAAGATCTTCCTCCATCAACCTTACTCTTAGACGCCAAAGGTAATGAAGAGCAAATTAACCTTACGCGTTTACGCTTATCCGCTTTACAAGGGAATGCGGACATCACAGGGGTGGCTGACTGGAGTAAAGCAATCAGTTGGAATGCGGTGCTAACCTTGTCAGGTATCAATACCGCTAAACAATATCCCGAGTGGCCAGCGAAGGTTGACGGTAAAATTGTTACGCGCGGTAGCCTATACGGTGGGAGCTGGCAATTGCAAGTCCCTGAAATTATGCTGGATGGTAATGTAAAAAATAACTTACTGAAAGCGCGTGGGCAGGCAAAAGGCAATGCAGCCGGTCAGTGGGACATCCCTAATTTTAATTTAGCACTAGGCAAAAATAATATTGATGTAAAAGGGACGCTTGCTGATAAATGGAATCTTGATGCAAAAATTAACGCACCTGGGCTTAATGGTCTACTACCCGGTTTAGGGGGGGTGATTGTTGGTGATGTGAAATTACGGGGTAATTTGCAAACGCCAGAAGCGTTAATTGACTTAACCGCTCGCGGTGTGAAATGGCAAAATGATCTCGCTATTGATAACGTGGTTATTAAGGGTAATGTTGCTACTGGTGAGCAGATAAAAGGCGATTTATCCGTTGTCTTACGCCAATTAAAGCAAGGTGATATGGTCATTAGTAACCTGAATCTTGACGCGAAAGGTAGTGAAAAGCAGCATACACTGAAGCTGAATGTTAAAGGTGAACCTGTCTCAGGGCAGTTATCACTCGCAGGGAGCTTTGACCGCCAAACAGAAGTGTGGAAAGGTAACCTGACCAATACGTTATTTGATACTGTTGTCGGTGAGTGGCGCTTGAATCAAGCCATGTCACTTAATTACGCTAATCAAACGCAAGAAGTGACAATTGGTCGTCATTGCTGGGTAAATCCAGATGCGCGTTTATGTGTGCCAAAACCAATTAAAGCAGGTAAAAGCGGCAGTGCTGACATTGTATTAGAACGCTTTGACTTAGCAATGATTAAACCGTTTATGCCTAAAGATACACGTGTTAGTGGTGTCTTTAGTGGCAAAGCAAACGCTATTTGGAAAGACGATGGCAGTATGCCGCAAGTGAAGTTAGATTTACGTGGCAATGACGTTAAAGCAACACAGTTTGTTGAAGGGACGCGCTTACCTATCGCATTTGATACCTTAACGTTAAGTGCAGGGCTCAAAAATGGTAAGGCAGACGTTAATTGGTTGTTTGGTTTGCAGAATAACGGCCAGATGCGCGGCAATATTCAAATTTCAGATATTGAAAAACGCCGTCTGTTAGCGGGTAATGTAGAAATCAATTCGATTACTTTAGATTTAATTAAACCGCTGCTTGGTCAAAAAGAAGTGGCTAATGGCCGCTTGAGTGCCAATTTACGGCTAGGGGGCTCAGCAAATAACCCATTATTAAATGGTAATTTATCGCTTTCTAGCTTAGAAGTTCGCTCAGCGATGATCCCATTTGATATTAAAAGTGGTCATTTAGGTATTAATTTTAATGGCACTAGCTCTGTGATGAATGGGCAAATCAATACACCGGAAGGTTATTTGAATATCGATGGTGATGCTGATTGGCGTAACATTGATGCGTGGCGAGCTAAAATAATGGCGCGTGGTAATAACTTACGGGTTTCTCTGCCACCAATGATTAAGATTGATGTACAGCCGGATATTGTGTTTGATGCATCGCCATCCTTATTAACCTTGAATGGTTCTGTGACAATCCCTTGGGCAAGAATTACTGTTCAGGAATTACCTGAATCTGCGGTTAGCGCATCATCTGATGTGGTTATGCTAGATAGTGATTTAAAACCAATAGAAGAAAAAGCGCCATCAATCCCAATTCAAACCAATCTAGATATTAAAATTGGTAATGATGTTCGGTTAGATGCGTTTGGTTTGAAAGCTCGTTTGACTGGCTTGTTGAAAGTGATTCAAAATAAGCATGGCCTCAGTTTGAATGGTCAAGTTGATATTCCTGCAGGGCGTTTCCGCGCTTATGGGCAAGACTTAATCGTCCGCAAAGGCCAAATACAGTTCTCTGGCCCTGCCGATCAGCCATTCTTAAATTTAGAAGCTATCCGTAACCCAGATAACACTGCTGATGATGTTATTGCGGGTGTTAAGGTAACAGGGCTTGCAGATAAGCCGAAGGTAGAAATATTCTCTGAACCTGCCAAAACGCAACAAGAAGCACTCTCTTATCTGTTAAGAGGGGAAGGGTTAGATAGTGGTGATGCAAATGGTTCACAAATGACATCAATGCTTATTGGCCTTGGTGTTGCACAAAGTGGGCAATTAGTTGGCAAGATTGGTGAAACATTTGGGGTATCTGATTTGGCTGTTGATACCCAAGGTGTGGGGGATAGCTCCCAAGTTGTGGTGAGTGGTAAGATCACTAATGATTTACAAGTGAAGTATGGTGTTGGTATCTTTGACTCATTGGCGACGTTAACGTTACGTTATCGATTGATGCCAAAACTGTATTTAGAAGCGGTGTCTGGTGTTAACCAGGCCTTGGATCTCCTTTACCAATTTGAGTTTTAGATTATGCGTGTAATTGTTTATGGCAGCTTAAGGCAAAAGCAAGGTAATCATCACTGGATGACTTATGCTCAACTGTTAGGGGAGCATAAGCTAGAAGGCTATGAACTGTATGATCTTGGGTTTTATCCTGCGGTGGTTAAGGGGGATGGGGTGATAGAGTGCGAGGTATATCGCATTAACCCATCTATCTTAACGGAGCTAGATGAGCTAAAGAAAAACTCCCAAGATTATGCGAGGGAGCTAATTTCGACGCCATATGGCAATGCTTGGATTTATCTATATAAACATTCTGTTGATGGTCTGCGCCGCATAAAAAGTGGTGACTGGCTTAAACGTAATGAAGAAGAATAAACGTTTAGCCATTTAGGCTTTGTAGTTTGTTAATAAAATAAAAAAGCTCTGGTATTTACCAGAGCTTTTAACAATCAATGACCCTAAGGGAAAATTATTTTTTTGCAGCGCGTTCGAAAGAAGAAATAATTTCTGCTTTAGCGGCTTCTACGTTATCCCAACCGTCAACTTTAACCCATTTACCTTTTTCTAAATCTTTGTAGTGTTCAAAGAAATGGGTAATTTGTGCTTTCAGTAGTTCAGGGATATCGTTCACATCTTTAATGTGGTCGTATTCTTTGCTTAATTTAGTGTGTGGAACAGCAACTAATTTAGCGTCTTCACCTGATTCGTCAGTCATTTTTAAAACCCCAACTGGGCGACAACGAATAACTGAACCCGGCTGTAATGGGTATGGAGTAGGGACTAACACATCAACTGGGTCGCCATCTAAAGACAGAGTATTGTTGATGTAACCGTAGTTGCATGGATAGAACATTGCTGTTGACATAAAACGGTCTACAAACAGCGCGCCAGATTCTTTATCAACTTCATATTTGATAGGGTCTGCGTTAGCTGGAATTTCGATGATAACGTAGATATCTTCTGGCAGATCTTTACCTGCCGGTACATTGTTCAGGCCCATTTAAGTGTATCCTTTGTGTGAATAATGAATTTACCTGCTGACTTTTAAGCTGCTGGTGGAAACGGTATTAATGACTTATTTCCATGCAAGTTAAATCTCAGGGTAGATAACGTGGGGACATTATAGCCGTAAAAGGGGGAAAAACTCACTAGTTGGAGAAAAAAAGGGGCAAAAAAGGCGGGAAGCCCCGCCTATTAGCTAGTTATATGAATTATTCGGTGTCAGGGAACTCACGCATGAATGATTCTGCTTTCTCCACCATTGACTCTGTTCCTACGAAGAAAGGAGCACGTTGGTGTAATTCACTAGGGATAATATCCAGGATGCGGTTAGCGCCATCGCTTGCTTTACCGCCGGCTTGTTCAGCTAAGAATGCAATAGGGTTGCACTCATACAGAAGACGCAGTTTACCATTTGGATGGCTTGCTGTACTTGGGTAAATATAAATCCCCCCTTTAAGCAAGTTACGGTGGAAGTCTGCGACTAAAGAGCCAATATAGCGGGTGGTATAAGGACGGTTTGTCGCTTTATCTTCTTCTTGGCAGTATTTAATGTACTTTTTAACACCTATTGGGAACTTGATGTAGTTACCTTCGTTGATAGAGTACATTTTACCTTCTGATGGGAACATGACTTTCTCATGAGAAAGGCAGAAAACACCTAAAGAAGGATCGTAGGTAAATGCATGGACGCCAACGCCAGTGGTGTATACCAACATAGTAGAAGAACCGTAAACAACATAACCGGCAGCAACTTGGCGATGACCTGGCTGTAGAAAATCCGCTTCAGTAACTGGTTGCCCAATTGGTGTAATACGGTGATAAATTGAGAAAATTGTCCCAACGGAAACGTTTACATCGATATTTGAAGAACCATCTAATGGGTCCATTAAAACGACATACTTTGCGTTTTCAGCACGATCTCCTTCGAAAATGACAATTTCGTCTTCTTCTTCAGAGGCGATACCGGCAACTTCTCCGCGGGCTTTTAAAGCCGCTTTCAGTTTTTCGTTTGCATACAGGTCTAGCTTCATCTGGACTTCGCCTTGAATATTCGAAACACCATTGGTGCCAAGAATATCTACCAGCCCAGCCTTGTTAATATCACGATGGATAATTTTAGCGCCCAGTTTGATTGCTGATAGTAATGATGTCAGCTCACCTGTTGCATGAGGAAAATCTTGTTGCTTTTCGACGATGAATTCGCCTAATGTTTTCATGACGAAGGTCCTGAATAAAATTGACAAAGGTTTTGCGGGGTATTGTACCCTCGCGCGCAGAGAGTTTAACTAAATAAAAAAAAGATTAATAGGTTAATGCATTTATAAACCTGCTATTGATGGGTAGAATAGTGACAAACCTCATGCTAATTGGATGAAAAAGAATGCACATACATATTTTAGGTATATGCGGTACCTTTATGGGTAGCTTAGCAATATTGGCTCGTTCTCTAGGCCATAAAGTCACGGGCTCTGATGCAAATGTGTATCCACCAATGAGCACTTTGCTTGAAAATCAAGGCATTGAACTCATTCAAGGTTATGACCCTTCACAACTCGACCCAGTACCGGATATGGTGGTTATTGGTAACGCCATGACGCGTGGTAACCCTTGTGTTGAAGCTGTATTAGAAAGAGGCTTACCTTACACTTCAGGTCCTCAGTGGCTACATGACCATGTATTACCAGAACGCTGGGTGCTCGCGGTGGCAGGGACGCATGGAAAAACCACTACCGCGGGTATGTTAGCGTGGGTGTTAGAAGATTGTGGTTATAAGCCTGGTTTCCTAATTGGTGGTGTCCCCGGTAACTTTGATGTGTCGGCAAAAATAGGGGAAAGCCCATTTTTTGTTATTGAGGCAGATGAATATGATTGTGCATTTTTTGATAAGCGTTCTAAATTTGTTCATTACAGCCCGAGAACGTTAGTCCTGAATAACCTTGAATTTGACCATGCGGATATTTTCGAAAGCCTTGAGGCGATACAAAAGCAATTCCACCATCTGGTTCGTATCGTTCCAGCCAGCGGCAAAATTTTCACACCAGATAATGACAATCACTTAAAACAAGTCATTGGTATGGGCTGTTGGAGTGAACAGGAGCTTGTTGGTGGTGAGCATGGTGAGTGGCAGGCAGTAAAATTGAATCATGATGGTAGCCATTTCGAGGTTTACTATCAACAAGAGAAAGTGGGTGAAGTCACTTGGTCACAAGTGGGCAATCACAATATTCAAAATGCATTGATGGCGATAGCCGCAGCACATCATGTCGGCGTCCCCGCCAAGGAAGCTTGCCTTGCTTTGGATAAGTTTATCAATGCACGTCGGCGGTTAGAGCTGCGTGGTGTTGAGAATGGTGTGAGTGTTTATGATGATTTTGCTCATCACCCAACCGCTATCTTGGCAACATTAGAAGCATTACGTAGCAAAGTGGGGGGGACTTCACGCATTATCGCCGTACTCGAACCTCGTTCGAACACCATGAAAATGGGGATTAACAAAAATGATATTGCGCCAGCCTTGGGCCGTGCAGATGAAGTCTTTTTATTCCAACCTGCTAATATTCCGTGGATGGTAACGGATATTGCAGAGAAATGCGTGCAACCTGCTCGTTGGAGCGCTGATATTGACGCTTTGACAAATATGGTCATTGAGACGGCTCAACCTGGCGACTATATTCTCGTGATGAGCAATGGCGGGTTTGGTGGCATTCATGGCAAATTGCTTGCGGGTTTAAAGGCGAAAGCCGAAATAGAATTAGATGAGTAATGGTTTAAACCGTATTTATCTGTAAATAAGCCCCCTATCATAGTTTGTGAGATAGGGGCTTTTGGTTAATACTAACGTTCGTTAAAACCCTATTTCTTGCCGCCATTGTTGAACGCCTCGCATACTACGTTCATATTTCCTCAGCGGTGTCATAACAGTATTAAAAAACTGAAAATAGCCTTCACATAACTTATTTTTCCCCATCGAATTGATATGCGCTGGGCATCCGCCTTGGCAAACCGCTTTTACCGTACAAGATTGGCATTCTCTGCGGGTGCTTTTATTTTGCCCAAAAGGTAGCTCTATAGAATTGAGGACGAGTTCACTCAAAGGTGTTTGTTCTAAGATGTTGCCAATGTGATGGCTACTATTGATTTGGTGGTCGCAGGCAAATATTTGCCCTTGAGCTTCCATGACCAAGTTAGTACCACAGCGTTCTGAGTGGACACAAGTCTGGCTAACATGGGTAAAATACTGGCTGTAAACGTGCTCAATGTTCATCACATGTACATTTCCAACGTGGCGTTGAGATTTCCAGTGTAAATAGATATCAGTTAAAAATTTTCCCCAATTATGAGCCGTCAATGTAAATTGATGTTCAAGCGCACTACCTTCGGTCATTAATGGTTGGAATTGAATAAATTTTACACCAAGCTGAATAAAGTGCTCATAGATGGTTTGTGCTTGATTGGCTACGGCATCATGTACAACCGTCAAGATGTTGAATTCAATATCAAACTCTTGTAGAAGCCTTATGCCCTTTAGGACGGCGTTGTAACTACCTTGCTGGCCTTTTTTGTCTAAACGATAGCGGTCATGTATTTCTTTTGGTCCATCTAAACTCACACCAATAATAAAATTATGCTGCTTTAAAAAGCGGCACCATGCAGGGGTGAGCAAGGTACCATTGGTTTGTAGACTATTAGAGATTTTCACATGCTTTGGTGCATATTTTTGCTGCAAATCAATGGCCTTTTTATAAAAATCTAACCCAGCAAGTAGGGGCTCTCCACCTTGCCACACAAAATTAATTTCTTTGCTGTAGGTTGGTTGAGAAGCAATATAATTACGGATAAAAGGTTCTAACATCTCTTTTATCATGGGTTTAGGTCTAGGTAATTGGTCTTCTGGATAATAACAATAATCACATTTCAGGTTACAACCCGCCCCAACAGGTTTAAGCAAAATATGAAAAGGGACAACCGCCCTTGTGGGCGGTGAAAACGAAGAAAGGCTATCATAAAAGGCGATTTTCATATTATTCCCCTGATTGATTCACTGAGGGAATAATACGTTTATGCGTTTTGGGGTCGATACCAATATAGTTACCTGTTTTTTCATCATAACCAATATAATCAATGGCTTCTCCTTTGGCTTCAATCACCATGCCAGTTTTAGCAAATTGTTCATATTGCTGACGAAGTTTCTCAAGGATCTTCGGATGTTGTGTTGCAACGTTTTGCGTTTCTAGCGGATCATTTTTTAAATTAAACAACTCCCATGGCGCCATTTCTGCTTTTGCCGAGTTTGGAACAAGGCGGCGTAGTTTCCAATCACCTTCAACCAAGGCTGCCTGATTATGTAATTCCATGGCAAATGAATAGCGGGTTTTAACGGGGATATCTTGGGTAAAATGTTGTTTAAAGCTAACTCCTCTAATGGGGACTGGGTTGATATTTTTAATTTTTTTATTGGGGTCAATATTGGCAAATTCATATAAGGTTGGCGCGATGTCATAAACGGCCATAGGGGTATTATCAATACTACCCGCTTTATGGATACCAAGGCCTTTGATAATGAAATTGGTATTAATGCCACCCTGTGCGCTAGTAGTTTTATGGTAATTGGCATACGGAGCATTGCTAACATTAGCCCAATGAGGGCCTGCTGAAATAAATGAATTTTTACGACCTAAGTTTTCGTAGCTATTATCAAATTGCGTCCAAAATGCAGGGTCGCCCTCGTAATAAAAGCCTTGAGCAGGGTTAGCTCCATTATCAGTGGCAAAAATAATGATGGTGTTTTTATCTCGCCCAGTTTCTTTTAGCGTCTGGAATACATTGCCAATTTGCTCATCCATATTAGCTATCATGGCGGCGTAGACTTGCATGGTTTTAGCGGCATAGCGTTTTTCTTCGGGGGTGAGTTGTTCCCATTCTTTATCTAAATCAAGGTGAGGCATCGGCGTTTTATCTGTAATAATCCCGATTTCTTTTAATCGGTTGATTCTCTGCCGGTAAATTTTCCCATAGCCTTCATCATATTGACCGTCAAAACGCTGGGTCCAGTCATCTGGTGCTTGTAGGGGGTCATGGGGAGCCGTGAAGGCTAAATAAGCAAAAATGGGCTGTTCACTGGGTGTTTCTTTGATCCATTTTTCAAGTTGTTGTGCATAAGCTTCGCTGGAGTAAAAATTCGCAGGTAAAGCGGTTTTCTTACCATTTAACGTGTAATAGGTATGGAAACTTTCAACGGTACCAAGAGGAACTGCATCATCAAAATGGCTAGTGCCACCTCCCATAAAGGCAAAAGCTTGGTTAAAACCCCTATCGGTTGGCTTGGAGCCAGAACTGTAGCCTAAGTGCCATTTCCCTGACATCAGTGTGTTATAGCCAGCATCTTGGAAACGCTCGGCCATGGTAACAACGCGATCAGTTAGCCGTAATTCATAGCCTGGTTCACCGACTGTATTTTCGTACCACCACATTCCACCGATACCAGCTTGCTGATTGGTGGCGCCAGTGAGTAGCATGGAGCGTGCAGGTGCAGACATCGGTGAGGTGTAATACTGGCTCATTCTGACACCTTGTTCTGCCATTGTTTGTAAATTAGGTGTCGGGATCTCACCGCCAAAAGGACTGATATCGGAATACCCCATATCGTCGGCGATAATGATTAAAATATTAGGTTTTTCAAGGGGGGCGCTGTAAGCAAAGTTTGATATTGCACTGCTTAATGCAACGGCTAATAGTGTTTTTTTGATCATTCCACGGCCTCAATTGTTAATAAATTGTTTCATTAACATTAGATATTGTTGCTATGGATGACTATCGTTCTTTGGAATTATATCTATGGTATAAATGAAAGCTTAATTAACACTCAAGGAAGGCATAGAAATAGGGCATTGTGTGACAGCTAAGCTCAACGTGATTGGGGCATTCATTTCTTTTTTGAGACTGCCCATATAACAATCTAATGAATCTGTAAAAAGATGGAATAAGCAACCTACAGCGACAGCCTTGAGCTTCCATGAAGGCATAAATAATAACACCACATAAGCAATAGCAGCCCAAAGGGAATGAAGAGGATGAAAGCCAATACCGCAACGCTCAGGGTCGAAAATTGGATCTGCTAATAGGTGGTCTAAATCGATAGCCATAGTCGCTATCATGATTAACGCTGCGATCTTCCAATTTTTTCGCCAAAATAAATAAGCAAATAGAATTGGCATCAAAAAATGGAAACCATAATGTACGAGGTTACGGAAAATGTCGAATAACACAGCGAAGTCCCAAAGCAGTTAGGGGGCAGAAAAAACAGAGGGAAATAAGACTTCCCTCTTGATATCAATGAATATCGATAAAATTATAATTCTTGTTCAAACAACGCTAAGATAGCTTCATACAGTTCTTGCGTTGTGAAGTTATTTGCAGGCGTAGAGAAAATCGTGTCATCTCCCGCGATACTGCCTAAAATCCCCTCCGCTTTCCCCAAAGAGTCTAGTAAACGTGCAATAAGTTGTGCGGCACCTGGGCTAGTTCTAATGACGACAACTGAAGGGTTATAGTCAATATCCAACACCAAATTTTTGAGAGGGCTGGTAGCAGTAGGAACACCGGGCTCTGTCGGTAGGCAATACACCATTTCCATTTTTGCATTACGGGTGCGAACCGCACCAAATTTTGTCAGCATTCTGGAAATTTTTGATTGATTGATGTTTTCGAAGCCTTCTTCTTGGAGAGCTGTGACAATTTCAGCTTGTGAGCTGAATTTCTCTTCTTTCAATAGGGCTTTAAAAGCCTTAACCAAGTCTTCTTGTTTAGACGGAGTGCGCATAATTAACCCATTCTTCGGCATTAAACTGAGTTGTATTATCCGTAAAAGTGCATTTTTATGCAACAAAATTGCGTTATGATGATTTTATAAACAGTATTCAATGTGCCCTTGAGTTAAAGAGCCATGGAGAGGTTAATGATAAACATTAATTTATCTTGTTTGCCCATAGTTAAGCGTCAGCATAATAGGCTAATGAACTTACGCAATAAATATTGTAAAATTGTTGTTAATAAAAATGATTTTGTTTGAATAATAAACAGTAAAAACAACTTATTGTGCGAAAATCAATAGTAAGAAAAACTATTTGTTAAAAAAGTGCCCGTTATCTCATTAACAGATAAGGAATTTGTTTAGAATACTGGCAATTAGTAGACAAGTTCTCTAGCGTTAAACTCTCTCTCTATCTGTTAACAAATTGTTTTTTATACGTAATGTGTTAAGTGTATAACAAATAAAGTGATATCTTTTTAAAGTACAAATTAAGGAGTTTCAGAATGAAAGTTGCAGTCCTAGGTGCAGCAGGTGGTATCGGTCAGGCTCTAGCCCTTCTTCTCAAAAACCAGCTCCCAGCAGGTTCAGAACTCTCCCTCTACGACATCGCACCAGTAACGCCAGGTGTTGCTGCTGACTTAAGCCACATCCCTACTGATGTTAAAGTAACAGGTTTTGCTGGTGAAGATGCAAAACCGGCGCTAAAAGGTGCAGATATTGTTCTTATTTCAGCGGGTGTTGCGCGTAAACCAGGCATGGATCGCTCTGACCTGTTTAATATTAACGCGGGTATTGTTCGTAATCTGGTCCAACAAATCGCTGAAACTTGCCCGAAAGCGTTAATTGGTATTATTACTAACCCTGTGAATACTACAGTTGCAATTGCAGCAGAAGTACTGAAAAAAGCAGGTGTTTATGACAAGAATCGTTTATTCGGTGTGACAACACTGGATATTATTCGTTCTAATACTTTTGTTGCTGAATTAAAAGGCAAAAATGTCAATGACATCGAAGTTCCTGTAATCGGCGGTCACTCAGGTGTGACAATTCTTCCTTTATTATCACAAATTGAAGGTGTTAGCTTCACTGACGAAGAAGTTGCAGCTCTGACTAAGCGTATCCAAAATGCAGGTACAGAAGTTGTTGAAGCTAAAGCCGGTGGCGGGTCAGCGACTCTGTCTATGGGCCAAGCAGCAGCACGCTTAGGCTTATCTTTAATTCGCGGCCTACAAGGCGAAAGCAATATTGTTGAATGTGTTTACACCGAAGGTGATGGTGAGCACGCACGCTTCTTCGCACAACCAGTTGTTTTAGGTAAAAATGGTATCGAAAAACACTTACCAGTGGGTAAATTAAGTGCGTTTGAAGAAAATGCGCTAAAAGAAATGTTAAGTGTATTAAAAGCAGACATTGAGTTAGGCGAAAAATTTATTAACGGCTAATGCCAATTAATTTTTTCTAACTAAAAAAAGGTTGAGTTCAAGTCTATAGAACTCAACCTTTTTATTTTTTGTCACGCCACGCCAGGGTATTCTTCACCTCATGTACTGACTCCAATGAAGATCTATGAGTACTTATTTCCCATAGTAATGGATGCAAAATAGACGCCAGCCAATATTGTATAGGGGCTAATTGTTTTACTCATTTATAATCGATGATGTAAGCAAGTGGTTTTTGGCTGCTTAATGATATGGGGCATCTTATTGTTAGTTAATGGGCTGTAGGGGAAATATTGAGATTGCAAATCGAGTGAAGAAATATAGATGACTTAATATAACGCCCCATCAATAAGGTTTTTGGGTTTAGATAAAAATTGTCTCAACTTAATCAATTAGTATTAATCAGTTAGTATAAGAATATAAAGCCACCGATAATAACTCATAACAATGGCTTTATATTCATTATTTTTTTTAGCTTTCTACTTGTGTTTTATCTCTGACTTTCCTTTCTAATAAGTTCCCCGAGATAGGGTCATAATACCGACTAGGCCAAATTTCAGAAGGATGGATACCTAAAAAATTGGCAATGATCCATTCCCCTTTAGGCCAAGGGCGTGATAGTGCATTCGCTAACGTAGAAGAGCTAAGACCTGCCTCTCTAGAAATAGCGGCCAGAGTTGTTCCACGCTTACGTAAAGCGGCGATGATGTCTGCTGGATGCCAGTCCGACTTCCGTAAAATCATTTTTTAGTCCTTTTTTCGCTCAGAATAATGTAGAGTTAATGGTACGAGTAACGGGAAACTGTGATACATTCAGTACAAACTCCCTGTTATTGGAAATAAAATAACAGAAATTTCCCAAAATAATTTCCAGTTTTTTCTAAAAACTTCATTTTATGAAACTGTCGGGGTTTTTGTGAAACTAAATAGAAAGTCAGTGTTAATAATTGTGAATTAGGATAAAACTTTGAAATTAAAACTAACTCTTTCGAGTTAGTAGTGGAAATGGCGTATTTAATGTTATCCGTTACTTGTATTAGTAATATATATAAATTACTCAATAAAATTAGTTAAATTATTAGCGAGTAAATCATTTAATTATCTGTTATTAAAAGAAATTAGAATACTAATAACAAATATTATTTGTATATTATTATTTGCAGTTATAAATAAAATGAATGAGTTAATGTTTTTAAGAAAATATAGATAGTTTTCAGCAACTAGAAATAAATTGTCATCATGACTAGGAGGGTCAGCATGTACAAGGAATGGCTAACTGCAAAGGAGTTGGTTGGGTTGCAAGGGCTTCCCATGACGACTCAAGGCATAAATGCGATGGCAAGGCGAGAAAATTGGGTCAGCCGTAAAAGGCGGGGGATTCAAGGAAAAGCGTTGGAATATCATATTAGTTCTTTGCCTATCGATATTTTTGAAAGCCAGTTTGTGAATGAAACTTCTGCACCTTATCAAGTCAAACGAAATGATAATTCGTTTATTTGGCAGGAGGCATATAACCAGCTTTCTAACGAGGAGCGTGACATTATTTTGACATTCATTATGCGTGAAGGGGCTTTAGCACTAATCGATTTAATTAATAATAAATAGTTTACAAATACTTAAGATGCAAATAATTAGTATATAAAAATAATATTATATTGAGTCTAAAATTTTTTAACAGTTGACGATTTGGTAAAGCTGCAACAGCAGGTTTCATAATATAAGCGTGAAAGTGAAAATATGAAAAAATTGTGGTTCACTGCAAAAGAATTAGCAGGGCTAGAAGGTCTCCCTACATCGCCTCAGGGGGTAAACCTAATGGCAAGACGAGAAGGCTGGAAGCATCGTCGCAAACGGGGCGTTCAAGGTAAGGCTGTTGAATATTATGTAGAGAGCTTACCTGATGAAATTCAAGGGCAACTCAGTTTATGTGAGCCATCGGTGACTTACCAAAGCCAAAGAATAGATGCACTGCAAATTTGGTCAGAAGCCTATTACCAATTGACGGAGGCTGAACGCAATAAAATTGTCAAACATATCTTGCGTTACGGCTTATCATCACTTCTTGCTCAAATTGGTGAAGAAGAGAAAGAGGAAAAATAACTCCTCTTTCTCGCATCGCATGAGTGAATCTTAGGAATGGCGTTGTATGGCAATGTGCGCTAGGCCAATTAATGCTTCTTTATAGATAGAATCATCAATAACATCTAGCATATCAATGGCTTTTTGTGCCTCTTCTTGTGCGCGGGCATAGGTATACTCAAGGGAGCCACAACGTTTCATCGTTGCGAGGACGGTATCTAATAAGTGGCGTCCATTGCCTTGCTCGATCGCTTGGCGGATCAAAGCAGATTCTTCTTCATTACCATGTTGCATGGCGTGAAGAAGAGGGAGCGTTGGTTTACCCTCATCAAGATCGTCACCTGTATTTTTACCTAATTGCGCATTATCTGCATCGTAATCCAAAAGATCATCAATGAGTTGAAATGCCGTACCAATATAACGACCATAATCTTGCAAGGCTTTTTCTTGCTCTGGCGTCGCATTGGCTAAAATAGCAGAAGCATGAGCTGCAGCTTCAAATAAACGCGCCGTTTTACTGTAGATCACTTGCATGTAGTTTTCTTCAGTAATATTGGGATCGTTACAGTTCATCAACTGTAATACTTCCCCTTCGGCGATCACATTAGTCGCTTCAGACATCAGCTTTAACACCCGCATTGAATCAAGATCTGTCATCATCTGGAAGGATCGAGTGTAAATAAAATCACCGACAAGAACACTTGCCGCATTACCAAAAACGGCATTAGCGGTTTGTTTTCCACGACGCATATCGGATTCATCGACAACATCATCATGCAATAACGTTGCGGTATGAATGAACTCGATCAAGGCTGCGACTTGGGTATGCTTATGACCAGAATAGCCGAGTGCTCGCCCTGCAAGCACAGCGATCATTGGCCGGATCCTTTTGCCACCACCACTGACAATGTAATAACCAAGTTGGTTAATTAGCGCAACATCTGAATTCAATTGACTGAGAATAGCCTCGTTTACCGCAGACATATCTTCAGTTGTTAGTTCAATAATAGATTCTAAATTCATCGTAATTTATTCATATTATTAGTTTTTGGTTCATTCCCTGAATAAAAAATCGGGAGACCGATATAACAGTTATGGTATTAGCATAACATTATTAATAATAAGATTATCAGGTGTGATGCAAAAAATGTTTAAATAAGTAACAATTGAAGCAATAAGCGTGAAATCAATGCTCAAAAACGGTTATTGAGAAAAAAGTCGTATTTTTTGTCATCTAACCGCATTATAGGCTTGTGTTCTGATGCTTTTTTGCGTAGAATTCGCGCCCTATTGTGAATATTTTATAGCGTGCTCTGGAATTGAGATATTTAACGGGTACGCGGAAAGCGGAGTTAATATGTACGCGGTTTTCCAAAGTGGTGGTAAACAACACCGAGTTAGCGAAGGTCAAACTGTCCGCCTAGAAAAGCTGGACATCGCAACAGGTGAAACTGTTGAATTTGATCAAGTTCTGATGGTTGCTAATGGCGATGAGATCCAAATCGGCGCTCCTGTCGTTGAAGGCGTTAAAGTGAAAGCGGAAGTTGTTGCACACGGCCGTGGCGAAAAAGTAAAAATCGTCAAGTTCCGTCGTCGTAAACATAGCCGTAAACAACAGGGTCATCGTCAGTGGTTCACTGATGTTAAGATCACTGTCATCGCTTAAGATTTAGGAGAGCAGATTAATGGCACACAAAAAGGCTGGTGGTTCGACTCGTAACGGTCGTGACTCAGAAGCAAAACGTTTAGGTGTTAAACGTTTTGGTGGTGAAGCTGTATTAGCAGGTAGCATCATCGTTCGTCAACGTGGTACTAAGTTCCACGCAGGTAACAACGTAGGTTGTGGCCGTGACCACACTCTATTCGCATTAGCGGATGGTAAAGTTAAATTTGAAGTTAAAGGTCCAAACAATCGTAAATTTATCAGCATCGAAGCTGAATAAGTTTTCTGATCTTTAATTCAGAATTAAAGCCCTGCAAAAAACTTTTGCGGGGCTTTTTATATTCAGGCATTTTGTTTCTAATGAAGTGCACTCGTATTAAAAAATACGCCATCTCTGAGTAAAACAGCCATCCAGCGTTATATGGCTCAGAAACGGAGAGAGAATTATGAAATTTGTAGATGAAGCCAAAATATTAGTCGTGGCAGGAGATGGTGGCAATGGTTGTGTCAGCTTCCGCCGTGAAAAATACATTCCGAAAGGGGGACCTGACGGAGGTGATGGTGGTGATGGTGGTGATGTTTACTTGCAAGCAGATGAAAACCTCAACACCCTGATCGACTATCGCTTTGAAAAATCATTTCGTGCAGAACGTGGGCAAAATGGTCAAAGTCGTGAGTGTACCGGTAAGCGTGGTCAAGATATCACGGTTAAAGTCCCTGTAGGAACGCGTGTACGCGATTTAGGCACTAATGAAATCCTTTGTGACATGACCCGCCATGAACAGCGCCATATGGTTGCTAAAGGCGGCTTTCATGGCCTTGGGAATACACGTTTTAAATCTTCAGTAAATCGAGCTCCACGTCAACGTACTATGGGGACGAAGGGCGAAACTCGCGAAATACTGTTAGAACTGATGCTATTAGCTGACGTAGGCATGTTGGGTATGCCAAACGCAGGTAAATCAACATTTATACGTTCTGTATCAGCCGCTAAGCCAAAAGTAGCTGATTATCCATTCACAACTTTAGTGCCAAGCCTAGGTGTGGTGCGTATGGATAACGAACAAAGTTTTGTGGTCGCGGATATTCCTGGGTTGATCGAAGGCGCTGCGGAAGGAGCAGGTCTTGGGATCCAATTCCTGAAACACTTAGAACGTTGTCGTGTTTTATTACACTTGATCGACATCTGTCCTATTGATGAATCAGATCCTGTCGAAAATGCCAAGATCATCATCAGTGAACTAGAAAAATACAGTGAAAAACTGGCTGCGAAGCCTCGCTGGTTAGTCTTTAATAAGATCGATATCTTAGGTGAAGAAGAATCCGCACAACGCGCAGCAGAAATTGCTAAAGCAATGGGTTGGGAAGATAAATATTACATGATATCAGCAGTTAACCATGAAGGTGTAAAAGCACTTTGTTGGGACATCATGGAATTTATGAATACTCAGCCACGCGATATGGCAACCACTGAAGATGCTCCGCAACCAGAAAAAGTCGAGTTCATGTGGGATGATTATCACAAAGAACAGCTTTCTGGTGCTGAAGATATTGACGATGACTGGGATGACGATTGGGATGAAGATGACGACGAAGGCGTCGAAATCATTTACCAGAAATAGTTATCGTTGAGACATAAAAAAGGCGCAAAGGCGCCTTTTTTAATTACCAAATTTTGATTGATCAATTTTTCTGGTACAGATCTTTATACAAACGGCTTTCGAAGCGCACTAACGGTACACGACGACTGCGTTGTTGGCTCTGTGGTACGGCATAAGCAGAAATAAACTGTACGAATGCTACGCGTTGCCCACTGGCTGTTGTAATAAAGCCGGCTAGGTTATAAACCCCCTGTAATGCACCTGTTTTGGCAGACACTTTTCCATTAACGCCCGCCTCATCAAAACCACCACGATAGCGTAATGTCCCATCATGACCTGCTAAGGGGAGCATAGAGATAAAATCGAGCTGTTGATCGTTTTTAGCGACAAACTGCAAAACTTCCATCATCGTTGCCGGGGTGATTAAATTATGGCGTGATAACCCTGAGCCATCGACCATGACAGTATTGCCAAGATCGATCCCCGCTTTTTGTTTCAAAACTTGCCTTACGGCATCAGACCCTGAGCGCCATGTTCCTGGAACACCATAATATTCGCGACCAATGGTACGAAAAACGGTGTCGGCAATCATGTTATCGGATTTCTTTAACATTACTTTCAATAAGTCATGTAAGGGCTTAGATTCTGTTTTGACTAACACTTGTGATTGAGCTGTTGGCTGAGTCCGTTTTTTTATATGACCGACTAATTCGATGCCTGCGGTAGTGAGCTCATTTTTGACAATTGCCCCTGAGTAGCTAGCTCCATTTTGCACCGCAAAAGCGAGAGGTAACGGGTCACTACGTTGAGTAAGGCAACCTGTTAAAGTATAGCGATTTAACTCACCGGGTACGACGTCAAGTTCGCAATAACGGGCTTCGGGAGAGCCTTTTGCCAATGTTTTGACTTCACTGAACATGTTAACAGGATAAAAACTAGCTGTTTTGATAAAGGCAAAATCACCTGCTTTTTCAGCAGGGTATAGGGATACAGAAAAACAATTGCGGTCGATAATAGCGGCAGCAGGTGGCGCACTGAAGCATTGGGTCATATCATTCCATACCCAGCCAGGTGCTTTATCGTGGCTGGTAAATGCGGAAATATCGACGATCAAATCCCCATCAATTTTTTCGATCCCTAGCTGTTTTAACGCATTTGCCATGTTCCGAATTTGCTGGCGAGTTAACGTTGGGTCACCACTGAAGCGGATGACTAAGTCACCTGTCAGTGTATTGTTGCTCAGTTTTGCACTCGTTTCAAAATTGGTAACAAAACGGTAATCTGGCCCCAATTGCAACAATGCTGCAAGTGCCGTCACCACTTTTTGGGTGCTCGCTGGAAGAGCCATTTGCTGGGCGTTATAATCAATTAATGGGGTATTACTTCCCACCGTTTGCGCGACCAGAGCAAGGTTAGTGCCGTCAGGTAGATACTGCTTGTATTCATCAATTGGGATCGCCAAAGCTTGGCTACTGGCTAGGGTGATCCCTAAAGTGATTATCCATTTTCTGGTTAAAGTTAATAATGACATATATTTCACGCATTAGGGTGGACATACAGCACATACTAAAGTGTAATGCCTAATAAAGTAAACGGTGACCCGCTATTAAGTCTCAGTTAAAATAGCGTACATTATGATAAGATAAATGAGTACATAAGTCTGATTGAGTTTTTTTTACCTAGAACACCCCCCTGTTATACAGAGGTGTTCGGTGTGCTGTTGTTACAAAATCAGGAAGATACTTATTTTTAGATAGGATTGAACCGAGGTATTTATTAATGAAACAGATCCCGATGACAGTACTTGGTGCGGACAAACTAAGAGAGGAACTGGAGTTCCTGAAATCTGTTCGCCGCCCAGAAATTATCGCCGCAATTGCTGATGCGCGGGAGCACGGTGATTTAAAAGAAAATGCAGAATATCATGCGGCTCGTGAGCAGCAGGGCTTCTGTGAAGGCCGTATCCAAGAAATCGAAGGTAAACTTTCTCACGCACAAGTGATTGATGTAACCAAAATGGTTAATAACGGTCGAGTGATCTTTGGCGCAACAGTGACAGTATTAAATGTTGATACCGACGAAGAGCTAACGTATCGTATTGTTGGTGATGATGAGGCTGATATTAAAGTTAATCTGATTTCAGTCAATTCACCAATAGCACGTGGTTTAGTCGGTAAAGAGGTTGACGATGTCGTCTCAATCAAAACCCCAGGTGGGGATGTAGAGTTCGAAATTCTTAAAGTTGAGTATATCTGATTCCTATTTTACTGAATTGGTTATATTATTTCCCCGGATTTAAAGAAAAAGGCCGCAGGCGGCCTTTTTCAACATATAAAACATGCTTTCAATGGCATTTTTATATAAATGATGGGTTATTATTTAGGTAAAATGATTTTGCGATCCGCCGAAGGGCGGTAAATAACAAGAATTTTACCAATGATTTGTACATTTACTGCACCAGTTTCGCGAACAATCGCATCAGCGATCAAATTTTTAGTATCACGGTCTTCGCCTGCGATTTTGACTTTGATAAGCTCATGATGCGCTAGTGAGAGTTCAATCTCAGCTAAGACACCTTCGGTTAAACCGTTGTTGCCAATCATAACGACAGGGTTTAAGTGATGAGCGAGACTTTTTAGGTGCTGAATTTGTTTTTTATTAAGATTCATCGATTTTTTGCTTGGTTAGTATTGAAAATGGCTTATTCTACCGCCATCTGATATCTATCACCATCAATTATATCTGTTCGATGGTAAAGAAGCAGCAACATAGGTGTAGATCTTTTAGTATAGTTGGAAGACACAATGGCCAATAAAAAACGTTCGGCAAGCTCAAGTCGCTGGTTGCAAGAACATTTTAGTGATAAATATGTTCAGCAAGCACAAAAAAAAGGGCTACGCTCACGTGCATGGTTTAAACTGGAGGAAATCCAGCAAGGTGATAAAATATTTAAACCAGGTATGACCGTTGTTGATTTAGGAGCAGCCCCTGGTGGTTGGTCACAATATGTTGTCAGCCAAATAGGTCATAATGGGCGTGTTATTGCTTGTGACTTATTACCGATGGACCCAATCGTTGGCGTTGATTTCCTTCAAGGGGATTTTCGTGACGAGGCAGTGCTCGCCGCTTTGCTAGAACGAGTAGGCGACAAAAAAGTACAGGTGGTCATGTCAGACATGGCCCCAAATATGAGTGGGACACCTGCGGTCGATATTCCTCGCTCTATGTATCTGGTTGAATTAGCATTGGATATGTGCCGTGCTGTATTGGCGCCTGGGGGGAGTTTCATTGTTAAAGTGTTTCAGGGAGAAGGCTTTGACGATTACCTTAGGGATATCCGCTCCCTGTTTACGAAAGTAAAAGTTCGTAAACCTGAATCTTCGCGGGCACGGTCACGTGAAGTATACATTGTAGCGACAGGGCTAAAACTATAGTACCCTGAGCGTTATTTGTTAACACAGTTGTAATATGAGGTTAATCCCTTGAGTGACATGGCGAAAAACCTGATTCTCTGGTTAGTCATCGCAGTTGTTCTGATGTCCTTGTTCCAGAGTTTTGGCCCAAGCGATTCGAATAGTCGCAGAGTTGATTATTCTACGTTTATCAATGAGTTAGCCCAGGATCAGGTACGTGAAGTTCGTATCACAGGTCGTGAACTGAACGTCAGAAAGGCTGATAATAGCCGCTATACAACTTATCTTCCTATGCAGGATGAGAAGCTGTTAGACACCATGCTGAATAAGCATGTGACTGTCGTTGGTGAACCACCAGAAGAACCTAGCTTACTGACATCTATTTTCATTTCCTGGTTCCCAATGCTTCTGTTGATTGGTGTCTGGATTTTCTTTATGCGCCAGATGCAAGGTGGCGGCGGCAAGGGGGCAATGTCATTCGGCAAAAGTAAAGCCCGCATGTTGACGGAAGATCAGATAAAAACAACATTTGCAGACGTTGCAGGGTGTGATGAAGCGAAAGAAGAAGTCGGTGAAATCGTAGAGTTTTTACGTGAACCTGCTCGCTTCCAGAAACTTGGCGGTAAAATTCCTAAAGGCGTCCTGATGGTAGGGCCTCCTGGTACAGGTAAAACATTACTTGCAAAGGCTATTGCGGGTGAAGCAAAAGTCCCATTCTTTACTATTTCCGGTTCAGACTTCGTGGAAATGTTTGTGGGGGTTGGTGCTTCTCGTGTTCGTGATATGTTCGAACAAGCGAAAAAAGCTGCGCCTTGTATCATCTTTATTGATGAAATCGATGCTGTCGGTCGCCAACGTGGTGCAGGTTTAGGTGGTGGTCACGATGAACGTGAACAAACCCTGAACCAGATGCTAGTTGAAATGGATGGTTTCGAAGGTAACGAAGGTATTATTGTTATTGCCGCAACTAACCGTGCAGACGTACTTGACCCAGCGTTATTACGTCCAGGTCGTTTTGACCGTCAGGTTGTTGTTGGCTTGCCAGATGTTCGTGGCCGTGAGCAAATTCTGAGAGTGCATATGCGTCGTGTTCCTATCGACCCAAGTGTTGATACTTTCATCCTTGCTCGTGCAACCCCTGGTTTTTCTGGAGCAGAATTAGCCAACCTAGTGAACGAGGCGGCATTGTTCGCAGCTCGCGCAAATATGCGTGTCGTTTCTATGGTCGAATTTGAAAAAGCTCGTGATAAAATTTGGATGGGTGCTGAGCGTCGTTCTCTGATGATGACTGAAGAACAAAAAGAATCAACGGCTTACCATGAAGGTGGCCATATGATTATCGGTCATTTAATGCCAGAGCATGACCCTGTTCACAAAGTCACAATCGTTCCACGTGGTCAAGCGCTGGGTGTGGCATTCTTCTTACCAGAAGGTGATGAAGTTAGCCGTAGCCGCTTAAAACTGGAAGGGATGATTGCGACAGCATATGCGGGTCGTATCGCAGAAGAACTGATTTACGGGCGAGATAAAGTCACCACGGGTGCCTCTTCTGATATTCAGTTTGCAACGAATACAGCGCGTAACATGGTGACTCAGTGGGGCTTCTCAGACCGTTTAGGTCCAATGCAATACTCAAAAGAAGAAGGCCCTGCATTTTTAGGTCGTTCTGCGGGTAATGGTTCAGGTATTTCTGATGAAACAGCGCGTATTGTTGATGAAGAAATTAAGAAAATCTTAGACCACTGCTACCAATTGGCTTATAAAACACTGGAAGACAATATTGATATTCTGCATGCAACGAAAGACGCATTGTTGAAATACGAAACTATCGATATGCCAATGATTGATGATTTAATGAATCGTCGTCCAGTACGTGAACCAGCAGGTTGGGATGAGGACAAAAAAGTCAGTAACGTGACTGGAACATTTGGCAAAGGTGCGTCAAATGGCGATAAAGTTGCTGATAAACCTCAAACTGAAGAACCAAAAAATAATGCTGAAGAGCCAAGCAACAATACTGATGAATCAAACCCATCAGACAATAACGATAACAAGCCACAATAAGTTATCGGAAAAGTAAGGTAATCGAGAGCCCCAGTTCGCTGGGGTTTTTTTCGTTAAGGAAAATAACAATGCAAATCAAAGCGAGAGGCAGTGTCCTTGATTTATCCACACCGCAAGTGATGGGGATTCTGAATGTTACTCCTGATTCGTTCTCAGATGGTGGCACTCATAATCGTTATCATGATGCATTAGAGCATGTAGCTAGGATGGTGCAAGAAGGGGCAACCATTATCGATATTGGTGGTGAGTCAACTCGTCCTGGGGCAGCTGAAGTTTCTGTTAGCGAAGAACTCGATAGGGTGATCCCTGTAGTAGAGGCTATTGCCCAACGTTTTGATGTGTGGATTTCTGTTGACACTTCGAAAGCGCAAGTGATGTCTGAAGCGGCAAAGGCAGGGATGCATATGATTAATGATATTCGCTCACTTCATGAGCCGGAAGCATTAGACGTTGCTGCTCAAACTGGGTTACCTGTGTGTATTATGCACATGCAAGGCCAGCCACGAACAATGCAAGCCGCCCCAAATTATGAGAATGTTGTGCGCGAAGTTAAAGACTATCTAGAGGCCGAAATTGCACGTTGTGTGAATGCTGGAATAGATAGGCAGCAAATTATCCTTGATCCAGGCTTTGGGTTTGGTAAAAACTTGTCGCATAATTATCAATTATTGGCAAACTTAGAACAATTTCATAATTTCGGACTACCGCTATTGGCAGGTATGTCACGTAAATCTATGATTGGGCAATTATTGAATGTTCCACCTCAAGAGCGTCTCGCAGGCAGCCTTACTTGCGCAGTTATTGCTGCAATGCAAGGAGCGCACATCATTCGAGTTCATGATGTCAAAGAAACAGTGCAAGCGATGCAAGTGGTACAGATGACTCTGTCAGAAAAGGAAAAGTAAGCGTATGAGTGAGCGTAAATATTTTGGTACCGATGGTATCCGTGGCAAAGTGGGTGATAGCCCAATTACTCCTGACTTCGTTTTAAAATTAGGTTGGGCAGCAGGGAAAGTCCTTGCGCGTCATGGCTCACGTAAAATTATTATCGGTAAGGATACGCGTATTTCTGGTTATATGCTGGAGTCTTCTCTAGAAGCTGGGCTAGCGGCCGCTGGGCTATCAGCATCTTTTACAGGGCCAATGCCGACGCCAGCGGTGGCTTATTTAACACGTACTTTCCGCGCTGAAGCGGGGATCGTTATTTCCGCTTCCCATAACCCTTATTATGATAATGGCATCAAATTCTTTTCAATTGATGGGACTAAGTTACCTGATGAAGTCGAAGAAGCCATTGAAGCTGAAATGGAAAAACCGATCACTTGTGTCGAATCAGCAGAATTGGGTCGCGCTAATCGGATTGTAGACGCTGCTGGGCGTTATATTGAGTTCTGTAAAGGGACGTTCCCAAATGAGCAAAGCTTATCCAGCCTAAAAATCGTTATTGACTGTGCTAATGGTGCGACTTATCACATTGCCCCCAATGTATTTCGTGAGTTAGGTGCGGAAGTCATTACTATTGGTTGTGACCCGAATGGGATCAACATCAATGAAGAATGCGGCGCTACTGATGTTCGACAACTACAACAAAAAGTATTAGAAGAAAAAGCAGACGTCGGCCTAGCGTTTGATGGTGATGGTGACCGTATTATCATGGTTGACCATATGGGCGAAAAAGTGGATGGCGACCAAATCTTATTTATTGTCGCTAGAGAAGCTCTACGCCAAGGTCAATTAAAAGGCGGGGTAATCGGTACATTAATGAGCAATATGGGCTTAGAAATAGCCCTGAAACAGTTAGGCATTCCATTTGAACGAGCTAAAGTGGGTGACCGCTATGTGCTCGAAAAATTACAGGAAAAAGGCTGGCGCATGGGCGCGGAAAACTCAGGCCATGTAATTTTACTGGATAAAACCACCACGGGTGACGGTATTGTTGCTGGCCTACAAGTTTTGAGCGCTATGGTACGTAACCATATGAGTTTGCATGACTTATGTAGTGGTATGAAATTATTACCTCAAGTGCTGGTTAATGTTCGGTTCAAAGGCACACACGACCCTCTACAAAATGAGGGGGTTATTGCTGCTAATGAAGAAGTTGAAAAGCAACTGGCAGGTAAAGGCCGCGTGTTACTCAGAAAATCGGGTACAGAGCCGTTAATTCGTGTCATGGTTGAAGGCGAAAATGAAGCGGATGTAACTGCAATGGCGAATCGTATTGCGGATGCAGTTAAAGCCGCAGGTTGATTGTAATAAATAAAGCTGAGCAATATTTCGAAAATTTGTTGTTTTTTTCCGCAAATAATCGATAGAGTTTAAAATAGACTTGCTTGTCGGCTCAGCTTTGGGTAGTATTCGCACCTGCTCAATCCTGTAAGAGTGTCCTTTTGCGGGGAATTGGGCGGGTGTGCAGTGATAAAGGTCATAGCATTAGGCTATGCACCGTAACTGAATAGGTAACTCAAATGTACATAGCTCTTTTAATTATTTTCCTGCTAGCAGCTATCGGGCTTATTGCTCTGATTATGTTACAGCAAGGTAAAGGTGCTGACATGGGTGCATCATTCGGTGCGGGTGCTTCTGCAACACTGTTTGGCTCATCGGGTTCAGGTAACTTCATGACTCGTATGACTGGAATCTTGGCTGCTGTGTTTTTCATCATCAGTTTAATACTTGGCAATATGACTGCAAATAAGTATGGAACTGGTAGTGGTAGTAAGTGGGAAAACATTAGTGAACCTGCGAAAGTCGAGCAACCAACAGACGTGCCGGCAGCACCAGCTACACCAACGAGCGATATTCCTCGTTAAGTGTTAAAGATTCCGAATGAAGGCAGTTATTGTCATCATTGAGTAGTAAGCTCAGAAATGAGTAAGAAGTTAAAAATTTGAGGTTATTGATTTTAAATTGATAACCTCGCCTCAGTGCCGAGGTGGTGAAATTGGTATACACGCTACCTTGAGGTGGTAGTGCCTACAAAACGGGCGTACGGGTTCAAGTCCCGTCCTCGGCACCATTATTTTGATAGCTTGTAGTTTACGAGTTATCAGTG
Source organism: Providencia sp. 2024EL-00732 (assembly GCF_044006275.1). Taxonomy (NCBI): domain Bacteria; kingdom Pseudomonadati; phylum Pseudomonadota; class Gammaproteobacteria; order Enterobacterales; family Morganellaceae; genus Providencia; species Providencia sp. 2024EL-00732. Next base: position 55,141 of record NZ_JBIPDG010000010.1, on the reverse strand, counting down.
TAGAATATGTCACGTTTTCGAACGCGGGATGGAGCAGCTTGGTAGCTCGTCGGGCTCATAACCCGAAGGTCGTCGGTTCAAATCCGGCTCCCGCAACCATTTCTTATTCAACATACCTTGTCAGTATCGTAGTCAGAGTTGTTGTCAGATGTAGCAATCAAGTGTAGTTATCTAATAGCTCCCAAAATTTCTCATCGATTTCTCTAGACTTTGCAGGTATAATAAGAATATGGTGAACCCGTGCACTACAGGGTCCAGTTGCATAAAGCCCCGAATTTCGGGGTTTTTTGTTATTTGACAATCGAATTAACTGGGCTTTTATAGCCCTTTTTTTATGTCTGGGGGTGGGCTTGTCCACATTAGAACAGCAATTAACAGAGATGATTTCAGCACCTGTGGAGGCGCTAGGCTTTGAATTTGTTGGCTTAGAGTTTGTCCGTGGTCGCACATCGACACTGCGTGTCTTCATTGATAGTGAAGAAGGCATCACTGTTGACGATTGTGCTGATGTCAGCCATCAGGTTAGTGCAGTATTGGATGTCGAAGATCCAATTTCTGTTATTTATAACCTTGAAATATCGTCACCTGGGCTTGAGCGCCCATTATTCACAGTCGCTCATTACGAGCGTTTTGTTGGTGAAGAGGTGGCGTTAACTTTGCGTATAGCAATGCAGAACCGCCGTAAATGGCAAGGAATTATCAAAGCCGTAGACGGTGAAATGATTACGGTTACTGTAGATGGTAAGGATGAGGTGTTCGCCCTCGGCAACATCCAGAAAGCTAACTTGGTACCCCACTTTTAATAAAGTTCAATGAGGCAACTAGGATGAATAAAGAAATTCTGGCTGTTGTAGAAGCGGTTTCTAACGAAAAATCCCTCCCTCGTGAAAAAATCTTCGAGGCTCTGGAAACGGCATTAGCGACGGCAACCAAAAAGAAATATGAGCAAGAAATCGATGTTCGTGTTGAGATTGACCGTAAATCCGGTGATTTTGATACGTTCCGTCGTTGGTTAATTGTCGATGAAGTGACAATGCCAACTCGCGAAATCACATTAGAAGCAGCGCAATACGAAGACCCTGCACTGCAACTAGGTGAGTATGTTGAAGATCAGATCGAATCTGTTGTGTTTGACCGCATTACAACACAAACTGCAAAACAAGTTATTGTTCAGAAAGTTCGTGAAGCTGAACGTGCTATGGTTGTTGACCAATTCCGTGAGCAACAAGGCGAAATTATCACTGCTCAAGTGAAGAAAGTTAACCGTGAAAACATCACGTTAGACTTAGGTAATAACGCTGAAGCGGTTATTCTGCGTGAAGATATGTTGCCACGTGAAAACTTCCGCCCAGGTGACCGCATACGCGGAGTCCTGTATGATGTCCGTCCTGAAGCTCGCGGCGCACAACTTTTTGTTACGCGTTCTCGCCCGGAAATGTTGGTTGAATTATTCCGCATTGAAGTGCCTGAAATTGGCGAAGAAATTATTGAAATTAAAGCCGCTGCGCGTGATCCAGGTTCTCGTGCAAAAATCGCTGTAAAAACTAACGATAAACGTATCGACCCAGTTGGTGCTTGTGTTGGTATGCGTGGTGCGCGAGTTCAAGCCGTTTCTAGTGAGTTAGGCGGCGAGAGAATCGATATTGTGTTATGGGATGATAACCCAGCTCAGTTCGTTATTAATGCAATGGCTCCGGCTGATGTTGCATCTATCGTCGTCGATGAAGACAAATGCACGATGGATGTTGCCGTAGAAAGCAGTAACTTGGCACAAGCAATAGGGCGTAACGGTCAAAACGTTCGTCTAGCTGCTCAGTTGCTGAAAAAACACCGTGGTGATGACAAATGGGAACTGAATGTCATGACCGCAGAAGAGCTAAATGCAAAACATCAGGCAGAAGCACATGCTTCTATTGATACATTCACCAAGCATCTTGATATTGATGAAGAGTTCGCCACTGCACTTGTTGAAGAAGGCTTCTCTACGTTAGAAGAACTGGCTTACGTGCCTATTAATGAACTTCTGGAAATTGACGGTCTTGATGAAGATACCGTTGAAGTTCTACGTGAAAGAGCGAAAGCTGCCCTCACCACAATTGAGTTGGCTCAAAAAGAGAGCCTAGGTGATAATCAGCCAGCAGAAGATTTGTTGAATCTTGACGGTATGGATCGTACTCTTGCCTATAACTTGGCTACTCGTGGAATCTGTACACTGGAAGATCTTGCTGAGCAGGGCATCGACGACCTGATTGATATTGAAGGTCTGGATGATGAGAAAGCAGGTACGCTCATCATGGCCGCACGTAATATTTGCTGGTTCGGTAACGATGCGTAAACACTGTAGCAGGAAGGAACGGCATGACAGAAACTGTAAAAACATTGGCAACGGAAATTCAAATCACAGTTGATCGCCTGGTACAGCAATTTGCTGAAGCAGGGATCAAAAAAAGTGAGAATGACTCTGTTAGCCAGTCAGAAAAAGAAGCTTTACTGAACCACCTAAACCGCGAACAAGGCGGGGCGGCGGGTCAGCCAAGTAAGTTAACACTACAACGTAAAACTCGTAGTACGTTGAGTGTTCCGGTCACCGGTGGCAAAAGCAAATCGGTAAATGTTGAAGTCCGCAAAAAACGCACTTATGTGAACCGTGACGCTGAAGAAGCGAAAGCGGAAGAGCAGGCACAGCGTGAAGCGGAAGAGCAGGCACAGCGCGAAGCTGAAGAACTGGCACAACGTGAAGCACAAGCTAAGCGATTAGCAGAAGAAGCTGCAAAACGCGAAGCAGAAGCAAACGCAAAACGTGATGCCGAAGATAAAGCAAAACGTGAAGCAGCAGATAAAGCTACGCGCGAAGCAGCGGAAAGAGAAAAAGTGAAACCAAGCGAAAATCATCAAAAAGCAGGCAAATCGTCTGAAACTAATGCCGACAAACAACGCCGTGAAGCTGAAGCTGCAGAGCTAAAACGCAAAGCTGAAGAAGAAACTCAACGTAAAGTTGAAGCAGAAGCGCGTCGTGTTGCTGAAGAAGCCCGTAAAATGGCTGAAGAAAATGGCGAAAAATGGACGGCTGAAACTAAAACTGAAGAAGACAGCGATTATCATACAACCACTTCTACGCACGCTCGTGCCGCTGAAGATGAAAATGATGCGAAAGAAGAAGGCCGTCGTTCTCGTAACCGTACCGCTAAAGCACCTCGCCAGAAAAAAGGTAACAAGCTTTCAGAGAAAGCTGATCGCGAAGAAGAGCGTGCAGCAGGTCGTTCAGGTCGTACTAAAGGTAAACAACGTAAAGGCAGTTCCTTACAGCAAAGCTTTACTAAGCCAGCTGCTGCGGTAAACCGCGATGTTATCATTGGTGAAACGATCACTGTAGGCGAACTTGCTAATAAAATGGCGGTTAAAGGCTCTCAAGTCATCAAAACAATGATGAAGATGGGCGCTATGGCGACTATCAACCAAGTGATTGACCAAGAAACTGCACAGCTTGTTGCAGAAGAAATGGGTCACAAAGTTATTCTGCGTCGTGAAAATGAGCTAGAAGAAGCGGTAATGAATGACCGTGATACAGGCTCTGCATTACAAGAACCACGCGCACCAGTTGTTACTATTATGGGTCACGTTGACCATGGTAAAACGTCTTTACTTGACTACATTCGTTCAACGAAAGTGGCATCAGGTGAAGCCGGTGGTATTACTCAGCATATCGGTGCGTACCACGTACAGACCGATAAAGGTATGATTACCTTCTTAGATACCCCAGGTCACGCCGCGTTTACCTCTATGCGTGCTCGTGGAGCTCAAGCAACAGATATCGTTATCCTTGTTGTTGCTGCCGATGATGGTGTTATGCCACAAACAATTGAAGCTATTCAGCATGCGAAAGCAGCGGGTGTACCAATTGTGGTTGCAGTCAACAAAATCGATAAGCCAGAAGCTGATCCAGACCGCGTCAGAAATGAGTTATCTCAATACGGTGTTATTTCCGAAGATTGGGGTGGTGATACTCAGTTCATTAGCGTATCAGCTAAGAAAGGTACAGGCATTGATGACCTACTGGATGCTATCTTACTGCAAGCTGAGGTTTTAGAACTGAAAGCAGTTTATGCAGGAATGGCAAGCGGTGTTGTTGTTGAATCCTACTTAGACAAAGGTCGTGGCCCAGTGGCAACTATCTTAGTTCAAGAAGGTACACTGAACAAAGGCGATATCGTCTTATGTGGGTTTGAATATGGCCGTATTCGTGCAATGCGTAACGAATTAGGTAAAGAAGTTCAATCTGCAGGCCCTTCTATGCCAGTTGAAATTTTGGGGCTATCAAGCGTCCCATCTGCTGGTGATGAAGCGACAGTAGTTCGTGATGAGAAAAAAGCCCGTGAAGTTGCTCTATATCGTCAAGGTAAATTCCGCGATGTTAAATTAGCGCGCCAGCAGAAATCTAAACTGGAAAATATGTTTGCGAACATGGAAGAAGGTAAAGTTTCTGAACTGAATATCGTGCTGAAAACTGACGTTCAAGGTACTTGTGAAGCGATCACTGACTCTCTGATGAAACTGTCAACTGATGAAGTTAAAATTAAAATCATCGGTTCTGGCGTTGGTGGTATCACTGAGACAGATGCAACATTGGCAGCGGCATCAAATGCTATCATTCTTGGCTTTAACGTCCGTGCAGATGCATCTGCGCGTCGTGTCATTGAAAGTGAAAGCGTTGATTTACGTTACTATTCCGTTATCTATAGCTTGATTGATGAAATCAAACAAGCAATGAGCGGTATGTTGGCACCTGAATACAAACAACAAATCATTGGTCTTGCAGAAGTCCGCGATGTATTTAAATCACCGAAATTTGGTGCTGTTGCAGGTTGTATGGTTACAGAAGGTACCATCAAGCGTAATAACCCAATTCGTGTACTGCGTGACAACGTGGTTATCTACGAAGGTGAGTTAGAGTCTCTGCGTCGCTTTAAAGATGATGTTGCTGAAGTTCGTAACGGCATGGAATGTGGTATCGGTGTTAAGAACTACAACGATGTTCGTGTCGGCGATATGATTGAAGTCTTCGAAGTTATTGAAGTTAAGCGTTCGATCGACGGTTAATTTTATAGATACCCGTAATATCACTTTGTTATAAAGCGAATCGGGTAAATATCTTCATACTTTATTTTCCATTGGGGGGCTTAGCCCCCCAATTTGTCAGGAGATAGAACAATGGCAAGAGAATTCAGTCGTTCTCAGCGCGTTGCACAAGAAATGCAAAAAGAAATTGCAATCATTTTGCAACGTGAAGTGAAGGATCCTCGCATTGGTATGGCAACGGTTTCTGGTGTTGAGCTGTCTAGGGACTTGGCATACGGTAAAGTATTCGTTACGTTTTTAAATATCTCTCATGAAGAACATGAGTCTGATATGGTAAAAGAAGGCATTAAAGCGCTGAATGAAGCTTCAGGTTTTATTCGTTCTTTATTAGGTAAAGCCATGCGCTTACGTGTTATTCCTGAACTGACATTCTCTTATGATAGTTCTTTGGTTGATGGTATGCGTATGTCTAACCTCGTTTCGAATGTCATTCGCGATGATGAAAAACGTCGTGCTGATGCAGATGATAAAGAGGAAAAATAATGGGGCGTCGTCGTAGCGGCCGTGATATCGACGGTGTAGTGCTGCTGGATAAACCTACGGATATTTCTTCTAATGATGCGCTGCAAAAAGTGCGGCGCTTTTTTAATGCTAATAAAGCTGGGCATACAGGGGCGCTTGATCCGTTAGCAACAGGTATGTTGCCCGTTTGCCTTGGTGAAGCAACGAAGTTTTCCCAATTTTTACTCGATTCAGATAAGCGTTATCGTGTAGTAGCTCGTTTAGGTCAACGTACTGATACATCGGATTCTCATGGCGAAATCATCAGCGAGCGTAACGTTGAGTTTACGCCGCAACAGTTAGATGACGCCTTAGCGTTTTTCCTAGGCGATACACTGCAAGTACCTTCGATGTATTCCGCATTAAAACACCAAGGTCGTCCATTGTATGAATATGCACGTAAAGGGATTACGGTTGAGCGTGAAGCCCGCCCAATTACTGTGTATGAACTACAGTTTATTCGTTTAGAAAATAATGAGTTAGAACTGGAAATTCATTGCTCGAAAGGGACTTATATTCGTACTATTGTTGATGATTTAGGCGAAATGTTAGACTGTGGCGCTCATGTGATTTATCTACGGCGTATTCAAGTCGCTAATTACCCATATGAGCGCATGGTAACATTAGAGCAATTAGCCGCTTTGCGGGCACAAGTAGATGCAGGAGAAGGTTCTTTTGAATCATTACTGGATAGCTTGTTATTGCCAATGGATACCGCAGTTGTTCATTTCCCAGCTATCAATATTACTGAAGAAACAGCGGCTTACTTTAAACAGGGTCAACCTGTTAGGGCGAATGTTGAAGGTCTCATTGAAGGGGACATGGTCCGAGTGACTTGCGGTGAAGAGCAGCGTTTTATCGGTATTGCTCTGATTAGCGAAGATGGCCGTGTGGCACCAAAGCGTTTGGTTGTGGAAAATGAACAATCCGCATAGTGGCGCTTATTGCTTTGCTGTTATAAGCAGCGTAGAATAGCGGCGCTTAATCTTGAGATGCTAAATTAGAGATTGGCTCTCATCACTTACATTAATCATTTTGGAGTTTATTATGTCTCTAAGTAATGAAGCGAAAGCTAAAATCGTTGCTGAGTTCGGCCGCGGTGAAAATGACACTGGTTCAAGCGAAGTACAAATCGCTCTGCTGACTGCACAAATCAACCATCTGCAAAGCCACTTTGCAGAGCACAAAAAAGATCACCACAGCCGTCGTGGTCTGTTGCGTATGGTTGCACAACGCCGTCGCTTACAAGCTTACTTGAAAGGTAAAGATATCGCACGCTACACTGCTCTGATTGAGCGTTTAGGTCTGCGCCGCTAATCTTACTCTAGATAATTCCAGTTGCGGCTAGGCGACCAATGAGTGAGTGGCTAGGAATGTACATCAGTATGTGACTAGTACGAGTGAGTGTAGTCAACAACGTTGCAACTTGAAGTATGACGAGTAGAGTCAGTTTCAGAGAAAAGGGGCCACAGGCCCCTTTTCTTCTAAAAGTTATTTTGAAAGTTGAAGTAATACTCGAATTGTTCTTAACTTAAATGTTAAGCTATGGTTTGTAATTAGTTGTTTTAATAATGCCTCTTCGCTACATCCGATTCGCGCGGCTAATGAGAACATTGATGACTTGAATATCAATCTTCTCATTAGTCGCGAGGCTGTAGGAAGAATAAGCCAATGCTATCCGAGATGCTCAGATAGCCTTACAAAAAGGGTAATATTGTGTTAAATCCTATTGTTCGTAAATTCCAATATGGTCAACATACCGTTACGATTGAAACGGGAATGATGGCGCGTCAAGCGACAGCCGCTGTTATGGTTAACATGGATGACACTGCGGTATTTGTTACTGCGGTTGCTCAGAAGAAAGTTAAAGAAGGTCAAGATTTCTTCCCTTTAACTGTTAACTATCAAGAACGTACATACGCAGCAGGCCGTATCCCAGGGAGTTTCTTCCGTCGTGAAGGTCGTCCTGGTGAAGGCGAAACGTTAATCGCACGCTTAATTGACCGTCCACTGCGCCCTCTGTTCCCAGAAGGTTTTTTAAACGAAATTCAAATCATTGCTACAGTTGTGTCTGTTAACCCACAAGTTAACCCTGACATCGTTGCGATGATCGGTGCATCTGCAGCTCTTGCGCTGTCTGGCACGCCATTTAATGGCCCAATCGGTGCTGCTCGTGTTGGTTTTATCAATGACCAATATGTTCTTAACCCAACAGCTGATGAGCTGAAAAACAGCCGTTTAGATTTAGTGGTTGCAGGTACCAATAACGCGGTCTTAATGGTTGAATCTGAAGCTGACTTGTTAAGCGAAGAACAAATGTTAGGTGCGGTCGTATTTGGCCACGAACAACAACAAATTGTTATTCAAAACATCAATGAGTTGGTCAAAGAAGCAGGTAAAGAAAAATGGGATTGGCAGCCAGAGCCAGTTAACCAAGCATTAAATGACCGCATTGCGGCATTAGCAGAAAGCCGTATGGGTGATGCTTACCGCATTACTGAGAAACAAGAACGTTACGCGCAAGTTGATTTAATCAAAGATGAAGTCATTGCTACATTAGTCGCTGAAGATGAAAACGTTGATGTTTCTGAAGTTGCTGATATTTTAGGTAACTTAGAAAAACAAGTTGTACGTAGCCGTGTTATCCGTGGTGAACCTCGTATTGACGGTCGTGAAAAAGACATGGTTCGTGCACTTGATGTGCGTACTGGTGTTCTGCCACGTACTCATGGGTCTGCATTGTTCACACGTGGTGAAACTCAGGCACTGGTAACTGCAACTTTAGGTACAGAGCGTGATGCACAGGTTATCGACCAGTTAATGGGCGAATACACTGACCGTTTCTTATTCCATTATAACTTCCCTCCATACTCTGTTGGTGAAACTGGTATGGTAGGTTCACCGAAACGTCGTGAAATTGGTCATGGTCGTTTAGCGAAACGTGGTGTGTTAGCTGTAATGCCAGATCACGCAGATTTCCCATATACTGTCCGTGTTGTATCTGAAATTACTGAATCTAACGGTTCATCATCTATGGCTTCTGTCTGTGGCGCTTCACTCGCATTAATGGATGCAGGTGTGCCAATTAAAGCTGCTGTTGCTGGTATTGCAATGGGGCTGGTGAAAGAAGGTGACGATTTTGTTGTCCTATCTGACATTTTAGGTGATGAAGACCACTTAGGTGATATGGACTTTAAAGTTGCCGGTAGCCGTGATGGTATCAGTGCACTGCAAATGGATATCAAAATCGAAGGGATTACCAGCGAAATTATGCAGGTTGCTCTGAACCAAGCGAAAGGCGCACGTTTGCACATCTTGGGGACGATGGAACAAGCTATTAATGGTCCTCGCGAAGAAATCTCTGAATTTGCACCACGTATCTATACGATTCGTATCAATCCAGACAAAATTAAAGATGTCATCGGTAAAGGTGGTTCTGTCATCCGTGCATTAACGGAAGAAACAGGCACTACGATTGAAATCGAAGATGATGGTACAGTGAAAATTGCTGCAACTGATGGTATCAAGGCGAAAGAAGCCATTCGCCGTATTGAAGATATTACTGCTGAAGTTGAAGTTGGTCGTATTTACCCAGGTAAAGTGACTCGTATCGTTGACTTTGGTGCATTCGTTGCTATTGGTGGCGGTAAAGAAGGTTTAGTACACATTTCTCAAATCGCAGATAAACGTGTTGAGAAAGTGACTGATTATCTGCAAATGGGTCAAGAAGTCCCAGTTAAGGTATTAGAAATCGACCGTCAAGGCCGTATCCGCCTTAGCATGAAAGAAGCGGTAGCAACTGAGGAACCAAGTTCGCAACCTCAGGACTCAGCAGAATAAGTTGACCTAGCTGCGCTCTATTTGTTTAGAGCGCTATCAGCCTAAATTTGCTGAAACCATAATTTGTTGTAAATGCGTGGTAATGTAAGGGCGGAGTATGTTGAACAGTATCTGTCTTCGGGTAAGAGATTATCGCACGTTACCGCGTGTGCTCTTGGCGCTTATCTTTTTTGTTATTATTGGATGTAGCAGCAAAGATTGGCGAAAGAACGAGGTTTTTGCCGTTCCACTTCAACCTTCATTGCAACAAGAAGTGATATTGGCTCGTATGGAACAAATCCTTGCGAGCCGGTCTTTAACCGATGACGAATACGCACAGCTTTTATATGAGCGCGGTGTGTTGTATGATAGTCTAGGTTTAAGGGCGCTGGCGCGTAATGATTTTTCAACTGCGTTAGCCATACGTCCTGATATTCCTGAAGTTTTTAATTTTTTAGGGATATATTTTACGCAGGCAGGGAACTATGATGCTGCCTATGAAGCGTTTGATTCTGTTTTAGAGCTTGATCCAACTTACAATTTCGCGCGGATGAATCGTGGCATCGCTTTATATTACGGTGAACGGTACAAACTAGCGCAGGATGATCTGCTGGCGTATTATCAGATAGATCCAAATGATCCTTTTCGTGTTTTATGGCTTTATCTTGTAGAAAAAGACATAGACCCGCGTACGGCACAAGATAATCTTGCTGCTCGTTACAACCAAGCGGAGAAAGGGCAATGGGGCTGGAATATCGTAGAATTCTATCTTGGCAATATCAATGAAACAACATTGATGGAGCGTTTGAAAGAAACGTCTACGGATAACACTTCGCTCGCTGAGCATCTCAGTGAAACTAACTTCTATTTAGGTAAGCATTACCTAAGTCTGGGGGATAAGAATAGCGCAGTTGCGTTATTCAAACTGACGGTAGCTAACAACGCTCACAGCTTTGTTGAACACCGCTATGCATTGTTGGAATTGGCGCTGTTAGGCCAAGAACAAGACGACCTTTTAGAATCGGGCCAGCAATAGCTGACGAACATTTCATGATTAATTTTTAAGTCATCATCCCTCGGGGTGACGGCCTATTTGTTCGTTTAATAAACACAATTTGAGCCAGTTCACATTTTAAATGAAAATGACCGAAATGATTTTCGCATGGTTATGTAAACTGGCTGCCATTATGTATGAGGCACCTTTACATGACTACTGAGACCGATATTTCTTTTGCTGATTTAGGTTTATCAGCATCTATTTTGACAGCACTGAACGACCTGGGATACGAAAAACCATCACCAATCCAGCAACAATGTATTCCATTGTTAATGGATGGTAACGATGTATTAGGTATGGCACAAACCGGTAGTGGTAAAACCGCTGCATTTAGTTTGCCATTACTGCAAAACATTGACCCAGATTTAAAAGCTCCGCAAATTTTAGTTCTGGCACCAACTCGTGAGTTGGCTGTTCAGGTAGCTGAAGCGATGAGCGATTTCTCTAAACATATGAGCCGCGTTAACGTCGTTGCTCTATACGGTGGCCAACGTTATGACGTGCAATTGCGCGCGTTACGCCAAGGTCCACAAATCGTTGTGGGTACACCTGGCCGTCTTCTTGACCATCTGAAGCGTGGTACTTTAGATCTTTCTAAATTAAAAGGCTTAGTCTTAGACGAAGCTGATGAAATGCTACGAATGGGCTTTATTGAAGATGTTGAAAACATCATGGGCCAAATTCCAGCAGAGCACCAAACCGCATTGTTCTCTGCGACAATGCCTGAGCCAATTCGCCGTATTACGCGTCGCTTTATGAAAGAACCTAAAGAGATTCGTATTCAGGCAAGCATTACCACACGTCCTGACATTGCTCAAAGCTACTGGACTGTTTACGGTATGCGTAAAAATGAAGCGTTGGTTCGTTTCTTAGAAGCAGAAGATTTTGATGCGGCGATTATTTTCGTCCGTACTAAAAATGCAACATTAGAAGTCGCAGAAGCATTAGAGCGTAACGGCTATAACAGCGCAGCGCTGAATGGTGACATGAACCAAGCTCTGCGTGAGCAGACATTAGAGCGCCTGAAAGATGGTCGTTTAGATATCTTGATTGCGACTGACGTGGCAGCTCGTGGTTTAGACGTTGAGCGTATTAGCTTAGTCGTTAACTATGATATCCCTATGGATGCTGAGTCTTATGTTCACCGTATTGGTCGTACTGGCCGTGCAGGTCGTGCGGGCCGTGCCTTACTGTTCGTTGAGAACCGTGAGCGTCGCCTGTTACGTAACGTTGAACGTACGATGAAACTGACTATTCCTGAAGTTGAACTGCCAAATGCAGATTTGTTAAGTCAACGTCGTCAGGAAAAATTTGCTGAAAAAATCCAGCAACAATTAGAAAGTAGCGATTTAGACCAATATCGTTCACTGTTAGCGAAAATGTCTCCATCAGAAGATGTTGATATGGAAACTCTAGCAGCAGCGTTACTGAAAATGGCTCAAGGCGAACGCGCCCTGATCCTACCACCAGATGCACCTCGTCGTCCGCGTCGTGAATTCAACGACCGTGATGATCGCCGTCGTGACCGCAATAGCAATGGTAATGGTTTTGACCGTGCAGAGCGTGGGGAGCGTGGCGGTCGTCGTGAGCGCCGTGATGTTGGCGATATGGAAATGTATCGTATCGAAGTTGGTCGCGATGACGGTGTGGAAGTTCGTCATATTGTTGGGGCGATTGCTAACGAAGCGGACATCAGTAGCCGTTATATTGGTAATATCAAACTGTTTGGTACTCACTCAACCATTGAGTTACCAAAAGGTATGCCAAGCGAAGTGTTAACTCACTTAAGCCGTGCACGTGTATTAAATAAACCAATGCAAATGCAACTGATTGGTGATGCACAACCGTTTGAGCGTCGTGGCGGTGGTGAGCGTCGTGGTGGTCCTCGTCGTGAAGGTGGTAGCGAGGGAGGTTTCGGTGCAGGTCGTCGCAATGACCGTGGTGGTGAGCGTCGTAGCAATGGTGGTGGTGAACGCCGTGGCGGTGGTAACCGTGGCAATGCAGCACCTCGCCAAGATGGTGCTAATGCGGCACCTCGTCGTCGTAGCAGCAGCCATAACGCGTAATAGCTAGGTTTTGGGGAGTTTAATCCCAATAAAACGAAACCCGTACTTTGAAGTGCGGGTTTTTTTATTAGTCATTTTTATTTAAGTATATAGTGGCGATAAAGCGTTTTTTCTAAATCTTGTGCTGTGCTAATAAAAAGTAGGATAACGACGTTATTTGTTTGCTTATCAAATTCATATAAACAGCGATATTGGTTAGTTATATCGATTCACTCTCGAATAAGTAGACCATTATCGGCTAACATTTGATTTGGGCGATAAGGTTTAGGATCTTCTGATGTTGCTTTTACGGATGATAAAAGTAGCTCATCAACAAACGCTGCAGCTTGAATACTACTCATAAAATTGATTTTTAAACGATTCTACATCCTGTAGTGACCATAATGCAGTTTCTGCGAGGGTGAGCGTATATGGTTGTTCCATCACAATTTCCTTTCATTATTTTCTTGCTGCACGTAATTTTTCTAGCGTTTCTTCTGGTGATAAGGTTCTTTTATTTTTAACATCATCTTTTGCTGCCATCACCAATTTTAGCAGTGCATTTGCTTGGCGCTCTCTTTCTCTTTCTTTTAGCTCTATTTCACGTTCCACACTAGTTTGAATAAAAAGCTCGGACTGCCCATTTTTTGTTACAAAAACGCTCCCCTTAAAGAGCTCAGGGTTACCAAGGCCTTCACGTGCTGCTTTTTGCGACATTGTATTAGATATATTTTGTTCCTATAAATGGTGAACACACAACACGGAATACAGAATAACGTATTGTGTGTTTTTTAAACTTATGTTTCTGTTTATAGAAAAATTGTTTTGATGTACAAATTTATTATTAATTTATACACCAAGTGCATGTGTGAGAAGTCGAAGAGCCATTTAGACCAAACCCAATGCCTCTTTTAGTGGTTTGAGGTAACGGCGGCTAACGGGGATGCGTTCGCCAGAGCTAAGCACTAACTCGGCTTGCCCACTATCGCCAAATAAAATTTCATTTAATTGGGTCATATTGACTAAGTATTGGCGATGGCAGCGCACTAGCGGTGTACGAGTTTCTAAGGTGCGTAATGTGAGTTCAGTAAAGCCTTCTTGCCCTTGTGTACTCATGACGTAGACGCCACTCAAACGAGAAGTTGCATACAATACTTCATCGAGTTTCATCAAATAAATACGGCTATGACCAGTACACGGAATAAATTTAAGTGGTTCATTATTACCCAGTAGCTCAAGGTTTTGTTTTTGTTTACCTTGACGGAGCCGGCTTAATGTTTTCTCCAATCTTTCTGGCTCAAGGGGTTTTAATAAATAATCAAAAGCATGTTCTTCAAAAGCCTGAATAGCAAATTCATTAAAAGCGGTTAGAAAGACAATATAGGGGCGGTCTTCAGGATCTAACATGCGCACCATTTCAAGGCCAGTTAAGCGCGGCATTTGGATATCGAGAAAGACCACATCAGGCTTTTTTTTATGGATTATCCCAATAGCTTCTATCGCATTGGCACATTCGCCAATGATTTCAATATCATCGTGTTCTTCGAGGAGGCAACGGACGTTTTCCCGCGCAAGTGGTTCATCATCAACAATTAATACATTCATAGGGTTACATTATCATTATTATGGTGCCGCCAAATACGGTAGGCGGATTTTCATTCGTGTGAATTTTTCTGGCTCATGCTCTACGCTAATGCCGTATTGTTCGCCATATTTTAAACGCAAACGTTTATCGACCAAGCCCATCCCTAAGCCATCACTTTGCTTCGCAGATTGGTAGAGCCCTGCGTTGTCTTCAATTTCAATATAGACGTGTTCGCTACCGATATAACTACGTATTGTAATATATCCCGTCTCTAATAACTGTGAGGTACCGTGTTTAATTGCGTTTTCAACAAGAGGTTGTAAGGTAAATGCAGGGAGTTCAACATGTTTAACTTCCTCTGGAATGTCGATGTAAATCTGTAAGTTTTCTTGAAAACGAGCTTTTTCTATTTGTAAGTAAGCATTGATATGTTCAATTTCTTCTCCCAAAGTGGCATTTTGTTCCGGACGTTTTAAGTTATTACGGAAAAAGGTCGAAATATATTGCACTAATTGCCCCGCTTGTTGGCTGTCTTTGCGGATCACGGCCTGCAACGTGTTGAGTACATTAAATAAAAAATGAGGGTTTACTTGGGCATGGAGCAATTTTACTTCTGATTGTAGCAGCGATTGTTTATTGCGTTCGTATTGCCCTGCCAAAATTTGAGCTGAAAACAAGCTGGCAATCCCTTCACCTAATGTACGGTTGATTGAGCTAAATAGGCTATTTTTGGCTTCATAGAGTTTTATGGTCCCAATCACTCGGTCATTTTCGCCTCGTAGGGGAATGACGAGTGCCGAGCCAAGTTTACAAGTTGGGCTGAGGGAACATTTATACGGTGTTTCATTCCCATCGGCATAGACAACCTCATTATTATCAATGGCTTGTCTTGATTGTGTCGATGAGATTGGTGTTCCAGGTCGGTGGTGGTCTGCCCCAATACCAATAAAGGCGAGTATTTTCTCGCGATCGGTAATGGCAACAGCTCCAATTTCCAGTTCTTGGTAAATAATTTTGGCAACTTTCATGCTGTTATCCGCATTAAAGCCTTTACGTAGAATACCTTCGGTCGTTAAGGCAATTTTAAGGGCCTGTGCGGAAAAAGCGGTGGTGTATTTTTCAACAATTGCGCGTCGGTCGAGTAGAATACGAATAAACATGGCTGCACCAATGGTGTTAGCGACTAACATCGGTGCGACAATACTTCTCACCAGCTCAAGGGCTTCATCGAAAGGGCGCGCAAGTAATAGAATAATCAGCATTTGTAGGACTTCAGCTACAAAAGTCGCACAACTGGCAGTAACTGGGTTAAAAATTTTATTAATTTCGCCACGTTTCATATAGTAACGATGGACTAAGCCACCAATGAGCCCCTCGACAATGGTCGAAACCATGCAAGCAAATGCACTCATCCCTCCTAATGAATAACGGTGTATTCCGCCAGTAAAACCAACGGCAAACCCGACAGCAGGGCCGCCAAGTAGCCCACCTAATACCGCACCAATTGCCCGAGTATTGGCAATGGAATCATTGATATGTAAGCCAAAATATGTCCCGATAATACAAAATACGGAAAAAATCAGGTAGCACATCACCTTGTGGGGTAAGCGGATAGTGACTTTCAATAAGGGAATGACGAGTGGGGTGCGGCTGAGCGCCCATGCGATAACAAGGTAGACGCACATTTGCTGGAGTAGGAGTAATATTAAATCAAATTCGTACATGCTCGTCATATTTCACATTGTGGGGGTGTTGACTTTGTCATCTCACCCTAGTCACATACTACTGTATGCTCCTAGGGTCTCGTTTCCTCGTCGCCTACCCACAATGCGAACTATTTAGAGCATGGCTCGTCATGTGCACGTTATGGGATGTTGACTTTGTCATCTCGCCCTAGTCACATACTACTGTATGCTCCTAGGGCCTCGTTTCCTCGTCGCCTACCCACAATGCGAACTATTTAGAGCATGGCTCGTCATGTGCACGTTATGGGGTGTTGACTTTGTCATCTCGCCCTAGTCACATACTACTGTATGCTCCTAGGGCCTCGTTTCCTCGTCGCCTACCCACAATGCGAACTATTTAGAGCATGGCTCGTTATATTTTACATTGCGGGAGTTATTCACTTTAGCGTCTATTTTTAGTCTTTATTTGGCGAGTGATTATACCGTAAGTCATTGGTTAAGTAATCGACATTTGAGTAAAGGACATTCATCATTATTTGACATAAGAAAAAAATCGATTCAATATTAGACAATGCCCTACCTTTTCGTGATCTTGCGCACGAATTTATTAACGCTGTATTTAATTTTCTTGTCATACTCTAGGGATGATAGTTTCCCCCGTTATTATTTAAGGTTCACATAAATAATGAAAAAAAGAACAATAGTACTGATTTTGCTGATGCTCATTTTAATAGCAGCAGCTGCACTTTTTCATTCCCATAATCAATATTTATTGTTGCAGGGAGAAGTGGATGCACCTGAAGTTATTGTCACCTCAAAAGCGAAGGGGCGAGTGGTTGAACGCCATGTCGAGCGTGGGGACGATGTCAAACAAGGGCAGCTTTTATTAACATTAGAAAGCCCTGAGTTGCAAGCGCAATACGAAGCCTCAAAAGCGGCAAGGGACCAAGCAAAAGCTCAGCTCGAACAATCGATTAACGGGACCCGAGCAGAGACTATTCGGGACCTTAAAGCCACATTAGCGCAAGCAAACTCACAATATCAAAATGCTTCTCGCGAATATGCGCGTTTGAGTAATTTAAAAAGCAAAGGGTATGTTTCAGCAAATGAACTTGATAATGCCCGTAAAGCTAAAGATGTTGCATATTCTCAAGTACAAGGTGCAAAAGCTCGGTTAGAAGAGGGGCAGAATGGGGATCGTGTTGAGTTACGAAAACAATACGAAGCAGCTCTGAATCAAGCAGAACAAAAACTTACAGAGCTACAAGTACAGGTTGATGACCTACAAGTTAGAGCGCCTGTTGACGGTGAAGTCGGCCCTATCCCAGCAGAAATAGGTGAACTATTCAATGCAGGCAGCCCGTTAATTTCATTAATTCGCTTACCTCAGGCTTATTTCATTTATAACTTGAGAGAAGATATTTTAGTCAATGTGAAAAAAGGCGATAAAGTTCAACTTGATGTGCCCGCATTAGGCAATAAGGTGATTGAGGCTGAGGTTCGTTATATTGCACCAAAAGGTGATTACGCAACAAAGCGTGCAACCCGTGCAACTGGTGACTTTGATTTAAAAACGTTTGAAATTCGTTTATATCCATTAGAGCCAATTGATGGGCTGCGGCCCGGTATGAGTGTGCTATGGCACTGGGATAAGTAAAAGGTGTTGCCATGAAATTAAAGTTCGCTTGGCAAGGCTTCGAGCATGCTTTTAGCCGTGAAACTAAAATGGCTATCCGTAGCCCTGTTTTTCACTGGTTGAGCTGGTTGTTTCCATTGATGTTGTTTACGTTGGTGAGTTCTAACTTTTCAGAAGGAACGCTGATGGATTTGCCTGTGTCAGTGGTAGATGACAACCATAGTCCAGTATCTCGGCAAATTATTCGCGACTTGAATTCAGGCCCTCACGCAGATGTAAAAACTATCGATGACAATCTGAATACATCCTTAAAAAGATTAGGCAGCTCAAAAGATTATGCATTACTGTACATCCCCCATGATTTTGAAGAGGATGTGTTAAGAGGGCGCCAACCTGAACTGCGTATGTACTACAACGCTTTATTTTACGCATCGGGAAGTTATGCAATTCAAGACTTTAGCGGCTTAGTTGCGGAGCTAAATGCAAAGTATCGCCAAGAACTGGCGAGGTCGATGGGGAAAGCACTACCGCCGTTGGCGCAAGTGACACTTTCTTATGACAGCTTGTTCAATCCGAGTGGTAGTTATATTTATTACCAGCAGTTTGCTGCGACTATTCATATGTTACAGCTGTTTGTCGTCACAGCGACTATTTATACTATGTCGCGAGGGAGCACTTTACAAAGCGTTAAACCTTTCGCTACTGCCCTATTAGGGAAGATGGCCCCGTATACGTTATTTTTCACGACATTGTTGGCAATTGAACTTGCTGCACTCGTGACCATTTTTGATGCTAAAGTGGTGGGTAACCCATTGTATATGCTGGTGGTAGGCTTCTTTTATGTGATAGCGGCACAAAGTATTGGGGTATTACTATTTAGCTTTACCTCTAGTGCTATTATGGCTTATAGCTTAATAGGGATGCTAGTGAGTATCGCTTTAGCGTTCTCAGGAATGGCTGTGCCTGAATTATCGATGATTTTACCCGCGCGAATTATTTCTAATATTGAACCCCTTACGCATACACTTAATGCAATGTTCGATATTTTCTTACGGGAAATTTCGTTTGGTCGAATTGTAGAAGTTTGTTTGTTTTTATTAATTTACCCTGTCGTAATTGCCTTTTTAGTTCGTAAACGCTTGGTTAAGCGGCTTGCAACTCAAGGAGGGGAAGTTTAATGGCGGTCTATTTTGCGACTTTCCGTAAAGTGCTACTGGGTATGTTAGAAAAGCCGATGTGGCTACTACTTTTAGTCTCATTGTGCGTGATGAGTTTGGTCTATGCAAAACCTGTTTTATGGGATTTGCCTGTTGCCGTGATTGATATGGACCATAGCACTGCTAGCCGCGAACTAATCCGTGATTTAGACGCGACGCCAAAAGTACAATTGCATGGTTATGATAACCTTGCGCAGGCTCGTCAGGATATGATCGCTAGAAAATTATTTGCGATAATTATCATTCCAACCGATTTTCAGCAGCATTTACTAAGTGGTAAAAGCATTACTGTCCCTGTCTATGGTGATGCGACTAACCGCCTCGCTAGCGGCCAAATTCAACAAGAGCTTTCAAAAGCATATCAAACTCTTTTAAACGCTTATAATACGCAATTACTAACAAAAGCAGGTTATAGCAAAGAACAAGCCAAAGTTATCATTACCCCAGTCCGCAGTGAAACTGAGCCGTTGTATAACCCCGGAGTCAGCTTTGCGGCCATTGTTTTCCCAGGTTTATTGGTGATGTTGTTACAGCACTCCTTGTTGATCGCTTGTGTGCGCGTCAGTATTGCGATCCGTTCAACACCGAAAGGTAAACCGCCTTTAGCCGTTTATTTGGGAGCATTATCTGCGTTAATACCCATTTGGTTGTTTTTATCTACGGTCTTTTTTGCACTTTGGCCATGGGTATTGGGCTTCCGGCAAGAAGCACCGCTGTACTTAATTTGGATATTTACCTTCCCGTTCCTATTAGCGGTTATTGGCCTAGGCAAGTTGGTAACAGAATGCTTGCGCAGTGTTGAAATGATCTATTTAACGTTAGCGTTTATCACTACGCCAGTGTTTTATATGTCAGGCACTATTTGGCCATTACAAGCGATGCCAGATTGGGTACGTATGATTGCTTCAGCATTGCCATCAACATGGGCCACAAACGCCATGGCAGGCCTTAACCAAATGGGATTGCCGTTTAGTGAGGTGTTGATGGATATCGTTATGATGCTAACACTTGGTGTAATTTATACGGTTATTGGTGTGTTTATTGGCATGCTAAGAGATGGAGAGTTACGCCATATTAGCCATATGTTTAACCGTTGGCGTAGGCATCGGCATTAATCGTTATTTTTGAGTAGGAAACCTATTGCTGAGTTAGGATCAACGGCTTTTGTTGCCATTTTTGCTTCTTGGCTTAAGGTTTCCCAGTCATCAGGAGGGCTTAGCATTGAGGCAAATACTTGATAGGCATCATTTTTGGAACTATATGAACGTAATGTACTGAAATCATTTACCCAACTAATAATGATGATTTTATCTTTTTCACTGCAACGAAAGAATAAACGGAACTGCTGTAAAAATTTAGCCCGAAACCAATGTTTGTGTTTCGTTCCTAAGGTATTGCCTTGGTAAAAAATTGGGTCAAGTGGGTTGACTGCAATTCGTTCTGTTATCACTTTATTAATTGCAGCGAGTAATTTTGTGGGAGCTTTCTTTTTATAGCCTATTGGGGCAGATTTTTTTAAGGTTTGTACTGTACTGACTAATGCAACTAACTGTTCTAAGAAACATGAGTGAAAAAAATTTTCCATCCGTTAATTTCTAACTTTCCCTGTGACTCCATGATTAACTATCAGTAAGTGGTGCATCTAAATCAATGTCGATATCCGCAGTAAGCTCATTGACCTTATTCCATAATGCTACAGGCACAGGATAAATGTGTCGTGGATTTTCTTTCATATCTTTTTCTAGGAAATTGAGAAACTATAGGGTCCTCATGGGCGTTTGTTTGCCTAGAAATAATGACATTACCATCTGCTAATAGCGAATATTCAATTATTTCACCAGGTTGTAAGTGTAAAGCATCATGTATGGCCGCAGGGATAGTTGTTTGACTGCGTTCGGTAAGGCGGGATTTTGCACGTAAAGAAACAGTGCTTGGGTTTATATCAATCATTTTATTTACTTCAAAAATTTCCAGCCTATCCTCAGTGTAATGCAAATGCATTGTGCAATGCATTTGCATTACACTGAGGATAGGCGGTTATGAGGTGGGTAATAGGCTTAAGGCACCATCGACAACCCTGCAATTTGTCGCCAGTAACCATTGCAATTTTGGTTGATAATATTCAACGGGATCTCCCCATTTTCATTGGCTTTAAACTGCTTGATTACCTCAAGGGTCTCAATGCCTTCAGGTGAAATGCGCACAATATCCACAAGGTCATGCATTGAATACAGGTCATTGCCGAGGTTATAGCAAGCGCCACTGAGTGTTTGAATACCATTTAAGGTAAATACTTGCTGCTGTTCTTGAGAAAGAACCTTGCGCCCTTGGGGGTAGTTAATACAGCAAGTCTCACATTCGTCTTTTTGCCGATTTTCTGAACGAGCCGTAAAACAGCGGGCAGAGTAGGCCAGAGGTAAATGACCGTAGCTCATCACTTCCACCTCAAATTTACCGTGGATACCAATATCATCACATTGATTGAGCAAATTAATTAGCCAATCACGAGATAGCTCTACAGGCATACACCAGCGCGTCATACCTTGGCGTAATAAAATATTTAAAGTTTGTGCGTTATAGCAATTTAACCCGTGCCCAGCGACAAAAGGAAGGTTTCTTTCGACTAACATGTTGACCACACCAAAATCATGGGCTTCAACGAGAAACTCACCATTATCAACTAACTTGCTGATTTCTTTAAGTTCGGAAGGGGCTTGAAGAAGGGCAAGGGTACTCAGAACAATTTGTTTGCCGCTCTTGGCCAGTTGTTGGGCGAGCTCTATCCAATCATTGGGTTTCATTTCTCGGCGCTTACTGCAAACCGTTTCTCCAAGGTAGATAATATCGGCTTCACTTTCGATTGCGCACTGATAAAATTCACTTAATGTGTGTTTTGGCCAGTAATAAAGAACCGATCCTAATGAGTACTGCATAATATTTACCTTTTCAATTACTGCCACTTGCGATGATAAGCACCCAAAGTCGTCTGGCTGCCTTCTGAAAGCCCACCTAATACTTTTAGCCATTTAGGGTCGGTGGTGAAGTTATCAGGGTTGGCTTTGTAACGGTCAATCGCTTGGCGCCAAATCCGTGTTACCTCCGTGACATAAGCAGGGCTGCGCTGGCGGCCTTCAATCTTAACCGAAGCAATACTAGCGGCCATGAGTTCTGGTAACAGTTCAATCGTGTTGAGGCTAGTTGGTTCTTCTAGGACGTGGTATTTTTGACCATCGACAAGGTAACGCCCCTTACACAAAGTAGGGTAGCCTGCATTTTCATGTTCTTGGTAGCGGTCGATTAAGACGTCATTCAGGCGAGACTCCATACCATTTTCTGTTTGCTGCCAACGAACAAAACGAGCTGGTGAGCAAGCGCCTACGGTGTTTGGTGATTCGCCCGTTAAGTAAGAAGATAAATAACAACGGCCTTCAGCCATGATGCATAAACTACCAAAAGCAAACACTTCAAGCGGCACAGGGCTATTTCTAGCGAGTTGTTTTACTTGATGAATAGATAAAACGCGTGGAAGGACAACACGATGTACTTGAAAGTTTCGCTGATAGAAGCGGATCGCTTCTGTATTGGTGGCTGAAGCCTGAACCGATACGTGTCTTTCGATATGCGGGTACTTGTTTGCTGCATACTCTAACATCGCGATATCGGCTAAGATTAACGCATCAGCCCCTAAATCCGCAGCAAGATCGACGGAGTTTTGCCAACGTTCATAACCGGTAGGGTGTGCAAATGTGTTAATCGCAATATGCAATTTGCGATTATGGTTATGAATGTAGCGCTCTGCTTCATGCAGCTTTTTTTCAGTGAAATTGAGCCCTGCGAAGTGGCGCGCATTGGTATCGTTTTTTAACCCAATATAAACAGCATCTGCGCCGTTATCGACAGCGGCTTTCAACGCAGGCAAATTCCCTGCTGGGCAGAGTAATTCCATTGGCCTATCCCTGTATAAAATTTAACAACGGACATTCTAGTCAAGGGAACTGTTATAGATTTTGATTTAGAGCAGAGAAATTGTTAATGGATATCAGTATTCGTTAATTAAGGCTGTGGGTGACTGAATTAGTGAGTGACTTTTTTGTGAGTTAGGGCACTAAAGAATAAAATGAGACCCGTTTCATAAATCTGGATATTAAGTCATTTTTGGTTATTTATTGATCATGATTCGTGGTAAAAGCCACCAATAGAAACTATCCATTTTGTTAAAAATAAATATGGGTGACATGGGCAAAAATTGATATAGGATCAGACCAATAAGGTGTTTTTTTGGCAAGATAACTCATCGTGAGCTAAATAGTGTATTGATGATCTCAATAATTGGGGTTATTAACTACAAATATTTTGTTTAACTAATTGAATATACAATATGTTACCCTAAATAATTCGAGCTGCTACTGTTGTTGAGTAGTTACCCGAAAACGGGCAGACAATTAAGACGGGAGTCAGTACTGTGCTAGGTAAAATTCGTTCTCAACTCATCACAAAAGGTCCTTCATTTTTGAAATTACCTTTAAAAGTGACCCCATTTGCTGTGCAACGCCATGTGCTTGAACAGCTACTAAGTTGGCAATTTCGTGAGTCAGTCAAAGAAGGGGAACTCGATTTTCTCGAGGATAAATGGCTAAAAGTTGAAGTTCGTGACTTATCATTGGTGTGGTTTATCAGTTTGCAAGATGGCCAATTAGCCGTTAAACAGAACGCACAAGCTGATGTCAGCGTTAGTGGTAATGCAAACGACCTTATTTTGATAGCGGCACGTAAAGAAGATCCCGATACTTTATTTTTCCAACGTCGCTTGGTGATTGAAGGGGACACCGAATTAGGTTTATACGTTAAAAACTTAATGGATGCTTTTGAATTGGAAAATATGCCGGCTCCGCTGCGTTTTGCTTTATTGCAATTGGCTGAGGTGATTAAAACGGTTCATGATAGCGAGGACGTAGAGCACAAATCGCCTGCGTTAACTTCATGTTAATTCGAGTTGAAATCCCAGTCGATGCAATGGGAATTGATAAGCTATTGCGTGAAACTTTTCCAACAGAAGCGGAAGCTAACCTTGTTCAGCACTTGCGAGAAGACGGCTTATTAACGCTTGGTGTTGTTGCGACCAATGACAACGGCGAAGTCATTGGTTATGTAGGCTTTACACCTGTTGATGTCAATGGTGAAGACGTACAATGGGTTGGGTTAGCTCCTTTAGCGGTTAGTAAAGCTCACCAAGGCCAAGGCATTGGTGAAAAATTGGTTTATGAAGGGTTAGATAGCCTGAATGAATTTGGTTATGGTGCTGTCGTCGTTTTAGGGGATGAGCGTTACTATTCACGTTTTGGTTTTGAACCAGCCTCAAAACAAGGAGTGAATTGCCAATGGCCTGAACAACAACCCCATTTCCTGATATGTGGGCTCGAAAATGGCGAAATAGGGGCTCATCAAGGCCTAGTGACTTATTCTTCACACTTCAGTAATTTATAGTTAGCTAAGTAATCAATGAGATTATCAGGCTGGTCAATGACCAGCCTTTCTTTTACCTTTTTATTCAACTTCTTAATTTGATATTCCACTTGTGAGGCAGTTGATCGTGAACCGACAAAACACGAGAAAGCTAATATAAGTGGCGTTTTCCCTTTCAATGCTTTTGCGCCTGTACCCGCTTTATGTTGTTCAAAACGGCGTTGCACATCTGTCGTGATACCACAATACAAGGCATTATTTTTCTCTCTTACTAAGTAAAGATACCAATTACTTTGCTGATCTTCGCTTTTTTTTGATGTGTTTTTTATCATTTTGTGCTGGCGTGTTGAGATAAAACAATAGGTTAACAACGAATATATTCGTTAAGAAAGATGTTTATAACATATTAAATTTTAAATGAAAAATGATATAAAACTGTCACAAATCCGTAACCTCAAGTTAGGTTTTGATTCAAATAATTTGAATAACTATAGCAAAATTAGCTAATTTTCATTCTGAGTTAAAGCGCATAATATGATCCATATCACAGAGGGACAGTAAAAATCCCAACTAAAAATCAAGTTTGTTAAAAGGAACATACCATGAAAAAATCAACATTATTCGCTGCTGCTTTAGCTTTAGGTGCTGTTTCATTTGGTTCAATGGCAGCTGATGAAGTTCAACATTCTAGCCAACCGGCTGCAGGTTATGTATCTGTAACAGGTGCTGTGAGCGTAAATGACCTTACCGCACAATTAGCCAAAAAAGCTGATGAAGCTGGTGCGACCTCATTCCGTGTCATTTCTGCTGGCGGTGAGAATTCAATGAGTGGTACAGCAGCTATCTATAAATAAATTTACTCGTCATACTTCGAGCCGTAGCGTTGTTGGCCGTGTTTATTCGCACTAGTCACATACTTATGTATGCCTCTAGCGCCTCGTTTACTTGCCGCCTAGCTACAACTTGAATTATTTAGAGTAAAGACTTAGGTGAGATAGCCTAAAAAGCCAAGTTAATTAGAACCATTTTCTAATTAGTTAGGCTATAGTAATAGCGAATTTACGCCTACGTTCAGAACATTTTAAGCAAGCTCACGGGGTTATCTCCAAGAGCTTGTTCTGAACGGGTTTATATGGAAACCGCTATGACCCCTGAACAAACCTTACAACACATCCAGCGCTATATCGCCCGCCAACACGTTTTTTCCTTATTTGCTCATCATCACAATGATATCTGGCCTGCCAGTTGTTATTATGCATTTGATGCGAAAACTATGTCGTTGATTTTAATGACTGATGCCAGTTCGAAGCATGGACAATTGATGGTAGCTAACCCACAAGTCGCTGGGACGATTTCGACACAATCGAAAACGGTCAATCAGATACAAGGTATTCAATTTATCGGTAAAATAGCAAGGTTGGAAAGTAAACCAGAACAACTAGCTAGAACAGAGTACTGCCGTCGTTTTCCTGTGGCATTGACAGCGAAACTGCCTATTTGGCAGCTTCACTTAGACAATGTCAAAATGGTGGATAATAAATTGGGATTTGGTACAAAATTACATTGGACCCGAGAAGCTTAGCGCAAATGGTGGATCACCTGATTTGCGCTGCCACGCCAAATTAAACGTGGGTCGTGCAAATTTTGCTCAAACTTACCGTCAATCAAGGTATTCACAAAACTGACCACCTTTTGTTGCTCAAGGGTAAGCTCATTCAATTTGTATCCCGTCCATACCCAAATGTCTTTATCTGGGCAGACTGTTTTTACTCGCTTCACTAGCTTGAGTATCGCTGGCAAATTGGCGGGATGTAGCGGGTCTCCACCGGACAGGGACAAGCCCTGCCGACGAATACGCGTGTCTTGCAAATCTTGAATGATTTGATCTTCCATTTCTTGGGTGAATGGTACGCCGGAATCCACCCGCCATGTGCTTTGGTTATAGCAACCGCGGCACTGATGCACACAGCCAGAAACAAACAGTGTACAGCGGGTACCTGGACCATTAACAACATCAACGGGGTAATATTGGTGGTAATTCATCATATTAACCTAATTGACCATTACCTAGATGCTTAATACGACGTTTCACCTCTTCTTGTTTCCCCGCATTGAAGGGCCTAGCATCTGGGCTACCTAAATAACCGCAAACTCGGCGAATAACAGAAACTCGGTTGGTGTCATGGTTTCCGCAAGCAGGGCAAGTAAACCCTTTACTGGTACAGGAAAACTCACCAGAGAAGCCGCATTCATAGCATTCATCTATTGGTGTGTTGGTTCCATAATAAGGGACGTGCTGATAGCTATAGTCCCACACATCTTCCAGCGCCCTAACATTATGTTGTAAGTTCGGGTATTCGCCGTAACAGATAAAACCGCCATTCGCGAGAGCAGGGTAAGGGGCTTCAAAGTCAATTTTGTCGTATGGGTTGACTTGTTTTTCAACATCTAAGTGGAAGCTGTTGGTGTAGTAGCCTTTATCTGTGACACCAGCAATAACCCCAAATTCAGCGGTGTCGATACGGCAAAAACGGTCACACAGGTTTTCACTTGGTGTGCTGTATAAGCTGAAACCGTAGCCTGTTTGAACTTTCCATTCATCAGTAGCTTGGCGTAAGCGGTTGACGATAGCCACTGCTTTTTCGCGCAGTTTTTCGCTGTCATACACATGCGTTTCTGAACCAAAGAGTGCATTGATTGTTTCATGTAACCCAATGTAACCTAAGGAAATTGATGCTCGTCCATGCTTAAATATTTCAGCAACATTATCATCAGCTTTTAACCTTACACCACAAGCACCTTCCATATAGAGGATTGGGGCAACGCGGGCTTTCACTGTTTCTAAGCGGGCAATACGAGTCATTAAGGCTTTTTTCGCGATAGCGAGGCGTTCATCCAGTAATGCCCAAAATGCATCTTCATTGCCTTGTGCTTCGATAGCAATACGAGGCAAGTTGAGGCTGATAACCCCTAAATTGTTGCGTCCATCATGAATTTGTTGCCCATTTTCTTCATATATACCCAGAAAACTGCGACAACCCATTGGTGTTTTAAATGAGCCAGTGACATCAACAACACGATCGTAATTAAGAATGTCGGGGTACATGCGCTTACTGGCGCATTCTAAAGCGAGTTGTTTGATATCGTAATTAGGGTCACTTAGCTTATGATTTAAGCCATCTTTAATCGCAAATACGAGTTTAGGGAAAACGGCTGTTTTACGGTTTTTACCTAACCCTGCAATACGATTTCTGAGGATAGATTGCTGAATTAATCGGGCTTCTTTTGATGTGCCAAGACCAAAACCAAAGGTGACAAATGGGGTTTGGCCATTCGCGGTGTGTAGTGTGTTAACTTCATATTCTAATGATTGGAAGGCGTCATAACATTCTTTATCGGTACGGCTTTGGGCATAGCCTTCTGCGTCTGCAATTCCCCATTCTTTGGCGACTTTTAGGTGTTTTTCGTAGCTGATTGCGACATATGGCGCTAAAATTTCGTCAATACGGTTAATTGTTGTACCGCCATAAATATGACTCGCAACTTGTGCAATGATTTGTGCTGTTACTGCTGTTGCGGTAGAAATAGATTTCGGGGGTTCTATTTCGGCATTTCCCATTTTAAAGCCGTTAGTTAACATGCCTTCAAGGTCAATTAACATACAGTTAAACATTGGAAAGAAAGGGGCATAGTCGAGGTCGTGATAGTGGATTTCGCCTTTTTCATGAGCAATCACGACATCACGAGGTAAAATATGTTGTTTAGCATAGTGCTTTGCGACGATCCCTGCGAGTAAATCACGCTGAGTTGGGATGACCTTACTGTCTTTATTTGCGTTTTCATTGAGTAACGAGACGTTACTTTGTTCTATAAGGCCTCGAATATCATGAGTCAGCTGGCTACGTTTTTCGCGTTCGCTGTCCCTATCGTGGCGATATTCAATATAAGCGCGTGCTAAGTCCTTATACGGCCCAGCCATCAATTGGTTTTCTACGGCGTCTTGGATCTCGGCAATATCCACTTGGTTTCGGCTGCAAAGTTGCTCTTTAACTATAGTTGCAACTTGAAGACAGTAATCGTCATCCTTAACATTTACTGCGGCAGCAGCACGTTTAACGGCTTCCTGAATTCGTGGAAGGTCAAAGTTGACCTGACAACCATCTCTTTTAATCACAACCGTTCCCACTGTCATTCTCCTTGCTAAGTTATCCACAGCGTTAATCAAAGTATTTTTGATCTTGATTATTACGACTCTTCTGTGGATAAAATGTGAATAAATACTACATATTGTGCCAATTGATATAATTAAAGCACAATATGTAGGATATTGCTTTTTTTTAGCAGCAATAAGTTTGATCCAAAACAAGGAAAAAAATTAATTGTATGAATATCAAAAGCGGGGAAGTTAAAAATAAATACTTATCATCAGGGAGTGCTAATTTAACTTAAATTATAGTTTTGTTCGCTAGACTTAAGAAAGGATAAGCTGTATCGGTATTATCAAAATAACACCCCATATAAAGATGATGGGGTGTTTAAAGCAAATTAGCGGTTACTTACGAACAGCAATAGCTTCGATTTCAATTTTGACATCTTTAGGTAGGCGGGCTACCTCGACGCAAGAACGAGCAGGGAATGGCGCATTGTGTTGTTTGAAAAATTCTTCATAGGTGGCATTCACTGTCGCAAAGTCATTTAAATCTTTTACAAACACCGTTGTTTTCACGATATTAGCTGCACTTAAGCCCGCTTTTTCTAAAATAGCTTTGACGTTAGCTAGGGATTGACGTGTTTGTGCGGCAATATCTTCCGGGACTTCACCTGTTTTAGGGTCAACAGGAATTTGGCCTGATGTCATCACTATACTGCCCAAATCTACGCCTTGAACGTAAGGACCGATCGCTGCTGGTGCATTTTCTGTATTGATTTCGAATGACATAATTACTCCGTTTCATCACGTAAAGAGAAGATACTCATGTTATTTCAACCTGCGGCTATATGTGCGGATTTGAATATAATTTGAGTATAACTGTATGGGTCATCAGGCGCTATTATAAACATGGATCACGCCTGAACAACACCGCAGTCTACGCTGAAATATCCTATTGGTTATTGATCACAGCGTCTCTATCGAATTCTTTTTCGCAAAACTGGCAAGTCAGAGCCACTTCTTTGTCGATTTTTTTCACACGAAAACTGCTGGATACCGGCTCATTATGGCTAATACAGTTACTGTTTGGGCAAATCAGTACGTTATCGATATAGTCAGGCAAGGTGAGTTCTAATTTTTCCACCACTTGGTAGTCTTCAATACGATTGACGGTGGCTTCAGGGGCATACATTGCTAATTGGTTAGCTTGTTCTGGAGTTAAAAAGGTATTTTCAATTTTAATAATATCTTTTTTGCCCAGATTGCTAGAAGGCAGGTTTAAGCCAATAGTGATACGCTCATCGGTTTTTGTCAGTTTAAATAATTTCAGGAGCTTGAAACCAATTTGAGCAGGAATATGGTCGATAACGGTGCCGTGGCTGATCGCTTCAACTTGTAATTTATGGTCGTGTGTCATGGTGATTTCCTCCTCAGATAGCTAATTCTTTATTTAAAACCAGTGATAACAATGCTTGTCGTGCATAAATCCCATTGCCAGCTTGTTGGAAATAGTAAGCGTAAGGTGTGCTATCGACATCGACAGTGATCTCATCGATTCGTGGCAGAGGGTGTAATACTTTTAAGTTCGGTTTCGCACAATGTAAATCAGCAGCATGAAGAATAAATTGGGCTTTAACATTGGCGTATTCTGATGGGTCCAGACGCTCTTTTTGTACGCGTGTCATGTACAGAATATCGAGCTCTGGCATGACCTCATCAATATTATTATGCAGGCTATAAGTTGCGCCTTTCTCTTCTAATATATGCAAAATATGATTTGGCATAGACAGAGCTTCAGGTGCAATAAAATAGAAGTGGTTGCCTTCAAATTTTGATAACGCTTGGGTCAGAGAATGCACTGTTCTGCCATATTTGAGGTCACCAACCATGGCGACTTGTAGATTTTCTAACCTACCTTGTGTTTCTTGAATAGTGAACAGGTCGAGTAAGGTTTGAGTAGGATGTTGATTCGAGCCATCCCCTGCATTGATGACAGGGATATGGCCTGCAAACTGGCTGGCTAGTCGAGATGCCCCTTCCTGTGGGTGGCGCATTACAATTGCATCAACATATTGGCTAATCACCGAAATGGTATCTGCCAGCGTTTCGCCTTTCTTGCCTAATGATGTATTGGTACTGTCAGAAAAACCAACAACCGAAGCGCCTAAGCGGTGAATAGCGGTTTCAAATGATAAACGTGTCCGCGTTGAAGCCTCAAAAAAACAACTTGCGATGACTTTATGTTTTAGAAGTTCAGGTTGTGGCTGTTTTTTCAGGGAAGCGGCGACGTTGAGTACGAGTTCAAGGTCTGAACGATCTAAATCATTAATTGAAATGATATCGCGTTGGTATAAAGGGTTCGGCATTGTTGTTCTCCTGTGTCAGCAAGACATGTTAGGTCTATAGGCCAAAAAAAAGCCCCTCAATTGAGGGGCTTTCTTGGAAATACGAAGGGGAAAAACAGGCTGTCCAAACCGCCTGAAGGCAGTGTGTTGGAGGTGTTCTCTGTAAAAAATACAGCAGCAGCGTTCATAGTTTCTCCCGGCAAATTGTGGCGCATTATACGCATCTCATTCTTTGACGCAAGCGTTTGCATAAAGAAAAATAAATTTTTTTAATTTTTGCATTTAGAGCGAAAACTCGCCTACTGAATAAAAGCGGAAAAATCAGCGAGATGAGGGTGGAGTTACTGATTGTAGTTATTGTTTTTGTATTACGGGTAATCTACCGCTAAGTTCCCTGCAATGTTAAATGAGTGCTCACCGTAGTCGCCGGTATCATTAGGCGCAACCCTGATTATAGTGGCATCGATATAATAACTTTTTTGATTTTTTATCATCGTAATATCAACGCTTTTATTCGGGAGAATAGGTGCTCCTTGCCAACTTAATTTCACACCAAACGCATGACTTGAAGTTTGAAATAGTGTATTTGAATTGGCGGCCGGTGCTGCGTTAAACGATAGCTTCGCGTTGACGGTAGCATTACAGTCAATATTGAGTGCGATTTTATGTGGTGCGGTTTCTTCGCCTATACGATTACTATGGCTAACAGATAATGAGCGATGGCTTGCGATTGTGTTGTCAGAAATATGACATATAGTGGGTGTCATTGAAAATGAGCCACTAATATGGATAGGTACATTTTGCGTTGCCGCTTGTGAAATAGAAATAGCGCTGAGGAGTAGCCCAAAAGAGATGAAAACTTTAAAAAAAATAACGGAATTCATAATGTCTCTCAAATGATAAATCATGCATTTTATCTATTTTCATATAAATTATTATTACGTGGCTGAGTAATGAATTAACCCAGCCACAATCATATAGAGGAGTAATAAATATTACTGATAGGTAATTGCTAAGTTAGCCGTAATGTCAAAGGTATGATTACCAAAGTCATTGGGACCATTAGCGGTTAAACGGGTTAGGCTGGTAGAAAATGAAATACCGTTCCCACCTTTTACCACTTTAAAGTCATCACTTTGACCAGGTTTAACTATAATATTGTTATATTTTAATTTTACACCGAATGCATCACTTGATGTTTTAAATGTTTCAGGTGAATTTGGTGCGTTATTTGCGACAAAAGTGAGTTTAGCATTAGCAGGGAATTGGCATGTGAAGCTTAAATAGCCAGAACTATGGAATGCAGTTTCATCGCCGACTTTTTCTAGTGTATTGATCGCACCAAAATCTGTTCTGTTTTCAAGCTTTGCATCATTACAAGGTTGGGTGACATTTGAGAAGGTGCCTTTAATATTAATTGGCATATTTTGAACAGCTGATAACGCAGGTAAAGAAACACACAGTAATAGCGCTAAACCACTTTTTTTTAGCAAGTGCATAATAAAAATCCTTTTATTGATTTTGAGAAGTATTTTATTTTAATGAAGTTATTAAAAATATTAAATAGACGATATTTAAATAAACATTTAATTTTGTTTTAAAAAATAATTCCCATTAAAAGACTCTTTTTAAACTGTAGTGGTTTATGTGTTTAATTATTTTAAGAGTAAATGCTTAGGTAATATTTTGATATAAATAATTTATATTTTAATAACTATGTTTGTTTACTTAAGTATTATATTTAATATTGCATTTGTATTTTTTGGTTAATAACCATTTTAATGTTAATGAATTTGTTATTAATGTTAATTTAAATGATGAACTGAATATATAATTATAATTTTGGTAATATCAAAATATTGAAAAATGAATAAAAGCTCATTGCGAGCTTTTATTGGGGGTTGCTCTTATTTTTGACTTAACTTAGTCGCTATTTTTTCTAGCTTGAACATTAATAATAAGGTGATGGCGACCAGTACAATGGTCAGTGCTGAGCCATCTGCGATATTACCACGGTCGGTTAAGCTAAAAATTGAGACGGGCAGGGTGGCCCAACCGGGGGGATATAACATCATCGTTGCGCCTAACTCCCCTAAAGATAGGGACAGGCTTAATGCTAATGCTGAGATCATCCAAGGCATCAAGAGTGGTAGAGTGACGTGACATAGTCGATACCAAGGTGAAGCACCTAAACTAAAGGCGACATTTTCAATATCAGGGGAAATGCGGGTTAGCCCAGTAGAAACATTGCTAAATGTGAAGGCTGAAATTAATACAAAGTGGGCACTGAATACAATCCAAAATGTCCCGTTCATTTGTAGATATCCTTGGCTAAATGCAACAAGGATACCAAGACCAATAGAGACTGAAGGTATTGCGCTTGGTAAGTAAAATGCGATACCGAGTAATTTTTGCCATTTCCCGCTCTGTCGTCTGAGCGCCAATGCGGCCCAAAGCCCACAAAATAGGGCAAATAGGCTGGCACAAAACCCAATAATTAAACTAGAAAGAATAGCATCCCAAGCTGGGCCACTGAATGCATTGACAAAATGCTCAAATGTAAACCCTGAAGGCAAGATACCATTCCATTGCTGGCTGAAACTCGACATTAAAATCATCACTAACGGTAGCAAAAATAATAATGAAAACAAGCTAATAGCAATCAAGGTTGCGATGGCTCGACCTTGTTTAGACCAAATCAACATAGTTAATTCCTTACTCCGAGGCGAGTTGTAGCCATTCTATAGAGAAAAAATAACCCGAGAGAAAGTAAGATGTTTACTAAAGCAATCATACAGGCAACCGCATAATCAGACTCTAGTATGGCTTTGCTGTACACCATCATAGGTAAGGTATTCACGCCTTTTGCGCCGATAAATAAAACGATCCCAAACTCATTGGTGGTTAATAGTAAGCAAAGACTGCCGCCAGCAAGTAAGGCGGGAAGTGCGGCTGGAAAAATCACTTGAGCAATAACACGAGCGGGGTGCGCACCTAAAATACTCGCAGCTTCTAATTGGCTTTTATCTATTTGCCGTAGAGCAGCCATCAATGGACGCATAATTAACGGCGTGAATACGGTGATCTCGGCTAAAATGACCCCATTGATAGAATATAGGAAATCAACTGGCGGTAGTTCGAAATCAAATAATGCCATTAACGTGCCATTTAGTAGCCCAGCGGAACCATAAATAAAAGTAAACGCGAGAGTAATCAAAAAGGTGGGTAATGCAATAAATGTATCAATAACTTGGGTAATAAAACGGCTACCAGGAAAGGGGATAAACACTAATATCAGGGAAAGTATGCTCCCTACGATAAGGCAGCCTAAGGTAGCAAAAAACGCGATTTGCAGGGTGTTCCATAGACCATTAATGAAACGTTTAGATTCAATTAGTTGCCAGAGTGCATCTAGCCCCCAGACACCAGTTTCATTTTGTAGTGCTTGTTGGGCGATTAACAATAACGGATAGAAAAAGAGTGTGGCTAACACCAGCAATGGCGGTATTATCCAATAAATGGGTTTTAGAGAGATACTTGACCGTTTTGGCACACTGATATATGACATGTCATTCCTCAATCAATACGGTATCAGTAGGCGAAAACCATAAGGTGAGTTTATCGCCTACTTTGGGCTGTGAAGCTAAGTGCGTTACCGCAACACTGACTGTTTCGCCCGCAACATCACAGACTAAATGAGTCAAGTCCCCCTGCCAGCGAATTGATCGTAAAACAGCCTGCAATTGATTGCTCGTTTCGTTTCTTGGCGTTAGCGTAATATGTTGTGGGCGGATGCATACCCATTTGTGTGTGCTTGCTCGCATACCGGGGGTATAAGCTTCCAGCAATGTACCACTACAGCTCACATTGACAATTGCTGGGTTGGCTGAAAAACCGAGGGCGGTAGTATTTAAAATATTGGCACGGCCTAAAAACTCAGCGGAAAAACGGTTTGGTGGGCGGTGATATAAGGCATTCTTTTCACCATGGGCGACGAGATAGCCCTCCTTCATGATACCAATTTTGTCGCCTAGGGCGAGGGCTTCTGTTTGATCGTGGGTGACATAAAGAATAGTTAATTCAGGTAGTTCACGGTGTAAGCGTGCAATTTCTTCTACCATATTATGGCGAATCTGTGCATCAAGCGCAGAGAGAGGTTCATCGAGTAATAAAACGCGAGGACGTACCGCAATCGCTCTAGCAATCGCCACCCGCTGTTGTTGCCCTCCCGATAATTGATGAGGGTAGCGAGTCGCATAATCTGTCATCCCAACAATCTTCAAAGCCTCGGTGACCCGTTCATTGATCAAGATTTTAGGTTGTTTCTGGGCGCGTAATCCAAACGCTACGTTATCCTCCACCTTCATATGAGGAAAGAGTGCATAGTTTTGTACCACCATCCCAAGCCCGCGTTGATAGGGAGGGAGGTGGGTGATATCGGTATCACCTAATAATATCCTTCCACTATCGGGTTGAGCAAACCCTGCAATAGCACGCAATACAGTGGTTTTTCCTGACCCTGATGGGCCAATTAGTACTAATATTTCTCCGGGGTCAATGGTTAGGCTTAACGGCTTAAGCACGACATTGTTATGATAGGAAACACGCAAGGACTCTAGTGTGATCCCTGAGTGTTCTGTTTGCTGCATTGCGGCAGTGAGTTTACGTTTCATTAGCATCACAAATTACTCACCATCAGTGACTTTTTGCCAACGTGAAATATCGCTGGAAAGTGAAACTTCGACTTCATCCCAATTTGGTTGCCATGTTTTAACACCTTCAAGCATTTTCACAGCTGTACGGTATTGTTCATCGGAAGGCGTGATATCGGAACGAACAGGCATTCCCCATGACAACTCACTCACACGGCCTTGTGATTGTTTATCTAACAAAAAGTTAATTAATTTTTTGCCATTTTCTGTTTCAGGCCCGTTTTGTACTAGGCCAACAACATAAGGCAAAACGAGCGCACTACGCTCCCCATTATCATCTTTTGGCCAGAAAATTTGTACATTTGGGTTGCGCGCCATTTGGGATAAATTCATTTGTAAATCGCCATTGGCAATATAAAGCTCACCTTTGTTAACTAGTGCGGTCAGTTTACCGGTAGAGGCGGATGGGCCTACGTTATTAGCTTGTAATTTACCGAGGTAATCAAACCCTGCATCTTTGCCATTAAAACTATGAAAAACTTGCAGCATGACAGCCGTACCGTCACCGGCTTGCCCTGGCGTAGAGTATTGCAGCTTATTTTTAAAACGCGGGTCGAGAAGAGAAGCCCAATTTTCTGGTGGTGATTTTAGTAACTTAGCATTATAGATAAAGGTTAAATAATTATTGACCAATGGCGTGTAATAGTGATTTGAAGTTGGAATACTGGCCGCAGCCTCTGGAGTAAATTTTGCTAACAGTTGAGTTTTAGCGGCGCGTTGGATAAACGGAGGAACAGTGATTAGCACATCGGCTTGTGGGTTGGTACGTTCTTTCGCTAAGCGTTCAACTATTGCACCAGAGCCACTTTCAACATATTGCACTTTGATGCCTGTTTGTTTGGTGAAAGCTGCAAATTGGTTTTTATACCAACTATTATTACCGTCATGTAGGCCATCAGCTGAGTAAACCGTGACAACATTATCGGCAAATACTGTTGTTGAACAAAAGGTTGCCATCAATAGGCAGGCTAAGTGAGTTTGTTTCATTGTCTTCTCCTGTTAGGGTAAAATGCACTCTGGTATATACCAGATTCTTTTACGCTAACGGGTTTATATGACAAAAAGATGAAACAGAGCTAAATAGTGAAAATATTTTACTGATGTTGGTTTTACAATGTATCGACTTCAATTCTCAGGCTGTCATGACGCCAATATTCCACATCGTAATCTAGAACTCTTCCGTATTGATCATAGTTCAAACGCTGCAGTAGTAATGCGGGACGACCCACCGCGACCCCGAGTGCATAAGCGGCTTGAGGAGGCATGGCTGTTGGGTAGAATGACAAGTGCATACTGGTATATATCAACCCGAAATGGGTTTCATATACCTCGGTTAAACTGCCATTGAGATCATGGCGTAGTAACTCGGGGACTCGGGCTGGTAGGCAATGATTTTCACAATAACAAACAGGCCTTTCATCGGCAAAGCGTAGGCGTGTGAGTAAGTATATTTGCTCGAAAGGTTGGAGCTGCAACGGACTCATGGCGTCAAGGGGGACAGTGACAACTCGGCCATCTAACAAGGTCGTTTTAGGCTGGCGGTTTTGCTCAAGGCAAAGTTTATGAAAATTAGTATTTTGTGTTGGGTCTAACCAAAGGCGTTCAGGAGTGACAAACCAGCCACGGCGTTCAGAACGATAAATTGCGCCGCTTGATTCTAATTGCGCCAAACTTTCACGGATAGTGACCCTCGTGGTACCAAAAATAGCACAAAGCTCGCGCTCAGAAGGGAGCTTATCGCCACTTTTTAGTTCCCCATTCTGAATTCTTTTTTGTAATTGAGCCTTAATTAGCAGGTACTGAGGCATTTCATCCGTTGATAATTTCATTGTTATTTCCGCTGATTATTTCTTCCACATTATACATAGTTATATGAATTTTTTGTTGCACGGGCACTTTTCCTTTGACCTTTTGATCTCCCTAAGACCATTATAATAGAAATCTGGTATAGACCAATAGGTGAATTGAATGACAACCAAAAATTATTTGCTGTTAACACCGGGTCCGCTAACTACCTCTAAAACGGTGAAGCAGGCCATGTTATTTGATAGTTGTACATGGGATGACGACTATAACTTAGAGGTAGTACAAAAGGTCCGCCAACAGCTAGTTGCCCTATCAACGGCGCAGTCAGGCTACTCATCGGTATTATTACAGGGCAGTGGCAGCTATGCGGTGGAAGCGGTTTTAGGAAGTGCGATACACCCAGAAGATAAATTATTGATTATCAGTAATGGTGCATACGGCGCACGGATGGCTGAAATGGCACAGCGTTTAGGGATTACACATCATCTCTATGATTGTGGTGAGGTGGTAAAGCCAGATATTGAATGGATAGAACAATTACTACAACAAGATAACCAGATCACACACATTGCGATGGTACATTGTGAAACGACGACGGGGATTTTAAACCCGATAGAGCAAGTCGCCGCGCTAGCGAAGCAGTATCAAAAACGCTATATCGTTGATGCCATGAGTAGCTTTGGCGGTATCCCAATGGATATTGGGCAACTAAATATTGATTTCTTGATAAGTTCGGCAAACAAATGTATTCAAGGAGTACCGGGCTTTGCATTTGTGATAGCACGCACTGAAGCACTTGAAAATTGTAAGGGGCGCTCTCGCTCATTATCTCTCGATTTGTATGCCCAGTGGCGTTGTATGGAGGATTTCCATGGTAAATGGCGTTTTACCTCACCAACGCATACGGTATTAGCCTTTGCTCAGGCTCTTAAAGAGCTTGAAGCTGAAGGGGGCATTGCCGCTCGTTTCCAACGTTATCGGCAAAATCAGCGAAAACTAGTCGCAGGTATGCGAGCTCTCGGATTTAAAACATTATTAGATGATAGCAACCATTCACCGATTATCACCGCATTTTACTCACCAAGTTCAGTTAATTACCAATTTAAAGAGTTCTATCAGCGATTAAAATCGCAAGGTTTTGTTATTTACCCAGGTAAGGTGTCACAGAGTGATTGTTTCCGTATTGGAAACATTGGCGAAGTGTATGAAACAGATATTGACGCATTATTGTTAGCGATAGAAAAAGCCATTTACTGGAAACAATAAGGAAGAATTATGAACCGCATTCAGGCTGTTATTCTGGATTGGGCAGGTACTACGGTGGATTTTGGATCTTTTGCCCCCACGCAAATTTTTATTGAAGCATTTAAGCGTGTGTTTGATATTGAGATCACCTTAGCACAAGCCCGTATTCCTATGGGGTTAGGTAAGTGGCAACATATTGAAGCACTTGGGAAATTACCTGAAATTGACACTTTATGGAAGGTGAAATTTGGGCGCTCAATGACCAGTGAAGATATCGATACAATCTATGCGGCATTTATGCCATTGCAGATTGCCAAAGTTGTCGACTTTGCAGCACCAATAGCTGGAGTTTCCGACACAATCACTACTTTACGCCAGCAAAATATTAAAATTGGTTCTTGTTCTGGTTACCCTCGCGCAGTAATGGAGAAATTAGTACCTGCAGCACAAAAACTCGGTTATCACCCTGATTACTGGGTCGCAAGTGATGATATCCCAGCGGGAGGGCGTCCGGGGCCTTGGATGGCATTGCAAAATGTGATTGAACTAGGCGTAGAAGCAGTATTTTCCTGTATAAAAGTTGATGACGCAGTGCCCGGTATTGAAGAAGGACGCAATGCAGGAATGTGGAGTGTTGGGTTGTCTGTTTCAGGTAATGAATTTGGCAAAACATGGGAGGAGTACCAAAGTATGCCAGAAGAGGCCGTTAGCCAACTGAAACAGCAGGCGGCTGATAAACTTTTTGCCGCAGGAGCTCATTATGTTATTGATACTTTAAACGATTTACCTTCAGTTATCGATTCCATTAACCAGCGTTTAGCAAAAGGTGAGCGCCCTTAACGCTTGATTATGGCACCATCGGCATGATATTCGTGCCGATGGTGATTGCCAATCTTAGAAGATATTTACCGGTAGTTCAGGGGCTAATGTTGCGACCATTACGGCTTTGATAGTATGTAAGCGGTTTTCTGCTTGGTCAAAGACGATACTATAAGGGGATTCAAAGACTTCTTCCGTGACTTCTAGCCCACCATACATATTGAACTCTTTCGCTAGCTGAGCCCCAAGCGTGGTATCTTCATTATGGAAAGCGGGTAAGCAGTGCAGGAACTTCACATTCGGGTTGCCTGTAAGCTTAATCACATCCATATTCACTTGGTACGGCTTTAATAAATTAATACGCTGTGCCCAAGCCTCTTTGGCTTCTCCCATCGAGACCCAAACATCAGTATAGATAAAGTCAGCTCCTTTAACGCCTTCAGCCACATCTTCAGTGAGCGTAATTTTTGCACCTGTTTTTTTCGCTATCTCTTGGCAAGCATTGACCAGCTCTTCTTCCGGCCAGCAGCTTTTCGGGGCGACTAAACGCAAATCTAAACCTGTGAGAGCCGCAGCTTCTAACATCGAGTTGCCCATGTTATTGCGTGCATCGCCTAAATAGGCAAATTTAATTTTTGAGAATGGCGTATTTGGTCGGTGTTCTTGAATGGTCAGCAGATCGGCTAATAACTGTGTGGGATGGAATTCGTTGGTTAATCCATTCCATACAGGCACTCCCGAGTGCGCGGCTAATACTTCTACGGTTGATTGAGCAAATCCCCGATATTGAATGCCGTCGTACATCCGCCCTAGCACCCGTGCGGTATCTTTCATGGTTTCTTTATGACCGATTTGGCTACCAGAAGGCCCTAAATAGGTCACTCTAGCGCCTTGGTCGAACGCACCAACTTCGAATGCGCAACGTGTGCGAGTAGAGTCTTTTTCAAAAATGAGGGCAAAGTTTTTACCTGCGAGGAGAGGGTGTTCTGTACCGGCTTTTTTTTCTGATTTTAACCAAGCTGAGAGTTTTAACAGTGAATGAATTTCGCTAGATGTAAAATCAAGTAGCCTTAAAAAATGCTTGCTATATAAGGGGTTCATAAATTACGGCCTTTTTATGTTGAATTAATATTCAATTTATATCCATAAAAATTCAAAATCAACCCCAAGTGAAAAAGAAATTATTTTTAAATGTATGGTTTCACTGTCAACCCTATGGGAGAATGGGGCGAGACTAGCGATAATGGAACAAGGGGTGTGGATATGGTAGATAAAGCTGAACTCGATGCGCAGTATGAAGAAACTCGTTTAATTATCGAGGAACTGTTAGAAGATGGTAGCGATCCTGATGCATTGTATGCAATTGAGCATCATTTCTCTGCGGACAACTTTGCGTTATTAGAAAAAGCAGCAGTTGAAGCATTCAAGCTAGGTTATGAAGTGACGGATGCGGAAGAGTTAGAAATTGAAACAGGTGAAACGTTGATGTGTTGCGATGTGATCAGCGAAAGCGCATTAAACGCAGAACTTATTGACGCACAAGTTGAACAGCTAATGAAGCTGGCGGAAAAAATGGGTGTCAACTATGATGGTTGGGGCACTTATTTTGAAGACCCAGACGCAGAATATGATGACGAAGACGGTGATGATATCGAGCCCGAAGATCGCGTTCATTAATTCTAACATCTAAGACTGTGATAATGAGCCTGCCTTTGAAAAATGACCAAAAGCAGGCATTTTAAAATAAAATAGTTGAACTGGATGTACAAAAGTTTATTTCAACAAGGCGTTTGTTATTCATGCCCTTAAAGATTGACTAATATTCAATAACCTATTCGATTTTTCGCCAAACATAATATGTTTGTCTGCAGTCTGAAATATATTAGCTATTACTCCCTACTAAATTATTTAGGATCTGCCGGGTATCCCGCGGTGCTGAGCGCTGTACGGAAAATACTTTCATCTATATGGCTGGTAATTAGCACTTTTTTTGTCGTTGGGTCCGTTTCTACCTGTGCATTAGCATCAATATCTAACACAATTTTGGTAATTGATTTAGCGCAGCCACCACAAGCCATTTTAGGTATTGTAAGGTTAATCATTTTCTAACTCCTATTATTAACATTTTGATAAATATACAGCTTTACCCTATTGGAAGGTCAATCAGTTTTTTACTGAATAATTTGCGAGTTGTCCTTTTTTAGTGACTGGAGTTTCAAGGTATTCGGCTGGATTCACTAAGTTTTCAATGATAGGGCAGTCAGGATCACTATTACCGTGGCAATGTTTTGTCAGTACTTCGAGAGTATTTGCGATACCTTGTAGATCATTAATTTTTCTTTTTAATTCATGAAGATGAGTAAGTGCCATATTTTTAACATCAGCACTAGCACGTTCTCTATTGCGCCATAAGCATAGTAGAACTGAAATCTGTTCAGTCGGGAAACCTAGGGCTCGGGCGCGACGAATGAGGTTTAGGCTATCAATATCTGTTTGACTATAATAGCGATACCCTGCATTAGTCCGTTTTGCTTTGGGGATTAACCCAGTCTGCTCATAATAGCGGATCATTTTTGCTGAGATGCCAGAAAGTTTAGCGGCTTGACCGATATTCATAATCTTATCTCCTCAATAGAATAGGTATTTTAGAAATAAAATACCTAGCTATTTTCTTTAGGTAGTTTGAGTGCTGCTAATATGTTTGGTTTTTGCGATGAAAAAGTACCGTAAAAA
The DNA here is from genome assembly GCF_044006275.1 of Providencia sp. 2024EL-00732. Lineage (NCBI taxonomy): Bacteria > Pseudomonadati > Pseudomonadota > Gammaproteobacteria > Enterobacterales > Morganellaceae > Providencia > Providencia sp. 2024EL-00732. The sequence continues at coordinate 13,187 of NZ_JBIPDG010000010.1, read as the reverse complement.
ATATGTTCCCCAATGATGATAATGGGAGCAACACGTACACCTGTTCGAGCTTTAGCTTCAGCCATAATTTTGGGGTCGGTAAGGTCTCGTTCTTCAAAAGAGAGCTGTTCTTTAGCTAACCAATCCTTAAGTTGTTGACAGTCAGGGCAAGTTGGCGTGGTGTAAATCAATATTTGTTCTTTTGATGAGAGTGTCATAGCTAACTCCTTTCTACGAGTAAAGCCAGACTTTATAAAGTCTGGCGATTAAGTCCTTTATTGAGTTTGAGCCATACTATCTTTCATAGGGGCTTGGAAGCGTTTTAGACGTAAGGCATTACCTAATACGAATACGCTAGAAAGTGCCATTGCGGCGGCTGCTAAAATAGGTGAAAGCAAAGTTCCGTTAATTGGGTATAGCAAGCCTGCGGCTACTGGGATCAATAGCGCATTGTAAGCGAATGCCCAGAACAGATTCTGTTTTATGTTACGAATAGTTGCTTGGCTTAATGCAATGGCATCAACAACACCGCGTAGATCTCCTGACATCAATACGACATCTGCGGCTTCAATAGCGACATCTGTTCCTGTACCAATTGCTAATCCAACATCTGCTTCGGCTAATGCTGGGGCATCGTTGATACCATCACCAACAAATGCGACTTTATTACCATTGTTACGGAACTGTTTTAGGGCTGAAACTTTACCATCTGGCAATACTTCTGCGGCAACTTCATCAATCCCAAGCTGTTTAGCGATAGCTGCGGCAGTCGCTGCATTATCACCAGTGATCATGGCAACTTTTAAACCTAAAGCGTGTAACGCGTTAATAGCCTCTGGTGTTGTTTCTTTAATGGGATCAGCTACGGCGATAATTGCAGCTAAGCGACCATCAATAGCTGCGTACAATGGGCTTTTTCCTTGCTCTCCTAGTCGTAGCGCAGATTGCTGGAAGTGACTGACATCTAATCCGAGTTGTTTCATAAAGCGATCGGCGCCAACAGAGACTGCTCGACCATCTACTCTGGCTGAAATACCAAATCCTGGGACAGCTTCAAATTCTTCAATTGCCGCAAATGTCAGACCTTTTTCGTTTGCTGCGTTGACAATTGCTTCCGCAATCGGATGTTCAGAACGGGTTTCAATTGCAGCGACCAAGGATAAAACTTCATCATATTCAAAGCCATCTGCAGGGACTAGGTCAGTGAGCTCTGGACGTCCTTTTGTTAATGTCCCCGTCTTATCAAGAGCAACTACAGTGACATCGCGTAGAGCTTGCAATGCTTCGCCTTTGCGGAATAGAACACCTAATTCAGCCGCTCTTCCTGTTCCAACCATGATAGATGTCGGTGTTGCGAGGCCCATTGCACATGGACATGCGATAATGAGTACAGCAACAGCATTAATTAATGCGAAGGTCAGGGCTGGGTCTGGGCCAAATATTAGCCAAATAAAGAATGTGATCACGGCACCTGTCATAACGGCAGGTACAAACCACATCGTGACTTTATCAACTAACGCTTGAATAGGTAATTTTGACCCTTGTGCCTCTTCAACTAAACGAATTATCTGGGCTAATACAGTGTTTGAACCAATTTTAGTGACGCGAAAACTAAACGCGCCTGTTTTATTTATTGTGCCGCCAACAACTTCAGAACCTACTTCTTTAGATACAGGAACAGGTTCTCCTGTGATCATGCTTTCATCAACATAGGAAGCGCCTTCGATGACTTCACCATCTACAGGGATTTTTTCACCAGGGCGAACGAAAACAATATCATCCGTTATAACTTGATCCAGAGGGATCTCAATCATTTTTCCATCGCGTTCTACACGAGCCGTTTTAGCTTGTAACCCTACAAGGCGTTTAATCGCTTGGGAGGTTTTTCCTTTCGCTCGCGCTTCTAATGTGCGACCAAGTAGAATTAACGTTACGATAACGACAGCTGCTTCAAAATACACATTTGCGGTGCCAGCTGGGAGAACTTGGGGGATAAACGTTGCTACTACTGAATACCCATAAGCCGCGGCAGTACCTACAGCAACAAGTGAGTTCATATCAGGCGCAGCGCGTAATAGTGCTGGAACTCCTTTTTGGAAAAAGCGCAAACCAGGACCAAACAAAACAAGGGTTGCTAATATAAATTGGATATACCAATTGAGTTGCTGCCCAAGGTTTTCTGATACCCAGTGGTGAATACCTGGAATAAAGTGTGAACCCATTTCAATAATAAATACTGGTAAGGTAAATATAGCCGCAGTGAACAACGCACGACGTAGAGAGCGCTCTTCATTTTCACGGCGCTCATTGGCTTGGTCATTTGCATTGGTCGTTGTATCTGATAAACGGCGAGGTTTATAGCCAGCTTGAACAATGGCTTCTTCCAAAGTGGCGATAGTGACCACTTCAGATAAATGGCGAATACGGGCGCGTTCTGTTGCTAAGTTAACATTCGCTTCAATTACACCCGGTATTTGTAATAATGCTTTTTCAACGCGACCGACACACGATGCGCAGGTCATCTCTTCGATCGCCAGTTCGGTTGTTTCTTCCCGCACTTTATAACCTGAGCTTTCTATCGCGCGGATTGCTACGTCTGGATCAACATCACCTTTAAAGGTGATATCAGCACGTTCTGTTGCTAAATTCACCACAGCCGTATCAATATTTGTAACCGCTTTTAATGCCTTTTCAACACGACCAACGCAGGATGCACAGGTCATGCCTTCTACTGGCAAGCTCAGTCTATTGACTGAGGTATTAGAGATATTTGTTGTCATGGACCTACCCTCTTGAATGTCTTTATTGAGTAAAGACTAACGTTTACCTTAAGGGTAAGGTCAAGTGCTATTTTTTAATTTTTATTTATATTAATGATAATTTCCTTTATTTTTTTGTTTTATAATGAATTTTATTTGGTGATTAAATAGAAAGCTCACCAAACTACTTGTGCTTAGTGAGCTTCCTTATCGGATAAAATATACGTTATGTTGATTTCTTGGACGTTAATCTCCGTATCGTCATATAAAATACAGGGGTTAGCAATAAGCCGAAGAAGGTGACGCCTAACATGCCGAAAAATACCGCGATCCCCACTGCTTGTCTCATTTCAGAGCCTGCTCCAGTGGCTAGTACCAGTGGAATAACTCCAGCAATAAAGGCGAAAGATGTCATCAAAATAGGGCGCAATCTTAGGTGCGAAGCCTCCAATACAGCGGTTAGTGGATCTTTTTCTTGCTTCTCTTGCACTATTGCGAATTCAACAATCAAGATAGCATTCTTCGCCGCAAGACCGACCAGTACAATAAAGGCAATTTGTGTGAAAATATTATTATCCCCGCCGAGCAACCAGACTCCCGTAATTGCTGACAGTAGTGCCATTGGGGCTATTAGTAATACTGAGAATGGTAACGACCAACTGTTATATTGGGCAGCTAATATTAAGAAGGCAAATAGTACAGCTAATGGGAAAATATAGAGAGCAGAATTACCCGCTAATTGTTCTTGGTAAGTTAAATCTGTCCATTCAAAATCCATTCCTTCAGGTAAGGTATCACGTAAGATTTTCTCCATTGCGTTAGTTGCTTGACCAGAGGTATAGCCTGGAGCTGCATTGCCAGTAATATCAACGGAAGGATAGCCGTTATAATGGATCACGCGGTCTGGGCCATTTGTACGAGTAATAGTCACTAATGCACTTAAAGGGATCATTTCGCCATGTTTATTACGCACTTTGATCAGTTCAATATCTTTTGGGTCCATTCTAAATGGAGTATCAGCTTGAACAACAACACGATAGGTACGACCGAAGCGATTGAAGTCATTGACGTAGAGAGAACCTAAATTGATTTGTAAAGCATCGAAGATATCGGTCAGTGTTATTCCTTGAGACTTGGTTTTCTCACGGTCAATATCTACATCTATTTGTGGGGAATTAGTCTGAAAACTAGCCATCATTCCTGTTAACTCGGGTGATTGCATCGCTTTCATAAGGATTTGTTCTTGCACTTGTGCTAATGCATCAAAACCTAGGTCAGCCCTATCTTCGATTTGTACTTTAAAACCCCCCATTGAACCAAGTCCAGGCACAGGAGGTGGAGGAAATATACCAACAAATCCGTCAGGTATCTGGCTGAATTTGCCCATTAAGCGCTCTGCAATCGCATTTGCAGACAAGGAGGGGTCAGTTCGCTCATCAAAAGGCTTGAGCATGGCAAACATGAGGGCAGAGTTAGGCAAATTAACAGGCCCATTCACTGAGAGGCCAGGGAAAGCCACTACATTTTCAACTCCTGGTTCCATCAATGCAAGGCGTGACATTTCTTTGACAACGGCTTCTGTTCTATCGAGAGATGAACCGGATGGTAATTGAGCAACGCCAATCAAATAGTATTTATCTTGTGCGGGAACAAAACCATTAGGCACTACTTTGAAGCCTAATGCGGTTAGCCCAACAAACCCCAGATATAGCACTAGAACAATTAAGCTTCCTCGAATACAACGGCGTACGATTAGAACGTATTTGTTAGATAATGTATTGAAAAAAACATTAAATTTTGTAAAGAAACGACCAAATATTGCATTGATAATACGAGTAAGCCAATCTAACTTTGTATTTTTATCATGGGATTTGAGCAAAATCGCGCTAAGGGCAGGGGATAACGTTAGCGAGTTAATTGCTGAAATAATTGTCGAAATAACAATGGTTAATGAAAACTGACGATAAAATTCCCCTTGTAGGCCAGACAAAAATGCGGTGGGAATAAAAACGGCGGCTAGAACTGAGGTAATCGCAAGGATTGGGCCTGTAACCTCCTCCATTGCCTTAAATGCGGCTTCTTTTGGGGCTAAGCCCTCTGAAATATGCCTTTCAACGTTTTCGACGACGACAATAGCATCATCGACAACTATTCCTATTGAGATAACTAAACCAAATAAAGATAACGTATTTAGAGAAAAACCAAACAGGTACATAAAGGCAAATGTGCCGATTAAGGATACTGGTACAGCGACTAATGGAATAATAGAAGCACGCCAACTTTGTAAAAACAAAACAACAACCAGGACAACTAATATGGTGGCTTCAAGCAGTGTGATGGCGACAGATTTTAAAGAAGCACTGACAAATATGGTTGGGTCATAGGCGATTTTATAATCGATTCCTTCGATAAAGTTAGCTTGTAAACGCGCCATAGTTTCTCTGACTGATTCGGCAACCTCTAATGCATTTGCCCCTGGGCTCATCACAATTTGTAGCCCGACCGCATTTTGCCCATTCAGCAAACTACGAAGTGAATAATTATCGGCACCTAGCTCTAGCCTAGCGACATCTTTTAAATAGGTGGCTTGTCCATCTTCTCCTGAGTGAATAATAATATTGCCAAATTGTTCTTCAGTTGTGAGTCGTCCAAGGGCGTTTATACTAACTTGAAATGATGATGTTGCATTCGGTTGTTGCCCAATAGAGCCTGTAGCAACTTGGACATTTTGTTCTCGAATAGCGGCAACGACATCATTTGCGGTTAGCCCTAATGAGGCTATTTTTGTTGGGTCAATCCATGCTCGCATCGCATATTCACCTTCACCCCATACTAATGCGCTTGCCACTCCAGGTAGTCTTGCGATTTCATCACGGACATTGAGTAATGCATAGTTAGAAACAAACAGAGGTTCGTAGACATTATTAGGCGAATACATATGGACAACCATTAGTACGTCCGGTGAAGTTTTCTCTGTGGTAACGCCAATTTGCTGAACTTCTTGGGGTAAACGGGGAATAACGCGTGATACTAAGTTTTGTACTTGGATCTGCGCGATATCGGGGTCAACATCTTGTCTAAACGAGATTGTGAGCACCATTTTTCCATCGGTTGACATCTGTGAGCTCATATAGAGCATGCCCTCGACGCCATTTACTGCTTGCTCAATGGGGGAGGCAACGGTGTCTGCAATCACTTTTGGGGTGGCACCAGGATAACTCGCAATAACTTGAACTGTCGGCGGTGTTACCGATGGATATTCGCTTAGGGGAAGCTTATAAAAGCTTAATACCCCAGCTATCACTATAAATATTGATAAAACCATAGCGAAAATAGGGCGCTGTATAAAGAAATGAGGAAACTTCATTATTGTTTCTCCTCAACTTCATTGACGGTCAGATGTTTGTTGTTCGTGGTTGACTGAGTTGCTTCTGCTGCTAATGAGGGATGCATAGGAATAGGATTAGGCATGACTTCCATACCGGGTCTAATAAGGCCTTTAATAATAATTTTCTCACCAGCAGTTAAACCGTGATTAATGACTCGGAGGCCGCCAATCATGGCGCCTAGTTCCACAGGGCGATATTCTGCCTTATTATTTTTATCTAGAACGAGGACGTAGTTCTGCCCTTGATTAGAAGCAATCGCTTGGTCATCAATTAAAATTGAAGGTGTTTTTTCTCCTATAGGCAGTTGTGCACGAATAAACGTACCGGGTATCAATTTGCCATCTTTATTGGCGATAACCGCTCTGACTTTTACTGTGCCAGTCGTTCTCTCGATTTGATTGCCAATAAAATTAAGGGTGCCAGTATATTGCGTATGTTTTTCATTTGGTAACCGTATGGTCACTGGAGGTAAAGCTGTCGCGCTATTTTTTATTGTTGACGGCTGTAAACTTGTTAGTTTATGAAAGGTAGTTTCATCAATATCAAAGTAAGCATATATTGGGTCAATAGAAACAATCGTGGTTAAGCGAGTCGCCTCATTCGTATCCCCACCAGTCACTAAATTACCTTCAGTAATAAATGCTCTATCAACTCGACCCGCAATCGGTGAACGGATTTGGGTATAAGATAAATTTAATTTAGCGGACTCTACGGCTGCTTTGGCGGATTTTACTTGCGCATTATTAGCCGAAAGTATAGAAAGGGCATCGTCATAGTCTTTACGGGAAATCGCCCCTTTATTGACTAATCCTTTGAGGCGCTGGTAATTTCGCTGAGCTTGTATGGCTAAAGCTTCTGCTTGGCTTAATTTTCCTTCTGCATCAAGTAGTGCTATTTGAAAGGGTCGCGGATCTATATGAAAGAGTGAATCCCCTTTTTCAACCAGTTTCCCCTCTGGAATTTCTATCGAATTAATGCGTCCACCAACCCGAGGGCGTAAATCCACGATTTTGGGAGACGCTAAATAGCCTGTAAATTCAGAGGAAGGGACAATTTCTTGTTGAATAACTTCTGCTACAGGCACTTTGGGAAGTATGGTGGAACTTGCTGTTTCTGATTTGTTATCATTATTTGCGTCTTGAGCAATAACTAGACCACTTATGCCCATAGCTACAACAAATGTAGCGTATATCCCGATTTTTATTTTCATAATAAACCTTACCTAATTAATTGATCTCATTGTTAGCTTAAAACTTGAATAAGAAATATTTGGGCAGGGTAAAGGTTACAGTAGTTGTAAGGTCAACCGTTTTAATTTAATAAGGCTTTAATAGGATATTAAAAATCGAAAAGGAACCTTTAATTAATTCAATTATGATTAATTGACTAAAATATACTGTGCAAAAATAGAAATAAGCTATTGACCTTGTATCTACTTTAAGGTTTTTAATAATAATCATTAATTTAAATACATACTTAAATAAGGGTTAATGATGAAGAAGATGATAGTTTTATTAGCGTTAAGTTTATTTAGTTACCAGGGTTTGGCTTCCGGTAATAAGGTTAACTTTCAGCCGGTATCAAATAAAATAATTGAAAATAACTCCTCAACAGAACCTCACAGAAAAATATTAGTAACAAAGACTTTTGTTGGTGATGCTAGTTTGTCATCAATTGAAATGCAGGCTCAGCAAGAAGCTAAAAAGTTAGGAGCGAGCCGCTATAAAATTGTTGGCGCAAGCGGTGAAAATCAACTTCGAGGACATGTCACATTTTATCAGTAAAGCCATTCGGTTTTATTAAGGAGATGAGCGATGAGTCATCAAACCATTAGAGAAAATGTAATACAAGATATTCTTTTGTGGATCGATATGAATGTAGATAAACCACTACAGATAGCGGAAATCTCTGATAGAGCAGGATATTCAAAGTGGTATTTCCAACGTATTTTTAAAAATACGGTTGGTGTGAGTTTAGGACAATATCTTTTAATCAGCCGCTTGTTAAGGGTATCAACAGATTTGAAAGAAACCAATGATAAAATCATTGATATCGCTTTCAGGTATGGATTTGATGGTCAGCAAGGGCTAACACGAGCATTTAAGCGAGAATTGAAAGTGACCCCTGCTAAATATAGGAGAGAAACAATGCTAAGATATCATGCATAGTTTAGTGAATAGGTTTTAGAAGAAGGAATAGAATTAGCTAGTCATCTGGCTAATTCTATATACCAAAAGAACCAAAAAATACGATACTAATAAATTTAATTATATATTTTAATAATATAGTGGACAAATGAAAAAAATATGTTTTTTTCTTGACATTACAATGATGGTAAGGATTAGTATTATTGAAAGTTTACAATGGGCTGTATCCGTTTTTAGGTGGTCAATAATGAAAATAGGTGAATTATCAAAACTATTCAACATTCCAAGGGAGACTATACGTTTCTATGAAAAAGAGGGGTTAATTATTCCTCCTAATAGAAATGATAATAACTATCGAAGCTATAGTGAAAATCACATTGAGAGACTAAGGTTTATTAAAAACTGCCGTAGTCTTAATATGTCTCATCGCGAAATAAAAAAACTATTAGACTTAGTGGATAATAATAGTAATGATTGCCAATTAGTTGAATCTGTTATTAATACGCATTTAATTAATGTGAGAGAAAATATTGAAAAATTAATTAACTTAGAGAAGGAACTAATTATTTTACAAGAACATAGTGATGAAATAGGTTCTCGATATAAATGTGGGATCATAAAAAATCTATTATCTAAAGAATATTAGATAAATAAGGATAGCATATTGACTACCCTTATAAGCTTTATAATTACAACGCTTTTAACATACGAATTTCACAGTCGCTATGGCCTGTATTACCTAAAGGGGCATCAATAAATTCAAAACCTAACTTTTCGTATAGCTTAATTGCGGCTTGTAAGTCTTTGGTGGTTTCTAAATAGCAACGGGTATAACCTTGTTGTTTCGCAAACTCCAGTGACATCTGCACAATTTTTTTGGCTAAGCCTTTGCCACGTAATACGGAAGATAAATACATTTTCTGTAATTCCGCTGTTTCGTTATCGCCGCCTGCCAGTTGTGAAACACCGCCGCCACCGACAATTTCCCCATCCATTTCTACCACCCAATAAGCGCTACGGGGTTTGTTGTATACCTCAAATAAGGTATCTAAGATGGGGTCTGCAACGGCAAAGCCTTTATCTGCAGTTAAGCCATGTTCAGCAGAAACTTCACGGATCACCGCGGCAATCCCTGCATTATCTTGTTGTTCAATAAGTCGAACGTTATAGTTTTGTGTTGTCATGTGAAACTCTTGATTATTATTGTGTACAACTCAGTGTAGAGAGAACCAGAAGGGAACTTCAATCTGAGAACTGCGAACGCAGTCGTTTGATGATACTCGAATTATTCAGCAAGAAAAAGCCCTTATTAGTAAACCAATAAGGGCTTTCAAGTCGGCTAAATTAATGAACCGTTATAAAGAGGCAATTGTCACTTTTTGCGCTTCAATTTTCGCTTTCGCTTCAATATTAGCGGTTAAACGCTCACGCTCTTTTTCCACTACCGCAGCAGGTGCACGGCTTACAAAACCTTCATTTGCCAGTTTGTTTTCAATGGTTTCGATCTCTTTAATCACTTTTTCCAGCTCTTTATCTAAACGAGCCAGTTCGGCGTCTTTGTCTACTAGACCCGCCATTGGGATCAGTAACTCAGCACCACCAACTAATTTGGTGACAGATATAGGCGCTTCTTCACCTTCAGTTAATACTGAGATGCTTTCTAAGCGAGCCATTGACTTGATAAAGTTCTGGTTTTCATCGACACGACGTTTCGCATCGGCAGAAGCACCACGCAGCATTACATCGAGCGGTTTACCTGGGGAAATATTCATTTCAGCACGAATATTACGCACGGCGATAATCGCTTCTTTGATCCACTCAAGGTCACTCAGCGCGAGTTGATCCACTTTAGCCGCATCGAACTCAGGGAACGCTTGTAGCATGATAGTATCAGCGTCGATACCTTTCACTACTTTGACGCGTTGCCAGATGGTTTCAGTGATAAACGGAATGATAGGATGTGCAAGGCGCAGTAAGCCTTCTAATACCTCAATTAAAGTGAAACGAGCCGCACGAACTTGTGCTTCGTTACCTTTATGAACCGCAGGTTTAGACAGCTCTAAATACCAGTCACAGAACTCGTTCCATGTGAAATCATACAGAATACCCGCTGCGATATCGTAACGGTGAGTGTCTAACGCATCGCGGTAAGCTTTCACTGTCTGATTAAATTGTGCCATGATCCAGCGGTCAGCGAGTGAAAAGCTCATCTCTCCGCCGTTTTGGCCGCAATCTTGACCTTCCGTGTTCATCAACACGAAACGGCTCGCATTCCAGAGTTTATTACAGAAGTTACGGTAACCAGACAGGCGTTTCATATCCCAGTTGATATCACGACCTGTTGACGCTAATGCCGCTAAAGTAAAGCGCAGTGCATCGGTTCCGTGGGCTTCAATTCCTTCTGGATACTCTTTACGGGTGCGTTTAGCGATCTTTTCAGCCAATTGTGGCTGCATCATGTTGCCTGTGCGTTTTTCGAGTAAATCTTCCAGAGAAATACCGTCAATCATATCCAGTGGGTCAATAACGTTCCCTTTGGATTTCGACATTTTTTGGCCTTCTTCATCGCGGATCAGGCCTGTCATGTAAACAGTTTTAAATGGAACTTGTGGCTCGCCATTTTCATCTTTAATGAAATGCATGGTCATCATGATCATTCGGGCGATCCAGAAGAAAATAATATCAAACCCACTGACTAATACATCGGTTGGATGGAAAGTTTTCAGTGCATCTGTATTTTCTGGCCAGCCGAGGGTGGAGAATGTCCACAAGCCGGAAGAGAACCAAGTATCTAGAACGTCATCATCTTGACGTAGTGTGATATCTGCCCCTAAGTTGTTTTCACGGCGAACTTCGTCTTCGTCACGACCTACGTAGACGTTGCCTTTTTCGTCATACCACGCGGGGATGCGGTGACCCCACCACAATTGGCGAGAAATACACCAATCTTGGATATCACGCATCCACGAGAAATACATGTTTTCGTATTGGCGAGGAACGAACTGAATACGACCGTCTTCGACAGCTTTGATGGCATCACGGGCTAAAGGCTCAGTACGTACATACCATTGGTCAGTTAGCATTGGCTCAATAACGACACCACCACGATCGCCATAAGGGACGGTGAGGTCATGAGGTTTCACCTCAACGAGTAGGCCTAATTGCTCAAACTCTGCCACAATAGCTTTACGTGCTGCAAAGCGCTCCATGCCACGGTATGCTTCAGGCATTTCGCTGCTATAAGCGGTTGATGGGTTACCGTTAGTATCGAAAACTTCAGCTTCGCTACGTACGTTACCATCTAAATCCATCATGTTAATCATCGTTAACTGATGGCGCTTACCGACTTCGTAGTCATTAAAGTCATGAGCTGGGGTGATTTTCACGCAGCCCGTGCCTTTTTCCATATCGGCGTGCTCGTCACCAACAATAGGAATACGGCGGTTAACAATTGGTAGAATAATTTCTTTACCAATCAAATCTTTATAGCGAGGATCTTCTGGGTTAACAGCAACGCCAGTATCTCCCAACATGGTTTCAGGACGTGTAGTAGCAACGACTAAATAGTCTTTGCCTTCGGCGGTTTTTGCCCCGTCAGCTAATGGGTAACGCAGGTGCCACATAGAACCTTTAACTTCACGGTTTTCAACTTCTAAATCAGAAATTGCGGTGTGCAGTTTTGGGTCCCAGTTAACAAGGCGCTTACCACGGTAAATTAAGTTTTCTTTGTAGAGACGAACGAAAGCTTCTTTAACAGCTTTAGATAAGCCTTCATCCATGGTGAAGCGTTCGCGTTCCCAATCAACAGAGTCGCCTAGCCGACGCATTTGTTGAGAAATAGTGCCGCCAGATTCTGCTTTCCATTCCCAAATTTTGTCAATAAATGCATCACGGCCGTAATCGTGACGGTTTTTGCCTTCTTCTGCCGCAATTTTACGCTCAACGACCATTTGAGTCGCGATACCTGCGTGGTCAGTACCTGTTTGCCATAAGGTATTTTTACCTTGCATACGTTGGTAACGGATCATGGTATCCATGATGGTTTGTTGGAAGGCATGCCCCATATGCAGGCTACCAGTGACGTTCGGTGGTGGAATGACGACACAGAAGCTATCTTGGGTGGTATCCCCATTAGGTTTGAAATAACCGCTTTTCTCCCAGTGAGCATACAGTGATTGCTCAATTTCTGCGGGGTTATAGGTTTTATCGAGCGAAGGCTCATTCATTGGGCTATCTGGTTTCTTTTCCATTATCTTTTGTATTCAGTAAGTTGGCGGCGCCGCCATAGTCAAATTGAAGCCGACGCTACGGTATATTTTGTACCGCTCACGCGCCAACTGTTTTAAAGTTTCATCAATAGGTACGAAGTCTATCACTTCATGGAAAGCCGTGGCAAAATCTGCGAACTGATTTTGTAAATTAATCAGTATATCACGTGGCGTATTTCCCCGTTTGGCAGGCCAACAAATTTCAATAGGCGCACCATAACGAGGGCCTTCACCCGCTAAATTATGGGGAACAAACTGATGTGGGTCACGCTGCCACAAGGTTTCATCTATTTTTTCTGCCTGTTGCTGCGTTTCGCAAGCAATCAGAACTCGCTTCCCATTACGCCACAATTGAGCAGCAAGCTCGCAAGCTAGCCATTCATGGGCTTCAAGATCAGGAAGCGGTGAGGCTTGTGTTAGTTGGTAAAATGTACCTTTTTTCATATACCCATTATACCCGTCATACTTCAGTTTGTAGGGGTGTTGGCTACGCTCTTTCGCCTTAGTCACATACTTATGTATGCTCCTAAGGTCTCAGTCGCTTGCCGCCTACCTACAAACTGAATTATCTAGGGTATAGCTTAAATCGCTACCCTTCAATTTGCAGGGGTGTTAGCTATGTTTTTCGCCTTAGTCACCTACTTA